>NZ_BAHD01000033.1 GCF_000298215.1 Kineosphaera limosa NBRC 100340 | reverse complement strand
CGGCACTCGCGGCCGTCGGCGGCGCACCGCTCCGGGTCGCGGGCGCTCGACACCCCCGTGTGGACGCCGACAGAACGACCCCCCGCGCGGCTGCGGGGCGGCGTGCCCAGCCGCGCCGAGGTCATCGCCGAGCTCGACGACGCCGGGCTGCTGCCGGCCATCACGTTCATCTTCAGCCGCGCGGGCTGCGAGGCAGCGGTCGGCCAACTGCTGGCCTGGGATCTGCGCCTCGTCGACGAGGCCGCTGGGGAGCGGATCGGTCGGCTGGTGGAGAGCCGGGTCGCCGGGATCGCCACCGAAGACCTGTCGGTGCTCGGCTACTGGGACTTCGTCGAGGGGCTGACCCGCGGTTTCGCCGCCCACCACGCGGGGATGCTGCCGACCTTCCGCGAGATCGTCGAGGAGCTGTTCACCGCCGGGCAGATCCGTGCCGTGTTCGCCACCGAGACCCTCGCCCTCGGCATCAACATGCCCGCGCGCACCGTGGTGCTGGAGAAGCTCGTGAAGTTCAACGGGCAGACCCACGCCGACATCACCCCGGCCGAGTACACCCAGCTCACCGGGCGCGCCGGGCGCCGCGGCATCGACGTCGAGGGACACGCGGTCGTGCTGTGGAATCCGGCGCTGGACCCGGTGGCGGTCGCCGGACTGGCCTCCACGCGCACCTACCCGTTGCGCAGCAGCTTCCGCCCGACCTACAACATGGCGGTCAATCTCGTGGCCCGGATGGGACGCGCGGCGGCCGCTGACGTGCTGCAGACCTCGTTTGCGCAGTTCCAGGCCGACCGCTCGATCGTCGGGCTGACCCGACAGATCACCGAGCACGACGAGGCGCTGGCCGGCTACGCCGAGGCGATGACGTGCGACCGCGGCGACTTCGCCGAATACGCAGCGTTGCGCGAGCAGATCTCCCAGTTGGAGAAGGGCGCGGCGCGGGAGCGATCGGCCAGTCGAGGGCGGGCGGTGGCGCAATCGCTGGCCACCCTGGCCCCCGGCGACGTCGTGGCGCTCGTCGACGGGCGCCACACCGGCCGGGCCGTCGTCATCGGCGTCCAGGCCGGCTCGAAGTCCGGCCGCTCCGGTGGCGGCCCGGTGCGCGATGTCGTCGTCGTCACCGAGGACGCCCGCCAACGGCGCCTCGTCGCTGCCGACCTCGACGTGCCGGTCCAACCGCTGGGGCGCATCCGTGTGCCCAAGGGGTTCAACGCCCGGGTCGCCGGCCAGCGCCGCGACCTCGCCGCGACGATGCGCGCCACTGTGCCGCAGACGCTGCCCCCGCATCGGCGACCCCGCGCGCAGGAGAGCGACGAAGCCGCCTCGGCCTCCGGGACGGGCGAGCGCGACGTGCAGGCCCGCATCGAGGACCTGCGCCGAGAGTTGCGCGCGAACCCCTGCCACGCCTGCCCCGACCGGGAGCATCACGCCCGCTGGGCCGAGCGTTATCACCGTCTCGAGCGGGAGACCGCCACCCTGCGGCGACGCGCGCAGGGCCGCACCAACTCGGTGGCGCGCACCTTCGAGCGCATCTGTTCGCTGCTGAGCCGGCTGGGCTACCTCGACGAGACCGGCGACGCCGTGACCCCTGATGGGCAGCGGCTCGCGCGGCTGTACTCCGAACGCGACCTGCTGACCGCCCAATGCCTACGCCACGGAGTGTGGGACCGGCTCGATGCCGCGGGGCTGGCCGCCGCCGTCTCCTGCCTCGTGCACGAACCCCGCCGCGAGGACGCCGGCGGGCAACCCGCGATGCCGGGCGACGACGTCATCGACGCGCACGATGCGATGGTGCGGCTGTGGAGCGACCTGGAGGATCTGGAGGCCGAGTACTCCGTGCAGTTGACCGGCTACCCCGATGCCGGGCTGGCCTGGCCGGTGCATCGCTGGGCGTCCGGGCAACGGCTGGAGGTCGTGCTGCGCGGCACAGACCTGGCCGCCGGCGACTTCGTGCGCCGTTGCAAACAGCTCGTCGACCTCCTCGACCAGATCGCCGACGCCGCCCCCTCGCCGGCCCTGCGCAGCACCGCCCGCAAGGCCGTCGACGCGGTGCTGCGGGGTGTGGTCGCCGCCGATCGCATCGACTGAGCCGCGACCGTTCTCGCGGCTAGCGGGCGCCGGCCAGCAGGCCGTGGCGGGCGGTAGCGGGCGTGGCCGGTTGCGTGCGCGATTGCGTCCGGGTGGTGAGGATTGTGCCGCCGGCGAGGGCGAGGGTCGCCACGATCGCGGCGGTCATCAGCGACCAGCCGCCGTGCTCGTAGAACAGCCCGAGGGCCCAGCCGAGCACGCCCGAGCCGACGTAGTAGCCGATTGTGTAGAGGGCGCTGGCCTGGCTGCGGGCGTGCGCCGGGGCCAGCGCCCCGGTGGAGGCGACGGCGGCGGCGTGGACGACGAAGAAGCCGCCCGTGAATGCGATGAGCCCAGCGATGAGCAGCGGCAGGGTGTCCGGAACCATCGCCAGTAGACCCAGCACCATGGCGCCCAGCCCGATCGCGACCACGCCGCGCAGCCCGAGGCGGGGGAGTAGGGCGCTGGCCGACCGCGAGGAAAGGGTCCCGGCCGCGTAGGTGAGAAAGATGAGGGAGACCAGGGCGGCCGGGAGTCCGAACGGCGCGGCGCCCAGGCGGAAGCCGAGGAAGTTGTAGACGGCAACGAAGCTGCCCGTGATGAGCGGGATCGCCAGGTAGACCCGGACGAGGGCAGGTACCCCCAGGGCCGCGCGCAGCCGGGGCAGTTGCGGCTGCCGGCGAGCTTGAGCCTGGGCCGTCGACCGGGGGCTGCGTGGGGCGAGGGCGATGAAGAGCAGCGCGCAGACGACCCCGATGACGCTGACAACGACCAGTGCGCCGCGCCAGCCGAGGAGCGGGGCCAGCGGACCGGCGATGAGACGACCGGCGGCCCCACCGACGGTGGTCCCGGAGATGTAGGCGGCGGCCGCGGCAGCGGCCTGACCTCCGCGCAGATGCTCGTGCACGTAGGCCACGGCCAACACCGGAACCCCGGCCAGCGCCGCGCCGGTGAGAAACCGGGTCGCGAGCATGATCTCGAACGTCGGGGCGAGGGCCGCGGCAGTGCCGAGCAGGACCGCGGCCGCCACGGAGACCTGCATCGCCCGGAGGCGTCCGAGCCGGTCGGCCAGCCACGCCCACGGCAGCACGGCCAGCGCCAGGCCGGTCGTGGCCGCCGACACGCTCAGGGCCGCGTCGGCGGAGGTGACCTGCAGCGCCGAGGCCATCTCCGGCAGCACTCCCTGCACCGCGTACAGCCCGGCGAACGTCGCCACACCGGCTGCGAGCAGCGCGGTCATCATGCGGCGGTAGCCGCGCGCGTCGAGGGTGGGCTGCGCGCTCTGAGCTGGAGTGTTCGTCACGCGCACCACGGTACGGACGCCCAAGAGCTATGACTAATGCGCGAAACGCTCCAACTCATACACTGGTGATATGCATGTGTCGGAATTGCGCGACCTCCTGCCCGACCTGCCCGTGCTCGTGGAGTTCGCCCGCACGGGTTCGGTGACCGGGGCCGCCGACGAACTGGGCATCCCGCAGCCCTCCGCGAGCCGGGCGATGGCCCGGCTCGCACAGCGCACCGGCGTCCCGCTGACCCAGCGCGCCGGGCGGGGCTTGGAGCTGACTCCCGCCGGGGACGCCCTGGCCGGGGCGGCCAGCGAGGCGCTGGCGATCCTCGGTGACGGGCTGGTCGCGGCCCGCCGCAGCGCCGCGGCCGGGGATGCGGTCATCGCCATCGCGTACCAGACGGTGCTCGGCGAGGGGTATCTGCCGTCGGCAATCGCCCGGTTTCGCGCCCGTCACCCGGCGGTGCGCTTCCGCCTCGTCCACGGGGCCCGCGCGCGCTGCATCGAGCTGATCGCCGCGGGCGACGTCGATCTGGCCCTGCTCGCCGACGCCCCGCAATTGGAGGGGATGCGGCAGGTCACGTTGTTCGACGAGCCGATCGTTCTCGTGGCTCATCGCCAGCACCCGCTGGCGCGCTCTGGCGAGCCGATAACGCCGGACGCCATCGACCCCAGCGAGGTCATCATGATGGCCCAGGGCTTCGGGATGCACGACTCCGTGCGCCGGATCCTGGCGATGGAAGGCCCGCTTCCGCCGGAGGTCATCTGCGTCGACGACGCCCGCATCGCCCGGGGCCTGGCGGCGGCCGGCGCAGGCGTCACGATCCTGCCCGCCAGTCGCGGCCGGCTCGACGACGGCACGGTCGAGCTTCCGATCGAGCACCCCGACGCCACCCGCAGCATCGGCGCGATCGTCGCCCGCTCCTCCTCCGACGTCGTCGACGATTTCCTGCTCACCCTGCGCTCCAGCGCCGGCTACCGCTGGCACCGCACCCGACCCCTTCCGACCTCCGCCGACAGTCTCATTATCGGGCGAAGTTCAGAGTCATAGCTCTGCATGTCGCCACTTACTATGGCTTTCGATGAAAGAGGCGGGTACGCATGAATCAGGAATCTGCCGACCCGCGCTGGGTCAGCGCTGAGGATTTTCGTCAAGTCGTCGGGCCGGAGCGGGCTCGGCAGCTTGTCGAGGAGGCGCTGCTGTCCGGGTTCGACCCGTCGGTCGACCCCCCGCGGATCGCCATGCCGGCGGGTGATCGCGGGGAGTGGCTGCTTATGCCGACGACGATCGGGGAGTGGACGGGCATCAAGGTCGCCACCGTCTCACCCGACAACCCGGCCCGCGGCCTGCCCCGCATTCAGGCCATCTACCAACTCCTGGACTCGGCCACCCTCACGCCGCGCTACCTCATCGACGGATCGACGCTCACGTCGCTGCGCACGCCGGCGGTGTCGGCCGTCGCCGTGGCCAGGCTGGCCCCGGAGCCGGTGCGGATCGTCGATCTGTTCGGCACCGGGCCGCAGGCCTGGCACCACCTGGAGGCGCTCGCGGCCGTGCGCGACGTCGGATCGGTCCGGGTCCACTCGCGCACCCCCGCCACGGCCGCCGAGTTCGCGCGCCGCTGCCTCGAGCACGGCTTCGCCGCGGGCGTCGCCGCACCGCACGATGAGCCGTCCGAGCCCGCCGACATCCTGATCTGCGCAACGACCTCCCGCACCCCGATCCTCGCCTCCGAACAGGTGCGCGACGGAGCGTGCGTCGTGGCGGTCGGTTCCCACCACCCGGACGCCCGCGAACTGCCCGGCGACCTCATGGGCCGCGCGCTCGTCGTCGTCGAAGACGTCGGGACTGCGCTGCGCGAGGCCGGCGACGTCATCCTCGCTGTCGAGGAGGGAATGTTGCAGGCCGCCGACCTCGAGCCGCTCGCCGACCTCGTGGCGGGCCGGGTGCAGCGCCGCGACGACGCCCCCAACGTCTTCAAGAGCGTGGGGATGTCGTGGGAAGACCTCGCCGTCGCCCGCGGCATCGCCGAAGCCTCCATTCTCCCCGACTATCGGCAATCTGGGCGCTGCTGAATATCCGATTCGGCACTAACAAATGGCCAGCCCCTCGTTGCGAACAGTGATTGGGCGCGCGCCGAGATGCATAGTTTGCGGTGACATGCAGGGCAATTGCTCTGAACCTGGCCCCGAAAGTGGGCCTTTCGGCGGTGGGGCTGGGGTGGTTAGCGGTGGCGGGCGGCGCAGGTGACGCATTGGTCGGCGGAGGGGCGGGCGACCAGGCGTTCGGCGGGGATAGGGCGGCCGCACCCGCGGCAGGTGCCGTCCCAGCCGGCCTCGACGCGGGCGATGGCGGCGTCGAGCTCCGCCAAGTGCTCGCGGGCGGCCCGGGCCCCGGCGTCCTGCGTGGCGCGTTCCCACGTGACGGTGGTGCCCTCGGGGTCGTGTTCGTCGTCGGTGTCGGAGTCGTTGCGTAGCTGCCCGAGTTCGCGCACGCTCGCTTCGAACTGGGCGACGCGCGAGCCCGCCTCCCGGCGCAGTTCGCGCAGGTGCTCGAGCACATCGGGGGTCGGGGCCATGGCCGGCTCGGCTCGCTACTGCGGCTCAGGCGATGCCCAAGGCCGTCACCACACGGGTGAAGGCGCCGGTGAGGCGATAGTCGACGGCCAGGCGCGACATCAGCGCGGGGTCCGCCACCTGTGTCGGCAACCCGGGCTCAACCGGCCCGAGGTCGATATCGCGGACCACCCGCACCACGCGGGGCGCCGCGTCGAGATAATCCGAGCCCTCCAGCAGGCGGGTGCGTTGGGCGCCCTTGATGCTCGGGTCGCCGGCGGCCAGGGCCGCGCGGATGCCGGCGAGGTCACCGTGGGCGTGCAGCAGCGCCGCGGCACTCTTGGGGCCGACCCCCCGCACCCCGGGCAGCCCGTCGCTGGGGTCCCCGCGCAGCACGGCGAAATCGGCGTAGGCATCCCCGCTGGCCACGTCGTAGGTCGAGCGCAGAAACGCCTGGTCGACGAGGTCGGGGTCGCGCACCCCGCCGCGGGCCGTGTACAGCACGCGGACGTCGGCGGCGTCGTCGACGAGCTGGAACAGGTCGCGGTCGCCGGTCACCACATCGACCGAGCGACCCTCTCCCGCAAAGCGGGTCGTCAACGTTCCGATGACGTCGTCGGCCTCGTAGCCGGCCGCCCCCACCCGCGGAATGCCCAGCGCGGCGAGCGCCGCCACGATGACCGGCACCTGCGGGGTCAACTCTTCGGGCGACTCCTCGGACACGGGCGAGTTCTCCGCGAGCCGATGGGTCTTGTAGCTGGGGATCGCCTCGACCCGGAAGGCCGGCCGCCAGTCGTCGTCCCAGCAGGCCACCAGGCCGCTGGGACGATGCGCCGTGACCAGCGTCGCGATCATGTCGAGAAAGCCACGGACCGCGTTGTTCGGCGGATCATCGGGGTTCTCGCGCCGGTCGGGCACCCCGAAGAACGCCCGGAAGTACAGCGACGCCGAATCCAACAGCAGCACCGGCGCTCGGCTCGTCATCGTCCACCTGTCTCGTGCAGCGACTGTTTCGTCCCACGACTCTCTGGTCCTAGGGCCGAGCGCCGCGAGTGGCGCATCGGTGCCCGCCATCCTGCGCTGCCGCGCCCCAGGGTGTCCAGCCCGACCGAAAGGTCGGCCCACGGGTCGGCCCACCGGTCGGCCCCGTAGGACGGCCCGGATCGTCGCGCGGGGAGGCCGGGGCGCGGCGGCGGGCTGGGTCGCTCAGCGGGCGATCGCGGCGACCCGAGCGCCGAGCACTCGCACGAGGTCGTCGGGGGCGACGCCGAGGTCGTATCCGCGGCGTCCCCCGGAGACGTAGATCGCCGGATGCTGCTGGGCCGACTCGTCGAGCACGGTCGGCAGGCGACGCTTCTGCCCGAACGGGCTGATGCCGCCGACGACGTATCCGGTGCTGCGTTGTGCCGCGGCCGGGTCGGCCAACGCCGGTCGCTTGCCGCCGAATGCGGTGGCCGCCGCCTTGAGGTCGACCGAGGTGTCCACCGGCAGCACCACGACCCCCAGCCCAGCCCCCGAGCCATGACCGGATCCCTGACCGGGTGACTGACCGAGTAGCTGACCGGGTGACTGGCCCGCGCCGCCGGGCGCCGCGGCCGTCATTCCCTCCACCGACAGCAGCAGCGTCTTGAAGACGACCGCGGGGTCGAGCCCCAGCGCCTGCGCCGCCTCCAGACCGTACGAGGTCGCCCGCGGATCGTGGGCGTACTCGTGCTCGGTGAACGGCACTGCGGCCTCGTGCAGTTCGCTCGTCGCCGGGGTGCCCCCGGCGGCGTGTGCGACGTCCTTTCGACGGCGATCTCGGCGAGCCATGACCCCACCCTGGCAGATCACCAGCAGTCGCTGCGGTGGCAGTGGGTCGAGGCCCCGAAGTGCTTGTGGGTCAAGCACATTCGACGCCCCGTCGGCCTCTCCTTGCGCGAAGCGCCGGCCCGCGTCGCAGGACGTCGGCGTGTCGGCGCCGACACGCCGCGATGTCCGAAAACTCACGAGTTACGCGTTCTCCCTGCTCGCCAGCCATGACCAGCGTGGATGGCTCATCGGCCCAGGTGGGGCCCTGCTTGACAGCGCGGCGCGGAGAGTTAGTTTGGACCAGGTCGTCGCCTACGTCATCAGGCTGACGGTGCCTCTGGGAGCCCTCTCGCCCAGCCCGCGCGGCGGATCGTGCCATCAACGGCCGGTCCTTCGAGCGTGGCCGCGTAGAAGGCTGCCAAGGGTCACCGGAGCCCGATTCGAGGCGGCCCACAAGGCCCGTCCGCTTAGTAGAAAACAGGCTCACCTGCTGTCCCCAGCTGATCGTCGAGTCTGGCCCCAACGGCGGCCGGGCCTTGTCATGTCCGAATGCCGGTCGCCGGCGAGATCGGGTTCGGGTGGCGACCGCAGCGCTGCCCCGGACCGGTCGTTACCACCGGGATCAGGCGGATGGCCTAGCCTGGGCGGGTGATACGCCGTGTCGGCTGCGCCTTGGTCGCCGGCCTCCTGTTGTGGGTCGCCTTCCCGTCGTGGGACTGGTGGCCCATGGCGCCGTTGGGTGTGGGTCTGCTGGCGTTGGCCACGGCCGGAGCGCGACCGGCCCAGGGCTTCTTCATCGGCCTCGTGGCGGGTTGGGCCTACTTCGGGCCGCTGCTGTCGTGGTCCGGCATCTACGTCGGCGCGTTCCCGTGGTTCGCGCTGGCCACGCTGCAGGCGCTCTACCTCGGCGTCATCGGGTTGGCGTGCGCGCTGCTGCAACGACAGCGGCTGCGCAGCCCCGGCAGTCCACCGGCGATCCGTCCGCTGCTCGTGGCCCTCGTGTGGGTCGCCGGGGAGTGGCTGCGCGGCCACACCCCGTTCGGCGGTTTTCCGTGGGGACGGCTGGCCTTCAGCCAAGCGGACTCGCCCTTCGCCCGGTTGGCCGCCCTCGGCGGTGCTCCCGCGGTGACGTTCGGGGTCGCGTTGGCCGGGGCCGCGTTGGCGGCCTGCGCGGTGGCGGCGGGCGTTCGCCTTTCCGCGGCCGTCGCCGCCACCCGGGCGCCCCAGGCCGATGCGAGCACCCCTGCACGGCCCGCCACGTGGCGAGCCGTTGGCGCCGGAGCGCTCGCGCTCGGGGCGCTCGTCGCACCGCTGGCGATCCCCATCCCCACCGGCGTCGACCCCGCCACGCCGACGGGCAACATCGTGGCGATTCAGGGCGACGTGCCACAGGCGGGCCTGGAGTTCAACGCGCAGCGGCGGGCGGTGCTGGACAACCACGCGCGCGTCACCCGCGAGGCCGCCGCACAGATCGAGCAGAGCGGAGCGCCCAGACCCGACCTCGTGCTCTGGCCCGAAAACGCCTCCGACATCGACCCGCTCGTCAATGCCGACGCTGCGGGCGTCATCCGGGGGGCAGTCGCCGCGATCGGCGCCCCCACGATCGTCGGGGCCGTCCTGGTCGTCTCCGAGCAGAACGTCTCCAACACGAGCCTGCTCTACCTGCCGGATGGCGCCATCGCCGACACCTACAGCAAGTTGCGGCCGGTGCCGTTCGCCGAGTACATCCCGTACCGCTCGTTCTTCCGGATGTTCTCGGACAAGGTCGACCTGGTGACCCGCGACTTCCTCCCCGGAGACCGCGTGGGCCTGTTCCGCGTTCCCCGCGCCGGCGGAGGTGAGGTCGCGGTCGGCATCAACATTTGCTTCGAGGTGGCCATCGACGACGTGGTCCGCGACAGCGTGGCCCAGGGTGCCAACCTGATCGCCGTGCAGACCAACAACGCGACCTTCGGCTTCACCGACGAATCGGTGCAACAGTTGGCGATCTCCCGCATCCGGGCCATCGAGCACGGCCGCGCGGTGGTGCACATCTCCAACGTCGGTGTTTCGGCGCTCATCATGCCCGACGGAACCCCGCACCAGGAGACCTCGTTGTTCACACCGGCGATCCTCTCCGGCGCACTGCCGCTGCGCACCGAGCCGACGATCGCCACCCGGGTCGGGTCCTGGCTGGAGTGGGCAGCCTGCGCCGTCGTCACGGCGCTCTTGGTCGCACGCGTGCTGGCCGGGCGCCGCCGCCCCCGCACACGCGGAGCCGGGGGAGGGGACGACGACCCGCCGGCACCGACCACACCACAGAACTCTGTGCAGCAAGGAGCGCTATGAGCGGGGAGACCACGAAGACCTCTGGGACGCCCGGGCGCGCTGCGCTGCGGCGGATCGTCGCCCTGGTGCCGACGTACAACGAGCGCGAGAACCTCGCCTCGCTCGTACAGCGGGTGCGCCGGGTGGCGCCGGAGGTCGACGTGTGCGTGCTCGACGACGCCTCACCTGATGGCACGGGTCGGATCGCCGACGAGCTCGCCGCCGCCGATCCCCAGGTGCACGTGCTGCACCGCCCCGGTAAGGCCGGCTTGGGAGCCGCCTACCTGCAGGGCTTCGTGTGGGCGCTGGGGGCCGGCTACGACGCGGTCATCGAGATCGACGCCGACGGCTCGCACCGCCCCCAAGATCTGCCGCGGCTCATCGAAGCCGCCGCCGACGCCGACGTGGTGATCGGCTCGCGCTGGGTGCCCGGCGGTCAAGTCGTCAACTGGCCCGGGCGGCGCAAAGCCCTTTCGCTGGGCGCCAACGCCTACACGCGGCTGTGGCTCGGGATGCCGGTGCGTGACGCGACGGCCGGCTTTCGGCTCTACCGCGCGAGCGCCCTGCGCGACCTCGACCTGCAGGCCGTGGCATCTCAGGGGTACTGCTTCCAGGTCGACCTGACGTGGCGGGCCGTCAAGGCCGGGCTCGTCGTGGTCGAGGTGCCGATCGTCTTCGTCGAGCGCGAGAACGGCGCCTCGAAGATGAGCGGCGACATCGTCCGGGAGTCGATGCGCCGGATCGCCTGGTGGGGCGCGGTGTACCGCGGTGAGCAGGTGCTGCACGCGGCCCGCCGGCTGGCCGGCCGGGACCGGCCCACCGCGTCGCCGGAGCAGTCGCATCCGGTCGGTTCGGGGGCCGTCTCGGCGCCAGACCCCAGTCGCTCCCCTTGGGGTGCCTCGTGAGGCCCGGCAAGGGGCGCACGGTCGCGCTGCGCACCCTCGCGGTCATCGCCGTCGTGGCGATCCTCGAGGGGCTGACGATCTGGGGTGTGGCCCGCCTCATCGGCCCCGGGCCGACGATCGCGATACTGCTGGTGGAGTCGTTGATCGGCGTGTGGCTGGTGCGCCGTGAGGGCGCGCGGGCCGGGCGGGCACTGCGCACCGCGCTGCAAACCGGGCGGATGCCCTCGGGAGAGTTGCTCGACACCGCGCTGGTGTTCGTCGGCGGCTTCCTGCTGCTGACGCCCGGTTTCATCACCGACATCGTCGGCTTCATGTTCGTGCTCCCGCAGACGCGCCCCATCGCCCGCCGCTGGCTGCAGGCCGCCGTCGAGCGCCGCTTGCTGGCCCGCGCCGGGGTGGTCCGCTCCGATGTCGTCGACACCGAGGGCGCCAGTGACACCGACTCCGGGTCGGGTGGCCCCCCGCGGGAGCCAGGCGGTCGTCGCCAACTCGAGTCCTGACCACAGACCCCGCCCAGGCATGCTTCGGCCCCGCTGACACGTTCTGTCAGCGGGGCCGAAGCATGCTTGGTCTACGACCGCCCTCGGGTCAGGCGGTGCGCTGAGTCACCTCTCCGCGTGCGGCGCGCAGCAGGTCGAGCCGCTCGGCGAGCAGCTCTTCGAGCTCACCGATGGACCGACGCTCCAACAGCATGTCCCAGTGCGTGCGGGCTGCTTTCGTCGGCTTCTCCACAGGCTCGGGACCGTCGATGAGCTTGGCCGTCTGCCCGCACCGGCATTCCCACACCGGGGGCACGTCGGCCTCGACCGAGAACGGTAGCTCGCTGATGTGCTGGTTGGGGCACTGGTAACGGGAGATACGGCGCTCGGACAGAACGACGTTCTCGTCGCTCTCCATGCTCAGGGCACTCAGGTTCGTGCCTCGCAGCGACCGCTCGGCCATGTTGTTTCCTCCATCCTTCACCTCCGGCCGGTTGGTGGGGCCGGGGTACGTTGTCGCAACGCTTCGCCCCATCCCAGTGTTCCGGCCGGGTTAGAGTGGTCTGTTGACTTACCTGTGATTCGTGTTACCTATCGGTAATACCGTCCCCCCACACGAGCAGCCCCCCGCCGCACCGTGTTGACCTGGTTGACCCGGTCCACCGTGCTGACCAGGTCTGTCGTGGAGGCCCGCCTATTGGGCGAACTCCCAGTGCCAGGGCTCCGGTTTCGATCCGTCGGCGCGAGCCCAGGCCGGGTGGTAGAAGCCGAACAGCGGTGCGTGCTGCTGCATCCACCGGTGTTGCGGCGTACCGAAACTCTCGATCCCCCCGCACAGGTCGACCGCTAGGCCGAGCCCGTGATTGCTGGTGCCCGGGGTCGCCGCGAGGTGCGGCTTGCGGGCCTTGACATCTACCTGACTGGCGTACGTCCGGTAGGTGTCCGTCATGCAGAACTTACTGCCCAGGTCCTTCTCATAGGCGGCAGCAAGAGCCTCGATCGCCCGGGCGGCGGCCGGACGCAACGTGTGGCCCGAGTATCCTGCCACACCGCACAGCGCGCTCGGGGGAAACATGCCGTTGGGGTAGTCCCCGCGGTCTTCGGTGCACAGCGGCGCGTTGGCCAGCTTTTCCAACGCCGAAAGGTCGACTCCGGAGATACCCGCGGCGTCGACCCCGATCGTGGTGAGTTCGGCGCGGCGGCTGCCGGCGACCTTCTGCAACTGTGCCAGCTTCTTCTGCTGGGCACCGAGTGCCGCGGCGGCCTCCTTGTGTGCCGCCTCGGCCTTGGCCGTGGCCGCCTCGCGGTCGGTGCGGGCCTTGGTCGCGGCGGCGGCTGCCTGCTTCTGGGCGGCGGCGAGCACCTCGTACTGGCGTGCTTCGGCGGCCCGGTTCGCGGCAAGGTACTCGGCCAGCGCTGCGTCGTTGCCGCCCTGGTCGCCGCGGGTCAATTCGACGACCGCGGCGAGGTCGCGCAGGGCGATGGAGCCGTTGACGTAGGCGTCGTAGGCCATGTTGGAGACGTCCTGGCGGGCGGCGGCCAACTCCTTGTTGAGCTGGTTGAGCCGATGCACCTGACGGGTCTCGGCATCGCGGGCCTGCCGCTGGGCCGTGCGGGCCGTGCTCACCGCGTCCATCGCCTTGCTGGAGGCGGCGGCGAGCTTGGCCAGGTCCGCCGTCATCGCCGCGATCTGCTTGTCGGCGGCGGCCGACTCCCGTTGCAGCTTGGCGGCCTGCTCGACCTGCGCCTTGACCTCCTCCGGAGACAGCGGCTCACGCTCGTCGCCGGGGGCATCACCCGGGCTGGCGGACGGGCTCGCGGTCGGGCTCGCTGCGACGGCGGAGGCGACTGGAGAGGGTGCGGCGGCGGTGGGCTGGGCGGTCGCCGGAACGGCAACGCCGGTGGCGAGCGCAACGCTCAGGGCAAGGACTGCCCCGGGGCGGCATCGCGCGCTCATACGTGTCCTGCTCTCGTCGGCCCCCGTACGGTTTTGCGACGCCCCACCTGCCGACCGTCCGCCGGTGCCTCGGTGGGTACCGAGAACCTCGAGCGGCCGCTCACGCGCAGCGTTCCCACCTAGGCTACCGATGCGTAGGGCCTGTTCCAACTCGGACAACTGTTCAATCAATTCGCTTGTCACTCCACGGAATTGCCGCGACCAGCGGTTTGCGGTCCGGACGACGACCAGACGGTGACAACCATCACGTCGGCGCGCCGTCCTGCGCCGGTGTCGGCCGGGGCCGTAGCGAGCGCATGAGGTGCCCATCGGCCGGCGGGCAGGTAGTTTGAGGAGTGCCGGGGAACGACTCCGGCAATTCGACCACGATTCGCCGCACATGTCGCGCCGGAGCCAGCGAGCTGCCGGCGCGCTCCGGTGGCGGGGCGGCTGTCGAAGCGATCCGACGACCAAGGAGGAATCATGGGCCTGGGAGACAAGATCAGCAACGCTGCCGAAGAGCTGAGCGGCAAGGCCAAGGAGGCTGCCGGCAAGGCCAGCGACAACGAGCGCATGGAGGCCGAAGGCAAGGGCGAGCAGTCGAAGGCCAACCTCAAGCAGGCCGGCGAGAACGTCAAGGACGCCTTCAAGAACTGACCGCATCAGTCGGGTTTGCTGCCCTGCAGACCGACGCCGGGATCGCCCAGAGCGGTCCCGGCGTCGTCGTATCCGGTGACTCTCGGCGTCCGCGTCAGGCTGGGCTCACGGCAGGGCAACACCGCGCATCAGCTGGGACTTGTAGACGTTGGTGATGATCGTGCCGTCGAGAAAGTCGGTGAGGCGCGTCGCCTCCTCCTGCAGTCGGGCGCGGTCGGCGGCGGCAAGCGGGGCGACGGGCACGATCTGCACCCGGCCGCTCTCGTCCTGGATCCAGGCACCGACCATCCGCCCGTCGAGCCACGCGGAGGTGCCGCCGTTGCCGACGCTGTCGAACAGCAGCCGGGTGTGCTCGGGGTGCAGGTAGAAGTCGCGGCCGCGCCACCCCATCGTCGTGGGGTCCAAGGTGGGCAGCAGGGCGGCCCAGGGTTCGGCGGGAGGCTCCGGCTGTAGGTCGTCGGCGGCGAGCCAGGCGCCGCTGCCGTCCTCGAGGAGCACCGGCTGGGCATCGACGTCGGCGAGGGCCTGCCGAACGGCCGCCTTCGTGGCACCCAGCCACCACACCAGGTCGGCCTCGGTGCCGGGGCCGAAGGTGGCGAGCCAGTCGGTGACCAGACGCGCGTAGCCTGCCCGCGCAGGTAGCGGGGAGAGCATCGGTTCACCGAGCCAGTCGAGCGTGGTGCCCCACAGCGGACGCGAACTGCGCCAGTGCCCGGCGTTGCGGGCGCGCATGGCACGGCCCTGTGCCCCCAGCAACGTCAGCACGTTGGGGGCGATGGCGCCGATGCCGCCGTAGGCCTTGCCGGGGGAGCGGACGACCGACCCGGCGACGGCCGCCACCTGTTCGCGGATCTGCCGGGTGCCCATCGCCTCGCGACCGCTCAGGTGCCCTTCGACGGCATCCAGGGCGGTGGTCAACCAGGTGGTGCCGTCGCGGGCGATCTCGTTCTTCTCGACCTCCTTGACGAGCCGGCGGAACTCGACCTCCGCGACCCGCGCGCTGGCGCTGCCCCACAGGGCAGGCAGCAGATCGCGGGGGACCGCCCACAGGGTGCGCCGCATGGCCAGTTGTTTGACCAGGCTGCGCTGCTCGTAGAGCAGGTCGTCGATGTCGGCAACGGTCACTCCCGCTACGCGGGCGTGCAGGGAGAGGTAGACGGTCGAGGCCTCCGTGGCGTGCAGCGCGGTCATCGCGCGCACGGCGGCCAGCGGGTCGGTGAGGCGGTGGGCGGGGGAGATGGCGTGTCGCCGGGCCAGGCGGGCGCGGCGTTCGTCGTCGGTGACGACCCGGACGGGCTCCGGGCGGCAGTGGTGACTCACGGGCGCAGTAGGTGCTCAGGCCAGGCGGCCGCGCAGCCAGGCGATGTCCGCGGCCTGGCCCTGCTCACCTCCGGGCGTCTCGACGAGCGTCGGCGCGGCGGCGGCGCGGATGACGTCGGCGAGGGCGTCGGGATCGATGTGGCCGTCGCCGAGGTTGGTGTGCCGGTCGGCGCCGGAGTCGAAGACGTCGCGGGAGTCGTTGGCGTGCACGAGGTCGATGCGCCCGGTGATGGCCCGCACCTGATCGACGAGGGTGCCCAGGTCGTTGCCCCCGGCGTGGGCGTGGCAGGTGTCGAGGCAGAAGCCGACGGTGTCTCCGCCGTCTGCCTGGCCGATGGCGTCCCAAAGCCGGGCGATCGCCTCCAGTCGGCGGGCCATCGCGTTGTCGCCGCCGGCGGTGTTCTCGATGAGCAGCGGCACTGGCATCTCGAGGCCGTCGATGCACTTGCGCCAGTTGTCGAAGCCGGTGGCGGCGTCCTGGTCGGCGCCGAGGTGGCCGCCGTGCACGATGACGCCGCGGGCCCCGATCTGCGCGGCGGCGCTCACGTGCTGTTGCAGCAGTTTGCGGCCCGGGATGCGGATGCGATTGTTCGTCGAGGCGACGTTGATCGGGTACGGCGCGTGCACGTAGATCCCGATCCCGGCCTCGTCGGCGGCGGCCCGCAACGCCTCGGCGCCGCCCTCGTACCGCACGACCGGGCCTTTGTAGGACTGGGGGTCGCCGAGGAAGATCTGGACGATGTGCGCACCCCGTGCTCGGGCCTGCGCGATCGGGTCTTCCTGGTCGACGTGGGCACCAAGGGGCGGGGGAGTGCTGGCCATGGCCGCCACTCTAAGGGCCGCCTTAGCGCTGTCTGGCCTCGGCTGCGGTGCGCGGCTCCGGTTGCCGGCCCTCCTTCACTGCGCGCTCCACCTGCTCCCGGCCGTCGGCGCTGATGAGGTCGAGGGCTTCGGCGATGCGGGCGGCCTCGTCCCAGGTGTCGATGGTGTAGACGCCTTCGCGGCGCCAGTCCTGCCGGGTGCGTGCGTCGATGCCGACGACGTCGTGGATGAACACGGCGACGACGTGATCGCCGTAGTCGCGGCGCGCCTTGAGGCCGACGTGCGCGTCGGCCTGGCCGCTGTCTCCACAGAACACCATGCGGCATTCGGGGAAGAGGCGCCGATCGCGTCCGAGGTTCTCGATCTTGCGGGCGGCGATGGCGGTCTTGGTGTGCAGATTGAGCAGCGAGCCGCCCATGATCGAGTGCGGCGGCAGGTCGAGGTCGTCCATCTTGTGCCTGGTGTAGCGCTCGAAGAGGCCGGCCGGGCCGCCGGGGCGGGCGGTGACGAAGGTGAGGTCGCCGGGTCGGGACGGGTCGGTCGCGCTGCCTTCGTCGAGGGCCTGCAGAAACGCCTCGACGCCGGGGTAGACGGTGCCCTTGGGGTAGCGATCGTCGTGAATCGCACACTTGACTGTGTCGTCGATGTCGCAGAGCACGCGGACGTCGCTGGTGGTGCCGACCTCGCGGGCTTGTTCGGCGATGTGCGTCAAGAGCGTCATCCGCGGGGCCTCGCCGAGGCTGTCGTAGACGAGCCGCTCGAGGTCGTGCATGTCGCCCTGGCTGTTGAGCAGATACTTGACCCGCACGAACCGGTCGCCGGTCAGGCCGGTGAGCAGCCGCACGAGGGCCGCGCCGCCGTCGCGGGAGACCCCGTACTCGTGGGCCTCGAAGACGAACCGGGCGACGGCCGCATCGGACAGGTCGTCGACCCGGGGGATCGACTGGCGGCTGGGGATCGCGTGCACCGTCAGGGCGCCGGGCCGGATGCGCGCGTCGAGGCGGGTGACGCCCTCGACGACGTCGCCGTCGACCTGCACGCGCCTGGGGGAGTCGGACTCGACGGTGACGTGCTCGCCGCGCCGGTACTCCAGCCCACTCGGGGCGCGATAGCGGGGCCGGATGCCGGCGGCGGCGATCCGCGCCCACTGCGTGAGTTTGGTGGGCGCGACGATCGCCAGGTGCAGCTCGCCGTCGTTGGGGCGGGCGTCGGGCACGACGTGGATGCCGCCCGGGATCATGCCGGTGTTGGCGACGAGCACCGACCACACGTCCCTCGTCTCCGGTTCGCGGCCCTCGAGGTCGATGCGCAGGGGGATCAGGGGGTTGCCGAGGCGGCGTACGCCGGGCAGGAAGTACGAAAGCCAGCCGTGCGTGGCCTTGTGCCGGTCCTCGACGTCGGCGACCGTGTCGGCGTCGTGGCCCATGCCGACGACCACGAGAAAGGTGCGCTGCTGCGTGCCGTGCTCGGTTGTCAGCTCGAGTTGCCCGAGGTCCGCTGCCTCGGGGGCGCCGATGATCGCGAGGCGGACCGTGCGCTGCAGGTCGTGGCCGAAGAGCCCGGCATTGCGGGCGTACAGATTGGCCGTGCCGGTGGGCACGATGCCCATCGGCACGCCCGTGTCGGCCAGGGCCTGCGCGACCTCGCGAACGGTGCCGTCACCCCCGATGACGACGACCACGTCGGCGCCCTCCTCGAGCGCTTCGCGGGCCTGCTCGTAGCCGGGGGAGTCGGCCGTCGTCTCGCGCACGTCGGGCGCGTCGAGGTCGAACCGCTCGCAGCATTCCCGCAGGGCCTCCAACGCCCGACGGGAGGCGGAGTGCACCGGATTGACGACGACGGCGACCCGGCGGGTCGAGCGGGTGATCTCTGCGGGCTCCGCCGGCTGGTGCGCGTCCATGCCGCGAGTCTGCCGTGCGCGAGGGAGGGCTGCGAGCGCGAAGGGTCGCGTGCCGTCGTCAGCTCACGCGTTCGGCGACGGCCGGCCGGCCGGCCTCCTCGCTCAGTCTCCGGGCTCGGGCCTTGTCGCCCTGCTTCTTGCCCCATCGGCCGAGCGCGATCGTGGCGACGACGAGCAGCGCAGTGACGACGAGCGGCAGCACCTGATTGAGGTTGAAGGCGGCCTGGAAGGAATACGTCTCCGCGACGACGACCTTGATAGCGGCCTCGAGCACGAAGCCGACGCCCCACATTGCGGTGATGATCCGCATGAGCCGACGGAACTGAGGGTGCTGCCACAGGTCGGCGAAGCGCTGCTCACCCTCGGGGGTACCGCCGCCGCCGAAGCGCTGCCCGAAGTAGAACATCAGCGGCCGCGGCACGATCGGCAGCAGCGTAATGAGGCAGATGAGGCCGAAGGCCCCGGTCAGCGCCGAGTCCTTGAGTAGGAGCATCGTCGGGCTCGTGTCGCCGACGAGCGCCAGGGCCGCCGAACCCAGGTTGAGGGCGACGATGATGACCGCGAACGTGTCCACCGTGCGGCGCCAAAACGCCGTGATGATCGCCTCCAGCAGCGGAGGCAGGCTGGCCAGGATGTAGGCCTGCACGTCCGGGACGTCTTGCGCCTTGGCGACATTGAGGATGACCAGGGGGGCGACGATGCTCAGCAGCACGGTCATCGCCAGCCGCAGTCGGCCGCCTGCTCTGCTCGACTCGGTCGGCGTGGCCACGTGTCGGGAGTTTTGGCCCGCCGGCGCGCTGGGCTGCGATGTCATGTGGGAAGTATTACATCGCGACCGGTATTCACGGCCATAGCATCACAGGTACGGTTCAGGAATGGCCGAGTTCGCTCTGCAGCGCCGCGCACCGGCGAATGGCGCATCGCGCATCGGCTTCGCCTTCGGTCTGCTCGATGCCCTCGCCGTGCCCGGACCGATCCTCATCCCGCTGCTCGGGCACCTGGGCACGGCCGAGCCTGCGGCCCGGCAGCTGCTGTCCCGTTTGGCGTCGGCCGGTGACCTGCAGGTCGAGCGGCACGGGCGCGTCGCCGTCTACAACTTGGCGGGCGCCATGCTGCGCAGGTACCGCACGATCAGCGACTCACCGGATCCGCTGCGCTGGGAGGGAGCGTTCGCCGCGGTCATCCACGACATCCCGCAGTCGCGGCGCCGCCGGCGCGAGCGCCTCCTGGCCGCGGCTGCGCGGGAGGGCTTCGGGCAGTACCGGCCCGGCCTGCTGTTGGGCTGCCGGCCGGCCCGGTCGTGGCTCGACGACGTGCTGGCCGACGAATCGCTGGGGCAGGCGCGGGGGAGTGTCGAGGTGGCCGAGCTTTCCGTCGACCTGCCGACCGCTCGGCGCATGGCCGCGATCGTCTGGGACTACCCGCAGCTACGCGAGGGCGTGCAAGACGCGGTGGTCGAGTTGACGGGGCTGCAGGCCCGAGCTGCCGTCGACGGCTGGGCACATGCTCGCCGGGTCCACGACGCCTTCGTCATCGCCACGCCGTTGTGGCTGACGTGCGCCGACATCCCAGGCGAGCTGTTCCCGGCGGATGTGGCGATCGACCGCATCGGCGAGCTCGTCACCGCCATCAGCGCCGAATCCACCCCGCACTACGTGGCCATCACACGCGCCTTCCTCGACGCCTCACCCCACCGCGCCCTCGTCCGACCCAACCCCGCCCGCCGCCATCCCTCGCCCTGACCCCGACAGCCTTCCTCGTTGTCCGCGCGATCAGGTCGCCTTACTCTGGCGCAAGGGGGTGCGAATGGCGACTGCGACGATGACATCCAAGGGGCAGATCACGGTGCCGCGGGAAGTTCGCGAGGACCTGGGACTTACCCCTGGGACGAAGGTGACTTTCACCCGCACTGCCGACGGAGACTACGTGCTGGCCAGGCAGCGAAGAAGCGTCCTGGACCTGTTCGGCACCATGGGTCGTGGCAGGCCCGCGGTGACGCTTGACGAGATGGACGACGCGATCGCGGCGGGTGCAGCGGAGTCGGTGCGTTGATGGCTGCCGACACCGGCAACGCCCGGGTTCTCGCCGTGTGCCGGGACGAACTGCACCGCTTCAGCAAAGCTCCGGTCGAGGCGATCAGCCTTGTCGCCGGCCTGGGAGTCGTCGGCGATGCCCACGCCGGCACTCTGGTGCAGCACCGGTCCCGGGTGCGTCGCGACCCGAACCAGCCCAATCTACGCCAGGTGCATCTCATCCAGTCGGAGCTTTTCGACGTTGCGCGCGAGCATGGATACGAGCTGTCGCCGGGGGACCTCGGCGAGAACATCCTCACGGCCGGCGTCGACCTCTTGGATTTGCCGACCGACACCCGACTGATCTTCGGCGAGGCCGTGGTGCGGCTCACGGGTCTGCGCAACCCCTGTGCCCAGATCAACGCGTTCCGCCCCGGTCTGTTGAAGGTCGTGCTCACCACGTCCGACGGCTCACCGACCGACGGCCCGGCGCCGCCGACCGGCTCGCCTGAAGCCAGAAGCGCCAATGGTCAGGTCGTGCGCAGGGCCGGAGTCATGGGAGTCGTCGAGCGCTCCGGCGACGTGCGCCCCGGTCAACGCATTCGCATCGAGGCGCCCGCTGGGCCGTTCCGACCCCTCGAGCCGGTCTAGGGGATCTGCGATAACGTCCGCGTGGTCCTATCGCCGGCGTGCGCTGTATTGAAGTCCAGCTCGCAGAGTGTCAAAATGGCCACAATAGGTCGCCTGAAAATGGCTATCTTGGGCTGTTGGTGAGGGGGAGTGGTGACTGAGGTCGGCGTTCGCGAACTGCGAGACGGGCTAAGCCGTCACTTGGCTGCGGTGCGTGAGGGGCACACGATCACGGTGACGGATCATGGTCGACCGGTGGCGAGGATCGTGCCGGTGGGAGCCCCGACGGCTCTGGAACAGCTCGTTGCGCAGGGGCTGGTCACGCCGGCGAGTCGCACGCGTCGACGTTTGCCCGAGCCGATCAAGACGGCCGGCACCGTGAGCGATCTCATCGCTGAGCAGCGTCGTTGATTGTGTACCTGGACACCTCCGCCCTGGTGCCGATTCTGATCGCGGAGCCGAGTACGGCGAAGTGTCGTCTCGTGTGGAGTAGCGCGGACCATCGAGTCACGTCCAGATTGGCATTTGTCGAGACGGCTGCCGCCCTGGCCGCGGCCCGGCGCCAGTCTCGAATCTCCGAGGACGAGCACGCCGAGGCGTGGGCGAACTTCGTGGGCATGTGGTCGGAGCTGAACGTGGTGGAGGTGTCCGAGGCGCTAGCCACCGATGCAGCGAATCTGGCCTCGTCCTTGGCCCTGCGCGGGTACGACGCCATGCACTGTGCTTCCGCGGTGAAGCTCCAGGCTGCTGACCTGGTGGCTGCTGCCGGCGACGCGCAACTCCTGGCGGCGTGGCAAGCCTCGGGCATTGCGGTCATCGACATCAACCAGTGAGGCGTCCGATGCACGAGGGCGAGGGGAGCGTCTCAGCGCAGCGACTCGCGGCTGCCGTGGGGGAGCAAGTTCCCGGCGCTCGCGGGTGAGCGCGTGCGGCCACTGAATAGCGCCGGCACCGTCATCGCGCCGTATCGGATCGGTGAGTCGGTCGTGGCCCGGGTGCCCCAACGCACACCTTCTACGCCCGAGAGGTCAATCTGCCGCATGGTCGAACTCTTCCACGCGAACGTGCGGTCGCAGACCTCGGCCCACCACACCTGACCCGATCCCGTGACGCCGATAATCTACATTATGTCATTCCGAACGTTCCCGCTCCTACCGATGGGGCCCTCTGGCTGCCCCGCCTGCGCCTAACCTTCCACCATGGATCCGCGAGACTTCCTTCAAGCCCCGAGCGACGCCGAGTTGATGGCGCTCGGCGAATGCTGGGGGGTTCCTGGCGACGACTTGCTGGATACCGGTCGCGCGTGGGTGCAAGCACTGGGCGCGTCCGATGCGCTGGGACCGCGTCTTGTCGAGTTCAAGGACCGCGTGCTGGCCGTGTATCCCGAATCCGGCCAACCTCAGCACCGCTGGACAGAGCGCTTTCTCGGCGTGCGCGGATTCATCGACACAAGGCTCGCGACTACCCCGAAGCGGCCCACGCAACTCCTGCATGACACGGATCATGAACTGGTCGCAGACTTCCACCAGCGCTGCCCAGCATCGGACCTGGCCGCCGCGAAACCACGGGTGGGAGGCGACACCATCCTCGCGTCCGCGGTGATGGCCGACGACCATATCGCGGCCATGTGCTCGCTGCTGCCAACACCGGCGGGGCCACCGGAAGTCAGCGTGCTCACCACGCCGCAAGATCGCGGAACAGGATGCGCAACCGCAGCCGAGAAGGCAGTTCTCATTGGCGCCGCACGATTGGGAATCGCGATAGTGCAACACCGCACGATCGCCCAAGACGCCCCCTCCATTCTTCTGTCGCAGCGGTGCGGATTTCGACTGCTCACCCTCGAGCACATCGTCAAGCCCCTGCCGGCTTCCTGACCGAAACCGCTACGACCCCTTGGGCGCAGTTCCATCCCGTAGCCCAACGAGCACCCGCCCTCGACGTGTAGCGTCGGGGACGTGGTCGAGTTCGCCAGGTACTCCCCCGGCGTTACGCCGTCAACTCGGCTTCCGATCACACTCGCGCCGTTAACACTCGGAGACGTCGATCGGTGCGCTGCCTTGGCGGCCGCCAGAGAAGGTGCAGATATTGACACCTGGAGGCGCGCCTTCAGCGCTGCCCTCAAGGATCTCGGGCACATCGTCGTCGTTGCGCATCACGTCGGCGAACTCGTCGGGTACGGGAAGGCGACCTGGTTGGACCCCGGTGCCCGCGACGCCCGCGGCATGCCGGCGGGGTGGTACCTGACGGGCGTGATCGTCGCCCCGAATCACCGACGCCGGGGCGTAGCCGGCCAGCTGACGAGTGCTCGGCTCGACGCGGCAGTTGCGCGAGGCGCGCAAGAGGTCTGGTGCTTTGCTTCGGCCGTCAATCGGGCCTCGATCCTGTTGCACGAGCAACTCGGTTTCGTGGAGGTCACCCGCGATTTCGCCCTGCCTGGGCTCGAGTTCAGCGGCGGCGAGGGGATTCTCATGCGGTGGCAGTCCTGATGCAGGTCCCACGGGACCCCCGACCCACAGGTGTCTCTGTAGACATTTGGTAGACATTCTCGATAGCGTGGGAAGGCATGAAGACCATCTCGGTGGGTGAGCTGCGTCAGAACCCGACGCAGATGCTCGACGATGTCGCAGCGGGCGAGACCTATGTCGTGACGCGGCACAACCGCGAGGTGGCTCGGGTGGTCCCCAGCGCCTCATCGGCCACGGTCCTTCCGCCCAAGGCACAGGGTCCGGCGCGAACCGTTGACCTCAGGCGCGTTGCGCTGCCCGCCGGCCTCGAGATCGGGGACTTCCTCGAAGAGCTCCGGGGCGAATGGTGACGCAGTACTACTTGGACAGTTCGGTGGGTTTGCGCATCCTCCTCGGCCACTCGCCGGCAGCTGCTCGCTGGTTCGACTCCGCGACTGGATCGCCCCGGGATCGCGTGATCTCCTCGAGGCTCCTGCGGACCGAGATGACGCGCGCGCTCCGCCGCCTCGGTGAGCCGCTGGAAACCCGCAGGGCCGTACTCGACCACGTCGGCATAGTGCCGCTGGATCACGCGGTCCTTCAGGAAGCGGAAGCGATCGTTCCGCACCTGAAGTCGCTCGATGCCATTCACCTGGGCTCCGCTCTGCGCAGCGGGGTGGAGGGCATTGTGATCGCTACACATGACCGTGCCATGGCGGTGGTGGCTGGCGAGCTGGGTCTGGATGTCCATGATCCGGTGACCGACGATTCTGCGTTGCCCTGACCTACCACTCGGCACGACGGGCGGCGGGGTCGCCGTCGGATGGGCTGTCGCGCAGCGCCCGTCAGTCCAGGCAGAACTCGTTGCCCTCGGGGTCCTGCATGACGATGAACCCGTTCGAAGTGGGCGGTGCCGGCTCGAAGCGTTGAACCCGGGTGGCGCCGAGCGCGACCAGGCGGTCGCACTCCCCCTCCAGGGCGCCCATCCGCTCGTCGCCGACCAGTTCGGGGGCCACGCGCACGTCGATATGCACACGGTTCTTTGAGCTTTTGCCGTCGGCGACTCGCTGGAAGAACAGGCGCGGACCGACGCCGTCGGGGTCTTCGGCGGCCGAGGCGCTGTTCCACTGGTCTTCCGGGACGTCATTCTCGGCGAGGAAGGCACGCCAGGCATCGAAGGGGTCCTCCCCCTCGGCCAGTTCCCGCCCCGGTGGCGGCGGGTGCCGGTAGCCGAGTGCCTGGGCCCAGAACCTGCTGAGCCCCTCCGGATCGGCGGCGTCGAACGTGATCTGGATGGTCCGCGACATGGGCCGACTCTCGCACATCGCCGCTTGAAGCTCGGCGGAGAACGCAAGACACCGCAGGGCGGACTCGAGCGTCCGATGGCGGGTAGGGGCCTACGGGGGCACCGAACCGAGTATGCAATTCGTCTACACTGAGCGCATGGCAGCCAGCGACACGACGACGGTGCGCGTGCGCCGTCCAGACTCAGAGCGCCTGCACACGCTTGCCAAGGCTCGACAGGCGTCGGTCATCGACGTCGTCCACGCGGCGATCGACGCGCTCGAACGGCAAGAGTTTCTGCGCGGCCTCAACCAGGACTACCAGCAACTGCGCAGCGACCCGCAACTGTGGGAGCAGTACGTCGCCGAGCGGCAGGAGTGGGACGCGCTGGCGTGATCTGGCGAGGAGAGGTCTACTACGTCGACCTGGGGCAACCGATCGGCCACGAACCCGCCTTCCGGCGACCGGCCGTCGTGGTGTCCGTCGACATCCTCAACAACGGCCCCGGCGGCCTCGTCGTGGTCGTGCCCATCACCTCCACTTCCTACGGCCTGAGAAGCCATGTGGAGTTGGAGCCGGGCAGCAGCGGACTGGACCACACGTCTTTCGCTCGATGCGATCAGCTGCGGGTGCTTTCGACGCAGCGATTGTCGGGCCGAATCGGGATGCTGGAACCGGTAGCAATGGCGACGGTCGACCAAGCACTGCGGTTCGTCCTTGACCTCTAACCCCTAGATCGGAAGTAGCCTCGCGGTGTGGACGTGACCTTCACGGCGACGCTGTTCGAGTGGCGCGGTCCGGCGCCGTTCTACTGGGCCGCGCTGCCGGCAGAGGTCTGCGACTACGTCGACGCCCAGGAGGCCAGCTACGGCTGGGGCGCGATCCCCGTGCACGTGCTCGTCGGCGGCACGCAGTGGGAAACCTCCTTACTGCCGCGCGATGGCGGGTACGTCCTGCCGGTGAAGAAGGCCGTCCGCGTCCAGGAGCACGTCGACAACGGCGACACAGTGACCTTTGCGATGAGCGTGGCTTCCCGCGGGGGGCGAGCCGCGAACGGCACCGGCCCCACGATGTGACGACGGGGATGGACCTCGCTCTCCGTGGCAACGTTTCGCCCAACTAGGGTGAACGTTCATCGAATCGTCGCAGGGATTGGGGAATGCCGATGAAGGTTCTGGTCACGAGCTCACGCAACACGTTCGCCCTCGACATCATCCGTAAACTGGGATCGACGGGGCACACGGTCGTCGCGGCGGACACGTTCGGCGGGGCGCTCGGTAGCCACTCGAAGTACGCGAAAGCCCATGTCGTCACGGCGTCGCCGACATTCGCGACCGACCAGTTCATCAAGGACGTCGTCGCGGCGGTTCAGGAGCACGACCTCGACACGATCCTGCCGACGTTCGAAGAGGCGTTCTACCTCTCCGCTCGACGCGCGGAGCTGCCGGAGCAGGTGCGGCTCCTCACCGGCGAATTCGCCCAGCTCGCGCGGCTGCACGACAAGGAGACGTTTCAGGGCATCGCCGCCAAGGCAGGGGTGCCCGCGCCGGAGACCGTCATCGCGACCGACGACGCCTCCCTGCGCGAGGCCGTCGAGCGGTGGCCGCACTACTTCGCTCGGGCCGCGTTCTCCCGCGGCGGCGTCGCGCTGCTGACGAACACCGGTCCCCTGGCCGGCAAGCTCGACATCGCCGACGTCCACCCCACCACGGAACAGCCGTGGCTCGTCCAGCCGTTCGTCGACGGGCCGATGGTCTGCTCGTACTCGACCCTCATCGACGGCCGGGTCACCGCGCACTCCACCTACCGGGCCCCCGAGCAGTGGGACGACAGCACCGGCATCGAGTTCCTCGCCATCGACTCGACCCCGACGCTGGACTACGCCCAGAAGATCGCCGCGACGCTGCCCGGCTACACCGGCCAACTGTCCTTCGACTACGTCGACAACGACGGCTCCTACTCGATCATCGAGTGCAACCCCCGCGCCACGAACGGCGTGATGCTCATGACCGCCGAGCAGCTGCACCAGGGGCTGACCACGCCGACCGACTCCCCCAGCGTCGTACCCCCGGGCGGGCTCCTCGAGATCGCCCCGGCCGTCGTGCTCGAGTCGTTCCGCGAGCCGCTCAAGGACGTGCCTGGCGAGATCCACAACCTCGTCGCGGGTCGCAGCCTCAACGCCGGCTGGCACGACCCGCGCCCGATGCTGTGGGCCCCCGCCTCGCTCATCCACGGCCTCGAACTCGCCCGCGGGCACCACGAGAAGGCCCTCGCCGCGCTCGGTGAAGACATCGTCTGGGACGGTCAGCCAATCGTCGGGATGCCCGCTGCCGACAAGCAGGTGCTCACCGATCTGCATGCCCCGGACCAGTGAGGGTCAAAGGACGGCTCCTCCACGTACCGCGCCGCAGCCCCGGCCTCGTCGCACAGCAGGTAGGTGTCACCAGGGCAGCAGCGCCAGGTGCACGAGGTCCGGCAACCTCGCGCTGAGCGGCTGGCGTGACAGGTCCGATAGCAGCGCCGCGTCGTCGAGCAGCGCACGATGTCGGCCCGCGCGCAGCCGCTCCATGACGTGCAGCGCCGCGAGCGGGTGCGACTCCAGGGCGCTGTGGCCGTTGTCGAGGTCGACCAGGGTCGCCGACGGCAACAAGCTCGCCGCGAGCCGCGCCTGCGAAGGCGGCGTGCGCAGGTCGCGGCGGCCGCTGAGCACCACGGTCGGCCAGTCGAACGCGCCGAAGTCGCGCGGCAGGTCAAAGGGTTCGCCGACGAAACCCGCATACCGTTGCGCCGGCGCCGCGTACGTGAGCGCCGTGTCGAACGGCCGACCGTCGGGAGTCGGCGCGTAGTGCAGTTCGCGGAAGGCGAGCGTCCCCACGAGGTCGAACTCGTAGAGGCAGGCCCGCGGATGGCTCGCCACCCCCTCACGGTCGGCGTAGCGGCGCAGGATCGCCCACGCCGCGGCGCCGCGTCCTGCCAGGCGCGCGGTGAGCAGGCGCCCCAGCAGGTGTGGCCCGCCGAGCTCGTAGGCCGCGCGCACGACGACCAGCAGCTCCGTCGCCTCGACACCGGCCGCGGCCAGACGGTGCACCTGATCGGTCAACGCCGCGGTGGCAGGGTCGTCACCAGTCCAAAAGAGCGAGCGCATCAGCTCCCGCTCCACCTCGTGGTCGGTCGCCGACACCATCGGCGAGTCGAGCACCATCCCTGCGACCAGGCCGGGGCGCCGCACGCCGAGGCCCGCCGCCAGATAGCTGCCGTACGAGGCCCCGTAGACGAACGCCCGCGTCACGCCCTCGGCATCAAGCACCGCGGCGATGTCGTCGACCGCCGCCTCGACCCGCATCGCGGCCGGCGGCAGATCCCGGCCGCGCAGGTCACGCCGCGAGAGGCCGACCCCGCGGTGCTCCACCATGATCAGCTCGATGCCCTTGGCTGCCGCGCGACCACGAAGGCCCAGGTACGGCAGTGTCGCGGCGATCCCCGGGCCACCCGGGATGACGACGATCGGCGGCAGAGCCCCGGCGTTTGCCTCCCCCGCACCCGAGCCCAGCTCCCCCGTCCGCACGTACGTGAGATCGAACGCCGGGTGGTCAGCCGTGGCGCGCCGACGGATCCGCCGCAGACCCGGGACTCGCCGCGCGGCACCGCGCAGCAGCCCATTGGCGGCGCCTGCGGCGGGCTCGCCCGGCGGCTCGCTCCGCGGATCCCGACGTCGACGCATACCGCCCAGTGTCCTTCAGGCGCGTCCTTCGGCGGGCGTGTCAGCCGATCGCCCAGGAGCCCCCGCCAGCGCAACGGCGGGAAGTGTGCGCGGACGTAGCGGATTCTTGACGTACCCGCGACATGGCGGCCCCTCGAGGCAAGCCGCTGACCTGGGCTGATGTGAATGGCCTCCGGACAAGAGGCGCCGCAGTGCGTCGAGAAGTCGCTACGTTTCGGGTCAGACCCCCCGAGCCCTAGGGTTGGGCGGGTGGACAACGAATCCAGCACGACCGCCCGCATCGCGGTGCTCATCGACTGCGACAACGTCTCGGCCAAACACGCCGGCGACGTGCTCGAGGAGCTCGCCCGCTACGGCACCCCGACCGTCAAACGCGCCTACGGGGATTGGACGACGACCCAGCTCACCGGCTGGAAGTCCGAGCTGCACCGGCACGCGATCCAACCCGTGCAGCAATTCGCCTACACCGTCGGCAAGAACTCCAGCGACTCCGCGCTCATCATCGACGCGATGGACCTGCTGTGGCAGGGCAACGTCGAGGCGTTCGCGCTCGTCTCCTCCGACTCCGACTTCACCCGCCTCGCCACCCGACTACGCGAATCCGGCAAGCGCGTCTACGGGCTCGGGCGCCGCAAGACGCCCGAGTCGCTGCGCCGCGCCGTCGACCAGTTCATCTTCCTGGAGGTGCTCGCCGAGGCCTCGTCGGCCGAAGAGCCGGAGGCCGAGCGGGCGCCCGAGGCGAGCCAGCCGGCCGTCGCTGACGCCAAAGAAGCGCCCACCTTCAACCTGCGCAGCGCCCTGACCAAGGCCATAAACAGCACGAGCGGCGACGACGGCTGGGCCACCCTCGGCCCGGTCGGTCAGCACCTGAGCCGCGCTCACGCCGACTTCGACCCGCGCGACTTCGGCCACCAGAAGCTCAGCACGCTCGTCGAGGAACAGCCCTACCTGGAGACCCGCACCGACGGATCGCGGCGCCAGGTCCGCCTGCGGTCGCGGCGGGTCGCCAAGGCCAGCGCCGCCAAACGAACGGCCCGCTGAGCGGCGGCCCCCCTACCGGCTCCCTACTCGCTCCCCCGCAGGATCGAGCTCATCTTCTTGCCGCGGGCCAACTCGTCGACGAGCTTGTCGAGGTAGCGGATCTGGCGCATCAGCGGGTCCTCGATCTCCTGCACCTTGTAGCCGCAGATCGAGCCGGTGATGAGGGCGGCGTTCGGGTTGAGCTCAGGCGCGTCGGCGAAGAACGCCTCCATCGTCACCTTCTGCTCGAGCACCGCGCTCAGGCCCGGCTCGTCGTAGCCCGTGAGCCAGGTGATCACCTCGTGCACCTCCTCGCGGGTGCGGCCCTTGCGTTCGGCCTTCGTCACGTAGTGCGGGTAGATGTCCGCGAACGCTGTCCCGAAGATCCTGTGCTGCGCCATCGATGCCTCCTGTTCGACCTCTGCACTCGGGTCCATCTTGCGCCATCGATGCCGGCCGACGCGGGGGTGCTCGTCGGCGCCGCCGCGGGAGAGGCACCATGAGTGCATGAACCACGCCGCCCCGAACAGCAGCGCGTTGGTGCACGAACTGCTGGCCGAGCAGCATCCTGACCTCGCCGGGCTACCGGTCGAACCGGTCGCCCGCGGCTGGGACAACGAGCTCTACCGGGTGGGAGACGAGTGGGCACTCCGGCTCCCCCACCGCGAGCAGGCAGTCCCCCTGCTGCTCAACGAGCTCATGTGGTTACCTCGGCTGGCACCGAGGCTGCCGCTGCCCACACCGGTGCCCGTTCGTCGCGGGGAGCCCGGCTGCGGCCACCCGTGGCCCTGGAGCGTCGTGCCCTGGCTGCCCGGCCGCAGCGCCCTGCTGGACCCGCCGACCGATCCTGCCCAGGCCGCGCGCACCCTCGGTGGATTCTTCGCCGCACTGCACCGGCCCGCCCCTGGCGACGCGCCGACCAATCCCTCTCGAGGCGGACCCCTGCACGGGCGACTCCCGATGCTGCACGAACGGCTCGAGCTCTCGCGCCAGGGCCGGAACGCCGGACTCGAGCACCTGGCAGTCGGGGAGACGGCCGTCGACCTCTCGGAGGTGGAGGCGTTGGTGGCCGCCTGCTGCCTCGCGCCCCGCTGGTCGGCTCCGCCGGTGTGGATCCACGGGGATCCGCACGCCCACAACATCCTGGTCGACGCGGGCCGCATCAGCGCCGTCATCGACTTCGGCGACCTGACCAGCGGCGACCCGGCCACCGACCTCGGGGAACTGCACTCGCTCATACCGCCCGAACACCTGCCGGACTTCGCCGCCGCCTACGGAGTGCCCCTCAGCGATCCGCTGTGGTTACGGGCCGCAGGCTGGGCGATCTACCTCGGTGTCGCCATCCTCGGCGGCCCGGACGCCACGATTCGACCAATGGGCCGAACCCTCCTGGACCGGGGCCTGGCCCAGGCGCGCCGCCTGCGCTGACCCGCTACCGGCTACCGCTGCGCCGACTCGCCCTCGGCCTGCTCCAGCCGCCCCGAACGCTGCAGCAGCACGAGGCGCACCGCGCAGGCTTGCCGGATGACGTCGTTGACGGCGCCGGCCGCGCCGTGCCGCAAGCGGTTGTCCGTCGCGGAGGCGATCGAGTAGTTGAACGCCGAGAACATCGCCAGGAAGCCCGAGACCCGCACGTCCTCCCAGGTCAGCAGGTAGGGCCGCGAGCCGAAGCCCTCAAGCTGCCCGATGACGCTGGGTTGCGCACCCGTCCAGCGGGTGATCGTCGCCGCGTCGATCGCGATAGTGCCGAGCACCACGAAGAACGAGAACACCGCCAGCGCGATGACGAACGCCACGACCAGTCGCGAGGTCACCGCAACGATGGCGGCGTTGAGTCGCTGCCGCCGAGTGAGCGGGCAGGTCAGTGGCGTCGCCGGCAGATCGTCGTCGCCCACGTGTTCGGCCGGCGTGTCCACGAGCGCCGCCCGCACGTCCTCCCGGTGCTCGAAGCGGGTCAACGCGCGCAGGTCGAACTGGCGTCGGCTGCTGAGGAAGGCGATCGCCAGCAGCAACAGCAGCAACATGACCTGGAGGTAGGACCACGCGGGCAGCCGGCCCATCGTCGACCACACGCCGGGGTTGATGAAGAAGAAGAACACGACGCCGAGCATCACCGGCAGCGTCGCCGACAGCGCCGAACCCGTCTCGCCGAGGGACCGCCACACCTCCCGCAACAGCCACGTGATCAACGAGACCAGGCCGAACATGACGATCAGGAACACCACCGCGAGCTGCAGCACCTGCCACGCGGCGACCAGCGCCCCGGCGAACAACCGCACCTGCATCCGGGGCAGATCGACGGCCTCGACCACCTCTGCGCTCAGGGGGCTCGCGATGACCGCGAAGGTGGGAGCCGCGACGAAGGCCACCGCCTCGAACCATCCGATGTGACGGATCCGCGCGAACGGGCGCCGACGCCCAAGGAGGTTGCCGCCGACCCAGGCGGCGAGCAGCATGACGAGGGCGACGGCCAGGCTGGCGGCCGCATTGGCCGTGGTCAGCCACGGCACGATGAGCAGCATCGAGGTCAAGAACAGAACGACCAGCACGGGGGCGGCTCGGTCGGCGGTGTCGCCGCCCACGCCGGTGCCCCGCAGCATGAGGGTCATCCCCCGCCGTCCGTACCACTGCTCGACCGCCTTGTCGGTCAGCGGCTCGGGGGCCTTCTCCTCGACCTCCTCGGTCGTTGGCGGCGCAGTCACAGGGTGTTCTCCGTTGGGCTTGGTTCGGTAACCCGATTCGACCATGCCCACAGACATCTGAGCTGCGGGGCGACCCGCCTTGGTCGACGACGACAGGCGGAGAGCGCCCCGGCAGCCCGCTCAGCCTTCGTCGGTCAGCAGGTCGACGATCGCGGCGTCGCCCGAGCTGTCGATCCGAACGACCGCGATCGCGTGTCCGGAGCCGACGGCCCGCTCGATGGCGGCTGCACGATCCTGCGGGACGAACCAGCTTTCGATGCCGCAACGCAGCTGCCATCCCCGGTCCCGACACGTCAGGTAGGGGCCGGAGTCGGGGCGGGTGCGTTGCACGCCGGCCCCCCGCCACACCTCGCCTGAGCGGATCAGCGGAACAAAGCGCACGTGGCCGCCGACGCTGGGCGCCTCCGACAGCGTGCCGGGGTCGGCGGCGAGGTCCCGGGCCATGGATTCGCTGGTCGGCAGGTCGGGGTAGCTCAGCGCCACATAGGCGCCGCGGAACGGGTCGATCGGGTCGATGGGCGCGACCCGCAGCCGGTACTCCTGGCCCGTGAAGCGCGCCTGCAACTGCGGCGCCACCGCAACGCCCACGAGGCCCAACTGAACCACCAGCGCCAGGATGAGCCAGCGCCACCGCCGGGCCGGGGCCTGCGCAGGGGCCGCTGCAGGAACCGCCGTGGGGACCGCTGCGGCGTCCGGGCCGGGCTCGTCGGAGGTCGTGCTGGGGCTTGTGCTGGGGCTCATGATGCGCCTCCCGTTGCCGTCGACTCGGTCTGGCCGCCCAGGATGCGGCGCGGGCGCCCGGCACCCAGCCGCCACCAGGCTCCCGGAGGTCGCTGCCCCCGCTGTCCGTTCTGCCCCCGACCGCGCGGTCGGCGCCGACTCAGGCGCTGCCCGACGCGCCCGGCGACCAGGCCGGTGGCCACCATCACCGCGCCGACCGCCAGGAACAGCGTGGCCCCGGAGACGATCGGTGCGAAGACCGCGAAGCTCTGCACCGTGGTGAACACCACGAGCGCCACGAGTGCGAGCCCCGTCAGCGGCGAGAACTCCAGCCGCGCGCCGAGCAGCGCGAACCAGGCCGCCGCCGCGATGAAGACGAGCACGCTGGCGCCGGTCAACGCCCACTGAGCGGCGGAGATCTGCGAAAGGTCGGGGGTGCCATCCGCAACCGGCAGACGCATCCGCCACACGACCAGAGCGCTGCCCGCGGCCAGGATGAGCACTGCGACGAGTACTTCGCCGGCCGGCCCGCGATCCCCCGTCAGCGAGTGCTCGCCGTGGCCCGCAGCAACCAAGGCGACCGCCGCGACCGCGCCGACCAGCGCCACCCCCGCAGCGATGAGCAGCGCCGTGAGCGCGGCCGGCCACGGCACCGCGTCCGGAGACGAGATCGGTAGCGCCGCCGCGAACAGCCCGACGAGCGCCAGCAGCGCGCCCAGTTGACGCCATTGCAGCGAGAAGCCGAACGCGGTCCGCCACCCGGCGACCGCCTGGATGACCGCCAGCGACGCGGCGATGACGCCAGCGGCCAGGATCATGACGTTGGCGGCGGGCCAGCTGGCCGCCGCCTCCGTGGTGAACCAGATGAACCAGGTGAGGGAGGCCAGCAGGCCGACGGCCAGCGCCCCCTGCGAGAGCGTCGCATAGGCGTAGACGAGAGAGCCGATCGCCCAGGCCGCGACGAGGCGCGAGTCGTAGGCCGGCACCTGCAGGCTCTGCGCGGCCTGGAAGACCACAGCGCCGAAGGCCGCCGCCGCCAACAGCCGGCAGACCGAAGCCAACGTCGTCGCCATGCCGGGCTCATCCGCCGCGCCCCAGCCCCCCGTCGCCATGCCGCCGTGCCCGCCGCCCCCGCGGCTCTCCAGCACCTGCGCCAGCACGGCCAGCCCCAGCCAGAGGGCCAGCACCGCGCCGAGGCGCACCCCCGGCGGAAACTGGTCGAGGTTGGTCGCCACCAGCCACAACAGACCCACCGCCAGGAAGGCGGCACCGAGGCCGACGACGATCCGCAGCAGTACCGGGCGCGTCGCCCCCACGTACCGGGAGCGGATCTGCGCGGCCCCCTGCTCGCTGACGAGCCCCTCGCTCTGCCACTGCGCCAACTCGGCGTGCAGCCACCGCAGCCGACTCGGCGCCACCGACCGCACACTGACGTGTGGCGTCTCAGGCCGGCGGGTGCCCTTCGGGGCTGTCGGCTCCCCGTGCGTGCGTGCCTCTTCCATGGTCATCGCCTCCTGATGACCATCGTGCGCCCGCCGGGGTGACTGGCGCGTGAGTCCTCGTACTCAACTCACTCCCGCTCGGTCAGCGGCCTAGGCCTCTCCCAGGTAGCCGTGCACGAGCGCGACGACGCTGCTGCCCTCTCCGGTCGCGGCCGCGACCCGCTTCATCGATCCGGAACGAACGTCGCCGGCGACGAAGATGCCCGGCACGGAGGTGCCCAGGGCCACCGGTGGGCGGCCGTCGATCCAGAACGACTCGGGCACGTCGCGGCCGGCCAGCACGAAGCCGTGGTCGTCGCGGCACACCGAATCCGAGAGCCAGTCGCAGTGCGGCTCGGCGCCCAGCAGCAGGTACAGCCCATCGGCGTCGACGGTCTGCTCCTCGCCTGTGGACAGGTCGCGCAGCCGCAGCCACTGCAGGCGCCCCTCTCCCCCACCGTCGACGACGACCGTGCAGCCGCGCACGTCGATGCGGGGGCGGCCCGCGATCTCGCGGATCAGGTAGTCGGACATCGTTTCGCTCAGGTCCGGGCGGCGCACGAGGATGGACACGCTGCTGGCGAAGCGCGACAGATGCACCGCGGCCTGGCCGGCGCTGTTGCCGCCGCCGACGACGAAGACCCGCTTGTGCTTCATCTCGCCGGCGGTGCTGGTGGCGGCCCCGTAGTTGACGCCGCGGCCGATGAGGTGCTCCAGGGGCTCGACGCCCAGGCGGCGATAGTCGACGCCGGCGCTGATGAGAACGGTCCGCGCCCGAATCACCCGCCCGTCGGCGAACACCTCGTGGATCGGGTCGCGACCATCGCCGGGCACGAGCGCGTCGACCTGCCAACCCACGAGAAAGCGAGCGCCGAACCGGGTGGCCTGCATGCGCGCCCGCTGCGCCAATCGCATCCCGGAGATGCCGCGCGGAAAACCGAGGTAGTTGCGGATCATCGAGCTCGTGCCGGCCTGCCCGCCGATGGCCTCGCGGTCCAGCACCAGCGTGTTCAGTCCCTCCGAGGCGCCGTAGACCGCGGCAGCCAGCCCCGCCGGTCCGGCGCCGACGACGAGCAGATCGGCGATGTCGTCCGTGCCGGGCAGGTCTGTCGGCATCGTCATCGCGCTGCCGAGCTGCGCGGCGACGGATTGCTGAACACGGGGCCGCCGCGCGCCGAGACGAGCGGGAACACCACCTCCTCCGGCTGCGCTTGCGCGATGGCGAGCATCTCCTGCCCGATGGGGGTGTCGACGCCGAGGGTTCGGGTGGGCACACCCATACGGTCGAGGAAGTCCCGGATGCGGGCCACGTCGGCATTCGGAGTGTCGACGACGACGTACGCGAAGTCGACCGAGACCGATCCCGACGACCAGGTCCAGTCCGAGAGCAGGTCGGTGACGGCGGCGTGGAACTCCTCGTCGCGCGGGCCGCGCGGGATGACGAAGTAGGCGTCGATGAGCCCGCCTGCCTGCGCCTCCCGCAGCTCGCCCACCGCGTCGCGGAATTGCTCGGTGGGCAGCATGACCACGCGGCGCGCGGTGGTGAGCACCGGCAGCAGCCAGGTGTAGACCTGGATCGCGGTGTGCGACTGCGTGAGGTACTCGCAGACGATCATCGCGACCGGATGCTGCTCGGTGATGAGGCTCTTGAGCAGCTGCTTGCCCTCGACCATCGACGCGCCGACCCGCACGTCGTAGTCACGGTCGTAACGGGCCCGCAGCTCGCTCTCGATCTGCTCCGCGTGGTCGTCGGCGAGGATCACGATGACCGGCTTGGTCGGGGTAGGTGTGCTCACAGGCGCAGTCTCCTACGGCCTCGACGCGCGAGCGCGGCAAGTGTCGCGGCGACTTGCTGATTCGCGTGTCGCAGCCGTCCGCTTGCATGCGGCGCGCGCTTTGATCAGGGTGGCGTCATGAGCGAGGAGAATCGATTCCGGGAGACCGAGGCCATCGAGGACATCGACGCGGGCACGTCGGAGGCCGATCGCGAAGTGCGGATCAGCTCCGACGAGGGCGACGACCTGCCGGTGACCCCACCCGACATGCAGCCGCGGGGCAGCGAGGCGCTGATGAGCGGCGACGTCGGTGAGCCCGAGAGCATCGACCAGCGGATCATGCAGGAGGAGCCCGACCCCATCTCCGCCTACGGCGCCCCGGACAACGAAGGCGACAACGCCGACTCCGCCTACGGCGACTACGTTCCGCAGTATGGCGAGGGCGACGACCTACCCGCCGAGGAGTCCGCCATGCACGTCGAGAGCGACCTGGAGGGTGACTTCGACGAGTTGGTCGAAGACGACTCCTGACCCGCCGGGTGGCGGTCAGCGGATGCGGATGTCGGGCATCGTCAGGACGCCATGGGTGGGCAGGCCCAGGGCGCTGGTGAGTTGGGCGAACAGGCCCGGGCCCTCGCCGAAGGCCGCGACGGGCGACTCGGAGCTCTCGGTCGGCATGAGGCGGTCCAGAGGGCCGAGTTTGGGCATGAGCCGGGCCTCGCAGTCGTCGCGATCGAAGCCCGCTGCGGCGCAGGCCAGCCCGAGTGCCGTGTCGAGGCCGCCGAGTTCGTCGGCCAGTCCCTTGGCCACGGCGTCGGCGCCGGACCAGACGCGCCCGCGGGCCAGCGGCTCCAGCTGATCGATCGGCATTCCCCGGTCGTCGGCGGCCTTGGTCGTGAAGTCTGCGTAAACCTCGTCGAGCCACTCGTCGAGCGCCGTCAGCTCGTCGTCGGTGAACGGGCGCTGCTGGCTGAACATGTCGTCGAAGCGGCCGTGGGAGAGCTCCTCGCGGGCCACGCCGATGCGTTGCAGCGACTGGCCCACGACGATCTTGCCGGCGAGCACCCCGATCGACCCGGTCAGCGTCGCGGGGTTGGCCACGATGCGCTGCGCCGGCATGGCGATGAAGTACCCACCGGAGGCCGCGACCGAGCCCATCGACGCGATGACCGGTTTGCCCGCGTCGCGCACCCGCAGCACTTCGCGACGGATGGCGTCGGAGGCGACGTAGGAGCCGCCGGGCGAGTCGACCCGCAGCACCAGTGCGCGCACGGCCTTGTCGCGGGCCGCTGCCCGCAGCGCCGCGCCCAGGGTGTCCGAACCCACCGAGTGCCCCGACATCGGGTTCTTGCCGCCGGCGCGGCCCAGGTGGATGGGCCCGGTCGCCTGCACGACCGCGACCACCGGGCGGCCGCGCTTCAGCGCGGCCGCCGGGCCGCCGCCAGCCTTGCGGTATCGCTCGACGAAGCGCAGCTCGCTGTCGTCCTCTGCGGCCCCGACCCGAACGCGCAACGCGGCCAACGCCTCGTCGCGGTAACCGATCTCGTCGACGAACCCGCGCTCGCGAGCCTGCTGCGCGCCCAGCCGTCCGGCGTCGAACGCCTCCTGCACCTGAGCAACGCTCAACCCGCGGGACGCCGCGATGGTCTGGGTGACCGACTCGTTAACGCTGGTGATGATCTGGTCGAGCATCTCGCGGTTCGGCTCGCTCATCGAGGAGTTCATGAACGTCTCGGCGGCCGACTTGTACTCTTTCCGCTTGACGAACTGCGGCAGCGCATCCAGCTTGTCCAGCGCGCCGCGCAGGAAGAGCCCGCCCGCGACGAAGCCCGTCAGTACGGCGTCACCGCTGGGCTGCACCCACACCTGTTCGCAGGCGCACGCCACGAGGTAGCCGACCGTGCCTTGGGTCAGCTCGCCGTAGCTCTCGCTCCAGGCCACCGTCGGCTTGCCGCTGGCGCGAAAGACTTCGATCGCCGCCCGCAGCTCCTGCGCCTGGCTGATGCCGATGCCCGCGGCGGCGTGCACGATCAGACCTGCGACCCGCTCGTCATCGGCCCCCTTGCGCAATCCGTCGACCACCGCTTTGAGGGAGGGGGTGTTGCGCTCCCGCAGCGCCTCCAACGGCGAGGCCGGCGACGTTTCGGTCAGTCCGCGAGCCAGGTCGATCTCCAGCAGGCAGCGCCCTTGCAGCCCCGGGATCGGCACCTTCTTCAGGTATTTCTCGTCGATCGGCAGTCGCTGGGCAAGGTCGCGCAGGAAGTCCATGGATCCAACGTACGGGGCACCGCCGACAAGCGGCCCGACGGCCCGACAGGGTGGCCGCTGCCGTACAGTCGCCGCCCGATGGTCCGCGACTCGACCCTTGCTTCGTAAGGTGCCCAGGTGGCCTCATCCTCGCCCGCCGCCGCAGGGACCCGATGGCACTCCCAGCGTGCTGCACCGCTTGGCGTCCGCTCCCCCCTTCACCCGCGCGGAATCACTGGTGGCCGACTTCTACGAAGACGGGCTGCCACAGGTCGCGTTGGCCAATCTGCGGCAGGTGTGCGAGGCCTCCGGGGCGAGCACGGCCACGGTCGCTCGTTTCGCCCGCAAACTGGGCTTCGCGGACTTTCGGGCGCTGAGCCGAGCGCTGCACCGGGAGGCGCTCGCCGACCTGGACCGCCCCGGCGAGCGGCTGGCCCGCGGCGCCTCGATGCCCAGCGCCGGGCAGCACATGCTCGACTCCCGCTTCGACCTGGCCCTGACCCAGGTGGAGGCGACCTGCGAGCAGCTCAGCGTCCCCGCCTTCGAGCGGGTGAGCATGCTGCTGCAGGAGGTCGAGCGGCCGCTGGTCCTGGCCGCCGTGGCCTCGGGTCGGCCGCTGATGACCTACTTCGGCACGCTCCTGCGGTACCTGCGAGGCCAGGTCACCGTGCTGCCTGGCACCGACCAGTGGGCGCACGCGGTCGCGGGGATGACGAGTCGCTGGGTGGTGCTGGCCGCAGCCTTCGACCGAGATCCGCTGCCGATGCTGCCGATCCACGCACTCCTGCGGTTCGCCCGCCGACGCGGGGCGACGACGGTGCTCATCACCAATCGCCCGGACAGTCCGCTGCTGCGCGACGCCGACCATGTGCTCGTCGTCGCTGCCGGCGGCGACGCCGTGTTCCGCACCCGCGCACCCCTGCTCGTGCTCTTCGAGGCGCTCCTCGACGCCGTGGGCAGCGCCGAACCCCAGGCCGTGCAGCGGGCCGGTGACATCGAAGAACTCTTCGACACTCTCGGCGGCTATCTGCCCCGCCCGCAGGACTGAAGCTCAAACTGTCACTTTTTTGACACCTCGAGCTGGGCTACGTTCCGACAGGTGACTCCCCACGGGCGTCCGTTGCGACTGAAAGGACCGCGCCATGTCCGAGAAGCCTTCTGCCATCACCAATCCGCTGACCAACCGCGGCACCGCCTTCACCCGCGAAGAGCGCGCTCGGCTCGGCCTGACCGGCCGGCTGCCGGCCGCGGTGGAGACGCTCGACCAGCAGGCCGCCCGCGCACACCACCAACTACAGGGCTTCGACCGGGATATCGACAAGTACGTCTTCCTCGACCAACTGCACAGCCGCAACGAGGTGCTCTACTACAAGGTCCTGACCGACCACCTCACCGAGTTGCTGCCGATCGTCTACGACCCCACGGTCGGCGAGGCGATCAAAGAAGTGGTCGCGGGATTACCGCCGGTCGCGCGCCGTCTACCTGTCGATCGACCACCCCGAAGACATCCGCGCGTCCTTCGAGACCCTGCGCCTCGGGCCCGATGACGTCGACCTGCTCGTCGTCTCCGACGCCCAGGAGATTCTGGGCATCGGCGACTGGGGCGTCAACGGCACCGACATCTCCGTGGGCAAGCTCGCCGTCTACACCGCCGCCGCCGGCATCCACCCCGAGCGCACGATCGCCGTCAACCTCGACTGCGGCACCGACAACGAGGCGCTGCTCAACGACCCGGCTTACCTGGGCAACCGGCACGCGCGGATCGGCGGTGAACGCTACGACCACCTCATCGCCGAGTACCTGGCGATCGCCACCGAGCTGTTCCCCAACGCGTTGCTGCACTTCGAGGACTTCGGGCCGTCCAACGCCCGCCGGATCCTCGTGGAGAACTCGGACAAGTACCGCATCTTCAACGACGACATGCAGGGCACCGGCGCGATCGTCATGGCCGCGGTCATCTCGGGCATGAAGGTCACCCACCAGACGTTCGCCGACCAACGGCTGCTCGTCTACGGCGCGGGCACCGCCGGCACCGGCATGGCCGACCAGATCCACGCGGGCATGGTGCGCGCGGGCCTGAGCGAGCAGGAGGCCACGGAGCGGATCTGGCTCATCGACATCAACGGCCTGGTCACCGACGACATGGCCGACCTGCCGAACTATCAGCAGGCCTACGCTCGCCCGGCCGCGCAGGTCGCCGACTGGGCGCGCAACGACGGACACATCGGCCTGCTGGAGACGGTGCGCCAGGTCAAGCCCACCGTTCTCATCGGCACCTCCACCGACCACAACGCTTTCACCCAGGCGGTCATCGAGGCGATGAGCGCTGGGGTGGAACGCCCGATCGTGCTGCCGCTGTCGAACCCGACCGAGAAGATCGAGGCGATGCCCGCTGACGTCATCGCCTGGAGCAAGGGCCGGGCCCTCGTGGCCACCGGCATCCCGGTCGACCCCGTGACCTACGACGGCACCACGTACACCATCGGGCAGGGCAACAACGCCCTCCTCTACCCGGGCCTGGGGCTGGGCACGATCGTCAGCGGAGCCGAGCACGTCACCGACGCAATGCTGCTCGCTGCGGCGGAGGCGGTTGCCGGCCAGGTCGATCCCAGCGCGCTGGGTGCAGCGTTGCTGCCGGAGGTCGCCAACCTGCGCGCCTCCTCGGCCACCGTCGCGGTGGCGGTCGCCGCGCAGGCCGCCGCCGACGGCGTCGCGACCAAGCAGCACGACAACCTCGTGCAGGCCGTGCAGGACGCCATGTGGCAGCCGGTCTACGCCGACATCCAGCCGAGGTAGCCCCGGGCACGGGACAACCCCGGACCACCGGACCGCGGGCGACGCGAGGGAGGCGACGAGGTGAGCCTTACAGGCCAGGAGCAGGACCGAGGGTGATCACGGGTGAACATGGCCCAGGGTGACCAGGGCAGCGGGGTCGACCGCCTCGACGTTCTCGCCCGAGCGGCGGCCCTGCTGCACGCCAACGGCCACACCACGACGGAGACGGTGGCCGGTGTCGAGCGGCTGGCGGCCCGCCTCGGCGAGCCGGTCCGGGTCGTGCCTGACTGGTCGATGGTGACGCTGGCCGACGCCAGGGGTCGCCCCCTGCGCGTGGTGGCGGCTCCCCCGAAGGCCGTGAACATGCACGTGGCGACAGCGGTCATGACGTTGTTGCAGCGCGTCGACACCGCGCCCGGACCCGTCGACCTCGCCGCCCTGGACGCGCAGCTGAGACAGGCAGCTCGCCGGCCCGCCTCCGCCACCCCCTTGTTCGTCGCGGCCAGCGTCACCGGGGCGGTCGCGCTGGCGGTGATCTTCGGTGCGCACCATCCGGGGGCGATCGCTTTGGTGGCGGTGGCGGCCGGGATCGGCGGATGGGCTCGGCGGCTGCTCGGTGCCCGCGGTCAGGGCATGATCGGGCAGGCCTTCGCCGCCGCCGCCATCGCGGGCGTGGCCGGAGCGCTGGCCACGCATCTGGACCTGAGCGGCCCGGCTCGGCTCGTGGCTGTCTGCCCGGCGATGATTCTCGTGCCTGGCCGCACATCCTCAACGGCGCCATCGACCTGGGGCACGCCCGCATCACGCAAGGGCTGGCACGGCTGACCTATGCGACCCTCATCCTCGGCGGCATCAGCGCCGGACTCGTCGCGGGATTGGCAATCGGCGGTGCCGATCTGCCTCCGGACGCCCCGCTGGGCAGCACCCGGCTGTGGCTCGACGTGCCCGCGGCGGCCGTTGCCGCCGCCTCCTATCCGGTGTACTTCTCCTTGCCCCTGCGGCTGACGATCTGGCCGGTCCTGGCTGGAGCCGTGGCGCACGCCCTGCGGTGGGCGCTCATCAACGAGGCCGCCGTCAACGCCCCGACCGCCGATCTGCTGGCGTGTCTCGTCGCCGGGCTGCTGTTGGCTCCGGTTGCGCGGCGAGCGCACGCCCCTTTCGCCGGGGTCGGTTTCGCCGCGGTCGTGGCTCTCCTGCCCGGTGTCTACGTCTTCCGGTTCGCCGCCGGCCTGGTCGACCTGGCGGCGGACCCCACCGCGGCGACGCTCCTGAGCGTCGGCGCGAACGCCAGCGCCGCTACCCTCACTACCTTGGCGATCGTCGTCGGTCTCGTCACCGGCCGGACCCTCGCCCATCGGCTCATCGACGCGCCACGGCACCCCGATTCGGACCCCGCCCTGCCCGCTCGCCGCGACCGCTGAGCGCGATCTGCGCCGGACCGCTTTTGTCCACAAGGCAGCGAGCGCAAGTGAACGTCGAACTTCCTTGTCCCTCCTTGATATTCATAAACGGCGGGGGGTGGAGGCGAAGAACGCGGTCCGAGGGACCCGACGACCACGCCCGCCGCGGGCGTATGGTGGCCGCCGGGGGTGCGTGATCACTGTCAAGACGTGACCGAACCCACATGAGACTGCCAACTGGTTAGCCTTGCCTAAATTGCGCGGCAACAAGTGCCGTATTGCCACCTGAGGGGAATAGGGGATCCCGTCATGAGCGTGTCACCCAGCACGGCGCCTGCCAGCGCCGGCGATCCGGGGCCCACGAATGTCCACCTTCGACATGGCCGGCGGTTCGCCGAGCTGACCGAGGACGAGGTCGCCGCCGGCATCCTGCCGCGCCTGCGCACGGTCGTCGAGTCGATCGGAGACCGAGTTGCCGTCAGCGACGAGGTCGAAGACCTCACGTTCGCCCAACTGGCGCAACGTAGCGCGGCAGCGTTGGCCGGCCTGCGCCGGGCGGCGGCCGACCTGCCCGCCGACCAGCCCGTCGGCATGCTGTACGGGCACACCGTGGGTGCCGTGGCCACCCTCGTTGCCGTGCTCGCCTCCGGGCACCCGGTGCTGGTGCTCGACCCGCGCTCGCCCGCACCACGCCTGCGCACGCTCGTCGAGCGCTCCGGCGTCACGCTGATCTGCGCCGACGAGGCCAACGAGGCCTTGGCCGCCGACCTCGGCGCCACCGTCACGGTGCCGCTGCGCGACGCGGACGAGAGCACCCCGGTCGACCTGCTGTGGCAGAACCCGCCGGAGCCGACCCAGGTGGCGGCGTTGGCCTTCACCTCGGGCTCGACCGGGCAGCCCAAACCGGTCGCCAACGACCACCGGCTGTTCGTGCGCGACGCGTGGAACAGTTCGATCGCCACCGGCTGCTACGACAGCACCGGTGTCATTGCGCACACCCTGCCCATCGCCTTCCACGCCGGCCTGACGACGACGATCCACGGCCTGCTCGTCGGTGCCTGCATGCGCCTGTACGACTCCCGCAGCCGCGGCATCGCCAACCTGCCGGCCTTCATCGCCGAGTACGGGTGCACGGTGATGATCACGAGCCCAGCGATCCTGCGCGCGTTCTGCTCGAGCCAACCCGACCGGGCGGCGCTGCGCAGCCTGACCTCGGTGACGATCGCCGGCGAGGCCGCCTATGGGCGCGACGCCGACGCCTTGCGTCCGCTGCTGCCGCCGACCTGCGTGCTGCGTAACCGCTACGGCTCCTCGGAGACGGGGCTCATCAGCGAGTACGTCATCACCCCCGACGCCCCAGCCATCGACGGGCCGCTACCGGTGGGTCGGGGCGTGGGCCGCACGGTCATCGACCTGGTGGCCACCACCGCCGCCGGCGGCATCGAGGTGTCCGTCGAACCCGGCGCGACGGGTCAGATCACCGTCACCGCGCCCGATGTCGCCCTCGGCTATTGGGGCATGCCCAACGAGACGGGTGACTCCTTCCGCGACAATCCCGACGGCACCCGCACCTACCGCACCAGCGACCTCGGCCGCTTCCTGCCCGATAGCTCGATGCAGCTCGTCGGCCGCGCCGACCACAGCGTCAAGGTGCGCGGCTACCTCGTCGACCCCGCGGAGGTGGACGCGGCCCTGTTCGCGTTGCCCGCGGTCCGCGAGGCGGTCGTCGTCGGCGTGCCGCGCCAGACCGGTGGCACCCGGCTCGTCGCCTACATCGTGGGCACCGACGGGCCGCCGGACGCCGGAGCGCTGCGCGCCGAGTTGCGCCGGGCTCTGCCCGCGCACATGGTGCCCGAGGGACTCGTGTTTCTCGAGGCCCTGCCCCGCAGCGAGCGCGGCAAGATCGATCGCGCCGCCCTGCCCGAGCCGCCCGCCGCGGCCCGCGTCGAGGAGGACGGCTCGCTGTCGTACTTCGAGCAGCTCGTGGCGATGATCTGGGCCCAGGTGCTCGACGTCGACCACGTCGGCGCCGACGACGACTTCTTCGCCCTGGGCGGCGATTCGTTGGCCACCGAGGAGCTGATGACCCGCATCAGCCAAGAACTGAACATCCCCAGCGAGCGGGTGCACAGCGGGGTGCTCGCCCAGGCGCCCGTGCTACGCGATTTCGCCGCCACGCTGCAGGAGTCCGGCTCGGGGGTCAACGGGGCGCTGGTCCCGCTGAACACCGAGGGCGACAAGGAGCCGCTGTTCATCATGGCCGGAGCCGGTGGGCTCGGCATCGCGTTCGTCGGCCTCTCGCGTCGGCTCGGCAAAGATCGACCCGCCTACGCGCTGCAGTCCCCCGTCATCGAGGGCCGCGGCTGGCCCGAGCGCTCGGTGCGACAGATGGCAGCCGACAACATCGAGCGTCTGCGGCAGGTGCAGCCGCAGGGTCCCTACCACCTGGCGGGCCACTCCTTCGGCGGCATCCTCGCCTTCGAGATGGCCCACCAGCTGCGCGACGCCGGGCACGAGGTCGCCCTGCTGGCCCTGTTGGATTCGTTCCCGCCCGACCCGGAGCTGCACCCGGCACCCGAGGGCTCGGCCCTGCTGCGGGCCCGGCGCCGGCTCATGCTGCACTACACCACGTTGCGCAGCACGCCCGGCGGATCCGGCAACGGGCGGCTGTTCGAGCAGAGCAAGGCGCTGGCCAAGCGATACCGCGGCCGCCCCTACCCCGGCAAGAGCATCGTCTTCCTGGCTCAATCACCGGAGAAGGAGCAGCGCGACAACTGGGATCGCTACCTGTGCGGCCAGTGGGAACGCATCGAGGTGACCGGTGATCACTACACGATGATCCGGCCGCCGTGGGTGTACGAGGTGGCCGACGTGCTGGCGCGGGAGCTCGAGGCGGCGGAGCTCAGTCCCCAGGAATGACGACTTCGTGGTCGTAGTCGCCGTAGGCCCGCGGGTCTTCGCGCGGCTCTAGGTGGATGCTCACGCGGCACCCCTCGAACTCGTTCATGATCGCCTGCTCGATCTCCTCGACGACGTCGTGGCCTTCCAGCACCGTCCAGCTGCCGGGCACCAACACGTGCATCTCGACGTAGCGCAGGTGGCCGGCCTCGCGGGTGCGCAGGGCGTGCACGTTGACGTCGTCGTTGATGTGCGCCCGCACGAGCCGCGCCAGCTTGGCGTTCTCCTCCTTGGACCAGGAGACGTCCATGAGCCCGGCGACGGACTCCGCGAGCAACTTCCATCCGGTGACGATGATGTTGACGCCGACCGCGAAGGCGATCAGGGGGTCCAGCCGCTCCCAGCCGGTGAGGGCGACGAGGGCGACTCCGAGCACGACGCCCGCGGAGGTCCACACGTCGGTGAGCAGGTGTTTGCCGTCGGCCACCAGCGTCGCCGAGCGATGCTGCTTGCCGGCCCGCAGCAGCACCGCGGCCACGACCCCGTTGAGCACCGAGGCGATGACCACGATGACCAGACCCAGGCCCACGTTCTCCAGCGGCGCCGGGTTGATGAACCGTTCGACCGAGGTGATGAGGATGAAGACCGCGGCGACGAAGATCATGACGCCCTCGACGGCCGCGGAGAAGTACTCGGCCTTCGTATGTCCGAAGTGGTGCGACTTGTCGGCCGGCCGGGCGGCGACCTTCAAGGCGATGAGCGCGACGACGGCGGCGACGAGGTTGACGACCGACTCCGCGGCATCCGAGAGCAGACCCACCGAGCCGGTGAGCACCCAGGCTCCGGTCTTCAGCGAGATCGTCGTGATGGCCGTGGCGATCGACAGCCACGCGTAGGGCGTCAGGTCGCGGCGGGCGGGGTGTTTGCTCGTCGGCGCGGGGCCCGAGGGCGTCGAAGCGTTCGGAGTCGGAGGGTTGGACGATGGCACGCCTCCATTTTCCGCCATGGCGCACCCGACGGTGTCCCGTGTCACCAGGTGAGCCGCGCGTGTCAATAAACGGACGCAACGAATCTGGCTCGAGACGAACGCCGCCTGTCGGCCGCCGGTGCTGCAGCGACCGACAGGCGGTGTATGGGAGGCAGCCGCGGACGTCGGCTGCGCGGGTGAGCGTCGTGACTCAGCTGGCGAAGACGTGCAGGCCGCGGAAGTTGGGCGCGACCGGCGTCGAGCGCACGGTGCTGGTGCCGTGCCTGCGGATCATGAAGCCGTTGCCGCTGGCGTCGACGCCGAAGACCGCTCGTGAGCCCGGCAGCCCGACGATCGTGGGCCACGCGCTGAAGTTCGTGGCGATCTGCGTGCGTCCGCCGCGCCAGCCACCCCGGCCGTTGCCCGGGTAGACGAATGCGGTGCCGTCGCGCAGCACACCCATGATGTCGGCACGCCCATCGCCGTCCCAGTCGCCGACGGCCGCGACGTCGCGCATGTGACCCCAGCCGGTGCCCAGCGAGTGCCGGTTGTCGAAGCCGCCGCTGCCGTTGCCGGCGTAGATGAACAGCTCGCCGGTGCGGGCCACGACCGCAAGAATGTCGGCCCGGCCGTCGCCGGTGTAGTCGGCGCCGCCGGTGATGGCGTTCATGCCGCCCCAGCCCGCGCCGAGGTCTCGCATGTCAGCGAGCTGCCCGGAGGGGGTGCCCGGGTACAGGTGCAGCCGCCCGCCGGAGCTGGTGCGGGCCAGCACGTCGCCGATGCCGTCACCGGTCAGGTCACCGGTCGAGACGACCTTGTCGTACTGCGACCAGTCGACGCCGGAGACACGGGCCGCGAAGGACATGCCCGTGGCACCGATGGGGCTGGTGCGGAACAACGTGTTCGCGGTGCTGCGCATGAGCACGTCGTTGCCGCGGATTCCGCCGCTGGGGCTCGTCACCGGCTCGGGGTTGTTGGGTGCCGGCGGGGCTGTGGATGTGCCGTTCCCGGCGAGTTGCGCTGCGGTGCGCCGAATGTTGCCCATCTGGGCGTACATGTAGCGGCCGGGGCAGGTGGTGTTGCCGACGTCGCGGTGGGCCTGGATGGTCGGTACCGACCGGCCGTTGATCGTCGCGCGGCCGTTGGGCGAGAAGCCGTGCACCCCGGCCTTCCAGGCGATGACCCGGGAGACCGCGTTGACGGCGGCGCCGGGGATCGCGACCTTGTCGTAGTCGCCGAGCACTCCGACGCCCATCGTGTTGGTGTTCCACCCGGAGGCGTGCGCGCCCATGACGCCGCGGTCCAGTCCGCCGGCGCGGCCCTCCCACATCCGGCCCCACTTGTCGATCAACACGTTGTAGGCGACGTCGCTCCAGCCGCGGTCCTTGGTGTGGAACGCGTAGATGCCGCGCATGATGGCGGGCACCTGAGCCTGGGTGTAGTTGTTGGTACCCGCGGTGTGGTGCACGATGACGCCGCGCACCTGCGTGTACGAGGGCGAGCCCTTGCGCCACGACTCGTTGGCACCCCACTGGGCACGGGTGAAGATCGCGGGTCGCCGCTGCGCCGCGTGGGCGGCGCCGGCCTGCGGTGCGCCGACCTGCGCGTCCTGGGCGGCGGAGCCCGGATCGATGATCGACAGCTTGGCGTCGGTGGTCGGACTGCCGGCTCGACCGAGGACGCGCACCTGCACCTGGCTGACGTCGATGAGGACGATCGGGTCCGAGCCGCCGGCGCGCTGGCCGTCGCCGGTCGCGGCATCCGCGGTGACCGAGTCGGAGTCGATGCCCTGCCAGGCCTGCCATGGCGCGTCGGCCCGCTTGGTGCGGTACTGCACGACGGTGCCGGCGGCGGGCGTGGTGCCGTAGGTGACGCCGGCCACGGCGAGGTCGCTGGGCACGTCCTGGGGGGTGGAGACCTCGAGCACCTGCGGCTCGGGAAGGGCGGCCGGATCGACCGGTTGGGCCGGTGGCGGTGCGACGCCATTCTTGGCGTCGGTCGTACGGGTCGCCTGCGCCCTGGCTAGGGCGACATCGGCCGCGGACGTCTTGTCGGCGTCGTCGGCCTTGGCGTTGCCGGGATCGACGAGGTCGACCCGCCGTTCGGAGGTGGGGACGGGCGCGCTGTCGGCAGTTGCCGATGGCGGCGCAGCGGGCAGGACGGTCAGAGCCGGTGTTACCACGAGCGTGGCGACGACACCGGCCAGATGGCGAATCCGCACGGTTGAATGCACTCCCTGTAGGCGTTGTCGCGCACGCTCGGTCCTGCGCGCGCCGGCCCCCCGAGGCGTCCGCGAATCTGGGTCCGCGCCTGGTCCCGGGCACAGACCATCCCGGACGAACTCCGCCCGTGGACGCTCGTGGGAGAACATCGGCGCTCAATGCGCGGAACTAAGGGAAAAGTTGTCGATTCAATCGAGCCCCGGGTCGCCAATCCGGTTCAAAACACACGGAATAGCTCGCAATTCATGGTTTCTGTGGAGTTGCACTCACCCCCGAATTTACGAGGGGCGGTGCGGTCATTCCCTGCCCTTGGTGAGCAACTCACCAGGGCGCGAGCAGGTCACGAACAGGGCACGGACAGGGCACAGGCAGGTCTCGAGCAGGTGTAGATCAGGCATCGGTCAGCGGCCGCCCAGTGGGTCGCGTCAGGGATCGGAGCGCGCGTGGCCGGGCAACCCGGCGCTCTCAGGTCCACGTTCTTGCCATAGATACGTAAGTACGTAATTATGGAGTTATGACATCGACGAGCGAGCGGCTGGCGGCTCTGGAAGAAGCGGTGGCCCGCCTTACCGCGCGGGTGGAGCGGGCCGGCGCGCCGGTCGCGTCCGCCATCGCCACCCCGGATGTCCCGGCCATCCCGAGCGCCGAGACAGCTGTCGAGACAGCTGTCGAGACGGCGGGCGAGACGGCGGGCGGAGCGCCCCACGACGATCCGTTCTGGCTGTTGCAGGAGGTGCTGCGGCGCCGTCCGGACGGCGCTCTCGACTACGCCGGACATCTGCAACTGCCCCATGGGCCCGTGCGTTGGCAGCGCAGCTTCGACCCGGATGCGCTAGTGGAGTCGGACTGGCACCAGGGCGCCGCCCGGCTCGATGCGCTCTCCCACCCGGTGCGACTGCGGCTGCTGCAGCTCGTGCTCACGGGCACCGAGACCACCGCGGCGATGGCGCAGGACGACGAACTCGGCACGACCGGGCAGCTGCACCACCACCTGCGCCAACTCGTCGCCGCGGGCTGGCTCACCTCCGTGAGCCGCGGCCGCTACGCCGTACCGGCGCAGCGCGTCGTGCCCCTGCTGCTCATCGTTGCCGCCGCCACCGAGTGAGCGACGGTGAGCGACCCGCCAGAACCTAGTCCTGTCCCCTGGCCCCCCTGTGCCCCTGACTCCCACGTCCCCTGCCTCCGATCAGACCTGCGATAGGAGCCTCGTTATGCCCACACCAGAGACCAACCCGACCTCCACCGAGTCGACCACTGAGGCGACCACAGAGGCGACCACCGGGCACCTGACCGACCCGACCAGGCCGGCCGGGTCGACCCGGCGCACGCTGGCCTTCGTGCTCGCGGTCGCCGTAGCGGTCGGTGCCGCCCTCGCCGTCTTCGTCGGGCCGAACCCCAGACTGGGGCACGGGGCCGAACGGCAGACCGGCGATCCTGCGCTCATCGCGCAGGTCGAAAGCCTGGTCGGAGACGGCCGCGGGCTGAGCGCCCTCTCCGCCGCTCGCGTCGAAGCAGGAGAGGCTCCAGAGGGCACCGCCCGGTACGCCGGGTTCGGCGATGTCGGCGGCGACCCGCGGGCGGCCGGCGATCCACCGACCTCCGATACGCCCTTCGAACTGGGGTCGATCACCAAGGTGTTCACCGGGATGCTGCTCGCCGACGCCGTCGAGCGGGGCGAGGCCGCGCTGACCGATCCCCTCTCGCAGCACCTGCCCGAGTTGGCCGGGACGCCCGCCGGTGGCGTCACCCTCGAAGCCCTCGCGATGCACACCAGCGGCCTGCCGCGACTGCCCGCGGACATGACGGGTCTGGCGGGGTTGGGCTCCTCCTTCGCGCCCGGCAACCCGTACGAGGGCTGGACCACCGAGGGCGTGATCGACGCCGCAGCCACCGCGACCCTCACGCAGGGGGGCCAGGAGGAGTACTCCAACTTCGGGACGGCCCTGCTGGGCGACGCGCTGGCCCGCGCCGCCGGCTCTGGCTCGTACGCCGAGTTGCTGACGAACCGGCTGCTCACCCCCCTGGGCATGGAGTCGACGACCATCGTTCCCGCCGCCGGCGCCGAGCCGGCCGGTCTGGCGACGCCCCGCACCGTCAACGGTCGCGTCATGGCGCCGTGGACCGGCGCGGCGTTCGCCTGGGCAGGCACCTCGACCCGCACCACCGCCGCAGACCTGACCAAGCTCGCGAGCGCCCTCCTGGACGGCAGCGCCCCCGGCGCAGACTCGATGACGCCGCGCCCCGGCCCCGACGGCACCGCCACGGGCGGCCTCGGCTGGGCGATCAGTGAACGGGACGGACGCACGATCACCTGGCACAACGGCGGCACGGGCGGCACCCACACCATACTGGCCCTGGATCGGGACGCGGGCCGCGCCGGCATCGCGCTGGCCACCACGGACGACCGGCTCGTGGATTCCCTGGGCATGGCCCTGGCGACCGACGCCGGCGACGTGCCCGGGCCGGGACTGGGGCCACTCGGACTCGTCAGCCTCATCGTCGCCCCGATCACGCTGCTGGTGCTGCTCGTTCGGCTGTTGCGGCCGCGACAGCGCACCCGCATCGGGCTCGCCACGGCATCCATCGACGCGCTGATCGGGTTGGTGCTCGTGCTGGTCGCCGGGCCGTGGGCTGCAGTGCCGGCGTGGGCCTTGGGCGCGCTCGCCGGAGGACTCGGTGGAGCCATCGTCTGTGCCGGACTGCTCGCCGCCCGCTCCCCCAACCTGCCAGAGAAGGGCCGGATCAGCGCCTTCGTGTCGCTGGCCATCAGCCTGATCCTGCTCGTGGCCCTGGCCTGGGTGCTGTGGTGACCCGGCGCCTCCTGGCGGCCTAACGGCCGACCTCAGCTGGCACCCGCGTAGGGGCCCGCCGAACAGCGGGCCCCTACGCGGGTTTGATTCGAGCGTGGTTCAGCGGTACTCGTAAACCTGGATTCAGTGGTCCTCGCCCTTGGCGGGCTTGGGGGCCGGCTGGCCGATGTCCGCGAGCAGCTGCGTGAACCAGTCCTGGGTGATGTCGAACGCCTTGTGCCCGGCGATCCGCTCGAACTCGATGGCGCGCAGTTCGTCGTCGCGCTCCTCGTCGTTGCCGATGACCCCCGGCTCGCCGGCCAACGCCTTGTCGACGGCCAGGTCGGTCATCGCCTTGATGAGGCCCAGGTCGTACTCGTTCGCCGCGGCGGAGCGGGCGAAGTAGCCCGACTTCTGCACGTTGACCTTCTCGGCGCCGATCTTGTCGGCGAACTGCTTGGCGAACCACTGACCCGGGTTGATCTCGTTGAGGCGCACGTGCCCGAACGCGTCCCGCGGCACCTCCTCGCCGGCAGCCTCCATCGCCGCGACGATCTCGGGCACCCCGGCGCCCTCGGAGACGAACAGCGACACGCACCCGATCTCGTCCATGACCTTGCGCAGGCGCTGCGCCTCCGCCTCGACATCCAGCTCGGCCTCCGGCACGTAGACGCCGTGCACGTCCCAGGCCTCCTTGGACAGCCCGATCTCCGGCAGCCACTGACGGCCGTCGAGCCACTCGCGATACTTGCGAGCGGTAGCGGCGGTCAGCCAGCCGCAGGCGCGGCCCATGACCTCGTGCACGATGAGCATCCGGGAGCCGGAATTGTGCTCGGCCAAGATGTTCTGCGCGAAGACCGAGCCCTGCTCGGCGGCGGTGTCGGCGCCCAGGGACTGGCGGATCGGCACGATGTCGTTGTCGATCGTCTTCGGCAGGCCGACGACGACGAGCGGGTGGCCGGCGTCCTCGACGTGCTTGGCCAGGTCGGCCGCGGTCGTGTTGGTGTCGTCGCCGCCGATCGTGTGCAGCACGTCGACGTCGTCGTCGGTGAGGCGCTTGGCGGCGAACTCCAGCGGGTCGACACCCTCGGGCACCAGGCCGCGCTTGACGAGGTCCTTGGTGTTCGTCAGCTTGACCCGCGAGTTGCCGACCGGCGAGCCGCCGTACTCGTGCAGCAACGCCGCGTTCTGGCGCACGGTGTCGGTGACGGTCAGGTAATCGCCGGTCAGCAGGCCCTGGTAGCCGTGCTTGTAGGCGATGATCTCGACCTGCGGGGCGAGCTCGGTGTAGCGCTCGATGAGTCCACCGATGGCGGAGGACAGGCAGGGGGCGTAACCACCGGCGGTGAGCAGGGCCACACGACGAACAGACATGACATCAGCTCCGAAACTTGAGGACAGCATGGGTCGCCGCCAGCCTAGCGAGCGGGCCGGTCGGCTGGCGGCGAGGTGATCAGTCCCGGCTGAGCTGACCGATCATCGGTCTGACTCCCCCGCGTCGGGGAAGGTCCAGGTGTGGACCGGCTCGTTGGCGTGCATGCGCTCGATGTAGGCGGCGAGCATCCTGGTCAAGGCTGTGTAGCGGTCGTCGCCGGCGTCCTCGAAACGGCGGACCGCGTCGAGCTGCCAGGTGGCCCCGTTCTGCCGGGTCAGGCAGCGGCCCTCGATGATGCCGAGGTAGTGGTCGACGACCTGCCCGCCGACGCCCAGGGCCGCCAGACCGTCGGCGGCCGCCGGCAGCAGGTGCCGCAGCATGAGCTCGTCGGGGCTGATCGCGTTGAAGCCCGGCCAGTACATGCGCCCGAACATGCCGTCGCGGGCCCCGTGCCGGAAGTTGGTCTCCGCGGCCGAGAAGCTCATCTGCGTCCACACCGGGCGGTCCTCGGTGGCAAAGGTGTGCAGTGCGCCGTAGTAGAACGCGCTGTTCGCCATCGTGTCGGCGACCGTGGGACCGGCCGGCAACACCCGGTTCTCCACCCGCAGATGGGGGCGGCCGCCGTGGGTGTCGTAGATCGGCCGGTTCCAACGGTAGATCGTGCCGTTGTGCAGCTTGAGTTCCTTCAGCTCCGGCGGTTGCCCGCCCTCGAGCACGGCGACCGGATCCTCGTCGCTGACCTCCGGCAGCAGCGACGGGTAGTAGCGCACGTTGTCCTCGAAGAGGTCGAAGATCGAGGTGATCCAGCGGTCTCCGAAGGTCACGCGGGGGCGTACCCCCTGATTGGCCAGCTCGATCGGGCGAGTGTCGGCGGCCTGGGTGAACAGCGGGATGCGGGTCTCGTGCCACAGCGCCTTACCGCAGAAGAACGGCGAGTTGGCCGCGATCGCCACCTGCGGCCCCACGAGGGCCTGCGCGGCGTTCCAGTAGGCGGCGAAGTCGCCCGGCGCGACTTGCAGGTGCAATTGCACAGAGGTGCAGGCCGATTCGGGCGCGATCGAGCCGGAGTAGAGGGCCAGCCGCTCCCCCGTCGGCCCCTGGATGTCGATGAGCATGTCTTCGCCGCGAGCCCGCATCATCGCGTCGTTGAGGGCCAGGTAGCGGCGGTTCGCGCTCATCCACTCCGATGATTCGAAGTGGTCGGTCGTGACCGTCGGCAGGATCCCGACCGAGACGATGTCGGACCCGGCGGAGCGGGAGCGCTCGCGGGCCCGGTTCATCGCCGAGCGCACGTCCTCCTCCAACACCTGCATCGCGTCGTCGTTGAGCACCCGGGGGTCGACATTGCACTCGATGTTGAACTGGGCCAGCTCGGTCTGGAACGCCGAGTCGTCGATCGCCTCGAGCACCGCCGTGTTGTTGTAGCTGGGTTGCAGTGATTCGTCGACGAGGTACAACTCGATCTCCATGCCGGTCATCGGCACGTCGGAGTCGAAGCTGCTCGTTACGAGCATCCGTTCGAAGACGTCGAGGTTTTGCAGCACCTTTTCGCGGTACCGGCGGCGCTGCTCGTTCGACCACTCGTTGCCGGCGACTTCTTGGCCCATGGCTGTACCTCGTTCTCGCGTCGTGAGCTCGCGAGGTCGCCGCCCCGCGATTCGTGGGGCCATTCTGTCGGGCCGGGGCCGTAAGGGCGCGCCACACACCCACCCCAAACCGCCGAAAGTCCCACTTTCGGTCGAGATTCCCAGAAAGAACTATGGATCTCGCCCGAGCGTGGGACTTTCGGCGGTAGATCAGGCCTGTTCGAAGGCCTCGGGGGGCGGGCAGGTGCAGATGAGGTTGCGGTCGCCGTAGGCGCCGTCGATGCGGCGCACGGGCGGCCAGTACTTGCTGCGCGGGTCGACCCCGGGCGGATACACGGCCTGGGCGCGCGAGTACGGGGCGGTCCACTCCTGGGTCAGGCACAGCGCGGTGTGCGGGGCGGCGCGCAGGGCACTGTCGGCGACGTCGACGTCACCGTCGCCCACCTCCTCGATCTCGGCCCGGATGGCGATCATCGCGTCGCAGAACCGGTCCAGTTCGGTGCGGTCCTCGCTCTCGGTCGGCTCGACCATGAGCGTGCCGGCGACCGGGAAGCTCATCGTCGGGGCGTGGAAGCCGTAGTCGATGAGCCGCTTGGCGACGTCCTCGACGGTGACGCCCGTGCGCTTGGTCAGCTCGCGCAGGTCGAGGATGCACTCGTGGGCCACGATGCCGTCCCTGCCGGAGTACAGCACCGGGTAGTGCTCGCGCAGCCGGGCCGCGACGTAGTTGGCGTTGAGCACGGCCACCCCGGTGGCCTTCGTCAGGCCCGCCGCCCCCATGAGCCGCAGGTAGGCCCAGGAGATCGGCAGCACGCCGGCCGAGCCGTAGGGGGCGCCGACGCTCGGCCCGTCACTGGTCTCCGGACCGGCGGCCGGGTCGAACGGGTGGTTCGGCAGGTACGGGGCCAGGTGCTTGCGCACGCCGACCGGCCCGACTCCCGGGCCGCCGCCGCCGTGCGGGATGGCGAACGTCTTGTGCAGGTTGAGGTGGCTCGCGTCGCCGCCGAAGTGCCCGGGCCGGGCGACCCCGACGAGCGCGTTCATGTTGGCGCCGTCGATGTAGACCTGGCCGCCGGCCGCATGCACGAGGTCGGTCAGCTCGGTGATCGTGTCCTCGTACACCCCGTGCGTGGAGGGGTAGGTGACCATGATCGCCGCGAGCTTGTCCCCGTGCTGCTCGACCTTGGCGCGCAGGTCGTCCATGTCGATGGAGCCGTCGTCCGTCGACTTCACGACGACGACCCGCAGGCCGGCCATGACCGCGCTCGCCGCGTTGGTGCCGTGCGCCGAGGAGGGGATGAGGCAGATGTCGCGCTCGGTCTGCCCGTTGTCGCGGTGGTAGGCGCGGATCGCCATGAGGGCGGCCAGCTCGCCGGTGGCCCCGGAGTTGGGCTGCACGCTCACCGCGTCGTACCCGGTGAGGTCGCCCAGCCAGGCCTCCAGGTCGTCGACCATCCGGCGGTAGCCACGGCTCTGCTCGGCCGGGACGAACGGGTGGATGTCGGCGAACTCCGGCCACGTGATGCAGTCCATCTCGGTGGCCGCGTTGAGCTTCATCGTGCACGAGCCCAGCGGGATCATGCCGCGGTCGAGGGCGTAGTCGCGGTCGGCGAGGCGCTTGAGGTAGCGCATCATCGCCGTCTCGTTGTGGAAGGTGTTGAACACCGGCTGAGCCAGCCAGTCGTCGGTGCGCACCGACTCGCCGTCCCACTCCGAGGCCAGGTCGACGGCCTCGATGTCGACCCGCCCCACCGGCTCCGAATCGACGCCGAAAGCGGCCAGCACCGCGGTGGCGTCCTGCGGGGTGGTCTGCTGGTCGGTGGACAGCCACACGGTGTCCTCGTCGGCGCGCCACAGGTTGATGCCGCTCTCGCGAGCCGCGGACACGACCTCCTCGGCCCGCCCCGGCACCCGCACCGCCAGGGTGTCGAAGAAGCGGTCATGGAGCACCTCGACGCCGGCCGCACGCAGGCGGTCGGCGATCGCGGTGGCCAGGCCGTGCACCCGCAGCGCGACCCGGCGCAGCCCGCCCGGCCCGTGGTAGACCGCGTACATGGAGGCGAGCACCGCCAGCAGCACCTGCGCGGTGCAGATGTTGCTCGTCGCCTTCTCGCGGCGGATGTGCTGTTCGCGGGTCTGCAGGGCGAGCCGGTAGCCGAGCTCCCCCGCCGCGTCCTTGCTGACGCCGACGAGCCGCCCGGGCATCGTGCGCTCGAGGCCGGAGCGCACGCACATGTAGCCGGCGTGCGGGCCCCCGAAGCCCATCGGCACCCCGAACCGCTGGCTCGTGCCGACCGCGACATCGGCGCCCCACTGCCCCGGGGGCGTGGCCAGCGTCAGCGCCAGCAGGTCGGCGCAGGCGGTGACGAGCGCCTTGGCCTCGTGCGCGGCCTCGGTCAGGGCACGCAGCTCAGCCGTGGGCGGCAGGTAGCCGTCGGCGCCGGGGTACTGGACCATGACCCCGAACACGTCGCGGTCACCGGCGGCGGCGCGCAACGCCTCCGGACTGTCGATGCCCGCGCCGACGATGTCGGCGACGACGACCTCGATGCCGATCGGCAGGGCACGGGTGCGGATCACGCCGAGGCTCTGCGGGAACACCGACTCGTCGACGAGGAGCACCGCGCCCTTGGGCGCCTTGCTCGCCCGTCGCATGAGGGTCATCGCCTCGGCCGCCGCGGTCGATTCGTCGAGGAGTGAGGAGTTGGCGGTGTCGAGCCCGGTCAGCTCGGAGACGACGGTCTGGAAGTTGAGCAGCGCCTCGAGACGACCCTGGGAGATCTCCGGCTGGTAGGGCGTGTAGGCCGTGTACCAGGAAGGGTTCTGCAGGATGTTGCGCTTGATGACCGAGGGGATGACGGTGCCGTAGTAGCCGAGGCCGATCATCGAGGTGAGCACGGTGTTCTGGGCCGCGATCTCGCGCAGCTCGGCGAGCACGGCCTGCTCGCTGGCGGCGGCCTCGATGGCCAACGGCTTGCCGGAGCGGATCGCCCCCGGCAGCGTGGTGTCGATGAGGTCGTCGAGGCTGTCCTTGCCGACCACGCCGAGCATGTCTGCGATGTCCTCGTCGCGGGGGCCCAGGTGGCGAGCGACGAACGGGGTGGCGACGTTCAGCTCGATGGGTACGGCGCCGATGCGGGGGTCATGCTGGTCGGTGTCCTGCTGGTCAGTGGTCTGGCTGTCGATGCTCACGGGCTAGCTCCCTGCTCCGGGCGGCCCGGGCCCGTGCGGCTCCCGCGCTGATCGGGGTGTCGATCGGCGCTACGCCAGCACGGCCGGGTCTGCGAGTCGATGTGCCCTCCCCACCTGTCGCCACGCCGGTGTGACTCCAAGGGTGCCTGCCTCGCGCGGTCCTGGTGCCTGAGAGTTTCCGGGGAGGTTTGCTCCTTCGGCGCCGCACGTCACCACGCAACCGACCCCGGGTGACCGTGACCGGCCAGCGGGATCGGAACGCGTCGACGCACGGCTCTCCCGCGCGAGGTGATCAGCGGGTAGAGGTTATCACTGGCGGCGGGTGCCTCAGCTGATGCGGCGATTGCGACGCCGCACGCTCAACTCGTCCATCGAGTCGCCGGCGGGGGCGGTGCCCTCGGCGGCACCCTCTGCTTCGAGTCGCTCGGTGGGCAGCGTGGCCAGCTCGCCCTCGACCTCGCGCCAGACCCGACCGACCGCGATGCCGAAGACGCCCTGGCCGCCCTGCAGCAGGTCGATGACCTCGTCGCTGCTCGTGCACTCGTAGACGCTGGCGCCATCGCTCATGAGGGTCAGCTGGGCCAGGTCGTCGACCCCGCGCTCCCGCAGGTGGCCGACGGCGATGCGGATCTGCTGCAGCGACACCCCGGTGTCGAGCAGCCGCTTGACGACCTTGAGCACGAGCACGTCGCGAAAACCGTAGAGCCGCGCGGTGCCCGAGCCGGTGGCCGTGCGGATCGACGGCTCGACGAGGCCGGTGCGCGCCCAGTAGTCGAGCTGGCGGTAGGTGATGCCGGCCGCACGGCAGGCGATGGGGCCGCGGTAGCCCTCGTCGTCGGCAAGGTCGGGCAGGTCATCGGTGAACAGCACACCCTGGTCGCCGGTGATCCGACGCCCAGTAGGGGTCTCGCTGGAGTTCACGTCAGCCTCCTCGGGTGCGACCTGGGCCGGGGCGGTCGCTCCGGGCGGGTGCGTGGCACAGGGTGTGATCGTCACCGAGTCTTGCGGTGACATATACGACGCTACGGGCCCTGTCCAGGGGCGTCAATCACCGACGCATCGTCGCGTTTCGGCGTGTCGCGCTGAGCTTTCGATCGAGGGTTGAGGGCTGCAGGAGCATCCCCCAAATCCCTTACTCTCAACTCGACAGTTAGATGAAAAGCGCCTGTTCAGCGCTGTCTGGCTGCAGTTGGGCCGAGCCCATGCATGAAGAAGTGCGCGGGCGCGCGCCGTCAGCTCTCGCGTCGTTCCGGTTCGCTCGGACCGCCCGGCGTGTCGAAGTCCTCGGCCGAGACCTGGTCGAGGAACTCACGGAACCGTTCGACCTCGTCGTCCTGGTCTTCGGTGACGACGACACCAGCCTCGTCGATGACAGCGTCCTCGCACCGGATCGGCACGTCCGTGCGCAGCGCCAACGCGATGGCGTCGGAGGTGCGGGAGCTGACCTGCACGCCTTCGGCGAAGACGAGGCTGGCGTAGAACACGTTGTCGCGCAGTTCGACGATGCGCACCTCGGCGAGCTGGTGCCCTAGCCCGGCGATGACATCCCGGAGCAGATCGTGGGTCAGCGGGCGCGGTGGGGTGACCCCCTGCTGGGCGAAGGCGATCGCCGCCGCCTCCGCGGCACCGATCCACACCGGCAGGTATCGGTCTCCGTCACGCTCGCGCAGCAGGACGATGGGCTGGTTGGTCGGCATCTCCACGCGGACGCCGAGAACGTCGAGATCGCGCACTACTCCACGCTACCCCGCGAGACCGGCCGGTGTCGGATGACGACCATCGCCCTTGAACGCCGCCGACAGCCGCGGGGTCGAGAACACCCCGTCGAAACGTCTGTCGAAACCCCCGTCGAACCCTCGGGAGACCGGCACCGCCACTCGGCGCTCGGATCAGGCGCGCAGGGCGGCCCGAACGAGCGCGGTGTGCAAGGCGATCCCGTGGGCGAGGATCTCGGCCGTGAGCAGTTCACCCCGTTCGGGGTCGCGCCCGCGCACCGGGGCCACGACCTGCTGGGCCAACCCGATCTCGCGGTCGGCGGCCGTGCGGAACGGCCGCAGGTGGCGAGCCTCGATGCCGTAGGAACCCAACGCGGCGGCGGCTGCGGCGATCGGCAGCGCGTAGGCGTCGAAGTGGCCGCCGCTGTCGGGCTGCAACAGCCCGTAACCCACGAGCGCATCCAGCATCGCGGGGCTCAGACCGCTGGCCTTGAGCACCTCGGCCCGGGTCAGTCGCAGGGGCTTGGCGGGCTCGGCCAACCGCCGCGCCGACGGAACGGCAGGGTCGTGCTCCGGCTTCGGGACCTGCGGCCGCTGGTCGCTGTCCCCCGCCGGATCGAGTCCGCGATCCAACGCATCGAGAGCTTCGCGGATGACCTTCAGCGGCCAGAAGCGGTCGCGTTGGGCGGTCAGGATGTAGCGCAGCCGCTGCACATCCTCTTCGTCGAAGCTGCGGTAGCCAGCCGGGGTGCGTTGGGGATTGATGAGGCCCCGCGACTCCAGAAAGCGGATCTTGCTGACCGTGACGTCGGGGAAGTCGGCGCGCAACTCGTCCAGCACTGCACCGATGGAGCGACGGCCGGCGTGGTGGCTCTGCGCCACGGCGTCAGTTCGCGCGGCGCGCGGTGTAGAAGACCAGCCGGTACTTGCCGATCTGCACCTCGTCGCCGGGTCGCAGCACGGCCTGGTCGACGAGCTCGCGGTTGACGTAGGTGCCGTTGAGGGAGCCCACATCGCGCACCACGAACGAGTCACCCTCTACCTGGAAGACCGCGTGCTTGCGCGAGACCGTCACATCGTCGAGGAAAATGTCGCTGTCCGGATGCCGACCCGTGGTCGTCGTCGGAGCGTCGAGCAGGAAGCGGGCACCCGTGTTCGGGCCCCGCAGCACGAGCAACAACGCCGTGCCGGGGCGCAGAGCGTCGATCGTCGCGTGGTCGTCGGTGGACAGGCCCGCGTCGGCGTCGCCGAACGACTCGGGCTGCTCACCGGAGAGGCCTTGGAAGTGCTGGGTCGCCGGGTCGAACGGGCGGCGCGTGGGGTCCTGGCCGTCCTTGGCCGGCTGGCGCCCAGTGTTGCGCTCGTCGGGGCCCTGACCTTCGCCGTTCCGCTGCTCGTCGTTGCCCGAGGCCTCGACCACTACGTCACCCGCTTCCTCGCCGTCTCAACCTGACGTGAAACCTGAAACTCCACGATAGGCCATCACCACGCCCACCAGCGCCCGGCCCGCCGCGTGACCGAGGCCGGGTGTGGTTGTGCGCCAGTCTCGCTCCGCCCGGTGCGCCAGTCCGTGCCGGCCGCACCGGGCAGGCCTTTGGTTACAGGCTCTCTTCGTAGGCGCTGTCGTCCATGAGCTCCTCGAGAGCACCGGTGTCGGAGAGCTTGATCTCGAACATCCAGCCGTCGCCGTAGGGGTCGGAGTTGACCAGCTCGGGGGTGGCGTCCAGTGCCTCGTTGACGGCGGTCACCTCGCCGTCCAGCGGGCAGTACAGGTCGCTGACCGACTTGGTCGACTCGATCTCACCGCAGGTGTCGCCGGCGCTGAGGGTGTCACCGACAGGGGGCAGGCTCACGTAGACGACGTCACCCAGCGCGTCCTGGGCGTAGGAGGTGATGCCGACGCGCACGACGCCGTCCTGCCCGGTGCGCACCCATTCGTGCTCGCTGGTGTAACGCAGGTCCTCCGGGAACTCCAGATCGGGCATGACGCTCCTTGTCAGTGGCGGTGCTCGTGAGGGCCACGAGCGGGGTGCTGGTCAGTAGGTCGAACCTACCGCGTCACGAGCCCGGCGAGGCAGTCTCTGGGCTCGCTTCGGGTCGAGCGTAACGAGGCGCGACTGGGGTGTGCAATGCGGTGATCCGCACCCCATCCTGCTGGCTGACGGCGATCGTCGCGCCGACTCCGCGCACCGTCTCGACGACTCCACCAGGAATGTTCATCGCCGAGGCCAGCGTCTGCGCGTCGCCGATCGCGAGGATCGCGTACGGATTGGGCAGCGGCTTGCCGTCGACGAGGACCGCGCCGCTGGGGTCCTCCGCGACGTAGCTGGAGGCGACGACCCGCACCCCGCCGACCTGAATCGCCTCCGCGCCGGCGTCGCGCAGCTCCTGGATGGCGTTGAGCAGCGTCGCCGAACCCACGGTGCGCCCCGGGTCGGTGATGGTGATGCGAACGCCAGGACCGCGGGCAGCCACCGTGCCCGCAAGGATGCCGAGTGCATCCGCCCGTTCGGTGGCGGCCGCGCGGGCCTGCGTCGGGTCCAGCCCCTGCTCTCGCTCCAGCCGGTCCCGCTCGGCAGTCAGCCGCGTGATCTCCTCGTCGAGGCGCGCCGACCGTTGGTTCACCGAATCCAACACCGCGACGAGCTCGCCCTGGCGCAGACTCTCCAGCCCACTCTGGCGCGTCTGCCCCACCTGCGCCGAGATCGCGATGCCCAGCAGCACCGCGAGGACGCCGACGACCACGCCCGAGCGGGAGGGACGGAGGCGGGCCGCGCGCCACAGGTCCCCCCACGAACGGGCCCTGGTCGGCTCAGTGGTCGGCGCCCTGGTCGGCTCAGTGGTCGGCTCCGTGCCTCGTGCCTGGCTCTCGTCCTGACCCTCCGACTCGCCCCCTGATTGCTGGGTCGGCTCGTTGCTCATGCTCATCACGCCTTGAAGAGATGCCGGCGGATGGAGGCGACATTGGAGAAGATCCGCACGCCAAGGACCACGACGACCCCGGTGGACAGTTGCGCGCCGACCCCCAGTTGGTCACCGAGGAACACGATGAGCGCCGCGACGACCGTGTTCGAGACGAACGAGACGACGAAGACCTTGTCGTCGAAGATCCCGTCGAGCACCGCCCGGATGCCGCCGAACACGGCATCCAGAGCGGCGATCACGGCGATCGGCAGGTAGGGCTGCAGCCACAGCGGCACGTTCGGCTGCAGGATCAGCCCGATCGCCAGGCCGACGAGCAGGCCGATGGCGGGGATCATGAGGGGGCCTCCTGCGGGGTCGTAGAGGTTTGGTTGGGTGAGGTCTCGGTCGGAGTGGTCGTCGCCGGGGTCTGCGAGGCCTCGGGGCGGGCGTAGCGCAGCGTCAGAGCGGTGCCGGCGGGCACGGCGCCCTGGGGCAGGGTGCGCACGTCGGTGCGCGCGCCGTAGGCGGAGGCCAGTTGCTCGAGGTAGGCGCCCCCTTCGCCGGCGGAGAAGCGGCTGCCCAGATCGGGGGCGCCGAGCGCGGTGATGACGTACGGCCGCGTCAGGGGGCGGTAGTTGACCAGGATGGCCTGCCCGGCGAACCGGATGGCCGAGGTGGAGGTCAGCCGGTGTCCGTTGATGGCGATGGCCTCGGCGCCGGCACCCCAGAGCGCGTTGGCGACGGCCTGCACGTCGCTGGCCACGACTCGGCCGGGGTTGAACTGGCCGCCGCGTTCGGCCTCGTTCGGCCCGGCCGGCAGCGCCGACTCCGGGGCGTCGTCGAGGGTGATCTGCACCGCCGGCCCCGCCATCGCGACGGTGCCGACGAGGAGACCGAGGGTGGCGGCGCGGGTCGCGGCCTGCCCGTTGTCGGGGTCGCCGCTGCGCTGCAGAGCTGCGATCTGGGACTGCAGCGTCGCCACCTGCTCCCCGCGCTGCGCCACCGCAGCGTTGGCCGCGTCGACCCGCTGCACGAGCTCTTCGCGGGCCTGCGCCGAAGCGGCGGCGGGCAGCCGAAGGTTGACGATGGCGGTGCCCACGAGGAGCCCGAGCAGGACGGTCACCGTCAGCACGACGAGCCGGGTGGTGGGCCGAACGCCGGGCGAGCGACCCCCCTCCTGCTGCGCCTTCTTGCGGGCGGCCGCGGCCGCGTAACCGGGGTCGATGGGTGAGCGCATGATCTCGTTGATCAGCGTCATCGAGGCGTCGACCGGCCCCCGGCGCGGCGGTGCGCCGGAGTCTGTCGATGGTCCGGAGTCCGTGCCTGGGGAGCTCGCGGGACTCACGATCACAGCCCGAAGACGTTGCCCGCGACATCCAGGCGCAGTTGGGCCAGCAAGACGACGACCGCGACGGCGACGAAAACCAAGAGCCCGGCGTACGGCCACAGTTGTGCGCCGAGGGCGCGCAGCCCGGCGCCGAACACCCCGTCGCGCAGGTTACGCAGCGTGACGACGATGAACATCGGGATCGTCACCGCCCACACGACCATGCACCAGGGGCACAGGGTGCCGAGCACGTACACGCTTTGGGAGATGAGCCAGAGGACCATGACCAGCCCCGCGGCGACCCCGAGGTTGAACAGCAGCCAGTACCAACGGGCGATGGCCGGTGCGGCCCATGTGGTGACGCCCGCGCAGATGACGCACGCGAAGCCGAACAACCCGAGATAGGGGTTGGGGAAGCCGAAGAGGGCGCCCTGCGGGGAGTCCAGGTTGGCGCTGCACTGCACGAGAATCGAGACGTCGCAGCTGAGCGCGCCCAGCGGATTGCGCAGCTGTTCGATCTTCTCGATCGCCAGCGCCAGCGAGGCGATGAGCCCGATGAGCCCGGAGATCAGCAGGTAGAGCCCGTAGCCGAACGACGGGCGCGCCGGTGGCGCGTCGATCGTGTTGGTGTCCTGCGACATCCGCTCCCCTACCAGCGACTCACCTCGGCCCCGCGAGGCTTCGGCCCAGTGTAGGCGGGCGATCGCAACGATCCCGCAGTGCCTGGTTCGTGCGTCGCGTCGCTGTGGGCGCATACTCCTGCGGGGACCTCGAGGCGCCACCTCGGGGCCGCGAAGCTGACCGGCGTAGGCGAGGAGGAGGTTGGACTGTGGCGTTCCGCCGACATCTGGCCGACACCCGGCCGCTGCAGAACCTCTACTTCCGCCGGCTGTGGCTCGCGAACATCGCGACGGTCATCGGGGCGCAACTGACGATCGTGTCGGTGCCCGCGCAGATCTACCTCATCACCGGCTCGTCGGCCTACGTCGGGCTGACCGGCGTGTTCGGCCTTGTGCCGCTCGTCGTGTTCGGGCTGTACGGCGGGGCGCTGGCCGATGTCTTCGACCGGCGCACGATCTTGATCGTCACGACATGGGGACTGATCCTGACGACCGGCGGTCTGTGGGTGCAGGCGGCGCTGGGCAACCAGAACGTGTGGCTCCTGCTCGGGTTGTTCGCCGCACAGCAGGCGTTCTTCGCGGTCAATCAGCCGACGCGCAGCGCGATGCTGCCCAAGATCTTGCCGGCCGAGCAACTGCCGGCAGCGAACGCCTTGTCGATGACGCTGTTCGGGGCCGGGGCGGTCGCCGGGCCGTTGCTCGGTGGAGCGTTGATCCCGGTGCTGGGCTTCGCCTGGTTGTACTTTCTCGACACCCTGACCATCTTCGCGACGTTGTGGGCGGTGACCCAGCTCCCGAAGCTGCCGGTAGAGGGCGCGACGGGCCGGGCGGGATGGCGCTCGGTCATCGAGGGGTTTGTGTACTTGCGGGGCCACCCGGTGCTGCTCATGTCGTTCGTCGTCGACCTCATCGCGATGTTCTTCGGGATGCCGCGGGCGCTCTTTCCGGAGGTGGCGCAGAGTTCGTTCGGCGGTCCGCCGGCCGGCGGGTTGGCGTTCGCCGTGCTCTTCGCGGCGATGCCGGCGGGCGTGGTGCTCGGCGGGGTGATCTCGGGGTGGGTGTCGCGGGTGCAGCGGCAGGGCCTGGCGGTGGTGGCCTGCATCGTCGTGTGGGGTGCGGCGATCGTCGTGCTGGGCGCGGCCGTGCTCATGGCGGACGGGCCCTCGATGCCGCTGCTTTCGCTGGCGGCGCTGGCGCTGGCGGTCGGTGGCGCGGCGGACATGGCCTCATCGGCGTTCCGCACCAGCATGTTGCAGGCGTCGGCCAGCGACGCGGTCCGCGGCCGCCTGCAGGGCGTCTTCATCGTCGTCGTCGCCGGCGGCCCTCGCCTTGCCGACGTCGCCCACGGCGCAGCCTCTCCGCTCATCGGCCCCGGCTGGACCATCACCGCCGGCGGCATCCTGACCATCGTCGGCGTCCTGCTCGCCGCCGCCCTCGCCCCCGCCTTCATCCGCTACCGCGTGTGAGGCGGCCGGTCGCGTCGGCGAGTCTGCGGGCCGACTGGACTACCGCTAGCCCCACTGGACAACTCCGGCCCCACTGGGCAACTGCTCGAGCGATGGTCCAGTCGGGTCCGCGATTGCCCAGTGGGGTCGGCGTGTCAGTCGGAGCCGTACCTGGCAGCGAGGGTCTGGGCGCGATCGCGTAGGGCCGCGCGCAGCTCTTCGGGAGCCAGGACCTCGGCGGCGGTGCCCAGTTGCCAGACCGCCCAGACAGCGTGGCGCAGGTCCTCGAAGGCCACCTCCAGGCGAACGCGACCGTCGGGTTCGGCTGCTTCCAGACGGACGGAGCGGGCGTTGTTCAACAGATCCTCGCGGCGCGCCGGGGCGACCCTGACCACGACGGCGAGGTGGTTCTCGGAGAGGAATCGGGCGCTGCGTTGGGCCCAGATGCGGTCCAGGTCGACCTGAGTCGGTCGCTCTGCGGGGTCGGGTAGCTGCTCGGCGGTCAGCATCCGCGACAGCCGATAGGTGCGGTCCTGTCCCGTCTTGGTCGCCAGCAGGTACGTGCGGCCGCGAACCGTGACGAGGCCGATCGGGTCGACGGTGTGCTGCGTAGGCGGCCGGTCGGGAGCGGCGTAGTCGAATCGCAGGCGGTGGCCCGTGAGTACGGCCTGGCGAACACTGCCCATGACGGCGCGCGTCACCTCTTCGCTGGCTGCCGGCCGGGAGAGCAGATCGGTCTCCGGCTCGACGAGGAAGCGGCTGGCGGCGGCGTCGAGACCGGAGCGGTGGCCTTCCGGCAGCGCGTCCACCACCTTGCGCATCGCGGAGGCGAGCGCTGCGCTGAGGCCGAACACCTTCTCCCCTCGCCCCGAACCGGCGGTCAGCAACGCGAGGGCCTCGTCGTGGTTCAGCCCGGTCAGCTCGGTACGGAAGCCGGGCAGCAGCCAGAACCCACCGTGGCGGCCTCGGTCGGAGCCGACCGGGACTCCCGCCGTGGACAGCGCCTCGATGTCGCGCAGCACCGTGCGGGTCGACACCTCCAGCTCGCCGGCCAGCGCCGCTGCCGTCATCCGACCGCGCTGGCGCAGCAGCAGCACCAGGGACACGAGCCGATCCGCACGCACCCTTCATTCTCCCAAGAAATCATGACAAGAGGTGTCGTGATTCGTTGCCAAGCTCGTCGTGCGGGCGTTGCCGCGGTGGCTGCCGGAGTCGCCGGGCGCCCGCTGCGAGAAGGAGTGACATGGAGCGCACAGCAATCAACCCGGTATCGTGGTCCCTGGCGATGGGGTTCAACCAGGGCGAAGTCGTCTGCGGGCAGAGCCGGACCCTGTTCATCTCGGGCCAGACCGCGATGAGCGCGGACGGCGCTCCGCTGCACGCCGACGACATGGGAGCGCAACTTGCGCTGGCCGTGGACAACCTCGAAGCCGTGCTCCACGAGGCCGGGATGTCGTTGAGCAACCTCGTGCGCCTCAACGTCTACGTCACCGACGTGGACGCCCTGTTCGGGCACTACGGCGTTCTCGCCGGGCGACTGGGCGCCGCCGGGGTAGCCCCGACCACGACCATGCTCGAGGTCACCCGGCTCGCTGTTGTCGGCCAGCTCGTCGAACTCGAAGGCACCGCCGTCGCCTGACGCGCAAGCGCCTGCGCACCCGGAGACGACGAAGCCCTGGTGAGTGAATCGCTCACCAGGGCTTTCCGTCGGGATGACAGGATTTGAACCTGCGACCCCTTGACCCCCAGTCAAGTGCGCTACCAAGCTGCGCCACATCCCGGTACCCTCTCGGGCCTTCGGCAGACTACCTCATCGCGGCGTGCCGGTCCGAATCGCCTCGCGCGCTGGACCGGCTCGCCCGGATGTCGGGCTGCTCAGCGTGCTTCAGCGGTCGCGGCGACGCTTCTCGCGAACGCGCACGGACAGCTCGATCGGGGAGCCGACGAAGCCGAACTGCTCGCGCAGGCGCCGCTCCAGGAAGCGCCGGTAACTCGCCTCCAGGAAGCCGGAGGCGAAGACCACGAACCGCGGCGGACGCGTCGCGGCCTGGGTCGCAAACAGGATCCGCGGCTGCTTGCCGCCGCGCACCGGGTGCGGGTGGGCGGCCACGACCTCGCCGAGGAAGGCGTTGAGCTTGGCCGTCGGGATGCGGGTGTCCCACGACTCCAGCGCCGTCTCCAACGCGGGCACCAGCTTGTCCATGTGCCGGCCGGTGCGCGCCGAGATGTTGACCCGGGGTGCCCACTGGATCTGCACGAGCTCCTTGTTGATCTCGCGTTCCAGGTAGTAGCGGCGCTCCTCATCGAGGGTGTCCCACTTGTTGTAGGCGATGACCAGGGCCCGGCCGGCGTCGACCACCTGCTGGATGACGCGGATGTCCTGCTCGGCCATCGGGTCGCCGGCGTCGATGAGCACGACCGCGACCTCCGCCTTCTCCAGCGCGGTACGCGTGCGGAGGGAGGCGTAGAAGTCCGCCCCGCGGGTCTGGTGCACCCGGCGCCGAATACCGGCCGTGTCGACGAAGCGCCAGGTCTTGCCGGCCAGCTCGATGTACTCGTCGACCGGATCGCGGGTCGTGCCCGCCACGTCGTCGACGACGACGCGCTCGCTGCCCGCCAGCTTGTTCAGCAGGCTCGACTTGCCGACGTTCGGTCGGCCCAGCAGCGCCACGCGCCGCGGTCCCCCGCGCCGGTACGCCCCAGAGACCGCCGAGACCTCCGGCAGCACGTCGAGGATCGCGTCGAGCATGTCGCCGCTGCCGCGCCCGTGCAGCGCCGACACCGGCCACGGCTGCCCCAGCCCCAGCGACCACAACATCGCCGCGTCGGCCTCCGCGCGCTCGTCGTCGACCTTGTTGGCCACGAGCACCACCGGCTTGCGCGAGCGACGCAGCAGCTTGACGACCGCCTCGTCCGCGTCCGTCGCGCCGACCGTGGCGTCGACGACGAACATCACCGCGTCGGCCAGTTCGATCGCCACCTCGGCCTGCTCGGCGACCCGCAAGTGGATGCCGGTCGAGCCGACCTCCCAGCCGCCGGTGTCGACCAGCGTGAACCGTCGCCCGGCCCACTCCGCGTCGTAGGCCACCCGGTCGCGGGTGACTCCCGGGACGTCCTCGACCACGGCCTCCCGGCGGCCCAGGATGCGGTTGACGAGCGTCGACTTGCCCACGTTGGCCCGCCCCACGACGGCGACGACCGGGTAGGCCGCCTCGCCGTCGTCCTCGGCGTCTTCGATGTCGCCGCGCTCGAGCAGCGCCTGGTCGTCGAGGTCGAGGTCGAAGACGGCCAGCCCGGCCCGCAACACCCGCTCGACGTCCTCGTCGGCCACCCCGTCGCCCGCCCCAGGGGCATCGACCGATGGGCCCGCATCGCCCGTATCGTCCGTCTCGCCAGTGGCGCCGTGCTGCTCGCCAGGCTCGCCATGGTCGTCTGCGACCCAGGTCTCGTCCTCGATCTCGCCGTCGCCGAAGTCGTCGTCGCCCTCCCACATCGCGGTGCTGGCCACGATCGCCAGAACGGCCGCGACCGACTCCTCGAAGTCCAGCTCGGAGGTGTCCAGCAATGTCACGCCGGGGGCCGGCTCGAGAAAGGCGGTCACCTGGGCGTCGTCGCTGTCGCGGCGCACCACCTCGTCGCGGATCTCCTCGATCCGCTGCGCCCCCTGCGCGCCGTGCAACTGTTCGGCGCGGCGCCGCAGCCGGGCCTCCTGGCTGGCCACGAGCAGGATGCGGGCGTCCGCGTCGGGCGCCACGACGGTGGTGATGTCGCGACCCTCGGCCACGATGCCCAGCCCGGTGTCGCGGGCCTGCTCGATGATCGAGCGCTGCATCTCGATGAGCCGTTCGCGAACTGCCGGGACGGAGGCGACCGCGGACACCACCGCGCTGATCCGAGACTCACGGACCGCCTCGGTGACGTCGACGTCGTCGACCGCGATCGTGGGCGCCTCGGGATCGACCCCCACGGACAGGCCCACGCTGTCGACGTGATCGACGACGGCCTGCGGGTCGCTCAGGTCGACCCCGGCCTCCAGAGCCGACCAGGTGACGGCTCGGTACATGGCGCCGGTGTCGAGGTAGGCGACGTCGAGGCGTTGCGCGGCCGCGCGCGACACGCTGGACTTGCCGGAGCCTGACGGTCCGTCGATCGCGACGACCGGAGGCATGGGCTGGGACGACGAACTCATCGGAGCAGCCTATCCGCTGCCCCGACCCCTCAATCCCGCACGTTCCAGCCGCGGCGGCGCAGCGCCTCGATGAGGGGTTCGACGGCCTGCGGGACGACCGAGACCTGCACGATGCCCACCTGGCGGCCGACCTCGTGCTCGATGTGCAGATCCTCCATGTTGACGCCCTCGGCGCCGATGTCGTGCAGCAGGCGGGCCACGGTCCCCGGCTCGTCGGCCACGACCACCGTGACGACCCCGTAGGCCACCGCCGTCAAACCGTGCTTGCCGGGGATGCGGGCGTGCCCGGCGTTGCCGTCGGCGACCAGGGCCGCCAATACGCCTCGGGCTCCCGGCGCCAGCGCATCCGGATTGTCGCCGATCGCGTCGAGCGCGGCGACGACACCGCCGAGGTCGCGGGCCAGCTCGGCGAGGATGTCGCGGACCGCGCTGGCGTTACCGACGAGAATCTGGGTCCACAGCGCCGGATCGCTGGCGGCGATGCGAGTCACGTCGCGCAGTCCCTGACCGGCCAACGCCACCGACTCCGTCGGCAACTCACGCAGGCGGGAGGCCACGAGACTGGCGGCGACCTGCGGCACATGGGACACCGCGGCCACCGCCGCGTCGTGCTCGGCGGCCTCCATTCGGGTCACCACCGCGCCGGCGAGTTCGGCCAGGGCGCAGACCTGCTCGACGCGGCCGGGATGACTGTTCGAGGTCGGCACGACGACCCAGGGCCGCCCCTGGAACAGGTCGGAGCGCCCCGAGATCGCCCCGCTGCGCTCGCGCCCGGCCATGGGGTGGCCGCCCACGTAGCGGCTGGCATCGGCGCCCGCCTCGGCCAGCTCGTGGGCGATCACCCGCTTGACGGAGGCCACGTCGGTCACCGTCGCCTGCGGAAACCGGGTCAGTTGCTGGGCGACCACGTCCCCCGTGACATCGGGGGGCGCCGCGACGACGATCAACTCCGGGGCCGGGTCGTCGTCGGTTGCGAGGCGACCCGCGCCGAGGTCGGCTGCGAGCGCGACGGCCGTCGGTGAGGGGTCGCTGAGGCTCACCTCGACACCCCGGTCACGGATGGCGAGACCGATGCTGGTGCCGATCAGCCCCGTGCCGACGATTCGAACCCGGCTCAGCGCGGCCACGTACGCCACTTCGACCGGCAGGTGCGTCCGCTGGCGCCCGCGCGTCCGTGGCAGCGGCCCGCGAACCGGCTGGCCCGCGTCACCGGCGGCAACGACGTGACGCGGCATGGGCAGACTCGGATGATGTGCGGGCTCATAGCTCCGCCGCCTGGAACAACTCGCCGATCTCCTTGCCGTTCAGCGGCCGCATCCGGCCCGTCTTGAGGTCGCGCAGCAGCACCGGGCCCACCTGCACCCGGGTCAGCGTGAGGACCGGGTGCCCCACCGCCTCCAGGAGGCGACGCACGATGTGCTTGCGCCCCTCGTGCAGCACGACCTCGACGATCGCCTTGCCTGGGGCCGAGTCGACGAGCTTGAACGAATCGACCTTCGCCGGCCCGTCCTCCAGCTCGACCCCGGCGCGCAGCGTGCGGCCCACGTCGCGGCCGACGGGCCCGGGCACGGTCGCGATGTACGTCTTGGGCACCCCGTAGGAGGGGTGTTGCAGCCGGTGCGCCAGCTCCCCGTCGTTGGTCAGGAGGATGAGTCCGTCGGTGTCGGAGTCGAGCCGGCCCACGTGGAAGAGGCGTTCGCCGCGGCGGCCGACGTAGTCCCCGAGGCTGGGGCGGCCCTGCTCGTCGTTCATCGTGGAGACCACGCCGAGCGGCTTGTTGAACGCGAAGTACACGCGGCTGGAGTCGAGTTGGATGCGGATGCCGTCGACATGCACGCTCTGGCCGAGCGGGTCGATCCGCACGCCGAGTTCGGTGACGACCTGCCCGTCGACCTCTACGCGCCCCGCGGCGATGAGCTGCTCGCACGCCCGGCGGCTACCGACGCCTGCGGCCGCCAGCAGCTTCTGCAGCCGCACCCCCGCGGGGTCGTGCACGTCCACGGGCTCGATGTCGCGGCCCTGCCGGGACGCCCCCGATCGTGGCTGATCCGCTCGTGACTGGGGTCGCGGCTGGGTGGGTCGCCCGCGCCGGCCCGCACGCACTCGTCGCGGACCGCCGCCGGCGGCTCCAGAGCGACCGGCTCCCTCGC
>NZ_BAHD01000034.1 GCF_000298215.1 Kineosphaera limosa NBRC 100340 | reverse complement strand
GTCGGCGAGCGCGCCCTCGGCCTCCCCGTCGCTGCCCGCGCCGGGCGGGGCGTACCGCGCGGACTCGACCAGCCGCGCAAGCCGGGTCAGCGCCTCGTCGTCCTCGCCCCGCAGGTCGCCGGCCGTCCGGATGCGGTCCCGCTGCTGCGGCAGCACCGCCGCCGGATCGACGTCGACCCCTAGATCCTCCAGCCGGACCACCAGATCGCTCCAGCCGGCCTCGATGCGGTCCGCCGGATCCTCCCGGTCACTGCCGGCGCCCGCGAGTCGACGCCGCGCGACCCACCCGGCCGTCGGAACCACGGCCGCAAGCAGCAGCAGCGCCACGAGCAGCGCGACGAACGGCAGCCCGCGATCCTGGGCCGTCGCGCTCGGCTGCGGGGCTGCCGCGCCGGCCTCCACCTCCTCCGGTCGCTGCGGCGCCGCGCCGGTCGGCTCCGCCGTGGCGGTCGCCCCAGCCGTCGGTGTGGCGGTCGGGGTGGCCGGGGACTCCGGTTGTGACGGCGCCACCGAGTAGCTCGGCGGCACACCGCTGCGTGACCCGGGAGTCGGCTCGAAGCGCAGCCAACCGGTGCCGTGAAAGTACAGCTCCGGCCAGGCGTGCGCGTCAGCCGGCACGACCTCACGCACCCCCGCCACCGACGTGCCGGGCAGGAAGCCGGTGGCCACCCGCGCCGGAATGCCCAGGCTTCTGGCCATGAGCACCATCGCGGTCGTGAACTGCACGCAGTAGCCCTGCTTGGTCTCCAAGAAGTGATTGATCGCCCGTTCGCTCGCCTCCGCGGGCTGCGGCACCCCACCTGGCATCGGCGCCAACTCCAGGGAGTACCGGAAGCCGCCGCTCGTTCGCAGCCAGTCCTGGATCGCCACGGCCTCGTCGTACGGATTGCCCCGCACGAGCTCCGTGGCCTCTTGCGCTCGCTGCTCCACCAGCGGGGTGATGCCCGCCGGGTCCAGCGCCGACCGCACGGAGCGCGAATAGGCGCCAGCGCCACCGCGCGCCGCCCGCAAGTCCGCGCCGTCCGGATTCTGCACCAGGTACGACAAGGTGTAGCGCGGCGGCGTCGTGTCGACCGACAGCACCCCGGACCGGCCCTGCGCCCACCGGGCCTCGTAGACCCGGCCCTCGATGACGTCGGCCGGCGCCGCCAGGTAGGGGGCGGCGAGTCGGTTGTCGGAGACGTCGATGCGATGCCGAGGCGCCGGCTCCTCCCGCTGGGCCCAGCCCATCGGATACCGCAACTGCGGGGTGTCGCTGGGAACGCCGGTGTCCTCATCCGGGAGCCATTCGCCGGCGACGTACCGGGTCGAGGTGGCGGCCCGCAGCGGAGGGGGAGCCGGATCGTCGGTCTCGTAGCGCAGCACCGGGCGACCCGTGGTGCTCGTGAGGTCCTGCAGCATGTTCGCGGACGGGGAGAAGCCGATCTGACTGCCGCCGCCCAGGCCGCCGGTGCCCAGCCCGTCGGCCAGATAGCGCACCGGCAGGTGCGGCAGGGCGGCCGCGGCCACCAGCGACAGGGTGAGGGCGGCGGCGGCGATGATCCCGGTCGCCGCTGCGCGGCCGCGCTGCCTCGAGCCGTCGGTTGCTCGCGACGACCCCACCCGCGCCCGGCCGCTCCACGCCAGGGCCGCCCGACGGTCGTGCACCGCCATGAGGACGAGCCAGCCCACCGCGGTCACCAGGAAGTACCGCGGGTGGAGCCCGCCGTCGCCGTTGGCCACCGCGGTCAGGAACGGCGCGAGGATCGGCAGGCCGGCCAGCGCCGGATAACGCAGTGTGACCCCCAGGGCGTCGGCCGCCAGGCCGAGCGCGCCCAGCGAACTGACGAGCAGGAACGAGACCCCCGCGTTCTCCGGTACCGGGGCGGCGTGCTCGCGCACCATCGCCCCGGCCTCCATCAGCAGCTCGTTCCAGTGCGCCAGGGTCGCCGGGGTCGGCAGCAGGCCGAACAGCAGCGTCCCGCCGCCGAAGAAGAGCAACAGGGTCGCGACGAAGACGACCCCTTGGGCCAACAGAGCCCGCCCCACCGACAGACGGGTGCGGGCCAGCGCGCCGGCCATGGCGCACACGGCGAGCAACGCGCCGAGCTGCAGCAGCCAGCCGGTGCCCTCGAACAGGGCGCGCAACGGCTGCGCCGAGCAGAACACCGCGACCGCGACGATCGCCGAGGCCAGCAGGCCACTTTCGCCGCGTACGCGAGGCGACCGACGAACCCCGGCGCCCGCCGGTGGCTCGGCAGCGCTCGCTCCGCCCGCCTGGTGTGTCGTCATGGGCCACGCACCCCCGCGACGTCATCCCAGACAGCGTCGATGAGCTCGGGTCCGCGCACCAAGCGGGTGCGCCACCCGCCGGAGGCCGCGAACGCAGCGAGGTCGTGCGCGGCGCCCGCATCCCGACGGCGGCCCACGCGATGCGAAGGGGCCGGGCTCTGCTGGGTGGGCTGCGGTCGCGCCGGTCCGCGGTGGCGGCCGAAGGCCTCGGCCTCCAGGAGCAGAGCGATGCCCGTGGTGCGGGCGGGCAGCGTGCCGAGGAGGTCGTGCGCCGTCTGCGGATCGTTGGTGCCCGCCACCAGGACCATGAGGCCGCCGCTGGCTGCGGCGTCGCGGGCCGCGGTGATGAGCGGCGACTCGGTTGCGGCACCGGGAGAGGCGGTGGGAGAGGCGGCGGCGGTCCGACCGGGGGAGGCGACGCCTCGTTGGACCGAGCGACCGGATCGCAGCAGCCGCCCGTCGTCCGGTGCCACCACCGCCAAAGCCATCAACGTCTGCTCGAGGGTGAGGTGTTGGGAGTGCGTACCGGCGGCCACCTGCTGGGGGGTGACTAGCGTCAGCAGGTAACCCTGAGCCAAGAGGTGATGGGCGATGGAGGCCAGCGCCTCGACGGCCCACTCCAGGGCGGGGCTGTCACCGGCGCCGCTGATCGGCAGGCTCGGATCGAGGCAGAGCACGGCCTGGCGCACCGGCGCTCGCCCGTCGTGGCGCACCGTGAGCTCGCCGCGGTGAGCGGTCACCGGCCAGTGAATGCGGCGCAGATCGTCCCCGAGCTGGTACTCGCGCAGGGACGCATCGTCGACACCGGTCGCGCCGGGGGCCAGGATGTCCGATCCACTGTTGCCCGCCCCGCCGAGCAGTCCCGGCCGACCGGCGAGCACGTGAACGGGAGGCAGGGCCACGACATCCGACGATCCCGGGATGGGGGTCAGCGACGTGGTCAGGCCGAAGGGGTCGCTCGTGCGCACCGCCAAGGGGCCCAGCTGGTGACGACCTCGCCGCGCCGCGCGCACCGTGTACTCCACCAGCCGTGTTCCCCGGCGTGGCACCCCCGGCAGCAGAAACCGGGCTGGCTCGCCCAGCTCCAGCGGCAGCTGCTCCTGCGCGAAGGCGGTCAGCGAGGGGTAGGCGGAGGGATTGTGGACCTGCAGGTGAACCGTGCAGTTCTGCCCGACGGTGACGGTAGGCGGGGATGCTCGACGTTGAACGTCAAGTCGAGGTCGAATGCCTTGGTAGGCGAGGAGGGCGATAAGGGGGAGGGCGACCAGGAGCAGCCCGACGCGGGTCAGGTCGACGAAGCCCAAGGCCATGCCCGAGAGCACGAAAGTCACCCCGGCCGCCAACAAGGCCCGGCCGCGATCGGTGAAGCCCCGACGGCCGCCATCCGGGCCTCGCCGTCCGTCGGCGCGTCGCTGACGCGCCGAGGCCTTGCCGTTGGTCACCGCCCGGCGCAGCGCGGACCGGCCCGACCCGGGGCGGCCTGCCTGGTCGCCCTCGCCCTCCCATGCGGCGTCGCCGCGCACGGTCAGCGCCGGGCGCGCAGGGGGTGCGGAGTTCTTGGGGGGTGCCTCCCGGGCGGCTGGGCTCATCGGCGTCCCGCGGTGCTCGGATCGAGCGGCCCATGGTCGGGCGAGAGTCGGTCGGCTCCCTCGTGGCCAGCGCGGGTCGCGCCGGGGCGGCCCGGCAGCGGAACGGACTCCAGCACGTCCCACAGCACGTCGGTGACGGCCAGGCGCGCGAGGCGCGCTTCGCCGGAGAGCAGCACCCGATGCTCGAGCACCGGCACGAACAGCGCCTGCACATCCTCGGGCAGCACGTAGTCACGGCCGGTCAGGGCGGCCCGGGCGCGGGCGGCGCGCAGCAGATGCAGCGAGGCTCGCGGCGAGGCGCCCAGGCGCAGGGTCGGTGCCGCGCGGGTCGCGGCGACGAGGTCGACGACGTAGCGCTGCAGCGCGTGCGCCGCGTAGACGCGCCGCACCGTCTCCTGCGCTGCGACGACGGTGGCGCCGTCGGTGACCGCGCGCACGTCCTCGAGCGGATTGTGGGATCCGTGGCTGGCCAGCATCGCCAGCTCGGCCTCGGGGTGGGGGTAGCCGACGGCGACGCGGGCCATGAACCGATCGCGCTGGGCCTCGGGCAGCGGATAGGTGCCTTCCATCTCCAGCGGGTTCTGCGTGGCGATGACGAGGAAGGGGCTGGGCAGCGCGTACGTGTTGCCGTCGACGGTCACCTGCGCCTCCTCCATCGACTCCAGGACCGCCGACTGCGCCTTGGGGGAGGCTCGGTTGATCTCGTCGCAGACGACGATATTGGCGAAGATCGCCCCGGCGCGGAACTCGAACCGTCGCTGCTCGGCGTCGAACACGCTGATCCCGGTGATATCGCTGGGCAGCAGGTCGGGGGTGAACTGGATCCGCCGCATCCGGGCGTCCACCGCCTTGGCCAGAGCCTTGGCCAAGGTCGTCTTGCCGACTCCCGGGACGTCCTCGAGTAGCAGGTGGCCGCCCGCCAGCAGCACGGTCAGTGCGCGGTCGACGACCTCTTCCTTGCCCTCGATGACGGAGCGGATCGCGCCCCCGAGGGCTCGGCCCAGCTCGGCGACCCGCTCGACCTCCTCGCGCCCGGCGCGTTCGGCGGGAGCTACGCCGGGTAGGCCGCCGGTCGGGGAGCCGTTGCGAGACGGCCGCGTCCCGACGTGTGCCTGCTCGTCGGTCCCGCGCTCGTCGGTCTGGGCATTCGCGTCTCGTGCCGGCTGCACGTGCGCCTCCTGTCCGTGTCGGCGGGGCCCCGCTGGGGGCCCTCCACTTCCCTCCCCTCAATCATCGCTGCCGTCGCGGCCAATCCGCGCCCGCGACCCCGCGCATCTGGCAAATCCGCAGTTCAGCGCCCTGAAGTTGGGTTCGGCGGGGGAGTCCTAGGCGGTGGGGTCAGGGTGCACTCCTGGGTCGCAGCGCCGGTGGTGAACATATTCGGCCGATCTCGCCCCACTTCGCTCCACCGCCCCTGACCTGCGGATTCATAGATGCAAGCGGCGCTGGATGGCCGCCGATGACGTTGACAGTGGGGGAGAGTGGCGTAAAGTGGAGGAAATGGGAGTCATGGGGTGAGAGAGGTCGGCGGTCCGCCGGCGACCGCGCTCATGGAGGGAGGTGCCGCTCGTGTTCCTCGGGACCCACCAACCCCGCCTCGACGACAAGGGGCGGCTCATCCTCCCGGCGAAGTTTCGCGAGCGACTGGCCTCCGGGCTGGTCGTCACGCGCGGCCAGGAGCGGTGTCTCTACGTCTTTCCCATGGAGGAGTTCATGCGCGTCGCCGACGACCTCAAGGCCGCGCCCGTCACGAGTAAGGCGGTGCGGGACTACCTGCGCGTGTTCCTCTCCGGCGCCTCCGACGAGATCCCCGACAAGCAGGGCCGCGTGACAATCCCGGCGACACTGCGCGAGTACGCCGGCCTCTCCCGCGAGTGCACGGTGATCGGTGCGGGTTCGCGCCTGGAGCTGTGGGACACCGCGGCGTGGGAGACCTACCTCGCCGGCACCGAGCAGGCCTTTGCCGATCAGGCGGAGGAGGTCATTCCGGGCCTCCTGTGACGCGCCACCGCCCGCCCCGAACCCTCGACGTCCACCTTCGATCTACAGCGAACATCAGCACAAAGCCGCAGGTAGGAAGCCTGCCCTGTGGCCCTCCAGTCGCTTGATCAGCTCCGAGATCCTTCCCAGTCTCGGAGCATCAGCTCCGAGGCCCCTTCCCTGGTCTCGGAACGCGCGAACCGCCCGGGGCACTTCCCCGGTTCCGGGCGAACGCAACCGAGCGGCTACGGAGGACCAGAGGGCAGGAGCCTGCCGGGCAACCGGCAATACACGAGCGGCACACGGCAACGGGCAGACGGGCAGGAGGCGGGGCGATGCACGAACGCGAGACTGCGGACCGGCACGTGCCGGTCATGCTCGAGCGCATCGTCGAGGTACTCAGCCCCGCGCTCGCGCCGGGCGGCCCGCAGCCCGAAGGGGCGCCCACCGACTCCACTGACGAAAGCTCCGGGCACACGCCGGTCTATGTCGACGGCACCCTGGGCATGGGCGGGCACACCGAGGCCATCCTCAGCGCCTGCCCGCAAGCCATCGCGGTGGGCATCGACCGCGACCCCCAAGCGCTGCGGTTCGCCTCCGCGCGGCTGGCCCGGTTCGGCGACCGATTCCGCCCCGTACAAGCGGTCTACGACGAGATCGGCGACGTCCTGGCCGACCTCGGGCTGCCCGGCGCCGACGCCGTACTGCTCGACCTCGGCGTCTCCTCCCTGCAACTCGACGAGGCCGACCGCGGCTTCGCCTACGCCCAGGACGCGCCGCTGGACATGCGGATGGACCCCGAGCTGCCGCTGACCGCCGCCGACGTGCTCAACACCTACGAGGCGCCCGAGCTGGCGCGCGTGTTGCACGAATACGGCGAGGAGCGGTTCGCCCGCAAGATCGCCGGAGCCGTCGTCCGCGACCGCGCGCAGGAGCCGTTCACCACCTCGGCGCGCCTCGTCGAGCTGCTGCGCCGCGCGATCCCGGCGGCCTCCCAGCGTTCCGGCGGGCACCCGGCCAAGCGCACCTTTCAGGCGCTACGCATCGAGGTGAACGGCGAACTGGCGGCCTTGGCGAGCGCCCTACCCGCGACTCTCGATTCTTTGCGCCTCGGGGGGCGTGTCGCTGTCCTGAGTTACCACTCCCTGGAGGACAGGATGGTCAAGCGGGCATTGGCTGCGGCCAGCCGCGGCAGTGCCCCACCCGGTCTGCCCGTCGAACTGGCCGAGCATGCGCCATACCTGCGCCTGCTGGGTCGCGGGGGGGAGGTGCCGACAGCGGCCGAGGTCGAGGTGAACCCCCGCGCAGCGTCCGCCCGGTTGCGGGTGGCGATGCGGATCAGAGCGGGGGCTCCCGGTGAGCTCGCCGCCCAACTCGCCTCCGCCGATCCACCCTCGGATCGCAAGAAGACACCACGCCGCCCCACAACCCGAACACCGCGAACCGCACGGAAGGGACCGCCCCGATGAGTCAGATGCCGGCCGTTGTTCGCGATGCGGCAGCGCCCGCGATCGGGCGCCCGACGCGGCGTCCCTCGGCCCCCGGCCGCGCCCAGGGCCGTGGCGCGGGCCGCAGCTCGTCGCACCTGCGGGTCGTCACGGCCGCCCCGCGCCCGCCGCGCCGGATGCCATTCGCCGTGCTGTGCTCCGTTGTGCTCGCGGCCGGCCTGCTCGCCGTGCTCATGCTCAACCTTCAGCTGGCTCTGGGCGCCTACGCGCTGCACGAGATGAAGGGCGAATCGACCCAACTGGCGGAGCAGGAGGAGCAGCTGCGTGAGCAGCTGAACGGTCTCGAGGCACCCGGCGTGCTCGCCCAGCGCGCCACCGAGCTCGGCATGGTCCCCGGCACCTCGCCGGCGTTCTTGCGGCTGCCCGACGGTCAGGTGCTCGGCGTCCCGCAGGCCGCCGCCACCGCGCCGACCGAGGCTGCGGGCGAGTCGACCTCCGATTCGACCTCTGGTTCGACCCCCGGCGGCGGTTCGGATGCGACCGGGGCCGCCAGCAAGCCCTCGGCAGCCAGCAAGCCCTCGGCGTCCGCCAAGCCCACGGCAGCGAGCGAGCCCAGCGCATCCGCCAAGGCCACCGCGTCCGCCAAGGCCAGCGCCAGCGCTGACCGCAGTGCCCAGCGCCCGAGCCCGAGCGACACGGCAGCCGGCCGATGAGCCCCTCCGATCGTCGCTCCTCCGCCCCTCGACCCCAGCGCGCCGCCGGCCCGCAGCGGGGCCCGGCGCGTTCTCCCCGCTCCCGGATCGCCGACAAGCCGCTGCTGGTCAATCCTCGCGCTCGGGTGCGGGTCATGTTCTTGGCGGTGCTTTTCGTCTTCACGCTGTTCGCCGCGCAGTTGGTGCGCCTGCAGGCCATCGACGCCCGCGAGGTGGCCGAGCAGGCGCGCGACTTGCGGATGGGCACCGAGACCACCATCCCGGCCAAGCGCGGCGCCATGCTCGACCGCGACGGGGTGACCCTGGCCGGCAGCGTCGAGCGCCGCGACATCGTGGCCGACCAGACGCAGGTGCCCGACTTCAAGGGCTTGGACCCCAAGCCGGGGGAGCAGCGGGTAGGCGGCGTCGACGGCGCCGCCGCGGCCCTCGCGCCCATCCTGAAGCAGGACGAGGCGACCCTGAAGGAGAAGCTGACCGGCGAGCGTCGCTGGATTCAGCTCTCCCTGGGGCAAGAGCCGTCGGTGTGGCGTCAGGTGCAGGCCCTCAGGATCGACGGGATCGCCAGCGAACAGGTGTCCCGACGGGTCTACCCCGCCGGCGCCCCGCTCGCGCCGGTGCTCGGCTGGGTGGGATCCGACGGCGAAGCCAGGGGCGGCAGCGGCGGCGGGTTGGAGCTGCTGTTCAACGAGACGCTGACGGGCACCCCGGGCAAGAGTCGCGTCGAGCGCTCCGCGGACAACCGCGTGATCCCCATGGGGGAAAGCGAGGTCACCCCGGCGGTGCCCGGCCAGAGCCTGCAACTTTCCCTGGACAACGATCTGTCGTGGTACGCCTACAACGCGATCGCCGATCGCGTGAAGGCCACGGACGCGGACTCCGGCACTGTGGTCGTGATGGACACCAAGGGGCGCCTGCGGGCGGTCACCCAATTCCCCAGTTTCGACCCGACCGACCGCAACGCCAAGGGCAGCGAGTTCAGCTCCCTACCCTTCCAGCAGGTCTTCGAGCCGGGCTCGACCGCCAAGGTGATGTCGCTGGGTGCCGCCCTCGACACCGGCGCGGTCACCCCGACCACCGGGTTCACCGTGCCCAACCGGCTCACCCGAGCCGACCGATCGTTCCGTGACTCCCACGATCACCCGACGCTGCAGCTGACGACCGCCGGCGTGCTGGCCCAGTCCAGCAATATCGGCACGCTGCTGGCGGCGGAGAAGGTCGACCCGGCGACGCTGGAGAAGTACTACCGGTCGTTCGGTCTGGGGCAGCGCTCCGGAGTCGGCTTCCCCGGCGAGTCCTCCGGTCTCATCAAGCCCTCGGCGAAGTGGGACGCGGCGCAGCGCTACACCGTGATGTTCGGGCAGGGCATGTCCGTCACCGCGATCCAGGACGCCGGGGTGTTCCAGACGATCGCCAACGGCGGCGTGCGCATCCCGCCGACGCTGGTCGAGGGCGTCAAGAACGCCGACGGCTCCAGTACCCCGCAACCGCTGCCGGAGGGCACCCGCGTCATCTCCGAGCAGACCGCGACCGACCTGTCCGTCATGCTCGAATCGGTCGTCGGTGAGAGCGGCACCGCCCAGCAGGCGGCGATCGCGGGCATCCCGGTGGCCGGCAAGACCGGCACCGCCGAGCGCTACGACCCCACCGTGGGGCGCTACCAGGGATACACGGCCTCCTTCGTCGGCTTCGCGCCCGCGGACAAGCCGGAGCTCGTGGTCGCGGTCATCCTGCAGAACCCGAAGAAGGGCTACTACGGCGGCACCACCGCCGGGCCGGTCTTCCAGCAGGTGATGTCGTACGCCCTGCAGAAGTACGGCATCCCGCCCACCGGTGTGCAGCGCACGCCCTTCCCGTTGAAGGTGGGGGAGAAGCCGGCCACAGATCCCGAGAAGGTCGATCCCAGCCTCATCGGTCCCGGCGGCACCTCCGGGTCGGGCACGCCGACCGCTCCGCGGGTGGCCGTCACGACGTCGGCGCCGACCGCTGAGTCGTCCGGCACACAATCCCAGGGCACACGAACACCGCCGTCGAGTGCGACGGGCGGTGCGACCGCAGGCGCCTCCGGCACGCGATAGCGTGCCGTCAGTGAACGCCAGCCCACGCCCCCACCAGGTCACCGCCCGCACGCTGAGCGAACTCGTCAGCGCCGTCGAGGGACTGACCGCGCTGCCGGATGCCCTTAGTCCGCACGCGGTGACCGGCGTGACCCTCGACAGCCGCGCCGTGCGGCCCGGTGACTTGTACGCGGCCCTGCCGGGAGCCAACGTGCACGGAGCCACGTTCGCCGCCCAGGCGCTCGACTCCGGTGCTGTCGCAATCCTCACCGACCGGGCGGGTGCCGACCTCATCGCCGTCGCCGGGGCGAGCTGCCCGGTGCTCCTTGCCGACGACCCCCGCGGGCTACTCGGTGCCGTCGCCGCCGTGATCTACGACCAGCCGGCCACGCGCTTGGTCATGCTCGGCATCACCGGCACCAACGGCAAGACGACGACCGCCTACCTGCTGGAGTCGGCGCTCACTCAGCTCGGGCGCACCCCCGGCCTCATCGGCACCATCGAAACCCGCATCGGCACGGAGCGCGTGCCCAGCGTCCGCACCACCCCGGAGGCCAGCGACCTGCACGGGTTGCTCGCGCTCATGGCCGAGCGTGGCTGTGATTGCTGCTGCATGGAGGTCTCGAGTCACGCCCTGGCGCTGCACCGGGTCGACGGGGTGGGCTACGACGTGGCGATCTTCACCAACCTGTCCCAGGACCACCTGGACTTTCACTCCGACATGGCCGAGTACTTCGCCGCGAAGGCGGCGCTGTTCACGCCGGAGCGGGCGCGGCAGGCCGTCGTGTGCATCGACGACGAGTGGGGTCGACGGCTGGCAGCCACCGCGGCCATCCCGGTCGCCACGGTCGCCAACGCCTCGGCCGAGGTCGACGCCGACTGGACGATCGAACCCCCGCTCGATGGCGCGGGTGGGGAGCCGGACGACTCCGGCTCCTCCGGCGGGTTGCGGCTGCGCCACCGCGACGGCGCGCAACTGTGGGCGGCGGTGGCGCTGCCGGGCGCGCACAACGTGACGAACACGGCCCTGGCCGCGGTCACCCTCCTGCAGCTCGGTTATCCGCCCGAGCAGGTCGCCGCCGCCTTCGACGTGCCCGCGCACGTGCCCGGCCGGATGCAGCGGGTGCAGCTCGAGCAGTCCGCCGACGGGCTGCTGCCACCGCAGGTGTTCGTCGACTTCGCGCACACCCCGGAGGCCGTGGCGGCCACCCTCTCCGCCCTGCGCGACCAGCAACGAGGACGGCCAGGAGGGCCAGGGCGACCGGCGCAGCCGGGGCCGCTGGTCGCGGTGCTGGGCGCCGGCGGCGACCGCGATCCCGGCAAGCGACCGCACATGGGCGCCGCGGCGGCCCGGGTCGCCGACATCGTCATCGTCACTGACGACAACCCCCGACACGAAGACCCGGTGGCGATCCGCGCGGCTCTCGCGTCAGGCGCCCGGGAGGTCGCGGAGCGGGGGGCCGTGCACGACGTGCCCGGCCGCGCGGAGGCGATCGCTCTGGCGCTGTGGCTCGCCTCCGGAGCCGCAGACGGCAGCCGCGCCGCCGGCACGGTCGCGGTGCTCGGCAAGGGCCACGAGACCGGCCAGACGATCGGGGATGTCACCGCCCCCTACGACGACGCCAGCGCGACCCGCCGCGGCTGGGAGCAGTTGGTGCCCGCGCACGCAGCACAGGAGCACTCGTGATCCCCCTCACCCTGGCCCAGCTCGCCGCGATCACGGGCGGGACCGTGCACCCGGCGGGCGGCGATGGTGCGCCGGCCGCGGGCGATCCCGGTGCCGTGCTGGTCGACGGTCCGGTCGTCACCGATGCCCGCGAGGCGGGCCCCGGCAGCCTCTACGTGGCGCGGATCGGGGAGCACGCCGACGGGCACGGCTACGTGCCGCAAGCCGTGCAGACCGGGGCGGCCGCCGCGTTGGTGACGCGACCGGTCGAGGCGCTGCCGCATGTGCTGGTCCCCGACGTGCAGGAGGCCTTCGCCGCGATCGCCACCCACGTCATCGACACTCAGGTGCAGCGGGTCGGCCTGCAGGTCGTGGGCATCACCGGATCCTCGGGCAAGACGACGACCAAGGACCTGCTGGCAGCCGTCCTGGAGCGGCACGCCCCGACCGTGGCCAACGTCGGCTCGCTGAACTCCGAGGTCGGCGTGCCGCTGACCGTCTGCCGCATCACCGCGGACACTCGCTTTCTCGTGTTGGAGATGGGGGCCCGCGGCATCGGGCACATCCGCTACCTGACCGACATGACCCACCCGCGCATCGGCGTCGTGCTCAACGTCGGCTCCGCGCACGTCGGCGAGTTCGGCTCCCGCGAGGTCATCGCGCAGGCCAAGGCCGAGCTCGTGCAGGCGCTGCCGCCCGGGGGTCTGGCCGTACTCAACGCCGACGATCCGCTCGTGCGCGCCATGGCGGTCGCCCCGGACGCCCGAACGGTTTTCGTCGGGTCGGCCGGCGCGGCGGACGTGCGCGCCACCGACGTCGAGCTGATGCCGACCGGCTGCCCGCAGTTCACGCTCCACGTGGGTGGCCAGCGGCACCTGGTGACGATGGGTCTGCTCGGCCTGCACCAGGTGGACAACGCCCTGGCCGTGGCGGCGGTGGCCGCCGAGGCCGGGATGGCTCCCGCGGACATCGCCCAGGCGTTGTCCGCCGCGCGGGCTGCGAGCCGCTGGCGCATGGAGCGAGTGGAGCGGGCCGACGGTGTGACGATTCTCAACGACGCCTACAACGCCAACCCCGAGTCGATGGCCGCCGCGCTGCGAACGCTCGCGCATCTGGGCGCCGCGCGGCAGCAGACCGGCGACCGGCCCGGGCGCACCTGGGCGGTGCTGGGCGGCATGCTCGAGCTCGGCCCCGACGGGCCTCGCGACCACTACGAGATGGGTTGCCTGGCACGTGAACTCGGAATCGAGGAGGTGCTCGCCGTCGGCGCCCTCGCCGAGCCGATCGCGGCGGGAGCCGCCGGGGCAAGCGCGCCGGACGTGCGCAACACCGCATCTGCTGGTCAGCGGGATCGGTGCGAAGCCCGCGATTCTGGCACTAACGTAAACACTCGGTCGCGATGCGTTAGCGACACCGACGCCGCGTTCACTCTCTTGCAGGGTGAATTGCGACATGGTGACGTCGTACTGCTCAAGTCCAGCCGGGACAGCGGCCTTCGGTTACTGGGAGACCGGCTGGCGAGTGACAAGTCGGAGGTGGGCTCGTGAGGTCCGTGCTGGTGGCCAACGCGATCGGGTTGATCGTGGCCCTGTTCGGCACCCCGCTCTACATCCGCTTCCTCGTCAAGCGCGGCTACGGCCAGTTCATCCGCGACGACGGACCGACCACGCACCACACCAAGCGCGGCACTCCGACGATGGGCGGCGCGGTCATCATCGGTGCCACCGTCATCGGCTACCTGCTCGCCCACCTGGTGACGATCACGCCGCTGTCGCCCAGCGCCCTGCTCGTGCTCTTCCTCATGTGCGGCCTGGGCTTGGTGGGCTGGCTCGACGACTACATCAAGATCAGTAAGGCCCGCAGCCTGGGTCTGCGCTCGTGGCAGAAGCTGGCCGGGCAGATCGGTGTCGGCACGATCTTCGCCTTGCTCGTCATCCGGTTTCCCAACGAGAACGGCATCACGCCCGGTTCGACCGCCATCTCATTCGTGCGCGAGACTCCGCTGGATCTCATGGCGCTCGGCCCGGCTTTCGGCCTGCTGGCCTACCTGCTGTGGATCAACCTGATGATCGCCGGACTGAGCAACGGGGTGAACCTCACCGACGGCCTGGACGGTCTGGCCACCGGTGCCTGCGTGCTCGTGGCCGGCGCCTACGTGCTCATCGGCATCTGGCAGTTCAACCAGAACTGCCACCCGGTGACCACCTCGCTGAAGTGCTACTCGACGCCGCACGCGCACGACGTGGCGATCCTGGCGGCGGCCCTCATGGGCAGTTGCATCGGCTTCTTGTGGTGGAACGCCTCACCGGCAAAAATCTTCATGGGCGACACCGGCTCGCTGGCCCTGGGTGGGGCGCTGGCCGGTCTGGCCATCGTGACCCGCACCGAGTTGCTGGTCGTCATCCTCGGTGGCCTGTTCGTCGCCATCACCTTGTCGGTCATCATCCAGGTCGCCTCGTTCAAGATGACCCGAAAACGGGTGTTCCGCATGGCACCCCTGCAGCACCACTTCGAACTCGTGGGCTGGAACGAGGTGACCATCGTCATCCGGTTCTGGATCGTCGCGGGCCTGTGCGTCGGCTTCGGGTTGGGCATCTTCTACGCCGAATGGATGGTCGGGGGAGTTGGATGAGCGACGGGCTGGCACCAACCGGCGAGCAGCGCGATCCCTATGAGCCGCGGCCGGGGCTGACTCATCGCGACGCGGACTGGTCGGGTCTGCGCGTCGTCGTCGCAGGCTTGGGCGTCAGCGGGTTCGCGGCGGCCGACGCGCTTCTCGAACGCGGCGCCGTCGTCACGGGGGTCGACTCCGGCACGAGTCAGGCCCTCACCGAGCGCGCCCGCATCCTGGAGATCCTCGGCGCGCGGCTGCTACTCGGCCCGCAGGGTCAGCAGGCCATCTCCGAGCCGGAGGCGAGCCTCGCCGATGCCGACCTCGTCGTCACCTCGCCCGGCTGGCGGCCCGACAACCCACTGCTCGCAGCGGCCGCGCAGCGCGGCATCCCGGTGTGGGGCGAGGTCGAACTGGCGTGGCGGATGCGCCCGGCCCACAACCCCGCCCCTTGGCTGACGATCACCGGCACCAACGGCAAGACCACGGTCGTCACGATGGTGGCCGGCATGCTGGCCGCCGCGGGCCTGCGGGCGGCCGCCGCCGGCAATGTCGGCACTCCGATCCTGGAGGCGGTGCTGCATCCGCAGCCGTTCGACGTCATTGCCGTCGAGTTGTCCAGCTTCCAGTTGCACTGGCAGCGCTCCGTCTCGCCCCTGGCCTCGGTGTGCCTGAACATCGCCCCCGACCACCTCGACTGGCACGGTTCACTGGCGGAGTACGCCCGCGCCAAGGGCCGTGTGTACGCCAACACGCAGGTGGCCTGCGTCTACAACGAGCAAGACCCGGCGACCGAGCAATTGGTCGTCGACGCTGAGGTCGTCGAGGGCTGCCGGGCCGTGGCCTTCACCCTGGGCACCCCCGCCATCTCGATGGTCGGCCTCGTGGAGGACGTGCTGGCCGATCGCGCGTTCGTGCAGGAGCGGCGCACGAGCGCGGCCGAGCTGGGCACGCTGGCCGACCTGCAGCGCGGCGACCTGCCGCCGGCCCCGCACGTCGTCGCCAACGCACTGGCCGCCGCAGCCCTGGCGCGGGCCGCCGGCGCGCCACCGGTGGCCGTCCGCCAGGGACTGCGCACCTACGTCTTCGAGCCGCACCGCATCGCCCTGGTCGCCGCCCGCGCCGGCGTCAGCTGGATCGACGACTCCAAGGCCACCAATCCGCACGCCGCGCAGGCCTCGCTGGCCGCCTACGACCCGGTCGTGTGGATCGCCGGGGGGCAGCTCAAGGGTGCCGACGTCGAGGAGTTGGTGCGCGGGGCCGCGGGGCGGTTGCGGGGCGTGGTGCTGTTGGGTGCCGATCGCGCACAGATCGCCCAGGCGCTGGCCCGACACGCGCCCGATGTCCCCGTGCACGAGGTCGCCAGCACCGACACTGGGGCGATGGAGGAGGTCGTCGCTGCGGCCGCCTCCTTCGCCGAAGCAGGGGACGTCGTGCTGCTGGCGCCCGCTGCGGCGTCGCTGGACATGTTCCCCAGCTACGGTGCCCGGGGCGACGCGTTCGCCGCCGCCGTGCGCCGTCACCTCGGCGAGTGACTGTAAGCGTTACCGGCACCGAAGGGGGACCAGGCGGTGAGCCTGACGAGTACGCCACGCCCGCGAGAGCGGCGTCGCGAGGATGAGCCGGTCGCCGGCATCCCTCCCCAGGAGCACCCGATCTGGGCGCGCCTGGAGTCGCCGCTGAGTACCTACTATCTGCTCATCGCGGTCGTTGCGGCGTTGCTGCTCATCGGCCTGGTCATGGTGCTCTCGGCCTCCAGTGTGGCGGCCGTGCAGGCGCGGGGCGACGCCTTCGTCACGTTCCGGCGGCAGCTGGTCTTCGCCGTGATCGGCGTGGTCGGCGCGGTGGTGGCCAGCCGGATGTCGGTCCGCACGTGGCGCAGCCTCGCGATCCCCATGCTGCTGGGGGCCCTGTGCCTGCAGGCCCTGGTTTTCACGCCGCTGGGCGTCAACGTCCTGGGTAACCGCAACTGGCTGACGCTGGGACCGATCCAGATCCAGCCCTCGGAGATCGGCAAGCTCGCCCTCGTGGTCTACGGCGCCTCGGTGCTGGCCACCAAGCGTCGGCTCCTGGGCCAATGGCGCCACGCGATCGTGCCGCTCGTCTTTCCCGCCGGCGCCCTTGTCGTCGGTCTCGTGTTGTTGGGGCACGACCTGGGCACGGCGCTGGTGCTGCTGGCGACTCTGGCCGGGCTGCTGTGGGCCAGCGGGGTCTCCGGGCGGTTGTTCGTTCTGGCCGGCGGTGCCGCCGCGGTCGGGGTCACCGCGATGGTGCTCGTCAGCGGCAACCGCATGCATCGCCTCAACACCTGGCTGGGCTGCGAAGAGGTGCACCAGTGCTGGCAGAGTCAGCACGGCTTGTACGCCCTCGCCGACGGGGGCCTGTCCGGCCTGGGGCTCGGCGCCAGCCGCGAGAAGTGGCTATGGCTGCCGGAGCCGCACAACGACTTCATCTTCGCGATCATCGGTGAGGAGCTCGGCATCGGGGGCACGCTGACCGTGCTCGTGCTGTTCGCCTTGTTGACCCTGGCCTGCTACCGGATCGTCATGCGCACCGACGATCCGTTCGTGCGTGTCGCCACCGCGGGCGTCATGGCGTGGATCATCTCGCAGGCGATGATCAACATCGGCTCGGTCATCGGCCTGCTGCCGGTCATCGGGGTGCCGCTGCCGCTGGTCTCCAGCGGTGGGTCGGCCCTCGTGATGACGCTCGCCGCACTCGGCATGGTCATCTCTTTCGCGCGCAACGAACCCGCTTGCAAGCGCGCCCTCGACGCCAGGCCGCGGGTGATGCTGCGCAGCCTGTCGGTCTTCCCCGCCGGGCGGGGCCGGCGATGAGTGACCCGAGCGCGCAGTCGAGGCCCGGCGCCGGCACCCCCGAGCGGGTGCTACTGGCCGGAGGCGGATCGGCCGGGCACGTCTCCCCGCTGCTGGCTTTGGCCGACGCGCTGCGCCGCCGCAACCCCGGCATCCGCATCGAGGTGCTGGGCACCAGCACCGGGCTCGAGGCGCGCCTCGTGCCCGACCGCGGCTACGAGCTGCGCACGATTCCCAAGGTGGTGTTTCCGCGCCGGCCCTCGGCCCAGGCGTTGCGGTTGCCGTCGTCGCTGTGGGGGGCGGTCGCCGCGACCGACGCGGTGCTGCGGGACCTGACACCGCAGGTCGTCGTCGGCTTCGGCGGCTACGTCTCCACACCCGCCTACCTGGCCGCGCGCCGCCGCGGCATCCCCATCGTCGTGCACGAGCAGAACGCCCGCCCGGGGCTGGCGAACAAGCTCGGCGCCCGGTTGACCCGGCACGTTGCGGTCACCTTCGCCGACACCCCGCTGGCGCACGGGCAGGTGGTCGGCATGCCGCTGCGGCGCGAGATCAGCGACCTGAACCGCGACGAACTGCGCGCGCAGGCCCGCGAGTTCTTCGGTCTGCACCCGACGCGCACCACCCTGCTGGTGACCGGCGGCTCGCTGGGGGCCGCCCGTCTCAACGGCGCCTTCGCCGCGGCCGCCGCCGACCTGGCCGGCCCCGACGCACCCGCGGACCTGCAAGTGCTGCACCTGAGCGGGAACGGCAAGGAGTTCGAGCCGGTCGGGGTGCAGGCCGGGCGGTACGTCGTGCGGCCTTACGCGCAGCGGATGGAGTTGGCCTACGCCGCCGCCGACCTCGTCGTCGCGCGCTCCGGGGCCAATACGGTGTGCGAGCTGACGGCCGTCGGGCTGCCGGCCCTCTTCGTCCCGCTGCCCATCGGCAACGGCGAGCAGCGGCTCAACGCCGAGGGCGTCGTGGCCGCCGGCGGTGCGACGCTGACCCCCGACGACGAGGTCGACGCCGCGTGGGTGCGCAGCGTCGTCGTGCCCCTGCTGGCCGACCCGCGCCGGGTCGCCGCCATGGCCGCAGCTTCGGCCTCCGTCGGGGAGCGGCACGCCGACGAGCGCCTCGCCGACGTTGTCGACCGTGCCTGGTCGGCCCAGGGGGAGGACCATCGATGAGCCCGATCACCCGATTCGACTACGAGGCCCCCGTTCCCGCGGTCGACGAGCTCGGCCGCGTGCATGTGCTCGCCATCGGCGGGGCCGGCATGTCCGCGGTAGCGCGACTGCTGCTGCAGGCGGGCCTGACCGTCAGCGGTTCAGACGCGCGCGACTCCGCGATGCTTGGCGCCCTGCGCGCCGACGGCGCCACGGTGTGGGTGGGGCACGAGGAGGCGCATCTGGCGGGCGTCGACACCGTCGTCGTCTCCTCCGCGATCCGAGAGGACAACGTTGAGCTCGCCGCGGCTCGCGCCGCCGGGCTGCGGGTGCTGCACCGCTCCCAGGCCCTGGCCGCGCTCGCGGCGGGTCGGGTGCCGGTCGCTGTCGCCGGGGCCAACGGTAAGACGACGACGACCTCCATGTTGACGGTCGCCCTGATCGACGCCGGGGCGGACCCCTCCTACGCCATCGGCGGCGAGCTGTCTGCGGCCGGCACCAACGCTCATGTCGGCGGCGGCCGGTCGATGGTCATCGAGGCCGACGAGAGCGACGGGTCGTTTCTGGCCTACCGCCCGCAGGTTGCCATCGTGACCAACGTGCAGCCCGATCACCTCGACTTCTACGGCACCTTCGAGGCGGTTCAGGACGCCTACCTTCGCTTCACGGGCACCATCCGCCCTGGCGGCCTGCTGGTGGCCTGCGCCGACGACGCCGGCTCCCTGCAGCTTGCGCAGCGAGCCGCCGCCGCCGGGGTGCGCGTCCTGACCTACGGCACCGCACCGGAGGCCGATCTGCGGCTGTGTGAGGTGCGCTTCGACGGGATGACCGGCCGCGCTCGCCTCGCGGGCCCAGCCTCCGGGGAGGGTGGCGAGCTGGTCATCGAGGTGCCCGGCGAGCACAACCTGCGCAATGCGGCCGCCGCCTACCTGGCCGCGACCGCCGGTCTCGGCGCCCGCCCGGCCGAGGTGCTGGCCGGGCTGCGCGCGTACTCCGGCACCCGGCGGCGCTTCGAGGCCAAGGGCGAGGCGGCGGGGGTGCGGGTGGTCGACGACTACGCGCACAACCCCGGCAAGGTGGCGGCCGTGGTGGCCACAGCGGCACCGCTGGCGCGCCCCGGGCGGCTCGTCGCGGTTTTCCAGCCGCACCTGTACTCGCGGACCCGCGACTTCGCGCAGAGCCTGGCCGCCGGTCTGGCCCCAGCGGATGTCGCGGTGATTCTTGACGTCTACGCCGCCCGCGAGGACCCGATGCCGGGTGTCAGCGGCGACCTCGTGGCCGAGCACCTGCGTGCGCTGCCCGGTGAACGCCAGGTGCGGTATGTGCCCGACAAGGCTTCGGCTCCGCGCGTCGTCGCGGAGCTGGTTCGGCCGGGTGATCTCGTGTTGACCGTCGGTGCGGGGGATGTCACCGACGTCGGCCCGGCCGTGTTGGAGCTGCTGGAGGCGAACCCGCCCCCGCAGTAGGACTCGATTCGCGCGTGTACCCGTCACGCCGACGAAGAGGTGATCGATGTGTTGGTGGGGGAACGGGGGGGACGAAAGACCGTGGCGCGAGTTCGCGCCTACATCACGACAACCATGACCGACCGCTGGGTTGCGGCGCGGACGCTGCTGCTTTCCCATCGGCAGGCGGTGCTGCGGCACGGCCTGCGGATCATCGCGGTGCTCACGGTGCTCGGCGCGGGCCTCGGCTACCTGCTGTGGGGCTCTGCCTGGACCCGCCTGGAGGCGGTGCACGTCCATGTCACCGACCCGCAGGCTCCCTCGACCGGGGTGGCCTTGGCCGACGACTCCGTAGCAGCGCGGCAGCGTCAGATCCTGCAGGCGGCTTCGGTCACTCTGGGTGAACCTCTAGTAGAAGTTGATACTGAAACAGTGGCTGCTCAGGTGAAAGCACTCGGGCGCTACTCGAGGGTTAGCGTCGAACGAGACTGGCCGCAGACCCTGTCGATCTCGGTCACGCCGCGCACCCCGGTGCTGGCCGCGACCGGGGGTAAGCCCGGCCTGTGGCTCGTGGACGCCGACGGCCTCGCGTACGAGTCGGTGCCCTCGGCGCCTGAGGGGGTCACCCCCGCGACGCTCGCCGGCGAGCCTGCGTCCGCCGCCGCCGCGGCCGCCACCGCCGTGCTCGCGTTCCCACCCCAGCGACGTGCACAGATACAGCAGGTGCAGGTCGATGCCGGCGGCATCGTCACCGTGCGCTTCCAGACCATCGACGTGCGCTGGGGCCCTGCGGGGCAGGATGAGCTGAAGAGCGTGGTGGCCCTGGCGCTGCTGGATCAGCCGGGCGTCCGTCTCATCGACGTCACCGTGCCGGGGCGACCGGTGACGACCGGGTGACCCCACCTTCGCCGGGAGTCCATGCCTGAACTTGACATTGAAGCTCGGGCGGCACGCCCGACCCTGGCTGGATTCGGCTGCGGTCTCGCGTAGGATGGCGCACGAGGTGGGGGCTGGGCGGTGCCGACGAAGCGTCGAGTACCGTTCCACACCGGGCCGGCTCGTACGTGACGATCGGTGAGCCGGGTCCCCACCTCAGGTTGAGGTCTATCGCCTCGCGGCCCGCAGCAGCGGGTCGAGCGGTCTCAGATCCCGGCCCTTATGGACATGAGCGCGCAGGAAGCGCATTACACAGGTCGTCAACAGACAATTTTCACGAGAGGCCCCCCGACGTGGCAGCACCACAGAACTACCTGGCCGTCATCAAGGTCGTCGGCATCGGCGGGGGCGGTGTCAACGCGATCAACCGGATGATCGAGGTCGGTCTCAAGGGTGTCGAGTTCATCGCCATCAACACCGACGCACAGGCACTGCTCATGAGCGACGCCGATCTCAAGCTCGACGTCGGCCGCGAACTGACCCGCGGTCTGGGCGCCGGCGCCGACCCCGAGGTCGGCAAGAAGGCCGCCGAAGACCACGAGGAGGAGATCGAGGAGGCGCTGCGCGGCGCCGACATGGTCTTCGTCACCGCCGGCGAGGGCGGTGGCACGGGCACGGGGGGTGCCCCCGTGGTCGCCCGCATCGCCAAGAGCCTGGGTGCCCTGACCATCGGCGTCGTCACCCGCCCCTTCACCTTCGAAGGCCGCCGCCGGGCGAACCAGGCCGAGTCCGGCATCGGGGCCCTGCGCGAAGAGGTCGACACGCTCATCGTCATCCCCAACGACCGGCTGCTCTCGATCAGCGACCGCGCCGTCTCGATGCTCGACGCCTTCCGCAGCGCCGACCAGGTGTTGCTCTCCGGTGTCCAGGGCATCACCGACCTCATCACGACACCGGGTCTGATCAACCTCGACTTCGCCGACGTCAAGTCCGTGATGCAGGGCGCCGGCTCGGCGCTCATGGGCATCGGCTCGGCCCGCGGTGAAGATCGCGCGGTGCAGGCCGCCGAGCTCGCGATCTCCTCGCCGCTGCTGGAGGCCAGCATCGACGGCGCCCACGGCGTGCTGCTGTCCATCCAGGGTGGCTCCGACCTTGGTCTGTTCGAGATCAACGAGGCGGCTCGCCTCGTGCAAGAGGCCGCGCACCCGGAGGCGAACATCATCTTCGGTGCCGTCATCGACGACGCCCTCGGCGACGAGGTGCGGGTCACGGTCATCGCGGCCGGCTTCGACGGCGGCGGCCCGCAACAGCGTCGCGAGGAGCGCGCCGACCAGCAGCAGCAGCGTCGGCAGGCGCCGCGCAGCCAAGGTGTCTTCGGCTCGACGCCGCGTCCGCAGCCCGAGCCGATCTCCGGTGAGGACGACGAGCCGGTGCAGCGACTCGCCCCGCCGACTCGCGATACGTGGAGCCCCGCGCAGGGGCAGCCGCAGCGCGCCGAGCAGCCGGCCCGTACCCCCGAGCCCGCCCACCAGGGCGCCCCGGCCCAGCCGGCGCGCCCGCCGCGCACGGTGACCTTCGACGAGGGCGACGACCTCGACGTCCCCGACTTCCTGAAGTAGGCCCGCGCCCAAACGCCGGCCTGGCCGCGGCGCCCGCCCCCACCTCGGGGGCGGGCGCCGCGGTCTTTGGCTGAGCCGCGGTCAGGACAGTTCCCGGGCACGCTCTGTAGGGTGGCGGGGTGTTCTACTGGCGCAAGCAGGTCGACCCGGCAACCCCGAGCGAATCGGGCCTGGACTGGGGATTCACGAGTGCCTCCGGGGGCCGCAGCCGAGCCGAGGCCGCCTACGGCAACTTCAATCTCGGCGGCCACGTCGGCGACGATCCGCAGATCGTCGAGACCAACCGGCGCGAGCTGGCCACCGCCTTCGGGGTGGCGCGCGACCACCTGCTGTTCCTGGCCCAGACCCACGGCACGAATGTCGTGTTGGCCGACGGCCCCTGGCCCGACGGCCAGCCCGCCGAGGCGGACGCCATCGTCACGACCAATCCCGATGTGGCGCTGGCGGTGCTCGTCGCCGACTGCGTGCCGCTGCTCCTGGCCGACCCCCAAGCCGGGGTCGTCGCCGCCGTGCACGCCGGGCGACCCGGCATGATCAACGGCATCGTGCCGCGCACCATCGAGGTGATGCGCGAAGCGGGGGCGCAACGCATCGAGGCGGCGATCGGCCCTTCGGTCTGCGGTCGCTGCTACGAGGTGCCGCAGGAGATGCGCGACGAGGCCGCGGCCACCAGCGCCGTCAGCGCCACCGTCTCGTGGACCGGCACCCCGGCCATCGACGTGGCCGCCGGCGTCGTAGATCAACTGCGAGCCCACGACGTACCCGTGACCTGGATCCCGGGCTGTACCCGCGAGTCCGAGAGCCTGTACTCCTATCGGCGCCGCCAGACCACCGGTCGGTCCGCGGGCGTGGTGCGCCGCTGGGCCCCGTGAGCCACCCACGCCCGCAGCGCCCCGACTCCCAGGACGCCCGCACGCAGGAGCTGTCCGCGGGACTGGACCGCGTCCACGCGCGCATCGCCGCGGCCGCCGAGCAGGCCGGACGTGACCCTGCAGAGCTGACGCTCGTGGTGGTCACCAAGTTCTTTCCCGCCGCCGATGTGCTGCGCCTGGCCGGCCTCGGGGTCAGGGACGTCGGCGAGAATCGCGACCAGGAGGCGGCCGCCAAGGCCACTCAGATCGCGCAGCTCGCCGACCGGGCCGGTCTGATTGCCCCCCGGATGCACTTCATCGGCCAGCTGCAGACCAACAAGGCCGCCTCGGTCGCCGGCTATGCGCACCTCGTGCACTCCCTGGACCGGCCCAAGCTGGCCCGCGCCCTCAGCAAGGCCGCCGTGGCCGGCGATCGTGAGCTCGGCGTGCTGCTGCAGCTCGGCCTCGACACCGACGCTGACGCGGCCCAGGGGCGCGGCGGGCTGCCGCCGGCGCAGGCCCGCGAGTTGGCCGACCTCGTCGCCGAATTGCCTGGTCTGGTGCTGCGCGGGGTGATGGGCGTCGCGCCGCTGAACGCAGGCGGAGCCGACGCGCCGGATGCGGCGACGCAGGCCTTTGCTCGGTTGCGTTGCGTGGCGAAGGAGTTGGTCGCGCAGCATCCCCAGGCCGGCCTCATCTCCGCTGGAATGAGCGGCGATCTGGAGCAGGCGGTGGCCGCCGGAGCGACACACCTGCGTGTCGGCAGCGCAATCCTGGGGTCCCGTCCGGCGCATGGTTAGCTTGGGGCTCGAAGGGCCGTCCCCGGCGAGGTGGAGCGACCGAGGATCACGACAACGCACAGCAAGGAGCGCGAGATGGCAGGGGCCCTGCGCAAGACGATGGTGTACCTCGGCTTGGCCGAGGACGATGACGCCTACCGCTACGACGAGTACGACGAGCGCCGCGACACCGACCGCGAGCGGGCCGAGCGCGAGCGCGCCGATCAGCGCCCCCGCGAGGAGGCCAGCCCGGTCCGTCGGGTTGCCGAGCGTAGCGAGGCTGCACCGCGCGCCGCCGTCGAGCGTCCGGAACGCACTGAGCGCCCTGTGGCGCATGTTGCCAGCGTGCCCAGCCTCGTGCAGGATGACGAGCCGACCTCCGGCTCGGCAGCTACGGCGCCGATCCGGCGCGCCGAGGTCACCCCATTGCCCCGGCGCACACCCGTCCGGGAGGTCGTCAAGGACATGGAGGTAGGCGGCGTGCACCGCATCACGACGATCCACCCGCGCACCTACAACGAGGCCAAGAAGATCGGCGAGAACTTCCGCGAGGGTACGCCGGTCATCATGAACCTGACGGCCCTTGACGACGCCGACGCCAAGCGTCTGGTCGACTTCGCCGCCGGCCTCGTCTTCGGGCTGCAGGGCTCGATCGAGCGGGTCACCAACAAGGTGTTCCTGCTCTCGCCGGCCGATGTCGAGGTCACCTCTGTCGACGGCGAGCCGTCGGCCACCGCCAAGGGCCTGTTCAACCAGAGCTGAGAGGCCGCAGCGATCCAGGCCGGTTGCCGCCCGACCGACCTGGACGCATCAGCCCACATCCAGGCAGATCACGGATAATCGAGGGTATGAATCCCGTCACCGGCCTGTTGGTCTCGCTGATCAACATCTACATCATCGTGCTCATCGCGCGACTGGTCATCGATTGGATCCAGGTGTTCGCCCGCGACTGGCGGCCCCGCGGCTTTCTCGCGGTGGTGGCCGAAGGCATCTACACCGTGACCGATCCGCCGTTGCGCGCGTTGCGCCGAGTGATCCCTCCGATCCGGCTCGGATCGGTCGCGTTGGACCTCTCATTCATCGTGCTGATCATCGGATTGTCTTTGCTGGTAAGCTTGTTGACGCAGCTCGGATGATCTGTGGTGCTCGTAAGGCGGGTGCAGCTGTGACGCATGGGGTCGTCGCAGTTGTGGGTAGCCGCCAAGCGGGCTCATTGGGGGAGGATCGAGACGACAACTGGCGCCATGGCGCCAGGGGCGTCGAGACACAATCCGACTCCACCGCACATCGGCCGACTTCGAGGGGAACACATGGCTCTCACGCCCGAGGACGTTCTCAACAAGAATTTCACCGCCACGCAGTTTCGACGCGGTTACGACGAGCAGGAGGTCGACGACTTCCTCGATGAGGTCGTTGCCGAGCTTCGGCGCTTAGGCGGTGAGAACACCGACCTGCGTCGCAAACTCGAATCCGGTGGCGCTCGGCCCGCGGTGGCCGCCGGCGCCTCCGCTGCGTCTGCTCAGGCGGTCGAGGCTGCGGAGAAGGACGCGGCGCAACGCATCGCCAAGGCCAAGGCCGACGCCGAGAAGATCGAGGCGGAGGCGGCGCAGCGGATCGCGGCGGCCAACGAGCAGGTGCAGGAGGCCACGGCGCGAGCCAACGAGGCTCAGGGTGCGGCGTCAGCCGCTCCGACCGCTGCTCCCGCGCCTGCGCCGGCGCCCGCTGCCGACGCTGCGGGGCTCATCGCTCTGGCCCAGAAGGTGCACGACGAGTACGTCGAGCAGGGCCGCAGCGAGCACGATCGCCTCATCGGGGACGCCACGAGCCGCCGCGACAAGATCGTCGGCGACGCCACGGCCCGCTCCGAAGAGCTCGTGCGCAGCGCGCAGAGTCGGCACGACGATCTGGTCACGACCGCGCAGAGTGAGTTCGACCGGCTCACCAGCGAGGCCCAGTCGACCCATGAGCGGCTGCTCACGGAGGCTCAGGATCGCTCGACCAGCCTCCTGGCCGAGGCCGAGGAGCGGAAGCAATCGCTCATCGAGGAGATGGAGCGCGAGCGCCTCACCCTCGATCAGGCCATCGCTCAGTTGCGCTCCTTCGAGAACGACTACCGCTCCCGCCTGCGCGGCTTCATCGAGGGGCAGCTGCACGAGTTGACCGCGACCGACGGCGTGCTGGAACACGTCAACGGGCACGAGGCCAACGGGCGTCACCCGCGGGAGAACCGCGGGCACGACCAGCAGGAGCAGCGCGAGGCCGAGCCGGCGCATCAGGGCTGACCGGCCCTGCCGCTAGCCGCTACGGCGGGGGTCGTCCGGCCCGGACGACCCCCGCCGTGTGCGCGCGGGCCGCACGCTGCGCACCGGCGCAGGGGCGGACAAAGGGATAGCTCAGAGTAGTCGCAGCCTTTTACCGTGGCGCGACCCGTTTGACGGTCTATCCTCGTCGCTTATCCCCTGATGCCGGGCGCAGCCCGAGCACCATTCGATAACCCTGCCGGGGGACCGGCAAGAAACCACTGCCGGGGGACCGGCACGCAACCATTGCCGGGACACCGGCACGATCTGGACCGAGGTCACATGGCCGTGAAAGCGAATTCAACGGGTCAGTCCGGCGTCGAGGCGGATGCCGACACGCTGCCCGTGCGCCCAGGGGAAGACCCATGGACGAGCGAGGAGGTCGCGCAAGTGCGGGCCGAACTCGAGGACGACATTGCGCGGATCGCCGAGGAGTTGCAGTTCTCCGAGTCCGATCTCGCCGGGCTGATGCGTGACTACGGCGGCGGCTCCGGCGACGACTCGGCCGACACCGGCGGCAAGGTGCTCGAGCGGGAGCAGAACCTCACGCTGACCCAGAACTCGCGCAAGCTGCTGGAGCAGAACCAGCGGGCGCTGGAGCGCATCGACTCCGGCAGCTACGGTCGGTGCGAGTCGTGTGGCGAGCCGATCGGCAAGATGCGGCTGCAGGCGTTTCCCCGTGCGACCCTGTGTGTGCCATGCAAGCAGAAGCAGGAGCGGCGCTGACGCCCGCCGACACCACAGCCTCAGCACGACCCGCGGGCGCATCACGCCGGGTCGTGCTCACCGCCACCGTCCTGGGCCTCGGCCTGACCGTCTGGGGCCTGGACCAACTCACCAAGATGTGGGCGTTGCGCGAGCTGACGCCCGGTGTGCCCCGCCCCCTGGTCGGGGAGATCCTGCAGCTCAACCTGCTGTTCAACCCGGGTGCCGCGTTCTCCCTCGGTACGGGCGTCACACCGGTGTTTGCCACGATCCAGGCGGTCGTCTCGTTGGCGATCGTCGTGGCGGCGTTCCGGGTCGGGTCGGCGTGGTGGGCGGTCGGGCTCGGACTCGTCCTCGGCGGGGCCTCCGGCAACCTCACCGATCGGCTGACGCGCCCGCCGGGCTTCATGCACGGGCATGTCGTCGACTTTCTGCAGCTGCCGAACTGGCCGGTGTTCAACATCGCCGACTCCGCGATCGTCACTGCCGCGTTCCTGCTTGCTCTCACGGCCTTCCGCGGCATCGGTTTCGACGGCTCCCGCGAGGGCGAGGGCGCGGGCGGTCAGCGCGCGACCGACGCGGAGGAGAACCGTGGCTGAGGTGCGGACTCTGCCGGTGCCCGAGGGCCTGGAGGGAGAGCGGGTGGACGCGGCGTTGGCGCGGCTGTTCGGGTTCTCCCGTACCCGGGCCGCGCAACTGGCCGGCGAGGGCCACGCGCGGGTCGACGGTTCGGTGGTCTGCAAGTCCGACCGGGTGCGTGCCGGCAGCCTCCTGGAGGTGACTCTGCCGCCGGTCGCGCCGCCGCCGGGTCTGGAGGTGGTCGCCGAGCCCGTGCCGGGGATGAGCATCGTGCACGACGACGACGACATCGTCGTCGTCGACAAGCCCGTCGGGGTCGCGGCGCATCCGAGCGTCGGCTGGAGCGGCCCGAGCGTCGTCGGTGGTCTGGCCGCCGCCGGCTACCGCATCTCCACCTCGGGGGCCAGCGAGCGTCAGGGCATCGTGTCCCGCCTGGACGTCGGAACGAGCGGCCTGATGGTCGTGTGCAAGAGCGAGTACGCGTACACGATGCTCAAACGCGCCTTTCGCAACCGGGAGGTCGACAAGACCTATCACGCCCTCGTGCAGGGCCTGCCGGACCCGGTCGTCGGCACGATCGACGCCCCGATCGGGCGGCATCCGGGCGCGGAGTTCAAGTTCGCGGTGATGAAGTCCGGCAAGCCGAGCATCACGCACTTCCAACTCCTCGAGGCGTTTCGGGCTGCCTCCCTCCTGGAGGTGCACCTGGAGACGGGGCGCACCCACCAGATTCGGGTGCACATGTCGGCGCTGCGTCACCCCTGCGTCGGCGATCCGCTCTACGGCGGTGATCCGGTGCTCGCCGGTCGGCTGGGGCTGGAGCGGCAGTGGCTGCACGCCGTCGGGCTGGGCTTCGTGCACCCCGGCACGAACGAGTACGTCAACTTCGAGAGTGCCTATCCGCCGGATCTGCAATCAGCCCTGGACATCCTCGCCGACGGCTGACCGGCTGTGCGACCGGGCGTCGACCTGCGCGTCGATCTCGTTGAGGTAGTTGTAGATCGTGAAGCGGGTGACTGCCAGGGCGCTGGCAGCGGTCTCGACGCTCTCCTTGAGCATGAAGAAGCCACGCTCCTTCAGGTCGCCCACGACGGCGAGCTTGTGCCGCTTCTGCATCTGCTCGACCGGTACCTGAACCGCCGCGATCGCCGAGCAGGTGCTCGGCGAGTTCGTCGATGCCGCGTGGAAACTCCTCGGTCGGTGCGTCGCCCGCCTCGACGACGGCGGTGGTGACTGCCGGGAGCATCGAGTCGGCGAGGTGATGCACGGCCCGCCACATTGTCACGTCGATATTGACGCAGAGGGCCGCCACGGGCACCCCTGCGGAGTCTGAGCAGACCATCGTGCTCGACCGCAGCTCTCGACCGCCCGGTAGCCGCGACGCATAGGCCAGATGGGTCTCAACCTCGTCTCGGGCGAACGCGGCGAGCAGGGTGTCGGTCGCCGGCGAGCCGACGACGCGGCCGGTCAGGCTGCCTCCGCTGATGGCGACGATCGAGTCCGGTAGCTTCACCAACTCGTGCAGCACGACCTCGTTGGAGCCCGGGATCGTCTGGTGCAGCGGCTCGACCAGGGTGGCCAGGAGGTCGAGGATCCTGCGCGCCTGCTCGGGGTCCGGGCTCCAGCGGGGTGGCGATAGCTTCTTGCTGCGGGAGTCGGCAGCACCCCACGTCCGGTTCTCGCACCCGCCTCCACCAGAGCGGGCACACCATGCGAGAGGACTGCCGCGATGAAGTACATCCCCGAGCCCTTCAAGATCAAGATGGTCGAGCCGATCCGCCTGACCACGGCTCAGGAGCGGCGCGAGAAGATCGCGGCCGCCAACTACAACAACTTCGGCCTGCACGCCGACGACGTCTACATCGACCTGCTGACCGACAGCGGCACCAACGCGATGAGCAACGCGCAGTGGTCGGCGATGCTCACCGGCGACGAGGCCTACTCGGGCGGGCGCAGCTACTACGACCTCATCGGCGTCGCGCAAGAGATCTTCGGCTACGAGTGGATCCAGCCGGTGCACCAGGGGCGCGCCGCCGAGAAGGTGCTCTTCCCGGTGCTCATCGGGCGTCCCGGCCAGGTCGTCATCTCCAACACCTTTTTCGACACCACCCGCGCGCACGTCGCCCTCGCAAACGGGCGCCCCATCGACTGCGTGTGCCCCGAAGGCCTGGACTCCGGCCTGGACGCCCCGTTCAAGGGCAACATGGACAATGCGCGACTCGAAACGCTCATCGCCGAGCACGGGGATGAGGTCGCGGGAATCGTCGTGACGATCACCAACAATTCCGTCGGTGGTCAGCCGGTCTCCATGGCGAACATGCGTGAGACCGCGCGCATCGCTGCGGCGCACGGCATCCCGTTGGTCATCGACGCGGCCCGGTTCGCCGAAAACGCCTACTTCATCAAGGCCCGCGAGGCCGAATTCGCCGACGCGACCATCGCGGAGATCATCCGCGAGTTCTTCTCCTACGGCGACATCTTCACGATGAGCGCGAAGAAGGACGCCATCACCAACATGGGCGGCCTGCTCGGAGTGCGCGAGGAGGGCGAGCACGTGCCCGACGTGCGCTCGCTCGTCATCGCCGGAGAGGGTTATGTCACCTACGGCGGCCTCTCCGGGCGCGACCTGGCCGCTCTGGCCGTCGGACTGCGCGAGGGGATGGACGAGGACTACCTGCGTTACCGCACCGGGCAGGTCGCCTATCTCGCCGCCCGCCTCGACGAATTCGGCATCCCCTATCAGCGGCCGGCCGGCGGCCACGCCGTCTTTGTGGACGCCGGCAAGCTGCTGCCGCACCTGCCGTGGCACCAGTACCCCGGCCACGCTCTGGCGGTCGAGTTGTACATCGAGGCCGGCGTACGCACCTGCGACATCGGCTCCTACCTCATGGACCGCGACCCCGCGACGGGGCAAGAGCAGCAGGCGCCCCTGGAGTTCACCCGCTTGGCGATCCCGCGGCGCGTCTACACCCAGGCCCACCTCGACGTCATCGCGGAGGCCCTGGGCGCCATCAAGGAGCGCGCCGGGTCTGTTCCCGGATATGAGATCACGTGGGAGCCGAAGGTGCTGCGGCACTTCACCGCCACACTGCGCCCGCTGAGCTGAGCGGGTCGTGAACGAGGCGCCGACTCGCCGGGAGCGCCAATCCGGGCCGTTGACCTGGACCGTCGGGGGCTGCGTCAGGTGGTGCCGGCGACCTGAGCGAGGCTGTCGGTACTCGGTCGTAGGATGGCGCGGTCCCTCCCGTTCTCGAGCACTGTGAGGCGAGCTGCACCCGTGTCTGGCACCGACTCCTTCGTCCATCTGCACAACCACACCGAGTACTCGATGCTCGACGGTGCGGCGCGTATCGACGACCTGTGTGCCGAGGCCGCGCGGATGGGGATGCCGGCGGTGGCCACGACCGACCACGGCTTCATCTTCGGCGCGTACGAGTTCTGGCAGAAGGCCAAGAAGCACGGGGTCAAGCCGATCATCGGCATCGAGGGCTACCTGACGCCGGGCACCCATCGCACCGACAAGACTCGGGTCAAGTTCGGCGACGGCGGGCGCGACGACGTCTCCGGGTCAGGTGCCTACACCCACATGACGATGTGGGCACGCAACAACGACGGCATGGCCAATCTCTTCAAGCTGTGCTCGCTGGCCAGCCTCGAGGGCTACTACTTCAAGCCGCGCATGGATCGGGAGTTGCTGGCCCAGTACGGGCAGGGGCTCATCGCGACGACCGGCTGCCCGTCGGGCGAGGTGCAGACCCGACTGCGGCTCGGGCAATACGACCAGGCGCGGGCGGCGGCGGCCGACTTCCGCGACATCTTCGGTGCGGAGAATTTCTACTGCGAGCTGATGGATCACGGTCTGGAGATCGAGCGGCGGGTGCAGAAAGACCTGCTGCGCCTGGCCAAGGATCTGGGTTTGCCGCTGGTGGCGACGAACGACCTGCACTACACGAAGGCCGAGGATGCGAAGGCGCACGCGGCGCTGCTGTGCGTGCAGTCCGGCTCCACGCTCATGGATCCGGGCCGGTTCAAGTTCGACGCCGACGACTTCTACCTGAAGTCACCGGAACAGATGCGTCACCTGTGGCGAGAGCTGCCGCAGGCGTGCGACAACACGCTGGCCATTGCCGAGCGCTGCGAGGTGAGCTTCACCGAGGGTGAGGGCCGGTATATGCCGCGCTTTCCGTGCCCGCCGGGGGAAGACGAGCGCAGCTGGTTCGTCAAAGAGGTCAACAAGGGGCTGGCCGAGCGGTTCGAGGGGCAGGTGCCGGAGTATGCCCGCACCCAGGCCGATTTCGAGATCGAGGTCATCGTCTCCAAGGGGTACGCCGGCTACTTCCTGGTCGTCGCCGACTTCATCACGTGGGCCAAGGCTCAGGGCATCCGCGTGGGGCCCGGTCGTGGCTCGGGTGCGGGATCGATGTGCGCCTATGCCATGAAGATCACCGACCTCGACCCGATCCCGCACGGGCTGATCTTCGAGCGGTTCCTCAACCCCGAGCGGATGTCGATGCCCGACTTCGATGTCGACTTCGACGAGCGTCGCCGCGGCGAGGTCATCAAGTACGTCACCGAGAAGTACGGCAGCGAGCGGGTCGCGCAGATCGTCACCTACGGCACGATCAAGGCCAAGCAGGCACTCAAAGACGCCTCCCGGGTCATGGGTTTCCCATTCGCCATGGGCGAGAAGCTCACGAAGGCGATGCCGGCCGACGTCATGGGCAAGGGCATCCCGCTGTCGGGAGTGTTCGACCCCGAGCACAAGCGCTACGCCGAGGCCGCGGAGTTCCGGGCGCTGCACGACGAGGACCCGGCGGCCAAGGAGATCGTCGGTACGGCGTTGGGCCTGGAGGGGCTGAAGCGGCAGTGGGGCGTGCACGCGGCCGGCGTCATCATGAGCTCCGAACCGCTCATCGACGTCATCCCGATCATGAAGCGGGAGCAGGACGGGCAGATCATCACGCAGTTCGACTATCCGACGTGCGAGACGCTCGGGCTGGTCAAAATGGACTTCCTCGGCCTGCGCAACCTGACGATCCTCGACGACGCGATCGCCAACGTGGCGATGAACCGCGACGAGGTCATCGACCTCGACGCGCTCTCCAAGGACCTCAACGACCGCAGCACGTACGACCTGCTGACCCGCGGCGACACCCTTGGGGTGTTCCAGCTCGACGGCGGCGGCATGCGCACGCTGCTGCGCCTGATGCGCCCCGACAACTTCGAAGACATCTCCGCGGCCCTCGCGCTGTACCGGCCCGGCCCGATGGGCGTCGACGCGCACACCAACTTCGCGCTGCGCAAGAACGGCCGCCAGGAGATGATCCCGCTCGACCCGCGCTTGAAGGGCCAGCTCGAGCAGAAGATGATCGACGCCCTCGAGCCGATTCTCGGCACGACCTACGGTCTGGTGATCTACCAGGAGCAGGTCATGGAGATCGCGCAGAAGCTCGCCGGGTACACGCTCGGCAATGCAGACCTGCTGCGTCGCGCGATGGGCAAGAAGAAGCGCGAGGTGCTCGACGCGGAGTTCGTCAACTTCGAAAAGGGAATGCTGGATCAGGGTTTCGCCGCCGCCAGCGTCAAGGCGCTGTGGGACGTGCTCGTGCCGTTCTCCGACTACGCCTTCAACAAGGCGCACACGGCCGCTTACGGCTTGGTCTCCTACTGGACCGGTTACCTCAAGGCGAACTATCCGGCCGAATACATGGCGGCGCTGCTGACGAGTGTGCGCGACGACAAGGACAAGTCTGCCCTCTATCTCGGCGAGTGCCGGCGCATGGGCATCCACGTGCTGCCGCCGGACGTCAACGCCTCCATCGGTTACTTCGCGGCCGTCGGTGAAGACATCCGCTTCGGCCTGGAGGCCATCCGCAATGTCGGCGCCAATGTCGTCGAGGCGATCGTGCGCACCCGCGGGGAGAAGGGCGAGTACACCTCGTTCGAGGACTTCCTGCGGAAAGTGCCGGCGGTCGTGTGCAACAAGCGCACGATCGACTCCCTCATCAAGGGCGGGGCGTTCGACTCCCTGGGGCACCAGCGCTCGGGACTGGTGCGCATCCACGAGCAGTACGTCGATGCGCTCGTGGAGGAGAAGAAGAACGAGGCAGCGGGCCAGGACTCCCTGTTCGCGGCGTTCGCCGGCCTCGACGGCGACGACGAGTCCGACGGCGGCCAGGCGCTGCAGGCGCTGCCGCCGATCCCGGCCGGCGAGTGGGACAAGCAGGTGCTGTTGGCGTTCGAGCGCGAGATGCTCGGCCTCTACGTCTCGGACCACCCGTTGTTCGGCATCGAGCACATCCTGGCGGCGCACGCCGACACCTCGATCGGGCAGGTCACGGCCGTCGACCCCGACGCCGACAGCAACGGCCACAACGGGCACGGGGGGCACGGCGGGCGTGAGGGGCAGATGGTCACCATCGCCGGGCTCATCACCTCGCTGCAGCTCAAGCGCACCAAGAAGGGCGATCTGTGGGCGATCGTCACCGTCGAGGACCTGGGCGGCGCCATCGAATGCCTGTTCTTCCCCTCGACGTACCTGACCGTTTCGACGATGCTCTCGACCGACACCGTGGTCGTCGTCAAGGGCCGGGTGAACCGGCGCGATGACTCGGTCTCGCTGTACGCCCAGGAGCTGACGCTGCCGGAGATCACCGAGGGGCCCCGCGGCCCGGTCGTCGTGTCGATGCCGCTGGCACGGGCCACCAACGGCATGGCGTTGCGCATCAAGGATGTGCTGCACGAGCACCCGGGCGGCACCGAGGTGCACGTCAAGCTCACCCAGCCAGGCCGCAGCGTTGTCATGCGCCTCGACGATTCGCTGCGGGTCACCGCCTCGCCGGCGCTCTTCGGCGACCTCAAGGCGCTGCTGGGACCGGCCTGCCTAGCCGGTTAGGCCCCCAGGGCCTGGGCCGTGTGCTCCTCGGCGGTGTGTCGGCCGGCTCGAGGGCGGGGGCGGCGCAGCGGGCTCACTGCCGTGCGAGGGGCACCGGAAGAAGGGGTGCGTTGCCGTCCCTCCATGATGGCCACGAGGGCCGGTAGGTGCGCCTGGGTCAGGTAGCGCTGCCAGTCGATGGCGTTGACGTCGAACAGGTCGCGGGGGTTGCGTCGGTGGCCCAGCAGTTCGCGGGTGTGGGTGTCGTCGTAGGTCGTGGTCGCGCACGTGTACGGCTGGTAGAGGTCCACATAGCCGCGCAGGGTGTCCAGACCGCGCAGTCCGGCACGCACGCCGGCCCGGGCGTGGGCGAACCACCCGGCGGGAGCGAGCTCGAGCAGCGTGGCCGAGTTGCGCAGCGCCCGCTGCCGGCGGGCGGCCCAGCGGTCGAGGCGTTCGGGGTCGCTGAACTCCCATGGTTCGGGCTCGATGACCTGCCCGTCGCGATCGATCCAGGGATGGGCCGCGAAGTAGTCCTGCACCCAGACGCGCAGTTCGGCCAGAGTCAGCGGATTGGTCGTCCCGGAGCTGACCTGCAGATAGCGGGATTGCCCGGAGGCCGGCGGGTTGTCGAGGGCGGCGCCGGCGGCGTTGACGACGAAGTCGACGGGGATGATGTCGAGCACCGACTCGGGGCGCCCCGGAAAGCCGAGGAGTCGGCCTTGGGCGTAGGCCGCGATGAGCGGGTCGGCCACCTTGAAGCCGTCGATCCACCCCGGGTACGGGTAGCGCAGCGCGCTCTCGATGATCGTGGGTCGCAGGATCGTCAGGCGCCGCCCCTGGCCCGCCCACAGGTCCTCGGCGACTCGCTCCCCGAGCGCTTTCGTCAGCGTGTACACGTCGGTCCAGCCCAGCTCGCGGGCGCGCTCCTTGCCGGCGCGGCGCAGCATGGCCAGTTGCTCGCGGGGCTCGTGCCCGGCGCGCGCCAGCCGGCCGCGCAACTCCACGGCGCGGCTGGTCTCGGCGCGCCAGTCGACGTCGTGCTCCAGGCTGACCTCCGTCGCGACCTGCACCCGGCCGGTGGCGACGTACGACGTGGAGATGTGCACGACGTGGGCCCGGCGGGTGCGGCCACCGCTGCGGGCCAACGCCCGGTACAGGGCGTGCGGTCCGCCGACGTTCGTCGTGAAGGCCTTGTCGATGGGGTCGTCGAAGTTGACGCTGGAGGCGCTGTGCACGACCCCGTCGAGGTCGCCGGGAAGGTCCGGCACATCCCGCAGGTCGCCTTCGATGACGTGCACTCGGCTCCGCACCGCCTCCTGCATCGACTCGTCGCCGAGTCGAGCGCGCAGGGGTTGGAAGACGGGTTTGTCGAGTAACTCGTCCAGGCGTTGCTGGGCGGACTTGCGGTTGCGGGAGCGGATGAGCACGCTGACGCGGGCGTCGGTGCTCGACAGGAGTCGCTCGAGCATGGCCTGACCCACGAAACCGGTGACACCGGTCAGCAGGATGTGCCGGGTCGACGGTCCGGAAGTGTGCGTGGACTGAAGGATCACCAGGATGCCTGCTCTCTTCTCGTCAGGGGGGCGCGTGCTGGTTCTCGTCGCAGGGGAGTTGCGCGTGCTGGGAGCTGTGTAGTTCTAGGCCTTGCGGGTCGTGCGGTGGGCAGTGCTGTGGCGTCGTTGGCAGCGCGACCCCGCGGGCCGGCGGCCGGGACAGCCACCGTTCCGCAGCGCTCACCCCCGTGAGCCCCCAGGCGTCGATCGTCCAGGACGAACGTGCGCCCAACACCGTGCTGCTCATCGACCAGGACAACGCAACCCTGAGCGAAACTGCTTGGGAACCATAGAACTTCGTGAGAAATGTACGAGACTTCAGCGTGCTGTGCGGCGCCTGTGCGACCAGCGGGACAGTGATTGTTGACACGTCCTGCTGCCGGGCAGTCCGGTTGAGCCCGACGGGGACTGGCCTCCAGGTCCGCGCGGGCCGCCGACCCACGCCGTGTCGATAGCCGGTCGCGGGCAACGATCAGTGTCAAGGTGAGCCCATGACCACCCCCGCCAGCGCAGCCGATCAGTCGGCGTCTCCTGAGGTACCTCCTGCCGTGCCCCACCCCGACCCTCCGGTTACGCAGCGCCGCGAGCACACCCGCCGGCATCACGGCCGGCAGGTGCAGGACCCCTACGCCTGGCTGGGTGACCCGCACGACGAGGCGGTGCTCGACCACCTGCGAGCCGAGAACAGTTACGCGCGGGCCGTCACCGCGCACACGCAGGCGCTGAGCGAAACCCTCGTGCGCGAAATCCGGGCCCGCACCCAGGAGAGCGACCTGTCGGTGCCCGTGGGGCACCGCGGCTGGTGGTACTACCGGCGCACCGTCGAAGGCCTGCAGTACGGCATCGAGGCCCGGGTACCGATGAGCGCCGACGGCTCCCGTCCGCAACTGGTCCCAGGGCAGATCCCCGCGGGCGAGCAGCTGCTACTCGACGGCAACGCCGAAGCGGGCACCAGCGACTTCTTCGCCTACGGCGCGTTCGAGGTGAGCCCCGACTCGCGCCTCCTGGCCTACGCGGTCGACCTGCGCGGCGACGAGCGGTTCACGCTGCGGGTGCGCGACATCGACTCCGGGCAGGTCGTGGAGGAGGTGACGCAGATCGGCTACGGCGTCGTGTGGTCGCTGGACGGGCGGCACCTGTTCTACACCCGCCTCGACGACGCGTGGCGCCCGCACGAGGTGTGGCGGCACGAGTTGGGCACCCCCGCGGAGGCGGACGTGCGGGTGTTCGCCGAGCCCGACGAGCGCTTCTGGCTGGGCATCGGGGTCTCGCGCGACGACCGCTGGCTCGTGGTGCAGGCGGGCTCGCGCACGACGACGCAGGCGCGGCTGCTCGACCTGGCCGAGCCGACCGGGCCGCTGCGGGTCGTCGCCCCCCGCGTGCCGGGTCTGGAGTACGAGGTGGAGCCGGCAGCCAACGCGCTGCTGGTCGTGCACAACGCGCAGCGGCCCGACTTCGAGCTGGCCTGGATGCCGTGGCCGCCGCCGGAGGGCGAATCGCGCACGGAGTCTGCGAGCGAGTACGCGGAGGCTGCGAGCGAGCACGCGGAGGCTGCGAGCGAGTCAGCGGTGGAGTCGAGCCTCCCGTGGCGGCCCTGGCTGGCCGTCGGCGCCGACGAGCGAGTCGTGGGTGTCGAGGCATTCGCGGGTCAGGTCGTCGTCTCGCTGCGCTCGGCGGGCCTGCCGTCGCTGCGGATCGTCCCGTGGGATCCGGCGGCGCCACACTCTCCCGGCGAGCCCTTCGACCTTCCGGTCGAGCAGGCGCTGGCGTCGGTGAGCCTGAGCGACAACCCAGAGTGGGCGACGCGGGCGCTGCGGTACCGGCTCGAGTCGTTCGTCACCCCCGTGACCGTCGCGGAGTTCGACGTGACGACCCGCACCACGGAGGTGCTCAAGCGGGCCCCGGTGCTCGGCGGGTACGACCCGGGCGACTACCGAGAGGAGCGGCTCTGGGCGAGCGCCGCCGACGGCACCCGGGTGCCCGTCTCCGTCGTCTCCCGCGCGCAGATCCCACGCGACGGCAGCGCCCCCGGGCTGCTGTATGTCTATGGCGCCTACGAGACGTGCCTGGACCCCTGGTTCTCGATCCCCCGACTGAGCCTGCTCGACCGCGGTCTGGTCTTCGCGGTCGCGCATGTGCGCGGCGGCGGCGAGCTGGGCCGATCGTGGTATGAGGACGGCAAGTTGGCCGCCAAGACCAACACCTTCACCGACACGGTGGCCGCGGCCCATCTGCTCCTCGACGAGCAGGTGGTGGATCGCCGGCGGCTGGGGATCGAGGGCGGGTCGGCCGGTGGCCTGACGGTCGGGGCGGCCCTGAACCTGGAGCCAGGGCTGTTCCGCGTGGCCCTCGCCCAGGTGCCCTTCGTCGATGCTCTGACGACCATCCTGGACCCCGAGTTGCCGTTGACCGTCATCGAGTGGGACGAGTGGGGCGACCCGCTGCACGACGTAGCGGCCTACGACCGGATGGCCGGCTACAGCCCGTACGAGACGATCGTGGCGGGCGCGCAGTATCCGGCCATCCTGGCGACGACGAGCCTGCACGACACCCGCGTGGCCTACACCGAGCCGGCCAAGTGGGTCGCGCGGCTGCGGGAGCTGACACCGGCCGACCCCGCCCGGCCGATCCTGCTGCGCACGGAGATGACCGCCGGCCACGGCGGCCGATCCGGCCGCTACGACGCCTGGGAGCAGTACGCCTGGGAGAACGCCTTCCTCCTCGACCAACTCGACGCCACCCACCTGGTGCCCGGCGCGCGCGACCCGCTGGCGGGAGCGCGCGAGACCGGGCCCGGGGCCGACTGACCGGCGTGTCGGGTCCGCGCTCCGGTCGCCCGTTCGGCGTGTCAGACCCGATGCCTAGACTGAACGCCGTGATCAGCCGACTCGACTTGCGCGGCCACCGGCTTTCGCGCGCGGACCTGCGCGATTCGTTGCCGCGCGCCGAATTCGACATGGACGACGCCCTCGGGGTCGTGGCTCCGATCTGCGCGCAGGTCCGCGAGCGCGGAGCCGCGGCCATCGCGGAACTGTCGGAGCAGTTCGACGGCGTGCGGCCTGCGCATCTGCGGGTACCGGCGGCGGTGTTGGCGGCGGCCACCGATCAGCTCGACCCGATCGTGCGGGCGGCTCTCGTCGAGGCCATCGACCGCACCCGAACGGTGCACACCGCCCAGCTGCCGGCAGAGCACACGACGACCCTGGGGCCCGGTGCTCGCGTCACCCAGCGGTGGCTGCCGACCGCCCGCGTCGGCCTCTACGTGCCCGGTGGCCTGGCCGTCTACCCCAGCAGCGTCGTCATGAACGTCGTGCCCGCGCAGGTCGCCGGGGTGGGCTCGATCGCCGTGACCAGCCCGCCGCAGCGGGACAACACCGGGGTCTTCGCCGGCTACCCGCACCCGACGATCCTCGCGGCCTGCGCGCTGCTGGGCGTGCAGGAGGTGTACGCGGTCGGTGGAGCCCAAGCCATCGCGATGCTCGCGTACGGGGTGCGCGACGCCGACGTCGACTGCCCGCCGGTCAACATCATCACGGGCCCGGGCAATATCTTCGTCGCCTCGGCCAAGCGGCACCTGCGCGGCGTCGTCGGCATCGACGCCGAGGCCGGTCCCACCGAGATCGCGATCCTGGCCGACGAGACCGCCGACCCCGATCACGTGGCCGCCGACCTGGTCAGCCAGGCAGAGCACGACCCGCTGGCCGCCGCGGTGCTGGTCACCGACTCCGAGCCGCTGGCGCGAGCCGTCGAGGCCGCCCTGGCGCGGTGGGTCGGGGCGACCAAGCACGCCGAGCGCGTCACCACGGCCCTGGCCGGGCGGCAGTCCGCGGTCGTTCTCGTCGACGATCTGGACGCGGGGCTGGCGGTCGTGGATGCGTACGCGGCCGAGCACCTCGAAATCCACACCCGCGACGCCGCGCAGGTGGCTCGGCGCGTCACCAACGCCGGCGCGATCTTCGTCGGCACCTACTCACCGGTCAGCCTCGGCGACTACAGCGCCGGCTCCAACCACGTGCTGCCCACCGCCGGCACCGCCGCCCACTCCGGCGGGCTGTCGGTGCACGCCTTCCTGCGCGGCGTGCAGCTCATCGAGTACGACGAGCAGGCGCTGGGCCAGGTCGCCGACGGGGTCGTCGCGTTGGCCCGCGACGAAGACCTGCCCGCGCACGGCGACGCGATCCTGGCCCGCGTCGGCGGAGCCGCAGCCATGGCGGGAGTAGGTGGTGGCGCTGGAGCCAGCCGTGCGGCGGGATCGGTGGGCGCGGGATCGGTGGGCGCTGGCTCGGTGGGCGCTGGATCGGACGTGACTTCGTGACCGTCCCGGACGGCCGGGAGGCGGTCGACGCGGTGCTGTCGACGCTGCTGCGGCCCGACCTCATCGGGCGCACCGCCTACGGCGCCCCGCAACTCGACGTCCCCGTGGCGCTGAACACCAACGAGAACTCCTATCCGGTGCCGCCGCAGGTCGTGGAGTCGATCATGGCGGCGATGGCCGACGCGGCGCCGGGCCTCAACCGGTACCCCGACCGCGAGTTCACCGCGCTACGTGCGGATCTCGCGGCCTACCTGACCCGGGTCACCGGCACCGACCTCACCCCGGAGCAGATGTGGGCGGCCAACGGCTCCAACGAGGTGCTGCTGCACCTGCTGCAGGCGTTCGGCGGTCCCGGCCGGGTGGCGTTGGGGTTCACGCCCTCCTACTCCATGCACCCCATCATCACGCGCACCACGGGCACCCGCTGGATCGACGGCGCCCGGGGCGCCGGCCGCAGCACGGGATCGGGTGCGGGAGCCGCGGCAGCGCCGCAGGACTTCGACCTCGTCGTCGAGCCCGTGGTGCGACAGGTGCGTCAGCACAACCCGCACATCGTGTTTCTGTGTTCGCCGAACAATCCGACCGGCACCGCGATCGACCTCGACCTGGTGCGCGCGGTGTACGACGCGGTGCCCACCGCGCTGATCGTCGTCGACGAGGCCTACGCGGAGTTCGCCCGCCCGGGCACGGCGAGCGCCACGACGCTGCTGGCCGGGCGCCCCCGCCTGGTCGTCTCCCGCACGATGAGCAAGGCGTTCGCGCTCGCCGGCGGCCGCGTCGGCTACCTGGCCGCCGACCCGGCCGTCGTCGACGCGCTGCGGCTCGTGCGGATGCCCTACCACCTCTCGACCCAGACCCAGGCCGTCGCCCGCGCCGCCCTGGCGCACGCCGACGCGCTGCTGGGCACCGTCGATGCCATCAAAGAGCAACGCGACGCGATCGTCGCGCGGGTCGCCGAACTGGGCCTGGTGCCCGTGCCCAGCGACGCCAACTTCGTGCTCATCGGCGGGTTCGCCGACGCCCCCGCCAGCTGGCAGGCGCTGCTCGATCACGGCGTGCTGCTGCGCGACGTCGGCATCCCGGGGCACCTGCGCGTAACCGCCGGCACACCGGAAGAGACGCAGGCCATGCTGGGGGTTCTGGCCGACCACCTGGCTCAGCACCCCGAGGCACTGGCCCACGCGACCTCCGCTGCGGACGAGGCACGGGCCGGCGAACCTCGGGCCGGTGAGTCACACGCTGAGGGAATCTCGCTGGCTGACGAGGTGCCCACGGGCGACAACGATGGCGAACCGGACTCCGCTACGGCCTCCGAAACGGCTGACGACCCCGACCCGCAGGAGCACCAGTGAGCGAACACCCGCCCAGACCCGTGCCGACCTCGCCCGAGCCGACGGCGGCCCAGACGACCGCGCCCGAGCAGCCGGGCGGGCAGACGGGCGGGCACCGCACCGCCCACCTGCGCCGGGCCACCTCCGAGAGCAGCGTCGACCTGTGGCTCGATCTGGACGGCACGGGGGAGTCGCAGGTGTCCACCGGGGTCCGCTTCTACGACCACATGCTCGCGAGCCTGGCCAAACACAGCCTCATCGACCTGCGCGTGCAGGCCCAGGGTGACGTCGACGTCGACGGCCATCACACGGTCGAGGATGTGGCGATCGTCCTGGGTGACGCGCTGCTGCAGGCGCTGGGGGACAAACGCGGGATTCGTCGCTTCGGTGACGCGTGTGTGCCGCTCGACGAGGCGCTGTGCCAAGCGGTCGTCGACGTCTCCGGCCGCCCGTACGCGGTGCACGAGGGAGAGCCGGCCGGTCAGGAGTACGTGCTCATCGGCGGCACCTACGCCGGGTCCATGACGCGCCACGTCATCGAGACGCTCGCTCACCACGCGCAGATCGCGCTGCACGTGCGGGTGCTCTCCGGTCGGGACCCGCACCACATCGTCGAGGCCCAGTTCAAGGCGATCGCCCGCGCGTTGCGCGCCGCCATCGAGCCCGACCCGCGGGTCACCGGGGTGCCCAGTGCCAAGGGCAGCCTCTAAAGCGCTGGCCGCGCGACGCGGTCGGCGGGCGATCTCCTCGGGGCGCGGCATCCTGCTCTCGCGGTGCCGTCCCGAGACGGCGGTCGCGTGGTCGCGCCGCGGGCTGAGTGCGGTCATCGTCGCGCCGCTGGAGGGATGGAGCGTCGTCATGCCCAGCGGTCCCGCGCGGGCCCGCTATCCCTACGACGACGCAGTCGCCAGCATGGCCGGCCGACCCGCCGGCGTGTGGATGCGCCCGACCCTGGGCTTCTTCCAGCTCGGGCGGCAGGCCACCGTCACCGTGCATCCCGCGGCGTGGCGGTCGGTGCCTCGGTGGGCGATCTGGACCCCCCGCGACGGGCTCGTGCCACCCGTGGGGCTGCCCGGGGCGCGCCCGGCCGACCTGCTGACCGCCGCCGGCCTGCTCGGCGCCGACTCCGCCCAGGACTCCGCGCGGGACTCCGCGCGGGACTCCGCGAAGGACGCAATTCGTGACTCTGCGCGGGATTCCAGCGCAGCATCCGTGGCAAGCGCAGACTCCGCGTCGGTAAGCGCAGACTCCGCGGCGGCATCGGCGGTGGATTCCGCGGTGGACTCGGCGCTGGACTCCGCGCTGGACTCCGGGGCCGGCACCGCGTTGCCTGAACGGGAAGCGGCGCAGCGCTCGCAGCGCCTGCGCGACCGGCTGCGCGACGGCCGCGGCGACGCGATCACGCTGCTGCGCGACGTGCTCGACCTGCTCGACTTGCCCGGTGCCCCGCTGCTGAGCGGCGACCTCGACATCACCGACCTGCCCGGCGCGCGCCTCGTCGAGCCCGCCGCCCGGCACGCCCGGGCGTTCGACCGCCTCGTCTCCGAAGAGGCGAGGTACCGCATCGAGATGGAGGCCTGACATGCTGCCCCCGATCGACCCCAAGATGATCGGCCGCCACTCCGACGCCCGGCCCAAGGTCCACGGCCAGCGGCAACAGGAGGAGACCGAGGCTCCGACGCCGGAGTCTGGTCCAGAGGGTTCGGAGTCGGAGTCCGAGTCGGAGGGCGGCGACACGGACGACGGGTCGGCCGACCCGGACCTAGTCGACGAACCGGCTGACGAACCAACCGACGAACCAACCGACGAACCGGCGGGCGAACCAACCGACGAACCGGCTGACACATCGGCTGACGAAGCGTCCGGTGACCCGCCAGCGGCATCGGGCAGTGTGGGAGCGGCCACCGACGGCGAGCCGCCTGACGGCGATCTCGTGACGGCCTCCGCTGCCGGCTCTCACCGCCGATCACCGCGGGTGGTGGTGCTGGACTACGGCAGCGGCAACGTGCGCTCCGCGGTGCGAATGCTGCAGCGCCTCGGTGCGGCCGTGGAGCTGACCGCTGACCCTGTTGCGGCGCTGGGCGCCGATGGTCTGCTGGTGCCCGGGGTCGGCAACTTTCACGCCTGCGCCGCCGGGCTGCGCGCCGTCGACGGGCCGAGGCTCATCGACGTGCGACTGGCCGGGGGGCGACCCGTCTTCGGGATCTGCGTCGGCATGCAGGTGCTGTTCGACGCCTCCGCGGAACCCAGCGTCGGGGCGCCACAACCGGGCCTCGCGCAGTGGCCGGGCACCGTGACCCGGCTCCCCGCGCAGGTCGTGCCACACATGGGCTGGAACACCGTCTCGGCGCCGGCCCACTCCGCGCTGTTCGCCGGGGCGGGCCACGAGCGTTTCTACTTCGTGCACTCCTACGCCGCGCAGGAGTGGACGCTGCACCCCGAGGGTGCGTTCGCCCGAGTGGCACCGCTCGTCACGTGGTCGGAGCACGGTGCCCCGTTCGTGGCGGCCGTCGAGAACGGCCCGCTGTGGGCCACCCAGTTTCACCCCGAGAAGTCCGGTGATGCCGGAGCCGCGCTACTGGGCAACTGGCTCCAGACCTTGTGAGAACGCGACTGGCCGACGATTGGCCGACGACTCGGCGCCCGAAAGCCGGACGAATGGCCGAGCTAGTAGCCCACCGATGAGAGAGGCACGATGAACACCCCTAAGCCCCAGACCGACGAGACCGGCCCCGCCACGCCCACCTCACTCTCCGGGGCGCCGCTGCTGGAGCTGTTGCCGGCGGTCGATGTCGTCGATGGCCGCGCGGTGCAGTTGCAGCAGGGCGTGGCGGGTTCCGGCTGGGACTTCGGAGACCCCCTGCAGGCGGCGTTGGCGTGGCAGGAGGCCGGGGCGCAGTGGCTGCACCTGGTCGACCTCGACGCGGCGTTCGGTCGCGGCAGCAACCACGAACTGCTGGCCTCGATCGTCGGGACGCTGGATCTGCAGGTGGAGCTGTCGGGGGGGATCCGCGACAGCGACACGCTGGAGCGGGCCCTCTCGACGGGTTGTCGTCGGGTCAACATCGGGACGGCGGCGTTGGAGAATCCGGAGTGGACGGCCAACGTCATCGCGGAGCACGGCGACCGCGTCGCCATCGGCCTCGATGTGCGTGGCACGACGCTGGCCGCCCGCGGCTGGACCCGCGAGGGCGGTGACCTGTGGGAGACACTGGCTCGCCTGGACGAGGAGGGTTGCGCCCGCTACGTGGTGACCGATGTGGCCAAGGACGGCATGCTCGCCGGCCCGAACCTGGGTCTGCTGCAAGAGGTGTGTGCCCGCACGGACCGCCCGGTCGTGGCCTCAGGGGGAGTCTCGACGCTCGAGGATGTCGCCGCCTTGCGCGCCCTGGTGCCGCAGGGTGTGGAGGGGGCGATCATCGGATCCGCCCTCTACAAGGGTGCGTTCACCCTCACGCAGGCCCTCGACGTGGCCGGGCGGCCATGATGGGCGACCCCCACGGCCACGGCCACGGCCACGGCCACCACCCCGAGGGCGAACCGGCCGGCCGGCTCGGGGGCGCGGTGGGCGAACCCGCCGCCGGACCCTTCGCGGGCCATCAACGCTTGCACGGGCACGATGCCGCGGAGGGGGCGGACACGGCGGGGACGCCGTGGCAGGGCCGCGAGGTGACTGGCTCCCCGTTCGCGGGGGACCAGGGCGAGCCGGACGCGGCGGTGCGCGCTGCCCTGTCGACGCTGGCGGCGGCGGAGGTGACCGAGGGCGGCAAGGCTGATCTGCAGGCGATCGCGCGCGCGGAGGCGGAGTTGATGGCGGCGCTGGCCTCAGCCCGGCTGTTTGTGGCGATCGAGGCGGTGGCCTCGGACGTCGAGGAGTCGACGCCTGGGGGTCTGCGCCGCGAGGTGCAGTCGGACATGGCGATGCCGGTGCTCACGGCGCCGGACGGTCGTCGGGCGATGCCGCTGTTCACGGGCCTGGACTCGCTGGCGCAGTGGCGCCCGCAGGGCCGTCCGGTGCCGGTGCGGGCGGGGGATGCGGCGAGGGCCGCGGTCGAGGACGCGTGTGACGCGGTGCTCTTGGACTTGGGCACGGGCCCGCAGGGCGCCCCGGCGCAGGTGCTGCGGTTGAGTCAGATCTGGGCGCTGGCCCAGGGGCACCCCTGGCGCCCGGCGCACGAGGACGAGGTCGTCCGCGTGGCCCTGTCCCGAGCGATCGCGGGTCGTCCGGACATCGTTGCGGCCGACCTGGCCGACGGCTCGGTGCACGCACCCGGCGTCACGCGGGTGGTCCTCACTTTGCGTGAGGGACTGCCGCAGGAGGCGGTCCGCGAGTTGGCCGGCATCGTGGGCGAGTCGCTGGCCGCCGACCCCGAGGTCCGCATCCGGGTCGACGACCTCGCCATGGTCCTGCGCAGCGCTTGACCGGCCGGAGCGTTGACCGTCGGAGGCCTCTCGCACAGAACAGTGTGCATTGGAGACGGTCAGGGTGCGTGAAGCAGGGCGAGGAGCAGCAGCTTCGGGTTGTTCAGAACGGCGGGTTTTCGGCGAGCACCTTGTTGACCCTGTCCAGCTGGGCGTGAAGGGAGTCGGACTGCTCCCGTAGGGAGTCGATCTGCTCTCGCAGGCCTCGGTTCTCCCGGGCGAGTTCGAGCTGCGCATCGAGTTGCCGGCCGGCGTGATACTCGGCCAAGGGGTCGTCGTGCGGGTCGATGTGCGGGTCGATGTGCCTGGCGTCGCGGCTCGAGGAGCACTCGGTCGACTGCGGTGCCCCTTGCGCCGAGTCTGGCGTCTTTGCGCCCGAGGCCTCACTGCTCCTTCCCAGGCTCCCATCACCGCCCTCACCGTCACTGCCGCCGCCCTCACCGTCACCGCCGCCGTCACCACCGCCACCCCCGTCACCCCCGTCACCGGCGTGACCGGCGTGACTGTTGTTGTGGGCGTCGTGGACGCCGAACTCGCGATAGTCCATGGGGTAGGTGCTGGTGATGGTGCCGTCCGTCAGACGCCAGGTGACGACGCCGGCATCGTCCATCTGGGCGGACCAGTGGCGGCGACTCTTGGCTGGATGGTGCCCGGTGCACAGGTCTTGGAGGTTGTTGCCCTTCGTCGGCCCGTCGTCGCGGCGTTCTTGGACGTGGTCGAGTTGGGCGTGCGCGGCGGGTCGGATGCAGCCTGGCGCCCGGCAGCGCCCGTCCCGGGCCCGCACGACCCGCGCCATCTCTGCGGTCGGCCGGTAGGAGTCCACGGTGGCGTTCACCGCGTACCCGGTGACCGGGTCGACCACGATCCGCCGCCACGCACTCCCGCGGGCGTGGGCCAGCTCTCGGATGGTCTGCGCGGCGGCCCAGGTGCTTTCCAGCATCCCGGGAGCCTGGTTGGCGCCCAGTAGCGACGCGGCCGAGATGGCGACGTTGACGACCGCGGGTGGCCAGCCGCCCTCGCCGGGGTGATCGATGCTCGTGGCGGCCTCCTGCTCGGGCTGGCCGAAGATCAGCAGATCGAGCGCGGCGTCCGCGCGCAACTGCTCCAAGGTTCGCTGATCCCCGGCCGCCTTCACGCTGCGGGCCACCGCATCCAGCCGCGCCATCGCCGCCGTCACCCGGGTCTCGGGGCCGTGGAGCTCCAGTCCGGCCTGCCCATCGTCCATCCCGAACAACTTCACCCGCCGCCGATCCTGCGCGGCCTGCTTCTGCTTGACCGGCCCCGCATGCTCCAACGCGGCCTTGCGCACTCGGGACCGGAACAACGGCTGCGACACCGGAATCCCACGCCGCGCCCGGTATCCCTGCGCGTGCTCCACGACCGAGTCGATCAGCGCCGCCCGCTGGTGCGCGGTGATGTCCAGCTCCTCGGACTCCCGCAGCAGCGTCGAGGCCTGGAACGTATTCAAATCGCCCGCAGCGACCGCTGGCTTCAGCTTCTGGGCCAACTCCGGCGGTGCGGTCCCCAGCCGGGCCCGATCCAGCCAGGCGCCCCGGAACCCGCCACACACCGCCGTCATGGTGTCGACCACCGAGGTCCGCGCCCCCGCCCGCAATCCCGCGACGGCCGACGCGCTCGGCTCGTCCTCGGTCGAGTTCTCGACCTGCCAGCGGCGCACATCGATCTGCGTCTGCTGCTCGACCATCCACCCCAACAGTCGCGCGCGCCGCACCTCGACCCGCGCCACCAGCGACTCCCAGTGCTGCAACTCCGAGGATGCCGCAGCCAGCGAGAAGTCATCGGGAATCCCCTCCGGGATGTCGATCGCGTCATCACCGGATGCCGCAAGCTCACCGGATGCCCCAGGCGCACCGATGGCCTGCGGATCGGGCCACACGCCGTGCGCCAGGAAGTGCTCGTACATCTGCGGCGTGACCGGGATGGATACAGCGTGCTCGCAATTGCCCGACTCGTCGACGACGACACAGTCGCAGAAGTCGCTGACGGTGGGCGGCAGCATTGTCTCGTCGAAGGAGCCCCCGATGTTCTCCCATTCCCACCCAGACATGACACCCCCAAAGCACGGCACGGAAGACGGCGACGTCACCCGTCTAGGTGGCGCTAAGTCTGTCTCTAGACTACAGGTGAGAAGTCAGAATGGGAACATGTGTCCGCACCTTGAGAAGCTGACCAGTTGGTGCATGAATACCCATATCTCCGAAGCGAATTCGCGCAAACTGTCGATCAGATGAGCGAGATCAGGGGTGGGTGTAGACGCGCAACAGAAGAGGAGGGCGGGGTGTCGTTCATCGAGCTGTTCGGCCCGCCACTGCTCGCGGGCTTCATCGTGTTGGGCCCTCCCGCGGCGGCCTTCGTGGCGCGTCGGCTCCGCGCACTGCCGGTTGCGCTCTGGCTCGCGGCGGCCGCGACCCTCGTCGCTTGGGTCCAGCGGAACGCCACTCTGGCCGACGCTGCCCCGGGCGGCTCACAGGCAACTGCGCAGGCCGGCGGCGTTCTCGCTCTGGGGGTCGCTTTCGCGGCGATCTCCGTCGCCCTCCTGCTCCGCAACAAGACCCCACGCCGAGCCGCCGCCTAAGGCGCGCCCACGACAAGAACATGCGCCGACCACGGGCCGGGTCGTCGAGTCGGGAGGCCGGCGAGCCAGAGCGCCAACGACGATTGGCGGGCTGGTCACGCCGACTGGTAAGCTAGACGGCGATCGGTCGTGCCTGCGTGCTCGGCCGCCCAAGAGAAGCCGCTCACCACGCTTCCACCCGCGTCAGCCGCCCAGGCTGCCGGGTCCACGGATACGCAACCTCAGGTTTGCGGGTGCCGCTCGACCGTATCGGTCGACAACCAGTGGCACTCAGGTGGTGATTCGGCCTTTCGCGGGATGCCTCGCGGAGGGCCTTTCGTCTGTCCGGGTCGATGTCCTCGACGCCGGGCGGGTGAATAGCTCCCCGCGGTGCGAGATCACCCGCGTCGGGCCCACGCCCGGAGCGGCACCCCTCCAGTAGCACCGACATGAAGGAGCACGACATCAGCGATCCTCGTATCAACGACCGCATCCGAGTTCCGCAGGTCCGACTCGTCGGGCCCAACGGCGAGCAGGTCGGGATCGTCAAGATCGAAGAGGCCCTGCGGCTCGCCGGCGAGGTCGACCTCGATCTCGTCGAGGTTGCGCCCATGGCCAACCCCCCGGTCGCCAAGCTCATGGACTTCGGCAAGTACAAGTACGAGGCTGCCCTGAAGGCCCGTGAGGCCCGCAAGAACCAGGTCAACACGGTCATCAAGGAGATCAAGCTCCGACCGAAGATCGACCCGCACGACTACGAGACGAAGAAGGGCCACGTGGTCCGCTTCCTCAACGCGGGCGACAAGGTCAAGGTCACGATCATGTTCCGCGGCCGCGAGCAGTCCCGCCCCGAGCTGGGCTACCGGCTGCTGCAGCGGCTCGCGCAGGACGTCACCGAGCTCGGCTTCGTTGAGAGCGCCCCCAAGCAGGACGGCCGCAACATGATCATGGTGCTCGGCCCGACGAAGAAGAAGGCGGACGCGAAGGCTGAGCAGCGGCGTCGGCGCGACAGCGCACGCGCCGAGCAGGGCGAAGCGGGAGCAGAGGCGGAGTCCGCACCGACCACGGAGGACGTGGCGCAGGCCGCTCAGGCCTGAGCACGACGTCCGAGACGCACCACGGTGTCGCCCGACCGGGCGGGACCCCAACGCACGAAGGAGATCGGCTCACCATGCCGAAGATGAAGACGCACAGCGGCGCCAAGAAGCGTTTCCGCCTGACCGGCAAGGGCAAGGTCATGCGCGAGCAGGCCGGCGGCCGTCACCTGCTGGAGCGCAAGTCCAGCAAGTTCACCCGTCGCATCGCGAACGACGTGGAGCTGGCCCCGCAGGACGCCAAGAAGGTCAAGAAGCTGCTCGGCAAGTAAGCCGACCCCTCCCCGCCGCCGGCGCCCCACACGGAGCGCTCCGACGCCGTCTGCGCCACCAGCCGCAGTTGGCAGCGGCCCCCGATCAGTAGAAGGAGTACTCACGTGGCACGCGTGAAGCGGGCAGTCAACGCCCAGAAGAAGCGCCGGGTCGTCCTCGAGCGCGCCAGCGGCTACCGCGGTCAGCGGTCCCGCCTGTACCGCAAGGCCAAGGAGCAGGTCACCCACTCGCTGGGCTACGCCTACCGCGACCGTCGCGCCCGCAAGGGTGACTTCCGTCGGCTGTGGATCCAGCGCATCAACGCCGGTGCGCGCGCGCACGGCATGACGTACAACCGCTTCATCCAGGGTCTCAAGGCCGCCGGTGTCGAGGTCGACCGTCGCATGCTCGCCGAGCTCGCCGTCAACGACGAGGCCGCCTTCGCCACGCTCGTCGAGATCGCCAAGGCCAACGTGCCCGCGCAGAGCGAGTCCACCGAGAGCGCGGCCTGAGCCCCGCCCTCACGTTGGCTGACACCACTGCCGCACAGCGCCGGCCCTCCGGCACCGAAGCGCCCGCAGCAGCGCCACTGACGAATGTCAGGGCGCAGCGGGTCCGCTCGGTCGCCGGGTTGGGCCGGCGCTCTGTGCGTGCGCGAGAGGGACTGTTCCTGGTCGAGGGGCCCCAGGCCGTTCGGGAGGCGCTCGCCTGGCGCCCGGATGTCGTGCGCGAAGTCTTCGCCGACCCCGCCGGACGCGAACGCCACGCCGACATCCTGCAGGCGGCGGCGCAGGCCGGAGTTCCCGTGCGCGACACCAGCGCTGACGTGCTGCGCGTCATGTGTGACACCAACACCCCGCAGGGTCTGCTGGCCGTCTGCCGCCCGGTCGACGTCGCCCTCGCCGACGTGCTGACCGGAGACGGAGGGGAGGGGGAGGGGCGGCCGCGCCTGCTCGTCGTGTTGACCAACGTGCGGGACCCCGGCAACGCCGGCACCGTCATCCGCGGCGCCGACGCCGCCGGAGCGGACGCCGTGCTCGTGGGCACCGACAGCGTGGACGTGTACAACCCGAAGGTCGTGCGCTCGGCCGTCGGCTCCCACTTCCACCTGCCGATCGTGCTCGGCCTCGACGTGCCCGCGCTGCTGGAGCGCCTTCGGGCCGAGGGGATCCGCACCCTTGCCGCCGACGGCAGCGGCGACGCCGGACTCTTCGAGACCGACCTGACCCGCCCGCACGCTTGGGTGATGGGCAACGAGGCCTGGGGTCTACCGTCCCAGTTGCTGGAGGCCTGCGACGAAGCCGTCGCCGTGCCCCTCTACGGCCACGCCGAGTCCCTGAACCTGGCCATGGCCGCCACCGTCTGCCTCTACGCCTCCGCCCGCGCCCAGCACTGAGTGGGGTGAGGCGCTCGCTGTTGCCCCGGTAGCCCGGTGTTGGCGATATGGCCGCAACCCGCAGCTACCGGGACACCAGCGAGGGGGGTCAGTGCCCGACGAGGTCGAGGGCGGCGGCGACGATGGCGTCGGCGTCGATGCCGTGGAGGCGGTGGGCGTCGTTGAGGTTGCTCGACTGGCCAAAGCCGGTGACGCCCAACACCGCGATGCGGTCGCCGCGCACACCGGCCAAGAAGGCCAGAGTGTGAGGATGACCGTCGAGCACGGTGACCAGCGGCGCGGGGGCGTCCGGCGGAAACAGGGCCGGTAAGACCTGCGCCGCGACCGCGCCCGAAGAGCGGTCAAGCCGCTGCTCGCGGCGCGTGAACTCCCGGAACAGCAGATCGGCGCTCGTCACGCACACCACCCCGGCGGTGACGCCCAGCTCACTGAGCTGCTGCGCGGCCGCGAGCACGTTCGGCATGAGCGCGCCCATGCCGACGAGCACCACAGAGTCCTGTGCGGCTGGGTGGGTGCTCAGGCGATAGCCGCCGGCCAGCACCTGCCGACGCCGCCGCTCCCGCAGCGCCGGATCCTCCGGCACGCCGGCCAGCGACTGGTCCACCGAACGCGTCGAGAGCCGCAGGTACGCCGACTCGCCACCGGGCACCCCGGTGCGGCTCATCTGGTCGAGCAACACCCACTCCAGGTCTTGGCCGAACGCGGGCTCCCACGCGGTGCACCCGGGTTGTTGCAGCCCGATGCCTGGTGTCGAGATCGACTGGTGCGCACCGCCCTCCGAAGCCAACGTCACGCCCGACGGCGTGCCGACGAGGATCGACTGGCCGCCCGCGTACATCGAGAACGACCACGGCTCCAAGGCGCGCGACACGAACGGGTCGTACATCGTGGCCAGCGGTACCAGCGGTCGGCCCCACCGCGACCAGGTCGCGCCCAGCTCACCGGCCAACCCGACGAGGTTCACCTCGGCGATGCCCAGCTCAAGGTGCCGACCCGACTCCGACTCACGCCACCGCAGCATCGTCTGCGGGTCATCGGCGAACCAGTCCGTGCGCTCTCCGGCCGACCACACACCGTTCTTGTTGATCCAGCCGCCGAGATTGGTCGACGACGCGACATCCGGACTCAGCGTCACGAGTCGCTGCGCCAGCTCCGGCGCCGCGCGGGGGAGTTCGGACAGGATCCGCCCCAGCGCCGCCTGCGACGACATCGGCCGGCGATGCGGCAGCCCTAGGTCGGCCGGCACGGACGGCGGCGGCGCCACCGGGATCGCGGGCCGCTCCAAGCGGCGCGCCGCCTCCGCGACGACCTGGCCCTCCGTGCTGTCGGCGTCGAACCGTCGCCACGGATCCGCCAGCGACATCCCGCACGCCTCGGCCAGCTGCTCCATCTGCGCGCCGGTCAGCAGCGCCGAGTGATTGCTCGGATGCCCCTGCGTCGACAGGCCGCGCCCCTTGACCGTGTAGGCGAAGATCACCGTCGGTCGGGTCGGGTCGATGTCGTCGTAGGCCGACAGCAACTGCGGGATGTCGTGTCCGCCGAGGTCGCGCAGCAGGTCGCCGACGGTGTCGGGGTCGATAGTGTCGAGCACCGCCGCCAGGGCAGGCTCATTGCCGTCTCGCAAGCGCCGGTGCGCCTCCGCCGAGCCGCAGCGCAACAACCGCTGATATTCCTCGTTCGGCATCGACTCCAGCCGTGCCTGCAGCAGGTGTCCGTCGGGCGCCTCGAAGACCGCCCGAATCCGCCGTCCCCACAGGCACGTCAGCACCTGCCAGCCGGCCGCCTCGAACAGGCCCCGCCACTTGTGAATCTGCACGTCCGGCACGATCCGGTCCAGCGACTGCCGGTTGAAATCGACGATCCACGTCACCTCACCCAGCTGGCCGACCATCGGGTCGACGACGGCCTCCCAGATGGCGCCCTCGTCGAGCTCCGCGTCGCCGACGATCGAGAAGAACCGCCCCGCCGCCGGGATCGACGGATCGTGGCTGCGCAGGTAGCGGTGCGCGATCGCCGCCCACAGGGGAGCGGTGGCGCCGATGCCGACGCTGCCGGTGGAGAAGTCGACGCGGTCGTGGTCCTTGGTGCGGCTCGGGTAGGACTGCAGGCCGCCGAGCTCGCGCAACGTGCCCAGGTGCCGCTCCGGCAGATCGCCGAGCAGATAGGAGATGGCGTGCAGCACCGGCGAGGCGTGCGGCTTGACGCTGATGCGGTCCGCGCCGGTCAGCCGGGCGAACCACAGCGACGTCATGATGTCGACCGCGCTGGCCGAGGACGCCTGGTGACCGCCGACCTTGAGGCCGCCGACGTTGGGGCGCACCCGGTTGGCCGCGTCGACGATCGCCGTCGCCGTCCACAGCACCCGGCGGGCGATGGACTCCAGCGCCGCCACATCGACGTCGTGCGCGCCCGCCTCGGGCGAGGATGCTGGGTGGGTCTGGATCGTCATCAGATGATGCCGCTGTAGGCGTTCAGTGCCGGCTGCCCTCCGAGGTGAGCATAAAGCACAGTGTTCTGTGCGGTAAGTGTGCCGTTCTCGACGAGACCGAACAGCCCGGCCATCGACTTGCCCTCGTACACGGGGTCGAGGATGACGCCCTCGTGCTGCGCGGTGCGGCGCATCGCGTCGATCGTCGACTCGACGGGGATGCCGTACAGGTCGCCGGCCCAACCGGGCAGCACCTCGATCTCGTCGTCGCGCAGGTCGCGGCCCAGGTCGATGAGGGAGGCGGTGTTGCGGGCGATGCGGCCCACCTGATCGATGGTCTTCTCGAGTGTGGCGGAGGCGTCGATGCCGATGACCCGGCGCGGGCGGCCGCCGGCGTCGGCCAGCGCGGCGAAGCCGGCGATCATGCCGGCGTGCGTCGACCCGGTCACCGTGCACACGACGATCGTGTCGAAGAAGACTCCGAGCTCCTCCTCCTGCGCGGCGACCTCGTAGGCCCAGTTCGCGAAGCCGAGGCCGCCGAACTTGTGCTCCGACGCGCCGGCGGGGATCGGATAGGGAGTGCCGCCATTCGCCTCGACCTCATCGAGCGCGTCCTGCCACGACTGCCGGATGCCGATGTCGAAGCCGTGCGGGTCGAGTCGCACGTCCGCGCCCATGAGGCGCGAGAGCAGAATGTTGCCGACCTTGTCGTTGACGCTGTCCGGCCAGTCGACCCACTTCTCCTGCACGAGGACGGCCTTCAGGCCCAGGTGGGCCGCCACCGCGGCGACCTGGCGGGTGTGGTTCGACTGGAAGCCGCCGATGGAGACGAGCGTGTCGGCGCCGGAGGCGAGCACGTCGGGGACGATGTACTCCAGCTTGCGGGTCTTGTTGCCGCCGTAGGCGAGTCCGGAGTTGCAGTCCTCCCGCTTGGCCCAGATCTGCGGGCCGCCCAGGTGCTTGCTGAGGCGTTGCATCGGGTGCACGGGTGAGGGGCCGAACGTCAGCTGGTGGCGGGGGAAATCGGACAGGGCCATGCGGGTCTCCTTGGTTCGTGCGGTGGTTCGTTCGGTAGTTCGTGCGGTGGTTCGTGCGGGAGTCGGTCGGGTGGTCGGCGCGTCAGGGGATTCGAGGGGTTGCTAGGCCGGGCGCCGAGTACCGGGGTCGAGGGGCGGGGTCAGGTGGGTCCAGATCCGCGCGGTGACCGCGGCTGCCTCGTCGGCGTCGCCGGCTGCACACGCGGCAATGAGGGCGTCGTGTTCGGCGACGGAGTTCGCCGCGTCGTGGGAGGCGAAGCGCGCCCGGGCCAGCCGGCGCAACAGCGGGCTGAACTGGTCGAGCACAGCGGCGACGACGGAGTTGCCGGCGACGTCGACGAACAGGGCGTGCAGCGCGTGGTCGGCGTCGAGCGCCGCGTCGACATCCCCGGCCTCCAGCGCCGCGGCGAACCGGGCGTTGCGATCCCGCAGCGACCGGATGTGCGATGGCGTCAGGTGGGGGAGCGCCTCGCGGACCGCGATCTGATGGACCGCGGCGACCACCGGCCGGGCATCGCGGGTCGCCGCGCTCTCCAGTTCGGTGACGACGGTGGAGCGCCCCGGCGACATCTCCACCAGGCCCGCCGCCTGCAGCCTCAGCAGCGCCTCGCGGATCGGTGTGCGGCTGACCCCGAGCCAACGCTGCAACTCCTGCTCACGCAACTGCTCGCCGGGCTCGAGCACACCGTCGACGATCGCGGTGCGCAGCAAGAGAAACGCGCGGTCGCGCAACAGGGGCTGGCTACCGACGCTCTCGGCACTGGGAACTGGCATGCAATATATTGCACGTAGATGGGTGCCCCGTGTCAAACCCCCACCCGCGGCTCGCTCGCCCGCCCGCGGCGCCGGCCCGGCTAGGCACCCCGGGCGACATGTTGCTCGCTTTGCCTAGCGTGCCGGGTTGCTGCCAGGGCGCCCACCACGGTGCCTGCCCAGCTAGGCGCCCCGGGCAGGATGTTGCTCGCCCTGCCTTGCGGCGCCTAAGGGGTGCGCGAGCCCGAGGCCGCGTTCCACCTGATCTAGGAACTTGTCGGGCTCCAGTCGCAGCCCGAGCAGGGGGATGCGCAGCACGCGGTCGCCGGTGAGGGTGAGGTCGTTCTGCCGCAGGGCGTCCCGCACGGGTTCCAGCGCCAGCGTGTGGTGCCCGCCGTCGATCTCCACGACCAGACCGTGCTCCGCCCAGTACACGTCGAGGTACACGCGCCCATCGGGCAGCACCCGTACGGCCTGCCGTGACGGAGTCGGCAGTCCGCGGCTCCGACGCAGGCGCGCGAAATCCAGCTCCCCCAGTGAATGCGAGCCGTCGCACACATCCGTCACGATCGTGCGCACGAACGCGCCTCGACCAGACTTCGTGACGGGCGCTGCAGCCATCAGCCGACCCGGTTCGACGAGCCCTTGCTGCACCGCGAGGCAGATGATCAGGGCCGCCTGGCGTTCCGAGTGTGCCCACAGCGCACCGCGAATCGCGGCGATGTCGGGTCGCACCCGGGGTATCCCCGCGGAAACGACCTCCGGCGCCGACCTTGGGCGATGCAGCCGCACCCCGGCCAGCGCGTGGGCGTGGTTCGCTGCCGGCACGGTGACGTCGATGGCATCGGGGGAGAAGCCCGTCAAGCCGTCAGCCAGAAGCGCCGAGACTCCATCGAGCCGCGCCCCGGGGCCGCTCTCCCACACAGCCCGCCACAAGCGGGCCCGACCGGTCGTGGACGCATGGATCCGCACGGTGTGCCGCCCGAGTGAGCGCCAGCGTCCGGCGGCAACCTCGGAGCGAACATCCGCCCGCGACACCCCGGCCTGCCGCAGCTGGGCCCGATGCGCGACACCGTCGTGATCTCGCGCGATGGGCCACGCGCGGCGAGCTCGCTCCGAGCGGCTCAGGCGCAGCGAGCCGTAGGGCCGGCGCTTCCCGCGGGACTCTTCGCCCGCTGGCGCTCTCCGCCGTCGGAGGGTTCGGATACTGGCATGCACTCCACCCTGGTCGAGCGCACCGCCCACGCGCCCGAGTCGCCCCGGTCGGCTGTGGACGGACCACCACCGCAGGGCAGGCATGTGGACAGCGGGTCGGGCTGGCTGCCACCCTGGGGCGCTCGGCGGGGAGCGCAACATGCTGCCCGGGGCGCATCGCCGGGACGGTGGGTCGGCGGGCGTGATCGGCCGCCGCCCTGGGCGGCTAGGTGGAAGGCGCACCATGTTGCCCGGGGCGCCTAGCCGGGGCAGGCAGAGGGTGGAGACGGCCCTTGGCGAGTAGGTGCCGCTACGTGGAGGGAGCAACACGTTGCCCGCCGCACCTAGCCGACCGGAGACGGGGCCGGAAAGCCCGGGGCCCCCACCGCCGCCACGCCCGGTGAGCGAAACCCATTCGGGGCGACCAGGGACCCTCGCTTAGGATTTGGGCCGCAAGGGCCCTGCGCGCAGTCGGTGCCAGCCACCGACCCGCGCGGCCGTCACGACGACGCGAAGCGAAGAGATGTCCGGACCGAACACGTCCTATGACCCCGTCGAGGTCAGCGCCCTGTCACCGGACGCCGTCGACGCGGCCGTGACCGAAGCCTTGGCAGCCATTGAGCAGGCCGAGGACCTCGACGCCCTCAAGGCGGCCCGCCTCGCCCACGCCGGTGAGAAGAGCCCACTCGCGCTGGCCAACCGCGAGATCGGCGCGCTGCCGCCCAGCGCCAAGGCCGAGGCCGGCAAGCGCGTCGGCCAGGCCCGCGGACGCGTCGGCCAAGCCCTCAAGCAGCGGCAGGCCGAACTGGAGGCGCAGCGAGACGAGCGCATCCTCGTCGAGGAGGCGATCGACGTCACGGTCGGTGGCCCCGGTCGGCGAGTCGGCGCCCGCCACCCGCTGAGCCTGACGATCGAGCGCATCCAGGACGTCTTCACCGCCATGGGCTGGGAGATCGCCGAGGGCCCGGAGGTCGAGGCGGAGTGGTTCAACTTCGACGCCCTGAACTTCGCCCCCGATCACCCGGCGCGCCAGATGCAGGACACGTTCTTCGTCGACCCGCCCGACTCCGGGCTCGTGCTGCGCACCCACACCTCCCCGGTGCAGGCCCGCAGCCTGCTGCAGCTCGACACCTCCGGGCTGCACAAGGAGTTGCCGGTATACGTCGCGGTGCCCGGGCGGGTCTACCGCACCGACGAGCTCGACGCGACGCACACGCCCGTCTTCCACCAGATCGAGGGGCTGGCCGTCGACAAACACCTGACGATGGCGCACCTCAAGGGCACCCTCGACCACCTGGCCCGCGAGCTGTTCGGCGCGGCCGTGACGACCCGCCTGCGCCCCGCGTTCTTCCCCTTCACCGAGCCCAGCGCCGAGATGGACTTCGAGTGCTGGGTCTGCTTCGGCAAGGACCCGGGGTGCCGCACCTGTGGCGGCACCGGCTGGATCGAGTGGGGTGGCTGCGGCATGGTCAATCGCAACGTGCTCTTGGCCTGCGGCGTCGATCCCGACGTCTACACCGGCTTCGCGTTCGGCATGGGCATCGACCGCTCGATCATGCTGCGCAACGGCGTGAGCGACATGCACGACATCGTCGAAGGGGACGTCCGCTTCTCCGCGGCGTTCGGGATGGAGATCTGATGCGGGCCCCGGTCTCGTGGCTGCGTGAACTGGTGGACGTCGACCCGGCCAAGACCGGCGTCGACATCGCCGCCGACCTCGTCAAGGTCGGGCTGGAGGAGGAGGGGCTGCACGGGGGCGACATCGTCGGTCCGCTCGTCGTCGGCCGCGTCCTCGACAAGACCGACGAGCCGCAGAAGAACGGCAAGACGATCCACTTCTGCCACGTCGACGTCGGCAACCACGGCCAGCGCGCCGCCGCCGGCGGCGACGAGTCGGTGACCCAGGAGATCGTCTGCGGCGCCCACAACTTCGGCCCCGGCGACCTCGTCGTCGTCGTGCTCCCCGGAGCGACCCTGCCCGGCGGCTTCGCGATCTCCGCCCGCAAGACGTACGGCCACATGAGCAACGGCATGATCTGCTCGGCCGCCGAGCTGGGCCTGGGCGAGGACCACGACGGGATCATCGTGCTGACCGAGTACTTCGCGGACTCCCCGGAGGTCGTCGCGCGGCTGCAGCCGGGCCAGGACGCCATCGAGCTGCTCGGGCTGGCCGACGAGGTCGTCGAGGTCAACGTCACCCCCGACCGCGGGTACGCGTTCTCGCTGCGCGGGATCGCCCGCGATCTGGCGCTGGCCACCGGCGCCACCGCCTCGTTCCGCGACCCCGTCGGGGAGCAGGTGCAGCCGCCGGCCGCCAACGACGCAGGCTTCGAAGTGCGGCTGATCGACGACGCCCCCATCCATGGTTCGAACGGCAACGTCGGCTGTGACCGATATGTCGCACGGATCGTGCGCGACGTCGACACCCAGGCCGCCAGCCCGTCGTGGATGACGACCCGGCTGACCCAGGTCGGCATGCGCCCGATCAGCCTCGCCGTCGACATCACGAACTACCTCATGATGCTCACCGGGCAGCCGCTGCACGCCTTCGACCTCGACACCCTCTCCGGGGCGATCGAGGTGCGCCGCGCGCGACCGGGGGAGACGCTCAAGACCCTCGACGACGTGACCCGCACCCTGCACCCGCAGGACCTGCTCATCACTGACGGTGGCGACCTGCCGCTGGCCATCGCCGGCGTCATGGGCGGGGAGACCAGCGAGGTCGGCCCCACGACGAGCAATGTGCTCATCGAGGCCGCCCACTTCGACCCGATCACCGTGGCCCGTAGCTCGCGGCGGCACAAGCTGAGCACCGAGGCGAGCAAGCGCTTCGAGCGCGGCGTCGACCCGGCGATGACGGCCAAGGTCGCGCAACTCGCCGCGCAGCTGCTGGCCGACCTCGGCGGCGGCACCATCGACCCCGGCGTCACCGACGTCGACGAGCGCGTCGAGCGCGACGGGTTCGCCTTCGACACCGCCCTGGCCTGGCGGCTCGTGCAGCCGCCGGAGGCGACCGGCGGCCAGGTGCCCGACGGTCTCGATCACGAGGCCGTCGTCGCCACGCTGCGCGACCTCGGCTGCGAGGTCACCGAGGTCGCAGAGGCCACAGAGGTCGATCGGCGCCCGGCGGACTTCGGCCGGGTGCAGGTGCAGCCGCCGTCATGGCGTCCCGACCTGGCCAACGGCCCCGACCTCGTCGAGGAGGTCGCCCGCATCCGCGGCTACGACCGCATCCCCTCGGTGCTGCCGATCGCGCCCGCCGGCCGCGGCCTGACCCGCGCCCAGCGCGCGCTGCGCCTGGCCGGTGCGGTGCTGGCGGGGCTGGGGTTGACCGAGGTCTGGTCGTATCCGTTCGTCGGTGCCGAGGTCTTCGACAAGCTCGGGCACTCGGCGCAGGACCAGCGGCGCACCGCGGTGCGCCTGGCCAACCCGCTGTCGGACGAACAGCCGCTGCTGCGCACCAACATTCTCGACACGCTGCTGGCGACGCTGCGACTCAACGTCAACCGCGGTGCCCGCGACGTCGCCGTGTTCGAGCACGGGCTGGTCGTACGCCCGCAGGCGGTGTCGGCCGAGGGGGTTGCCAAGGCGCCGATCCCGCCGGTGGGCCAGCTGCCGGACGAGGCGACCCTGGCGGCGATCACCGCGGCCGTGCCACGACAGCCGCGACACCTGGCGATCGCTCTGAGCGGCGACGCCGACCCCGCCGGCCCCTGGGGAGCCGGCCGCCCCTTCGACGCTACCGACGCCATCGGCGCGGCCACGGAATTGGCCCGCGCGCTCGGTGTCGAGCTCGTGGTGGCCGCGGACGCGCACTCGCCGTTCCACCCGGGTCGGTGTGCGGCGCTGAGCCTGCCCGACGGCACGCTCGTGGGGCACGCCGGCGAGGTGCACCCCAAGGTGTGCGCTGCGTTCGACCTGCCGGCCCGCACGTGTGCGGCCGAGCTCGACCTCGACGCGATCATCGCCGCCGCGGGCGACCCGGTGCAGGTGCAGACGCTCTCGACGCTGCCGGTGGCCCACTCCGACGTCGCGCTCGTCGTCGACGAGTCGGTGCCTGCCGCCGACGTCCGCGACGCCCTGCGGGCCGGTGCGGGTGAGGCGCTGGAGTCCTTGCGACTCTTCGACGTCTTCCGCGGGGAGCAGCTCGGCGAGGGTAGGAAGTCGCTGGCGTACCGAATGACGTTCCGGCCGCGGGATAAGACGATGACGACGGCCCAGGTCAGTGAACTGCGGGACGCGGCCGTCGCGCGGGCGAACGCGGCGACAGGAGCGATCCAGCGTGGGTGATGGTCGTGAGTGAGTCTCCCGTCGTCGTGATCACCGGCGCCGCGCGCGGCATCGGGGCGCACCTGGCCCGCGGCTTCGCCGACGCCGGCTACCGCGTGTTCGGTTGTTCTCGCTCCGGCGGCACGCTCGGCGACCTGCAGCTCGCTGCCGTCGACGTCACCGACGAGCGCGCCGTGCACGACTGGATCGCCCAGGTGCTCGATGAGGCGGGCCGCATCGACGTGCTCGTCAACAACGCCGGGGTGGTCGACGACGAGGTGCCGATCGAGGAGTCCGATCCGGCGCAGTGGTGGGACGCCGTCGAGGTCAACGTGCGCGGCCCCTACCTGCTGACGCGGATGGTGCTGCCCGGCATGCTCGCCGCCGGATCCGGTCGCATCATCAACCTGAACTCCGGGGCCGGCACCAGGCCTGGCGAGGTCGCCTCCGCCTACCACGTCGGCAAGAGTGCGCTCGGCCGCATCACCGGTTCGACCCACGCCTCCGGCTCCGGTCGGGGGGTCTACGCCTTCGACCTCGCGCCGGGCGTCGTGCGCACCGACATGACCGAGTCGATGCCGGTGCACCGCCAGCGCACGGACTGGACGGATCCGGCGCAGGTCGTCGAGCTGGCGCTCGCCCTGGCAGACGGGCGACTCGACGCGTGGTCCGGGCGGATGGTGCGGGCCGGTGCGGACACGCCGCAGAGTCTGCACAACCGGGCCACCGCGGGTCTGGCTGAGCAGGCCCGCACCGTCGGACTCATCGGCTGGGGCGCAGACGACCCCATCGCGTAGCGCCGGCGTGGCGACCTGGCCCCCCCATCCCGGGCCACCCGGTATTCGCATAAGTTTACGGCGCAGCGTATATTTGCTCGGGTGTTCACTGCCGCTATCGCAGGCGCGAGCGGCTACGCCGGGGGAGAAATCCTGCGGCTGCTGCTCGCTCACCCCGAATGTCAGATCGGCGCGCTGTGCGCGTCCGCCAACGCCGGTTCGCTGCTGGGCGACCACCAGCCGCACCTGCCGAGTCTGGCCGACCGCCGGCTCGAGCCGACGACCCCGCAGGTGTTGGCCGGGCACGACGTCGTCTTCCTCGCCCTCCCGCACGGCGCCTCGGCGGCCCTGGCCGCGCAACTGCCACAGGACGTCGCCGTCGTCGACTGCGGCGCCGACTTCCGCCTCGCCGATCCCCAGGCGTGGGCGCGCTTCTACGACACCCCGCACGCCGGCACCTGGCCCTACGGCATGCCTGAGCTCGTGCGGGCCGACGGCACCCGCGCCCGCGACGACCTGCGTGGCGCCACCCGGATCGCGGTACCCGGCTGCTATCCGACGGCGGTGAGCCTGGCCCTGGCGCCCGGTCTGGCCGCGGGCGTCATCGACCCGACCGACGTCGTCGTCGTCGCCGCCAGCGGCACCTCCGGCGCGGGCCGCTCTCTCAAGCCGCACCTGCTGGGCGCCGAGGTGATGGGCGCGATGAGCCCGTACGGCGTGGGCGGCGTGCACCGGCACACCCCCGAGATCGTGCAGAACCTGTCGGCCGCGGCCGGGGCGGGGGCAACTGTCAGCTTCACGCCGACGCTGGCCCCGATGCCCCGCGGCATCCTCGCCACCTGCACCGCGCGCCTGGCGCCGGGGGTGGCGGCGGAGTCCGTGCGCCAGGCGTGGGAGGAGACCTACGCGGCGGAGCCGTTCGTGCACCTGCTGCCGCAGGGGCGTTGGCCCTCGACCGGGGCGGTGCTGGGCAGCAACTGCGTGGCCCTGCAGCTCGCGGTCGACGAGTCGGCCGGTCGGGTCGTCGTCACCGCAGCGGTCGACAACCTCACCAAGGGCACCGCGGGCGCGGCGGTGCACTGCGCCAATCTCGCGCTCGGCCTGCCCGAGCCCACCGGTCTGCCCACCGCCGGAGTCGCTCCGTGATCACCGAAGCCGAACCCACCGAACCCGGGTCGAGCCCGTCGGGGGCGGTCCAAGCCGAGTCGACGCAGCCTGAGACGGATCAGCCGGTCTGGACGCTGGCGCTGCACACCGAGCCCGTCAAGATCGCTCGGCTGGAGCCCGGTAGCCCGATTCCGACGTGGGCGCGCAGCGGCGGGCCGCTGGCGTCGGTCACCTGGAACGCCCACGAGACCTCGGTCGTGGCCGCGGCGGACGCGGTGCCGATCGGCGTCGATCAGGCGGGCCCGTTTCTGGCGTTCGAGGTGCAAGGGCCGCTGGACTTCACCCTCGTCGGGGTGCTGCGTGACCTGCTCGACCCGTTGACCGGAGTGGGCGTGAGCGTCGTGACGATGTCGACGTTCGACACCGACTGGTTCCTCGTCCCGCTCGAGCAGGTGGGCGCGGTCACGGATGTGTGGCGGGCCGCGGGGCACACGATCGCCCAGACCGCGTCGGCCGGTGTCGGCACCACCGCCACACATCCCAAGAAGGCGAACAGGAGCCCCTCGTGAGCGTCACCACTCCCACAGGTTTCCGTGCGGCCGGCGTCACCGCCGGGCTCAAGGCCAGCGGCCGCCCCGACGTCGCGCTCGTCGTCAACGACGGCCCGAGTCACGCCGCGGCCGCGGTCTTCACCGCCAACCGAGTGGAGGCAGCGCCGGTCACCTGGAGTCGGGTGGCGGTTGCCGATGGGCGTCTCGATGCGGTGATCCTGAACTCCGGCGGCGCGAACGCCTGCACCGGGCCGGAGGGGTTCGCAGACACCCACGCCACGGCCGAACACGTCGCGGGTGCCTTGGGCGTCTCCTCCGGTGACGTGCTCGTCTGCTCCACGGGTCTCATCGGCGAACGCCTCGACATGCCGGTCCTCCTGGGCGGTGTCGACGCCGCCGTCGCGGCACTGTCCGACACGGGCGGGCCCGACGCGGCGACCGCCATCATGACGACCGACACCGTCGCCAAAGAGGTGCTCGTCGAGGGCGACGGGTGGTGCATCGGCGGGATGGCCAAGGGCGCGGGCATGCTCGCTCCCTCGCTGGCCACGATGCTCGTCGTGCTGACGACCGACGCGGCCCTGACGGCGCCGGAGTTGGAGCGGGCCCTGCGCGAGGCCTGCCGCCTCTCCTTCGACCGCCTCGACTCCGACGGCTGCATGTCGACCAACGACACCGTCGCGCTGCTGTCCTCCGGGGCTGCCTCGGCGCAGGTCGACGAGGCGCAGTTCACCGACGCACTGACCCGCGCCTGCCGCGATCTGGCGATGCAGCTGCTGGCCGACGCCGAGGGCTCGCACCACGACATCACGATCGAGGTCGTCGGGGCTGCCACCGAGGACGATGCCCTGAGCGTGGGCCGCGCCGTGGCCCGCAACAACCTCTTCAAGTGCGCGGTCTTCGGTGGCGACCCCAACTGGGGCCGAATCCTGGCCGCCGTCGGCACGACCGACGCCGCGTTCGACCCGCGCACCCTGGACGTCTCGATCAACGGCGTGCAGGTCTGCCGCGCGATGGGAGTCGGGGACGACCGCTCCGGCGTCGACCTGTCCGGCCGCACCGTGCACGTGCTCGTCGAGCTGCATGCCGGGTCGGAGGCGGCGACGGTGTGGACCAACGACCTGACCCACGACTACGTCCACGAGAACTCCGCCTACAGCACCTGAGAGGGATGAGTGACATGAGTTCTGCGACGACCGGGACGAGCCAGCAGGCGGCCGCCGACAAGGCGGCCACCCTCGTCGAGGCGCTGCCCTGGCTGGAGCGGTTCCGCGGCGCGATCGTGGTGCTCAAGTACGGCGGCAACGCGATGGTGCGGCAGGACCTGAAGGAGGCGTTCGCGCAGGACATCGCCTTCCTGCGGTACGCGGGACTGCGCCCGGTGGTCGTACACGGGGGCGGACCGCAGATCGGCTCGATGCTGACGCGGCTCGGCATCCACAGCGAGTTTCGCGGCGGCCTGCGGGTCACGACGCCGGAGGCGATGGACGTCGTCCGGATGGTGCTCGTGGGCCAGGTGGGTCGCGAGCTCGTCGGCCTGCTGAATCGGCACGGCCCGATTGCGGTCGGCCTCTCCGGTGAGGACGCGCACCTGTTCGGCGCCCGCCGCCGCGGGACGCTCGTCGACGGCACCCCGGTCGACCTGGGCCTGGTCGGCGACGTCGAGCGAGTCGACCCCTCCGCCATCCACGACCTGCTCGACGCCGGACGGGTGCCGGTCGTCTCCACGATCGCCCGCGACCTCGACGACGACACCGCCGTGCTCAACGTCAATGCCGACACCGCGGCGGCCGCGTTGGCGGCGGCGCTGGACGCGCGCAAACTCGTCATGCTCACCGACGTCGAGGGCATCTACGCGAACTGGCCCGACCGCGACTCCCTGCTCTCCAAGCTGCCGGTCGCTCAGGCCCGCGGCATGCTCGCCACGATCGACGCCGGGATGGCCCCCAAGCTGGAGGCCTGCATCCGCGCCGTCGACTCCGGCGTCGGCCAGGCGCACGTCATCGACGGTCGGGTGGCTCATGCGGTGCTGCTGGAGGTCTTCACGGACTCCGGAATCGGCACGATGGTGCTCCCCGACGGGCCCGCCGAATCCGGCTCCGACACCCAGCCCGACGTGCAAGGAGGCCACTCATGAGCGGATCGCAGGCCCTGCTGGATCGCTACGAACACTCGCTGCTGGGCGTCTTCGGCCGTCCCAAGCTGGTGCTGGAGCGCGGCGCCGGCGATCTGGTCTGGGATGTCGAGGGCCGCCGCTACCTCGACCTCGTCGGCGGCTTGGCCGTCAACAGCCTGGGACACGCGAATCCGCAGGTCGCCGCGGCCGTCGCCGCGCAGGCGCACCAGTTGATGCACGTCTCGAACTTCTTCACCACCCCAGGTCAGGTCGAGCTGGCCGAACGGATCCTGGGGCTGGCGCAGGCCCCGGCCGGCTCGGGCGTGTTCTTCACCAACTCCGGCACAGAGGCGATCGAGGCGGCCATCAAGCTGGCCCGCCGCACCGGTCGCACAGGATTGTTGGCGACCACGGGAGCTTTCCACGGCCGGTCGACGGGCGCGCTGGCCCTCACTCACAAACCCGCCTACCGCGAGCCGTTCGACCCGCTGCTGCCCGGCGTGTTGCCGCATGTGCCGTACAACGACCCCGACGCACTGCGCGCGGTGTTCGCGGAGCACGGCGACCAGATCGGCGCCTTCGTCGTCGAGCCGGTGCAGGGCGAGGCCGGGGTGCTGCCCGCCGACCCGGAGTACCTGCGGTTGGCGCGCGCGCTGACCACCGACCACGGCGCGTTGCTCATCGTGGATGAGATCCAAAGCGGCATCGGGCGCACCGGCGTCTGGTTCGCCCACGAGCGCGCCGGCATCGTGCCCGACGCGATGACGCTGGCCAAGGGCCTGGGCGGCGGCTTCCCCATCGGGGCGCTCGTCACCTACGGCCCCCAGGTGACCGGCCTGCTGACCGCCGGCCAGCACGGCACGACCTTCGGCGGTAATCCGCTCGCGTGCGCCGCGGGCTTGGCCGTGCTGACGCTCATCGAGCGCGACGGGGTCCTCGACCACGTGAACCAGGTCGGCGCCAAGCTGCGCGACGGGGTGCTGGGGCTGGGTCACGACCTCATCGACGGGGTGCGGGGGCACGGGCTGCTGCTCGGCATCGGGCTGCGCGCTGACGTGGCCTCCCAGGCTACGGCTCTGGCCCAGGAGGCCGGATTCATCGTCAATCCGGTGCGCCCCGACACGATTCGGCTCGCCCCGTCGCTGCTCCTGGAACCGGGGCACGCCGACGAGTTCGTCGCCGCCCTACCCGGCCTGTTGGACGCTGCGGCGCCGACCGCCCAGCCTCAGCCGCCCAGCCGGTCGGCGACCCCGTCGAGGGAGGCCGGCTGACGTGCCCATCGCCCAGTCCCGCACGGCCCGCCACCGGCGCATTGTCGAACTGCTCGACAACCAACCCGTGCGCTCGCAGGCCGAACTGCTGGGGATGCTGGCGCACGACGGGCTGGAGGTGACCCAAGCCACCCTCAGCCGCGATCTCGTCGATCTCGGCGCGGTCAAGGTTCGCCGCGGGCGCACGCTGGTCTATGCGGTGCCGGCCGAGGGCGGTGACATGACCCCGCGTCCGGCCGTCGCCGTCGAGGAGGTCGACTCCCGCCTTCGTCGGCTCTGCGAGGAGCTGCTGGTCGCCGCGGAGCAGGCCGGGCACCTCGTCGTGTTGCGCACCCCGCCGGGCGCAGCGAGCTTCCTTGCCTCGGCGATCGACCGCAGCGCGGTGTGGCAGGCCGGCCGTATTGTCGGGACGGTCGCCGGTGACGACACGATTCTGGTGGTCGCTGCCGATGTGCCAGGCGGCGCGGAGGTGGTGCGGCGGCTCCTGGCGATGGCCGCCGGCAACGACCCCGACCTGACCGACGACAGGGCCGGCAGCCTGGCGGCACCCGGACCCGACGGTGACGGATCCGGGGGCAACCGAGAAGATGACGCAGAACCCGACTGTTGACGACCGAACCGCTGGACGACCGCAGGAGAACGTAGTGAACGAGCAGGCAGGCGCGCGCGAGGGCGCGACGACCGACGGGGCTCAGGGGACGCCGCTGGCTCTGTGGGGCGGTCGGTTTTCCGGCGGGCCCGCCGCGGCGCTGGCGGCCTTGAGCAAGAGCACCCACTTCGACTGGCGCCTGGCCCCCTACGACCTGGCCGGATCGCGGGCCCACGCTCGGGTGCTGCATCGCGCTGGGCTGCTCGCCGACGCGAGTCTGCGGACGATGTTGGCGGCGCTGCGGCAGCTCGGGGATGACGTGGCGTCGGGCGCGTTCGCCCCGGCGCCCGACGACGAGGACGTGCACACGGCCCTGGAGCGCGGCCTCATCGAGCGGGCCGGCCCGGAGGTCGGCGGGCGGCTGCGCGCCGGGCGCTCCCGCAACGATCAGATCGCCACGTTGTTCCGCATGTACCTGCGCGACCACGCCCGCACGTGCAGTGCCCTCGTGCTCGACGTCGTCGATGCGCTCATCGATCAGGCGGGCGCCGCGGGCGAGGCGCCGATGCCGGGCCGCACCCACCTGCAGCACGCCCAGCCGGTGCTGCTGGCCCATCACCTCCTGGCCCACGCCTGGGCACTGCTGCGGGATGTCGACCGGTGGCGGGACTGGGACACCCGCACGAGCGTGTCCCCGTACGGTTCGGGTGCCCTGGCCGGCAGCTCGCTGGGTCTTGATCCCGAGCTCGTCGCCCAGGACCTCGGTTTCGACGGCGCAGTGGAGAACTCGATCGACGGCACGGCCTCCCGCGACTTCGTCGCCGAGTTCTGCTTCGTCGCCGCGATGGCCGCGGTCGACGTCTCCCGCATCGCCGAAGAGGTGATCCTGTGGGCCACCAAGGAGTTCGGCTTCATCGCCCTCGACGACGCGTTCTCCACCGGGTCGAGCATCATGCCGCAGAAGAAGAACCCGGATGTCGCGGAGTTGGCCCGCGGAAAGGCGGGCCGGCTCATCGGCGACCTCGCCGGTTTGCTGGCGACTCTCAAGGCCCTGCCGCTGGCGTACAACCGCGATCTGCAGGAGGACAAGGAGCCGGTCTTCGACGCGGTCGACACGCTGCACGTGCTGCTGCCGGCGTTCGCCGGGATGATCGCGACGATGCGGTTCGACACCGATCGCCTGGCGGCGTTGGCCCCCCAGGGCTTCTCGCTGGCCACGGATGTCGCGGAGTGGCTGGTGCGCCAGGGTGTGCCCTTCCGGGTGGCGCACGAGGTGGCCGGCTCCTGCGTTCGGGTGTGCGAGGAGCGCGGCATCGAGCTGTGGGAACTGTCCGACGACGACCTGGTCGGCATCCACGAGGCGCTGACCCCCGGGGTACGTGAGGTCCTCTCGGTAGAGGGCTCGCTGGCCTCGCGCGACGGCCGCGGGGGCACCGCACCGCAGCAGGTCCGGGAGCAGTTGTCCCGCGCCCGGCAGGTCAGCGCGTGGCATCGGCACTGGGCCGCCAAGCCGCTGTCCGTGCGCGACTGACGCCGCAGGCCCGGCGAGTGGCCCGCAGGGAGAGCGGCGTGGACATGAGCGCGCAGTTCGGGCCGCCCCTGACGGCCGAGTTCTTCGATCGCCCGGTGCTGCAGGTAGCCCCGGAGGTGCTGGGTTGCGTCGTCACCCACGGTCCCGTGGCTGTTCGGCTCACCGAGGTGGAGGCGTACGACGGCGCGGACGATCCGGGCTCCCACGCCTTTCGCGGTCAGACGCCGCGCACGGAGGCGATGTTCGGCCCGCCCGGGGGCCTGTACGTCTACTTCACGTACGGCATGCATTTCTGTGCGAACCTCGTGTGCGGACCGGCGGGGCGGGCCAGCGCGGTGCTTATGCGCGCCGGCGAAGTGATCGCCGGCCAATCGGTGGCAACGGACCGGCGCACGCGGCCGGGCAAGGCTGCCCCCAAGCAACGCGACCTCGCTCGCGGACCCGCCCGGCTGGCCTCCGCGCTGGGCTTGGACCGGGAGCAGAACGGCCTCTTCGTGACCGGAGGCGGGCCGGTGACCGTGCATGCTCCGGCGCAGCGAGCACCGGAGGAGATGGCGACCGGCCCCCGCGTGGGTGTGTCCGGCCCGGGCGGCGATGCGCAGGACTTTCCGTGGCGGTTCTGGTCGGTCGGAGAGCCCACGGTCTCGGTCTATCGCCCGGGTGTCCGGCGTAGTGAACGCCGAGGCCTCAGTGGCCGTGCTGGTGGCGGCGGCGCGACGCGCCGGGGGCAGACGAGGCCGTGAGGAGCACATGCGGCAGGCTGGATGCCGAACATCAGCATCGACTCACCCGGTCTGCCCGCGCGGCAGGCCGACACGAAGGGACCGGCCGACCGTGAGCACAACCGACGTGGGCGTAGGCAGCCCCGCTGCCGACAGCACTCCCGGCACTGGGGCCCCGACGATCCTCGATGAACTGCAGTGGCGCGGACTCGTCGCCCAGACCACGGACGTCGAGGAGTTGGGGCAGGCCCTGTCCGGGCGGGTCACGGTGTACTGCGGCTTCGACCCCACGGCCCCGTCGCTGCACTTCGGCAACCTCGTGCAGCTCATCGTGCTGCGCCATCTGCAGCGCGCCGGGCATCGGATCATCGGCCTCGTCGGGGGCTCCACGGGCCTCATCGGCGATCCGCGGCCCTCCAGTGAGCGGGTGCTGAAGACCAAAGACGACACGGCCCGCGATGTCGAGCGCATCGCCGCCCAGGTGCAGGCGATCCTTGGTGCCGACGAGTCGAACCCGCCGATCTTCGTCAACAACCTCGACTGGACGGCACCGATCAGCGCGTTGGACTTCCTGCGCGACTACGGCAAGCACTTCCGCGTCAACCAGATGGTCAAGAAGGACGCGGTCGCCGCTCGGCTGAACTCCGACCAGGGCATCTCCTACACCGAGTTCAGCTACCAGATCCTGCAGGCGCTCGACTTCCTGCACCTGTACCGCGAGCACGGCTGCACGGTGCAGACCGGCGGGCAGGACCAGTGGGGCAACCTGACGGCCGGCGTCGACCTGGTGCATCGGGTCGAGGGGGCATCGGTGCACGCCCTGACCACGCCGTTGCTGACGGACGCCTCGGGGGAGAAGTTCGGCAAATCGCTGGGCAACAGCGTGTGGCTCTCCCCGCAGATGACCTCGCCGTACGCCTTCTACCAGTACTTCCTCAACATCGAGGACGCCTCGGTGGTCAAGCTGCTCAAGGTCTTCACCGACCGCACCCGCGACGAGATCGAAGACCTCGAGCGCCAGGTGGCCGACGAACCCTTCCGCCGCACGGCACAACGAGCCTTGGCTAGCGACATCACGACCCTGGTGCACGGGGCGGAGGCGACCGCCGCCGTGCAGGCCGCCTCGGCGGCGTTGTTCGGCAAGGGCGACCTCGCCGGCATCGACCCGGCGACCTTCGCCGACGCCACGAGCGAGTTGGACGGCGCCACCGTGGCGCCCGGAACCTCGGTCACCGACGCCCTCGTGGCGATCGGCCTGGCGGACTCGCGCAACGCCGCGCGCCGGACCATCGGGGAGGGCGGAGCGTCGCTGAACAACGTCAAGCTCGCCGATCCCGAGTACGTGCTGGCCGAGGAGGACTTTCTGCACGGTCACGCGGCAGTCCTCAAGCGGGGTCGGCGCAACCTGGCCGCCGCCCGTCGCTGAGGTCGCGCCCGACTGTTCCTCGGCCGGCCAACTGACGATCCGAGGGCGCGCAAGCCGCTGACCAGCCGATTTGCTTCCGCGGGCTGAGCCTGCCTAAAGTTCTTCTCGCCCCGCTGAACGGGAGGAACGGACTCAAGAAGATCGCACAGCGATCCGAACGCAGGCCGGTCCCGAGGCGGGATCCCACGACAACCAGGCTCCACTAGGCATGTCGTCTGTAACCCAGGTCCTCGCCAGGACCGGCAAGTTGCGGAGGACGAGAGGGCCTGCTAGAGTGGGAGATCGGTTCGGACGCAGAGACCAAAAATCAGCCCAACAGCTGACGGGTCAGGTGGACGAGCGGATCAATCAACAGCCTTCTAACTGCCGGGTGCCGACGTGTGCCCCCAGGTGAAGT
>NZ_BAHD01000035.1 GCF_000298215.1 Kineosphaera limosa NBRC 100340 | reverse complement strand
CGCCACGGCCCCACCACGGCCGACGTGCTGGCTTGGGGTGAGCAGGCGGCGCAGCGACTGGCCGAGCTGGCGGGGGCGGCGCAGCGGGGCGAAGAGGTGCAGCGCGAGCTGGCCGAGTCGCGGCTGCGGCTGCGGGCCCGCGCCGACGAGCTCACCGCCGCCCGGGCGCAGGCTGCGCACCGGCTCGCCGTCGCCGTCACCGCCGAGCTCGCCCAGCTGGCAATGCCGAACGCCCGCGTGCACGTGACCGTCGAGCCGACGCAGCGACCCGGCCCGCACGGCGCTGAGACGGTGCAGATCGCCCTGGCCGCCAACCCCGGCAGTCCCGCCCGCAGCGTCGCCAAGGCCGCCTCGGGCGGTGAGCTGAGCCGCATCATGCTGGCCCTGGAGGTCGTCATCGCCCAGGCCGCAGCGGCGCGGCGCGAGAGCGGCTGCGGCGGGGTCGGCACGTTCGTCTTCGACGAGGTAGACGCCGGCGTGGGTGGGCGCGCGGCCCTGGCCATCGGGCAGCGCCTGGCCGCCCTCGCCCGTCACACCCAGGTCGTCGTCGTCACCCACCTGCCGCAGGTCGCGGCCTTCGCCGACCGGCACCTGGTCGTGCACAAGGCGGTCGACGGGCACGTGACCGCCTCCGGGGTGCACCCCGTCGAGGCCGACGAGCGACTGGCCGAGCTGGCCCGGATGATGGCGGGCACCGACTCCGCCCTGGCCCGCGAGCACGCCGCCGCGCTCCTGCGCGAGGCGGCCGGCCGCGTCGATAACACCGCTGTGGGTGTCGATGCGCAACCCCGCGAGCACGCCACCCGCAGCGCCAACCACCTACAGGCCGTGCCGGATTCGACGTCCATCCCCCGTGGCCGTGCCCGACGTGGCGGACGCGTCGCCGCATCGGCCTGAGAATGACGTAAGCTTCAAGCCCGTGGTGCAGACGAAACACATCTTCGTGACCGGCGGCGTCGCTTCCTCTCTCGGTAAGGGCCTGACCGCTTCCAGCCTCGGCCTTCTCCTGCGCGCGCGCGGCCTTCGCGTGACCATGCAGAAGCTCGATCCCTACCTCAACGTCGACCCCGGCACCATGAACCCGTTTCAGCACGGAGAAGTCTTCGTGACCGACGACGGCGCCGAAACCGACCTCGACATCGGCCACTACGAGCGCTTCCTCGACGTCCCGTTGTCCGCCCAGGCCAACGTGACGACCGGGCAGGTGTACAGCCGCGTCATCGCCAAAGAGCGCCGCGGCGAGTATCTGGGCGACACCGTGCAGGTCATCCCGCACATCACCAACGAGATCAAGGAGCGGATGCGCGAGCAGGCCACTCCGGTGCCGGGCCGAGCCGATCAGGTGCCCGACGTCATCATCACCGAGATCGGCGGCACCGTCGGCGACATCGAGTCGCTGCCCTTTCTTGAGGCCGCGCGGCAGGTGCGCCACGACCTCGGCCGCGACAACTGCTTCTTCCTGCACGTCTCGCTTGTGCCGTACCTGGCGCCCAGCGGCGAGCTGAAGACCAAGCCCACGCAGCACTCCGTCGCGGCGCTGCGCCAGGTCGGCATCCAGCCCGACGCGCTCGTGCTGCGCGCCGACCGCGACATCCCTGCGGGGCTCAAGCGCAAGATCGCGCTGGCCTGCGACGTCGACGTCGAGGGGACGATCGCCTGCCCGGACGCGCCCTCGATCTACGACATCCCGAAGGTCATCCACGGCGAGGGCCTGGACGCCTACGTCGTGCGCCGCCTCGGCCTGAGCTTCCGCGACGTCGACTGGAGCGACTGGGACCGGCTGCTGCGGCGCGTGCACGACCCCGCGCACGAGGTCGAGATCGCGCTCGTCGGCAAGTACATCGACCTGCCCGACGCCTACCTGTCGGTCACCGAGGCGATGCGCGCCGGGGGCTTCCACCACGACGCCAAGGTCCGCATCCGCTGGGTCGCCTCCGACGACTGCCAGACCCCCGACGGCGCCCAGGAGGCGCTCGGCGGGGTCGACGCGGTGCTCGTCCCCGGCGGATTCGGAGTGCGCGGCATCGAGGGCAAGCTCGGCGCGCTGACGTGGGCCCGCACCCACCAGGTGCCGACCTTGGGCATCTGCCTGGGCCTGCAATGCATGGTCATCGAGTTCGCCCGCGAAGTCGCCGGACTGCCGGGCGCCAGCTCGAGCGAGTTCGACCCCGACACCACCGAGCCGGTCATCGCGACGATGGCCGAGCAGAAGGAGTTCGTCGAGGGCGCCGGCGACCTCGGCGGCACGATGCGTCTCGGCTCGTATCCGGCCAAGCTGGCTCGCGGCTCGGTCGTCGCCCAGACCTACGGGCGCACCAACGTGCACGAGCGGCACCGGCACCGCTACGAGGTCAACAATGCCTACCGCGACCGGCTCACCGAAGCCGGGATGTCGTTCTCCGGCACCTCGCCCGACGGGCGGCTCGTGGAGTTCGTCGAGCTACCCGAAGACGTGCACCCCTACTACGTCGCCACGCAGGCACACCCGGAGTTCCTCTCCCGGCCGCACCACGCGCACCCGCTGTTCGCGGGCCTGGTCGAGGCGGCCCTCGACCGGCAGCGCGCCGGGCGGCTCGTGGAGGTCGAGCGCGAGAACCGGCCCGCGACCGACGACAGCTTCATCGAGGCGGGGGCGTGAGCAGCGGCCTGGACGCACCGACGCTGCCCGGGCACGAGCTCGTCGACCGGCACGACCCGCGCCCGGTGCGCCGCCGCGAGGTGCCCTTCACCGGGATGGTGTGGGCCGTGCAGCGCGACACCTTCGACCTGGGGGAGGGTGGCGTCGTCACCCGCGAGTACCTCGAGCACCCCGGCGCCGTCATCACGGCCCCGTACCGCGAGGTGCAGGGTCGGCCGCAGCTGCTGTTCATCCAGCAGTATCGGCATCCGGTGGGCACCTACGAGTGGGAGCTGCCCGCGGGGCTGCTCGACGTCGCGGGTGAGGACCCGCACGCCGCGGCCATCCGCGAGCTCGCCGAGGAGGTCGACCTCACCGCCGCCCAGTGGCACGTCGTGGCCGACTTCTACGCCTCTCCGGGCGGCATGAACGAGGCGCTGCGCATCTACCTCGCGCGCGACCTGGCCGCGGTGCCGCCGGAGCAGCGGCACCAGCGGGAGGCCGAGGAGCTGGGCATGCCGACGGCCTGGGTCGACCTGGAGGACGCCGTCGCCGCCGCCCTCTCGGGTCGTATCAACAACGCCGGCGTGGTCGTCGGCGTGCTGGCCGTCGAGGCGGCCCGCGCCCGCGGCTTTGCCACCCTGCGCGCCGCCGACGTGCCCTGGCCGCAGCACCCGAGCAACCAGGCCCGCTGAGAGCCGCTCGCCCAGAGCTGCCCGCCGAGAGCCGCTCGCTGAAATCCGTTCAGGCGAGCCTGGTCGTCGTGATGCAGGTGGCGTCCTGCGCGCCGGTGCGGATGGGCTGTGTCGCGGTCTTACCGGCGTGGGTGACGGTCAGGCTCGCCTCGATGTCGCGCGGCAGCCACACCCCGACGAAGCCGTTGTCGAAGGTCGTCGTGTTCTCCTCGACGAGCACCGTGCCATCGGATGCGGTGACCGTGACCTGCACCGGCTGGTTACGCAGCTCGCCCAGGCAGGTCGTGAGGCTGTGGAAGTGGCAGTCGTGGGTCTGGGAGACGTACGGCGCAACCGAGAGGTAGAAGGTGGCGTCCCCCTCGATCGGCAGGGAGATCGGCTCTGTGGCCGCGCCGGCCGAACGCGGCGACAACAGCAGCGCGTCGGGCCGCACCGAGGCCATCAGGTCGGCCGCGCGATCGTCGACGGCGGTGGCGTCGAGCTTCTCGATGATCTGGCGCGCGCTCAAACCCTGGAGCCCGTGCTCGGCCAGCAGGCCGTCGGCGGGAGTCTGGGCTGCGGTCGGCGCGGTGGCTGCAGTCGGCGCGGTGGCTGCGGTCGGCGCGGTGGCTGCGGTCGGCGCGGTGGCTGCGGTCGGCGCGGTGCCTGCGGTCGGCGCCGTCGCTGCGGTCGGCTGGGCCGGGCTGGTCGCCTGTTCCCCCGGGGATCCGCAGGCACCCAGCGTCAGGCTCAGCGCGGCGGTCAGGCTCAGCGCGGCGGTCAGAGACAGGGCGGTGCGGCGCGGCGTCATGTGGCAGATCCTAGGGACGTGAGTCTGCCGCGCCACAGACCGAAGTCCCCCGTCCCCAGCCGATGTCGGCGCTAGGGCCCGGGATGTCAGGCTGGGCGGGGCAGCAGTACACCGACGATCGGAGAGCACGTGAACGAGGGCACGATCATCCGGGCAGAACAGACACACGAGCGGGCCGCGGTGCTCGACCTGGTCGCGGCAGCCTTCGTCGATGACGGACTCGTGGCTCGCGTCGTGCAGGCCCTGGACGACTCCGGCGACGCCCCGCCCGGGCTGTCGCTGGTCGCCGTCGCACCGCAGGGCCGCGGAGGCGAGGCGGGGACCGTGGTGGGCCACGTCCTGGGGAGCCGGGCCCTGCTCGATGCGCGGCAACGCCTGGTGGAGGCCGTGGTGCTGGGGCCGCTGTCCGTCACCGAGAGTGCCCGCGGCCAGGGGATCGGCGGGCGACTCATCGAGGCTCTCGTGCAAGCGGCGGCCGCGGCGGGCTATCCGGCGGTCTTCCTCGAGGGCGATCCCGGTTTCTACTCCCGGTTCGGGTTCGCGGCGGCCGAGCCGCTGGGCTTTCGGCGCCCGAGCCTGCGCATCCCGGCACCGGCCTTCCAGGTGCGCCTGCTGCCCGGCCACGAAGCCTGGATGAGCGGCACCCTCGTCTACCCGCGGGCCTTCTGGGATCACGATTCGGTCGGCCTCCGGGACCCCGACCTGGCTCAGATCGAGCAGGCCCTGGGCGCTGGGGAGGAGCGATGACCGGCGCCTTCGGCCAGGTCGGCGCCTTCGGTCAGGCCGGCGCATTCGGCCAGGTCGGCGCCACCGGTCGCCCCTGCCCGTGCGGCGCTCCCGCGACCTACGACGCCTGCTGCGGCCCGCTGCACCGGGGCGCCGAGCACGCCGACACCGCCGAGCAGCTCATGCGCAGCCGGTACAGCGCTTTCGCCGTCGGGGAGTCCGACTACCTGCTGCGCACCTGGCACCCGCGCACCCGACCCGCGTCCCTGACCCTCGATCCGCGGCGTCGGTGGACCGGTCTCGACGTGCGCTCGACCCAGGCCGGTGAGGCTGGCAGCGACGCCGGGGTCGTCAGCTACCGGGTGCGGTCGGTGGCGCCCGACGGCACTCCCGGCGGCTTCAGCGAAACGGCTCGCTTCGCGCGACGCGGCCGCCGCTGGGTCTACGTCGACGGCGACATCACCTCCGGCCGCTCCTAGCTACGACCGGGCGATCGCGCGCAGCGCGTCACCCTCAGCGCGTCACCCCCAGCCGGTCACTGCTAGCAGCCGGCCGCGGCCTGCGCCCGGTCGGAGCGGCGGCGGTAGTCGTCCAGCGGCACGACGCCGCGCCCACGGCGGTGCTTGGCTCCTGCGGTGTCGGTGGCCACGGCCAGCCCGGGAGTCAGGAACGCCTCGATGAGGGCGGCGGACTCCGCGGCTTGATCCATGAGCAGCAGGTGACCGGCCCCGGGCAGAATCTCCAGGTGGGCGTCGGGCAGCAGCGCGGCGATGAGCCGGGCGTTGGCCAGCGGCACCACGTGGTCCTCGTCGCCGGTGATGACCAGCGTCGGGGCCCGCAGAGCCCACAGCCACGGCAGCACGGGCCACAAGCTCATCGCGACGGCCTGGCCGAGGAAGCTGATGGGGTCCGGCGGAGCCGCCTCGATCGCCTTCTCGTACGCGTCGAGCGCCGCCTCGTCGCGGGCCACGACGCCCCCGTAGGCCTTACGCGCATAGGCGCGGCACATCGCCTGCGCTGGGGTCTGGTGTCCCAAGACCACGAGGTTGGAGATCGGGTCGCTGGGGATGCCCAGCGTGCCGTATACCGAGGAGACCAGGATCTGGCGACGCACGAGGTCGGGTCGCGTGAGGGCGATGTGCTGCGCGATGGCGCCGCCGAAGCTGTAGCCCAGCACGTCGGCCTTGGTGACGCCGCGGTCGCGCAGGATGTTCGTGGCCATGCGGCTCAGGGTCGGCACCAGCAGCGTCGGGTAGGTCGCGGGCGAACCGCCCATGCCGGGCTGATCGAAGGCAATGACCCGGCGCGACTGCGCGAGCAGTGTGATGAGCGAGTCGAGTACCTCGAGGTTGGCTGCGGCCCCGTTGACGATGAGCAGCGCCTCGGTGTCTTTGGGGCCGGCGTCGCGGACGCGCAGCGGGTGGCCGCAGACGGTCATCATGGTGATCGAGGGGTCGCTGGTGGCGCTAGGCATGCGGCATCCTCCGGGGTTGGGAGTGTCAGGGTGGGTCCTGATGCGCATCCTGCACGCGGCAACAAGGCCAGACGAACCATGTTACCGCCTAGTCACTTAGAGCCTCATGCGCCCACGGAAGATCGAACACGGTACTGTGATACAAGTCACCTTTAGGGGATACGGTTCGTGGCCGGAAGGTCGTAAAAGACCGCTCAATCCCTATTGCCGTAGTGTGAAAGCCGAACGCGACGTTTTCAGGGGGCGTACCGCCGATGACCACCCCACCCGCTCCCGGGCAGCCGTCGCGTCGGCGCTGGCCCCGTCGCCTAGGCATCGGCTGTCTCGGTGTGCTCGTCATCGCCCTCGTCGCGGGCGTCGCGTTGTGGTTCGCCAAGCCCTGGGCCCCCGATGTCGTGGTCGTCGATCCCGGCCCTGGCGGCACCCGCGTCACCGACCAGGGGCTGCTGGCCAATTACTACCCCGTTCCGGGGTCGGCCGCCCCGGGCATCCTGCTGCTCGGGGGGTCCGAGGGTGGCATCTCGGTCTACGCCGACCAGCAGGCGCAGCTGCTGCGCGACGAGGGCTACTCCACCCTCGCGCTCTCCTACTTCGGCGGGCCCGACCAGCCCGCGGCCATGGAGTCGCTGCCGTTGGAGACGTTCGACACCGCCCTGGCCTACCTCGCGGCGCAGCCGCAGGTCGACCGCGACCGGATGGGCGTCATCGGCAGCTCCAAGGGCGGTGAAGCGAGCCTGCTCGTCGCCTCACGACACCCGGAGCTCAAGTCCGTCGTGGGGATGGTGCCCAGCAGCGTCGTCTGGCAGGGCATGGACCTGCAGCAGCCGTGGCGGATGGTCTCGATCGGGTCGACCTGGAGCGCCGACGGTCAGCAGGTGCCGTACCTGCCGTTCGGCGACTTCCGCGGCGGCGACCTCGTCCAGCTGTACCAGGCCGGATTGGACCAGCTGGCCCAACACCAGGATGCGATCATTCCGATCGAGAACGCCGGCGCGCCGATCCTGCTGGTGTGCGGCGAGAGCGACACCATGTGGCCCTCCTGCGAGATGTCGCGCCAGGTCGCCGACCGCGCCCAAGCCAACGGCGGACCCGAGGTGACCGTGCTCGCCTACGCCGACGCCGGGCACTTCGCCGCCGGCCCGCCCGTCTCTACCGACAACGACTTCTACAACTCCCTCGGCGAGTACGGCGGGTCCGTGGCCGGCAACGCTGCCGCCCGCGCCGAGAACTGGCCGCAGATCCTGGCCTACCTGCAGCGCACCCTGGGCAGCTGAGCCGTCGACCGTCGCGCGGCGCGCCGACAGGGGTTGAAGCGAAAGGGATTGCGGGCGCGGGCCGGCCCCTTCGTAGGATGGACGAGGCTGCCGGGCAGGTGGCCGACGATCCGCCCGCACCCCGCACCGTCTATGCGGGGGCAAGAAAGGAATATCCGTGCTCCGAACGCACTCTGCCGGCACGCTGCGTGCCGAGAACACCGGCCAGCAGGTCACCCTGACCGGATGGGTGGCCCGCCGCCGCGATCACGGGGGAGTCGCCTTCATCGACCTGCGGGACGCTTCCGGCGTGGTCCAGGTCGTGGCCCGCGACGAGGTGCTCACCGGCGCGGCGCACGACCTGCGCAACGAATACTGCATCAAGGTGCTCGGCGAGGTCGCCCCGCGGGACGAGAAAGACATCAACCCCAACCTGCCGACCGGCCAGGTCGATGTCGTCGCCTCGAGCATCGAGGTGCTCAGCGCCAGCGCGCCCCTGCCGTTCCAGATCGACGAGCGCGTCAACGTCGGTGAGGAGGCCCGCCTCAAGCACCGCTACCTCGACCTGCGCCGCCCCGGCGCCCAGTCCGCCGGCACCGCGATCCGCCTGCGCAGCAAGGTCAACCAGGCCGCGCGCCGGGTGCTCGACGCCCGCGACTTCGTCGAGATCGAGACTCCGACACTGACCCGCTCCACCCCGGAGGGCGCCCGCGACTTTCTCGTGCCCGCGCGCCTCGCGCCGGGCAGCTGGTACGCCCTGCCGCAGAGCCCGCAGCTGTTCAAGCAGCTGCTCATGGTCGCCGGTATGGAGCGCTACTACCAGATCGCCCGCTGCTACCGCGACGAGGACTTTCGCGCCGACCGGCAGCCGGAGTTCACCCAGCTCGACATCGAGATGAGCTTCGTCGAGCAGGACGACGTGCTCGAGCTCGGCGAGGCCCTCGTCAAGGAGATCTGGCAGCTCATCGGCGTCGACCTGAGCGCCCCGTTCCCGCGGCTGACCTACGCCGACGCGATGGCCCGGTACGGCACCGACAAGCCCGACCTGCGCTTCGGCAATGAGCTCGTGGACTGCACGGAGTTCTTCAAGGACACCCCGTTCCGGGTGTTCCAGGCCGAGTACGTCGGCGCGGTCGTCATGCCCGGCGGCGCCAGCCAGCCGCGCCGCAGCCTTGACGGGTGGCAGGAGTTCGCCCGTCAGCGCGGCCACAAGGGCCTCGCGTACGTGCTCGTCGGCGACGACGGTGAGCTCGGCGGCCCGGTCGCCAAGAACCTCTCGGAGGCCGAGCGCGCAGGCCTGGCCGCGCACGTCGGCGCCCAGCCCGGCGACTGCGTGTTCTTCGGCGCCGGCCCGGCCAAGGCGGCTCGCGGTCTGCTCGGCGCGGCCCGCCTGGAGATCGGTAAGCGCTGCGGGCTCATCGACGAGAGCGCCTGGAGCTTCTTGTGGGTGCTCGACGCCCCGCTGTTCGAGCCGGCCGCTGACGCTCGCGCCGCCGGTGACGTCGCCGTCGGTGGCGGCGCCTGGACCGCCGTGCACCACGCCTTCACCTCGCCGAAGGCCGAGTTCGTCGACACCTTCGACACCGACCCGGGCCCCGCGCTGGCCTACGCCTACGACATGGTCTGCAACGGCAACGAGATCGGCGGCGGCTCGATCCGTATCCACCGCCGCGACGTGCAGGAGCGTGTGTTCAAGGTGATGGGCCTGAGCGAGGAGCAGGCGCAGGAGAAGTTCGGCTTCCTGCTCGAGGCGTTCGCCTTCGGCGCGCCGCCGCACGGTGGGATCGCGTTCGGCTGGGACCGGATCGTCATGCTGCTGGGTGGCTTCGAGTCGATCCGCGACGTCATCGCGTTCCCCAAGTCCGGCGGCGGCTACGACCCGCTGACCGACGCTCCGGCTCCGATCACGCCGGAGCAGCGTAAGGAGGCCGGCGTCGACGCCAAACCGGACCCCAAGGACGCGGCCAAGGGCACGCAGGACACCTCCGCTGCGGCACCGAAGCAGAGTTGATGGCCGCGAACTCGCCGCTGGGTGCCTCGGATCGTCGGGGCGCCCAGCCGGGCGAGCCGGTCGCTGCCGTGCTCTTCGACTGCGACGGGGTGCTCCAGTACGCCAAGGACGGCTGGTTCGAGCGGCTGGAGGAGCTGAACGAAGGCTTCGACTTCCACCTCCTCGAGGAGATGTGGGCCGTGGAGAGGCCGGCGTTGCGCGGTGAGGTGTCGCTGCGGGAGGCGGTCGAGGATCTCGTGGCGAGGCGCGGGCTGCCGCCGGACCAGGTGGACCTCATCGCGTCGCTGTGGGACAACATCCGCATCGACCCCGCTGCCTGGCAGGTCGTCCGCGACGTGCGGGCTGCTGGCTCCCAGGCCTACCTGGCGACCAATCAGCTCGACTACCGGCGCGACCTCATGCTCGAGCTGGGGTACGCCGACCTCGTCGACGGCACCTACTTCTCCTGCGACGTCGGGGCGGCCAAGCCGGACGCCGCCTACTTCGAGGCCATCCTGGCGGACCTGGGATTGCCGGCCCAGCGAGTGGTGTTCGTCGACGACGTCGAGGCCAATGTCGAGGCGGCCGCGACGTGCGGGATCGTGGCGGTGCGTCATGAGCCCTCGGCGGGCTCCGGTGACCTGCGCCAACTCCTGGCGTCCGCGGGCGTGCGGGGAGTCTGACCAGGGGCGTGCTCGCGATCCTGTCGGTGACGTTCCCGTTCTTCGCCCTGATCGGGATCGGGTACCTCGCGGCACGCACCGGGGCCCTGCCGGTCGCTGCGGTCCCCGGGCTCAACGTGTTCGTGCTCTACTTCGCGCTGACCGCGATGTTGTACCAACTGGGTGCAGCAACCCCGATCCGGCAGCTGCTGGATCCGGCGGTGCTGGGCCTGTGGCTTGTGGCGGGCTTGGCGGTGCTGGCGATCGCCGCCGCGACCGCGCGACGCAGCGGGCGTGGCTGGCTGGACAGCGCCTTCGGTGGTCTCATCGCCGCGTTGCCGAACTCCGGGTTCATGGGGGTGCCGCTGCTGCTCGCGCTGGTGGGGCAGGAGGCCGCCGGCCCGATCAGCGCCAGTCTGCTGGTGGACATCGTGCTCATCCAGTCGATCGCCATCGCCCTGGCGCACTTCGGTGACCGCGGCAGCAGCAGCCTCACGACTCAGGTGATCGCTTCGTTGGGGCGCGTGGTGCGCAATCCGCTGCCGTGGGCCATCATGCTGGGCGCTCTGGCCGGGTGGGCGCAGGTGAGTCTGCCGGCTCCGGTCGATGCGGTCGTGACCATGCTGGCGGCGGCGGCGACGCCGGTGGCACTGTTCACGATCGGTGCCGTGCTGGCGCGCGAGCGCGGCGGGTCGACCCCGGGCCGCGTGCGCACCGGGGTGCGCGCCTTCGGCGACGCCTACTGGCTCGCCGGGTTGAAGCTGTTCGTACACCCGTTGCTGGTCTGGGTGCTGGGTCTTGGCATGCAGGCGGTCGGCATCGCGCTGTCGCCGACGGCCCACCTCGTGCTCATCCTGACCGCGGCCCTGCCCGCCGCCGCCAATGTCGCTGTCCTGGCCGAGCGATATGGGGCGAACAGTGCGCGCGTCGCCCGCGTCATCCTCATCTCGACGGTCCTGAGCTACCTGACGTTCACCGCCGCGGCTGCCCTGAGCAGTTGAGGCCTGGTCGCGCTCGGGCGCCGCGAACCGCCGCCTCGTCTGAGGCTGGATCGACGTGGATTGTTTTGCGCTGCAACAGCTTCGCGTGTTGTGCTTGCTTTGCACACGGTTCTCGGTCACTCTCGAAACTGGGTGTTGCGGATCACCGACTTCCATGCACCAGGGCTGTCCCCGTCCTGGTCGATCGACTCGATGTCAGCGTCCGTCCACGGACGAACGTCGTCATCGGATGCTCGGGTTTCGCGACCGACAGATGACCCGCGCAGCGCGGGTTGACACCACACACAGGGGACATCATGAACAATCTCAACCGGACCGCCATGTGGGTACCGATCGTTGCCGGCTGCCTCATCGCGGCCTCCGCCGCTCCGGCCGGCGCCATGACCCTCCCGCAGCGGACCGACCAGTCGTCTCAGACCAGTAGCGCGACGGCGACAGAGACAGCCGCGCAGACCGCCGCCACCAAGCGCGGCGGCAAGAGCAGGCAGCCGGTGCGGGCGCAGCGCGCCACGGCAGCGCCGGTGTACGAGCTCAAGGCGTTGCACGCCAAGGTGCCCGGCACGACCGGCGGCTGGAGTAGCAACGCGGCGGGGATGTCGAGCAACGGCCTGGTCGTGGGGACGGCCTTCGGGGCCAGTGCCGACGGTCAGTCGCGCACCGGCGTGTTCGTCGCGGACCGCAACGGCGTTCGGCGCTGGGCCACCGCGTCGGCCCGCTCCGGCTGCACCCTCGACAGCGGGGTCGACGTCACCAGCGGCGGCGCCGTGCTCGGCTTCGCGACCTGCGGGCAGCAATCGCAGGTGTCGGTCGTCGTCGACACCCGCGGACAGGTCCGGCGCCTGCCCGTTCCCCGCGGACTGGTCGGCCTGCCCGAGGCCATCAACGATCGCGGCGACGTCATCGGCCGGGTCGTCTCGAACGACCGCGGGTCCACCAACCGCAACCGGGCCTATTGGCCGGCCGGCGGCGGGGTCGTCGTGCACGATGCCAAGGCCGACTTCGGCGCCAGTTGGGGCCTGTCGAACACCGGAGTCGTCGTGGGCAACGCGAGCGGCAAGGCCGCCTGGTCGCGAGGGTCGGCCGCCCTCGACAAGTCCGTCGGCGCCGCCTCCGTGACGGCCTACGGCGGCGGGATCTCGCCCAATGGCGCCAACGTGGTGGCCAACCGCGGCGGCGAGAGCGTGCTGCTGCCGTGGGGCCAAGCCGCGCGTCCGCTCGTACCGGCTGCCCAGCGCTTCCAGGCCGAGCAGATCAACGACTCCGGTCGGGTGCTCGGGTCGCTGCTCGACGCGGGCAACGGGCCCGGCATCGTGCAGGGCGGCGTGCTCTACAACCTCAAGGACATCGCCCGCGGCGTCCCTGCCGGCTCAGTGCTGCTGCACCGCGATCTGGCCGGTAACGGCGACGTCTCGACGGACCTGATCTCCGCCGACTGGTCGACGACCGAGGCCGCGATCCTCGTCGCCCGCTGACGCCCGGCCCACTCGCCGACGGTTGCGCTCCCTGCCGAGGCATGCGGTTGCGACCGCGCCCGCCGGCAGGGGGCGCAACCGTCGCGTGCGGTGGCCGGAGGTGGTCGGCGTCGGCCACGTCGTCGAGCGAGACGAGGTTGGCTTCGCCGGGTTGGCGGGGTGGCGCGGTCGTCGTCCACATCCACTCCCAGTCGCCACCGCCGTCGAACGCGAACAGTTGCGCCACCGCGGCCCGCTCGTCGTATGGGGCGGTGATCGACGTGATGCCGTGTTGGCGCGTGATGTCCCTGTCGCGCAGCAGGGTCAGCAACTCGAGCACGCGCGGTCCCCAGGCCGTCAGGCTCGGTGCCCGCCGCGCCGAGGCGCGCACGTAGGCGACGGCACCCTCGCCGGCGGTGGCTTCGCCGGTCCTGTCCAGGGCCCAACCACGCAGGCGCGTGCCGGGATCCAGGCGGGCAAACGTGTCGCCGCCGCAGGCCTGAAGTAACTGCGCGCGCGACGCCAAGGGCCGCAGGGCAGGTCTCGTGGCACCCTGCGCACCGTCGGTCTCGTGGTGCCCGGCGCTCACCGGTGACGGCGTGGGGATGGAGTCGGCACCGGCACATCGTGGCATGGGCCCACCCGCCGCGGGCCGGAGCCGACCGCGCCAGTGAGGTGCTGCTCGCCGACCGTTGCGCTCCCTGCCTTCGGGCGCGGTCGCAACCGCATGCCTCGGCAGCGAGCGCGACCGTCGGCGACGGCATGGAACACCACGGTCGGCGCAGGCGGGCGGGCTTGTCGGGGGTGGCGTCTAGCCTGACGGGGTGAGTGACCTTTTCGCTGCGGCCCGGGCCGATCGCGGGCCCGACGACGCCCGGGGTGACGCCGCCGACGAGCCCGGGCAGGGCGACATCCGGCCACCGCTGGCGGTGCGGATGCGGCCCACCACCGTCGAGGAGGTCCGCGGCCAGCGCGACGTGCTGCGGCCCGGGAGCCCGTTGCGGCGCCTCATCGAGGGATCCGGTGGGGCCGCCGGGCCGCTGTCGGCCATCATCTGGGGTCCGCCCGGCACCGGTAAGACGACACTCGCGCACCTCGTCGCGACTGCGGCCGGGCGCCGGTTCGTCGAACTGTCCGCCGTGACCGCGGGCGTCAAAGACGTGCGGGCGGTCATGGACGCCGCCGCCCGCGACCGCGACCTCTACGGCCGCGCCACCGTGCTCTTCCTCGACGAGATCCACCGCTTCTCCAAGGCCCAGCAGGACGCGCTGCTGCCCGGCGTCGAGAACCGGCTCGTCATCCTCGTCGCCGCGACGACCGAGAACCCCAGCTTCTCGATCATCGCGCCGCTGCTCTCGCGCTCCATGCTCATCACCCTGACGTCGCTGACCGACGACGAGGTCGCCGACGTGCTGACCGCCGCGCTCACCGACGACCGCGGGCTGGCCGGCGCCTATCGGCTGACCGAGCAGGCGACTGCGCATCTCGTGCGGATGGCCGGCGGCGACGCGCGACGCGCGCTGACGTCCCTCGAGGCCGCGGCCGGGGTGGCCGCTGACGCCCGCGCCGCTGGACTCGGGCTGCCCGAGCGCGACGACCCGCAAGACATCGAGCTGGCCCACGCCGAACAGGCGGTCGCCCAGGCCGCCGTGCGCTACGACCGCGCCGGCGGTCAGCACTACGACGTCGCCAGCGCGTTCATCAAATCGATGCGCGGCTCCGACGTCGACGCAGCCCTGCACTACCTGGCGCGGATGCTGGAGGCGGGGGAGGACCCGCGGTTCATCGCCCGCCGCATCGTCATCTCCGCCAGCGAAGAGATCGCGATGGCTGATCCGACGGCCTTGCAGACCGCCGTCGCCGCGATGCACGCGGTCGCGCAGATCGGGATGCCCGAGGCGCGCATCATCCTGGCCCAGGCCGTGGTGCACAACTGCCTGGCTCCGAAGTCGAACGCCTCCTACCTGGCGATCGGCCAGGCCATCGCCGACGTGCGCGCCGGTAAGGGCGCCGCCGTGCCGCCACCGTTGCGCGGCACCGCGCGCTCCCGCGCCGCGGGCTCGGCCACCCGGGCCGTCGGCAAGCCCGAGGACTACATCTACGCCCATGACGAGCCCGACTCCGTCGCCACCCAGCAGTACCTGCCCGATGACCTGCTCGACGCCGACTACTACCACCCCAAGGAGCGCGGCTTCGAGGCCCGGATGGTCGAGCGGTGGGCCTGGCTACGCGGCCGCCTGCGCGGGCGCGGCAGCTGAGCGGGCGCGAAATCACTTGGGGCACAACAAGACAGGCCGCGCTGCGACACGCCGTGCCGATGGGTAATGCCGCTGATCAGGGGCTCGGCCCAGCATGCTGCCACTGAGGAAAGAAACGCTGAGGGGGGAGAAAGGGGTGAGAGTCGATGAGCGTCAATTCTCCGGTAGCCGGGCTGCGTGAGGCGTCGTCCCTGGCGGCGGCCGTGACCGCAACAGCGACCCGGCCTGGGCGCGAGCTCGCGCCGACCCGGGTCGCCACACGGGCCGAACGCCGACCGGGCGCGCACCGCGACCCGGCCGGCACCTTCTGGCGCACGACCATGCACGAGTTCGTCTTCTTCGTGACGTTCGGCGCCGTCCGACCGTGGCGCGGCACCCGGGCGACCGTGCGCACGTAGCCGCCACTCACCAGACCCGACGGTCCGTGGCCAGACGACGCGGACACGAGACAGGGCGCGCCCCCGATGGTCCCGGGAGCGCGCCCTGTCTCGTGTGTCGCGGCGATCAGCCGGCGGTCGGCAGCGTCGGGAAGTGGCAGGCGACCTCGTGCCCGGGCACGGTCTCGCGCTGCAGCGGCACCTCGCCCCGGCAGCGCGCCCCTTGCGACTCCGACAACTCGGTGCGCAGCTTCGGGCAGCGTGTGTGAAAGACGCAGCCCGACGGCGGGTTGATCGGCGAGGGCAGATCACCGGTCAGCAGAATGCGCTCCTTGCGGTCCTCCTTGCGCGGATCGGGGATCGGCACGGCCGACAGGAGCGCCTGCGTGTAGGGGTGCTGCGGGGCCTCGTACAGCTCGTCGCGGCCGGCGATCTCCATGATCTTGCCCAGGTACATGACGGCCACCCGGTCGGCGATGTGCCGCACCACCGACAGGTCGTGCGCGACGAACACGTAGGTCAGCTTGAACTCGTCCTGCAGGTCCTCCAGCAGGTTGACGACCTGCGCCTGGATCGACACGTCGAGCGCCGACACCGGCTCGTCGGCCACGATGATCCGCGGCTGCAGCGCGATTGCCCGGGCCACCCCGATGCGTTGGCGCTGCCCGCCGGAGAACTCGTGCGGGTAGCGGTTGTAGTGCTCGGGGTTGAGCCCGACCCGCTCCAGCAGCCCCTCGACGGTCTTCTTCACGCCGCCGGGCGGCTTGATGCCCTGGATGGCGAACGGTGCCCCGACGATCGTCCCGATCGTGTGCCGCGGGTTCAGCGAGCCGTAGGGGTCCTGGAAGATCATCTGCATCTGCGTACGCAGCCCGCGCAGCCGCGACCCCTTGGCGCCCGTGATGTCTTCCCCGCGGTAGGTGATGCGCCCGGCGGTCGGCGGCATGAGCTGCAGCAGCGTGCGCCCCGCCGTCGACTTGCCGCAGCCGGACTCACCGACGATGCCCAGCGTCTCCCCCTCGTGCAGGGCGAAGGAGATGCCGTCGACCGCCTTGACCGGGTCGGCGGCCCGCCGGATGATGCCTTGGGTCTTCAACGGAAAGTGCTTCTTGAGGTCGTCGACGGCGAACAGCACGTCATTCGATGGAGTGCTCATAGAAGTGGCCTCACCGTGTCCTGGAACGTCGTGCGGCGCTCGTGCGCGGGGATGAGACAGCGCACGGGGTGGGTCGAGTCGACGTCGAACGGCGGCTCTTGGGCAAAGCAACCCAAGTCGGTCGACGCGTAGTCACACCGCGGATTGAAGGCGCACCCGGTGGGGACATTGATGAGCGACGGGGGATTGCCCCGGATCGGGCGCAGCCGCGTCTGGCGCTCCTGATCCATGCGGGGCATCGACGACAGCAGTCCCCAGGTGTAGGGGTGTTCGGGCTGATAGAAGAGCGTCTGCGCCGCGGCCCGCTCGACCGCGCGCCCTGCGTACATGACGAGGATGTCGTCGGCCATCTGGGCGACCACTCCCAGGTCGTGGGTGATGATGATGATCGCCGACCCGAACTCGCGCTGTAGGTCCATGAGCAGGTCGAGAATCTGCGCCTGGACGGTGACGTCGAGTGCCGTCGTCGGTTCGTCGGCGATGATGAGCCGCGGATTGTTGATGAGCGCCATGGCGATCATCGCGCGTTGGCGCATACCACCGGAGAATTCGTGCGGGTACTGATCGAAGCGCTTCGCCGGATGGGGAATGCCCACCCGGTCGAGCATCTCGATCGTCAACTGCTTGGCCGCCGCCTTGGACATGTCGTGATGCACGAGCACGCCTTCGGCGATTTGATTGCCGATCGTGTAGTAGGGGTGCAGCGAGGACAGCGGGTCTTGAAAGACCATCGCCACCTCTTCGCCGCGCAACCGACGCAGGTCGGCCTCCGACATCGTCATCAGGTCGCGCCCGCCGAGCAGAATGCGCCCCGACAGCTTCGCGCGGCTGCCGCGGTGCAGGCCCATGATCGCCTGGCTCGTCACCGACTTGCCCGACCCCGATTCGCCGACGATGCCGAGGGTCTTGCCGGCCTCGACCTCGAAAGTCAGGCCGTCGACGGATTTGACGAGCCCGTCCTCGGTGGGAAAGTGCACCCGCAGGTCCTCCACGACGAGCAGCGGCCCGTCGTGCGACCGGTCGTCGTGCGCCCGAGCCGACTCCGCCTGCCGGCGGCGTTGCATGATCGATGACACGCTGTCCTCCTCAGGAGACCTTGACGCGCGGGTCGATGACCGCGTACAGCACGTCGACGATGATGTTGGCGGTGATGACGAACGCCGCGAGCAGCACCACGATCCCGACGGTGACCGGCAGGTCGTAGGTCGTGGCCGCCTGCACCGCGAGCTTGCCGAGACCGTCGTAGTTGAAGACGTTCTCGGTGATGATCGCGCCGCCGAGCACATTGGCCAGGTCGAGTCCTGCGATGGTCGCCAGCGGCGTCAGGGCTGCCCGCATCGTGTGCTTGAACAGGATGGTGCGGCGGGGGACGCCCTTCGCGCGGGCCGTGCGCAGGTAGTCCTCGCTCAGCGACTCCAGCACGAAGGCCCGCGTCAGGCGCACATAGCCGGCCATGTAGAACAGCGCCAGCGTCAACCCCGGCAGGAACAACCCGAGCGCCCACGCAATGGGGTTGCTCGCCAACGGCGTGTACACCGGATACGGCGTCAGCTGCCATTTCAGTGCGACGTACTGCAGCAGGAACAGCCCGATGAAGAAGGTGGGAAAGGCGTACACGATGAGGGCGGCGCCGACGATGATCTTGTCGGCGAATTTGCCCTTGCGTAACGCCGCGATGATGCCACCGCCGACGCCACCGAGAATCCACATGATGAAGGCCGCCAACGCCAGCGACGCCGAGACGGGGATCTTCTGTTTGAGGATGTCGGTGACATTCGCGCTCGACTGCGGCGAATAGCCCAGGCAGGGCGCCGGGCACTCGGCGATGGTCTCCGGCGCGCTGCGCTTGAGCTCGGGATCGTTGGGAAACTCGCGCCCGACGAAGATGCCTCGCACGAAGTTGCCCCATTGCACGAGGACCGGTTGGTCGAAGCCGAGCGCCTTGCGGTTCTGCTCGATGAGCGCGGGCGAGCAGTTCTTGCCGCACGTGAACCGGGCTGGGTCGGCGGGCGAGGCGAAGAACAGCAGGAACGTCACGAGGCTCATGACGAACAACATGACGACGCCGACGAAAACCCGGCGCACGATGAAGGCGAACAATGTCAGCTCCTGCGAACGATGGCGAGCCGATGGATGGGACGAAGCCGCGGACCTGTCGGGGCCCGTCGCGGCCCGGCGGCGCCCGGTGGCAGGTGGCCACCGGGCGCCGGACCGAGGGACCTGGTCAGCTCTTGACGCCGATCGCGCCGAGGTCGGGGTACATGCTCACGGCCGGGTTGTTGACGTAGCCGGTGATGTTGGAGCCGTACACGAAGTAGAACTTCTGCACGCCCAGCGGGATGTAGGCGACGTCCTTACCCAACTGCGTGTCCGCCTCCACGAGCTTGGCGGCCTGCGCGGTCACATCGGACTGCGCGGCGGCCTCGTCGAAGAGCTTGTTGACGGCATCGGACTTGTAGTTGCCGTAGTCCTGCCCGTTCGACTTCGGGGTGAGGTTGATGCGCGAGTCGAACAGCGCCGGGATGACCGTGGACATCGACGGCCAGTCCGCGCCCCAGCCGCCCCAGTAGACGTCGGAGTCCTTGGCCGGGTTCTGAATGACGTCGTAGTACGTGTCCGACAGCGGCTCCAGCGTCGTATTGAAGCCGGCCGCGTCCCACGTCTGCTTCAGCGCCGCTGCCGCGTTGTCGGTCGTCGGCGTGCCGCCGCTGTACGTGTACTTCAACGGGTACGGCATCTGCACCCCGGCCTCGGTGAGCAACGCCTTCGCGGCCGCCGGGTCGCCCTGCGGGTTGCCACCGTAGGCCGGGTTGGCGTGGTACCCGATGAGGCTGGGGTTGACGATCGACTGAGCGTCGGCGTACGCCTTGTCGCCGCCGTTGGCCTCCTGATAGGCCTTCTTGTTCGTGGCGAGCAACAGTGCCTGGCGGACCTTCGGGTCCTTGATCCGGTTGAAGTTCGGCAGCAGGTAGTCGACGTACGGCGACTCGGGGTTGGCCGAGCGCTCCGCGACCGGGCCCTGCACCTGGGAGTAGAACGCCGGGGGCAGGCGCCGGTCCGAGACCGCATTCTTGTCGTCGCCGCTGTCGGAGATGAGGCGCTGCGCGACGACCTCGTCCGTCAGGCCCTCGGTGAAGACGATCTTGTCCGGCAGCGCCTTACGCACGCCGTCGGTCGCCGGGTCGTACTGGTCGTTGCGCACGAACGTGCCGCCGGAGCCCTTCTGCCAGGTGCCGTCGAGCTTGTACGGGCCGTTGGCGAAGACCGCGTAGTTCGACTTGTCGCCCTTGTCCTGGTCGGCGCGGTAGGGGTCGAACACCCGCAGGGAGGCGATCGCCAGCGGGAAGTCCGGCCACGGCTTGTTGAAGTGGTACGTGATCGTCTTGCCGGAGCAGGTGACGGCCTTGTCGAAGTCGGCCTGGCCGGCCTTCTTGTAGGGGCCGTTGTAGGCCGGCAGCCCGTCGCTGCCCTTGGGGACGTCGAGCAGACCGAGGGCGTAGTTCGGGCCACCGGTGATGATGTCGGTGGCGAACGAGCGCGCGAGGCCGTACTTGACGTCATCACACGTGACGTCTTTGCCGTCCTGCCAGCGCACGCCGTCCTTGAGGGTGAAGCTCCATTGCTTGCCGCCCTGTTCGGACTTGCCGGTGTCGGTCGCGAGGTCGGGGACCGGGGTGGAGGCCTGCTTGGCGTCCTCGGTGACGGGGAACTGCACCAGGCTGCGGTAGACGAGTCGGCCCATGTTCGACAGGTCGCGACCGATGTACATGCGCTGGGGGTCCAGGTGCTCGGCGTTGCGCTTGGTGAGGTAGTTCAGCGTGCCGCCCTTGCCCCCGGCTTCACCGGACTGCGCCGTGCCGCCGCCACCTCCGGCGTCGCTGGTCGAGCCGCCGCCGCAGGCGGCGAGAGGAAGGGTGATGGCCGCGGCGGCAAGTAGAGCGAAGACCCGGGTGTTCTTAGGCACTGCATTCTCCTTTGTCGTCGTCGCACCGCGGTTGCGGGCGACTCTTAGTGCGCGGATGCGCGCCAAGCAGGTGGTTGCTTTTCGGTATTACGGCCCCGCGGGGCCCGTTTCGGTGGAGCTCACCGGGAGGCTCGCGGGTCCAGCGCGTCGCGCAGGCCGTCGCCGAGCAGGTTGAAGGCGAGCACGATGATCGCGATCGTGGCCGCGGGCGTGAAGAAGAACAGGGGGGCCGCCGTGGAGTACACGACGGAGCTGGTCAAGACGTTGCCCAGCGTGGGAGTCGGCGGCTTGATGCCGACTCCGAGGAAGGAGAGTGCCGCCTCCGCGGAGACGAACTGCGGTAGGTAGAGGCTGAAGTACACGAGCACGGGCGCCCACAGGTTAGGGAGCAACTCGCGGAACCAGATGCGCGGGTTGCGCGCGCCGAGACTGCGGGCGGCCTCGACGAACTCGCGTTCGCGCAGCGAGAGCACCTGCCCGCGCACGATGCGGGCGAAGGCCGGCCACTGGAAGAGCGAGAGGAACAGGATGATGTAGAGGCCGTTGGCGGGTGCTCCGTCCGGCACCCCGAAGCTGACAAGCACCCCGACGAACATCGCCGACAGCGCGATGAGCATGAGGGTCTGGGGGAAGGAGAGGATCATGTCGATGATCCGGCTGATCCAGAAGTCGATGGCCCCGCCGGCGAAGCCGCTGATGATGCCGATGATCGTGCCGACGATGATCGTCAGCAGCGAGGCGGAGAGCGCGATGGTCAGGGAGAAGGAGACGCCGAGCATCACCCGTGAGAAGACATCGCGCCCGGTCTGCGGCTCGACGCCGAACGGGTGGGCCCGACTCACTCCACCCGCCGCGTTCGGCAGGCCACCGGTCGCGCCGTCGATGAGCTCCGGGTGGAAGTCGTACGGGTCGAGTACGCCCCATGCCGTGAGCAGCGGGGCCAGGATCGCGATGAGCACCGCGAGGGCCGCGACCCCGCCCATGACCATCGTCGCCTTGTCGCGCCGCAGCCGCCGCCACGCCAATTGCCAGGGAGTGCGGCCCTGCACGTCCTTGCCCGCCGGCGGAGGTGGAGTGGACGGGTCGCCCCCGTCGAGACCGGCGCCCGGAATCAGGCTTGCCGACGGCAAACCGACTCGGGTGGTCGGATGTTCCATCGCCATGTAGCGCATCTCCTGACTTCGAGTCGTTCTTGCCGCTTCGACTGCACAATGTGCTTGGTGAAGCGGGTGACGAAACAGTAAGTCGGCCCACGGCGGTTAGCTAACGATGCTGTGCAGGCGTGGCCGGATCGTGACGGCGTCCTCAGGTGGCACTCATCCTTGGTGGTCAGGGCCGAGCGCCGCGTGCCGCGGAGAGCGGGGCGGGGCCGACGCGTCATACTGGAGCCTGCGTGCCCTGCACCACGCTGCGTGCCTGCGGCACGACTACCTGTGCGTGCTTGCGGCGCAACTACATTCACGCGCCTTAGGCGCCAATCACCTGTCCGAGCAGAGCAAAGGACGCGACGTACTCATGGAAACCGCCGAGATCAGGCGCCGCTGGCTGGCCTTCTTCGAGAGCAAGGGCCACACGGTCGTACCGAGCGCACCCCTGTTGTACGACGACCCCAACCTGCTCTTCGTCAATGCCGGCATGGTGCCCTTCAAGCCGTACTTCCTCGGCCAGGAGACCCCGCCGTACCACCGCGCCACCTCGGTGCAGAAGTGCGTGCGCACCCAGGACATCGAGGAGGTCGGCAAGACCTCCCGGCACGGCACGTTCTTCCAGATGAACGGCAACTTCAGCTTCGGCGACTACTTCAAGGCCGGCGCGATCGAGTTCGCCTGGGAGCTGCTGACGACCCACCAGGGCGCCGGTGGCTACGGGCTGGAGCCCGACAAGCTGTGGGTCACCGTCTACGAGGACGACGACGAGGCCGCCGACCTGTGGGTGCAGCTCACCGGCATCGACCGCGGGCGGATCGTGCGCCGCGACCGCGCCGACAACTACTGGTCGATGGGCGTGCCCGGCCCCGGCGGCCCGTGCAGCGAGATCTACGTCGACCGCGGTCCCGAGTACGGCCCCGACGGCGGCCCGGCCGTCGACGAGGACCGGTTCATGGAGATTTGGAACCTCGTGTTCATGCAGCACGAGCTGTCCGCCGTGCGCTCCAAGACCGACTTCGACATCCGCGGCGACCTGCCGAACAAGAACATCGACACCGGCATGGGTCTGGAGCGCATCGCCAGCATCCTGCAGGGCGTCGACAACATGTATGAGATCGACGAGGTCTACCCGGTGCTCGAGCGCGCGGCCGACCTCGCCGGCAAGCGCTACGGCATCCACTCCGCGCAGGACGCCGGGCACTCCCATCCCGACGACGTGCGGCTGCGGGTCGTGGCCGATCACGTGCGCAGCTCCCTCATGCTCATCGGCGACGGCGTGACCCCCGGCAACGAGGGCCGCGGCTACGTGCTGCGCCGCATGCTCCGTCGCGCCGTGCGCTCCATGCGCCTGCTCGGCGTCGAGCAGCCGAGCCTGCCCGAGCTGCTGCCGGTGAGCTTGGAGCGCATGTCGCGCTCCTACCCCGAGCTGGGGCGCGACTGGTCGCGGATCAGCTCGATCGCCTACGCCGAAGAGGACGCCTTTCGGCGCACGCTGGCCTCCGGCACGACGATCCTGGACACCGCGGTCGCCAAGGCGAAGGGCTCGGGGCAGCAGCGGCTGGGCGGCGACGACGCGTTCGCGCTGCACGACACCTACGGCTTCCCCATCGATCTGACTCTGGAGATGGCGGCCGAGCAAGGTCTGGCCGTCGACGAGGAGGGCTTCCGCAAGCTCATGACGGAGCAGCGGGAGCGGGCCAAGGCCGACGCCAAGATCAAGAAGCAGGGGCACACCGACACCCACTCGTATCGCGACCTGGCGGACGTGCTCGGCAAACCGGTCGACTTCACCGGGTACCTGCAGGTGGAGGGCAGCGGGCGGGTCGCCGGCATGCTCGTCGACGGCGTTCCCGCCGATCGGGCGGGCGAGGGCGACGAGGTCGAACTCGTTCTCGACGCCACCCCGTTCTACGCCGAGGGCGGTGGCCAGCTGGCCGACCACGGTCTCATCCGGGTCGGCGGCGGGCTCGTCGACGTCTTCGACGTGCAGAAGCCGATCACGGGACTGATCGTGCACAAGGGCCGCGTCGCCGCCGGCGAGATCGGGGTCGGGGATGTCGCCGAGTCGAGCATCGACGTGGCCCGGCGCCGCTCGGTCTCGCGGTCGCACACCGCGACCCACGTGCTGCACCAGGCGCTGCGCGACGCGCTGAGCTCCACGGCGACGCAGGCCGGGTCCGAGAATTCACCCGGCCGGCTGCGGTTCGACTTCAGCTGGAGCAAGCCGGTGCCGGCCAGCACGTTCGCCGAGATCGAGCAGCACATCAATCAGGTGCTGCTCGACGATCTGCCGGTGGGCGCCCAGGTGATGGACCGCAAGTCGGCCCTGGAGTCCGGCGCGCTGGCGATGTTCGGGGAGAAGTACGGCCAGGAGGTGCGGGTCGTCTCCATCGGCGACTGGAGCAAGGAGCTGTGCGGTGGCACGCACGCCCAGCGGGTCGGGCAGCTCGGCATCGTCAAGCTGCTCGGCGAGTCCTCGATCGGCTCCGGGGTGCGCCGCGTGGAGGCCCTCGTGGGACTCGACGCCTACGACCACCTGAGCACCGAGAGCCTCATCGTCAGCCGCCTGGCCGACACGCTCAAGGCCCGTCCCGACGAGCTCGCGGGCCGGGTCGAGACGCTCGTGACGCGCCTGCGCGACGCGGAGAAGGAGATCGCTGCGATCAAGGCCGCGCAGGTGCTCTCCGGCGCCGCGGGCCTCGTCGACAACGCCAAGAACCTCGGCGACACGCGCGTCGTCACCGCGGACGCCGGTGAGGTCGGCGGCGACGACCTGCGCAAGCTCGTGCTCGACGTGCGCGGACGCCTCGGCGACGCGACACCCGCGGTGGTCGCCGTGGCGGGGGTCGCCAAGGGGCGCCCCTCGATCGTCGTGGCCACCAACGGCCCGGCCCGCGACGCCGGCGTGCGCGCCGGTGACCTGGTCAAGGCCGCCGCGGGCGTGCTTGGCGGTGGTGGCGGCGGCAAGCCCGACCTGGCCCAGGGCGGTGGCACCGACCCGGCGAAGGTGGCGGACGCGCTCGCCGAGATCGAGAACCGCCTCGGCGTTCCGGCCGGCGCCGGGGGCTGAGCAGGTGCGACGCGGCATCCGGGTCGGCGTCGACGTCGGCGCCGCCCGGGTCGGCGTGGCCCTCAGCGACCCCGACGGGCTGATCGCTACGCCGTGGGCCAGCCTGCCCGCACAGGACGATCCGGTCGGCGCGCTCGTCGACCTGGTGGCCCACCAGGAAGCGATCGAGGTCGTCGTCGGCCTGCCCCGCAGCCTCTCTGGACAGGAGGGGCCGGCGGCCGCGACGGCTCGTGCGTTCGCCGCCGACCTGCGACGCGAGGTGCCTGCGGCGGTGTCGGTCAGGGTTTTCGACGAGCGGCTTAGTACTGTGCAAGCACATCGGGCACTGCACGCCAGCGGACGTCCGGGACGCCGACACCGCGAGGTCGTCGATCAGGTGGCCGCCGTGACCATCCTGCAGACGGCCCTTGAGGCCGAACGCGTCTCGGGGCAGCCGGCGGGGGAGAGCGTCGGACGTCGTAGACCGCGGCACACCCGAGCAGCGCCGGACACCGGCAAGAGAATCGAAGGAGATCCGGGATGAGCAACGAGCCCCCTTCCCGACGCCCCGGCGCGTCTGGCGACTGGGACGCGGATGCACCGGACGCCTGGGACGAGCCAGAGGTCGTCCGCGCCTCCGATCAGCACGGTCGCCAGGCCCGCGAGGACGCCGGCCCGGACCTTGAACACGGGGTCGACCAGGGTGGCGACCACTCTGGTGACCACGATGACCGCGGTCTCGAGCGCGGCCCTGACCAGCACGACGGCGGCTACGGCTACGAGGATCACGCCGAGTACGACGAGCATGGCCGGTACGACGAGCAGGACGGTCACGGCGAGTACGACGAGCATGGCTACGCGGGCGATGATGCCGGCCACGACGAGCCCCCGTACGACGAGAGCAGCGGTACTGCACGCAAGCCCGTGTGGCGGCGCCTGGTGGTGTTCGCGGTGGCGCTCGCGCTGGTCGTGGGCGGGGTGGCGGTCGGCGTCGGGCTGTTCCGGCCCATTTATCAGCAGTTCACCGCCCCTAAGGACTACGAAGGCGCCGGTCAGGGCCAGGTGGAGGTCGTCGTCGAGCCGGGCGACACGGGCCTGGAGATCGGGCAGCGGCTGCAGCAGGCCGGGGTCGTGCTGACCGCCGGTGCGTTCACCCAGGCGATCCAGGACAACCCCGGTGACGAGCTGCAACCGGGTCACTACGCGCTACGTAAGGAGATGCAGGCCGCCCAGGCGCTCTCCCTCATGCGCAACGAGGGGCGCAACACGACCCGCGTCACGATTCGCGAGGGGCTGTGGAAGAGCGAGGTCTACGCGGAGCTCTCGAAGGTCACGCAGGTGCCCGTCGCCCAGTACCAGGCGGCCGAGAAGCGCATCCAGGACGACCCCTCGATCGTCGGCCTTCCCGAGGCCGCCAAGGGCAATATCGAGGGTTACCTGTTTCCCGCGACCTACGACTTCGACCCCGGCACCGACGCGATCAGCCAGCTGCGGACGATGGTCGCGCACGCGACGAGTCAGCTGCGCTCGCTCAACGTGCCGCCGGCGAACATGGAGCGAGTGATGACGGTCGCCAGCCTCGTCGAGGGCGAGGCCCGCACCGACGAGGACGGGCCGAAGGTCGCCCGCGTCATCGAGAACCGGCTCAAGGCCAACATGCCGCTGCAGATGGACTCGACCGTCAACTACGCCGCGCAGCGCCGCTCCATCACGACCAGCGACGAGGAGCGCGCCGCCACCAGCCCGTACAACACCTACCGCCACCCGGGCCTGCCGCCGGGCCCGATCAACAATCCGGGGGCGAAGTCGATCAACGCGGCGCAGAACCCCGTCGACGGGCCGTGGTTGTACTTCGTGACGGTCGACCCGGGCACCGGTGAGACGGTCTTCACCACGACCCTGGACGAGCACAACGTTCAGGTCCGCCGCTTCCAGCAGTGGTGCCAGGCCAACCCCGGTAAGTGCTGAGCGGCGTGCCCCTCACGCCGTGCCGCGCCGCGGTGCTCGGCTCCCCGATCGAACACTCGCTGTCGCCGATCTTGCACCGCACCGCCTATGCCGAGCTCGGGCTCGCCCAGTGGAGCTACGAGAAGTTCGCCGTCGGTGGCGAGGGTGAATCGAGCCTGCTGAAGTTCTTGGCCGGGCGCGACTCGCAGTGGCTGGGCTTCTCGGTGACCATGCCGTTGAAGGAGGACGCGCTGGCGATCTCGGTCGCTGCCTCCGGCCACGCGCGGGAGATGGGCGCCGCGAACACGCTGGTGCGCACCGACCGCGGCTGGATCGCCGACAGCACCGACGCCTATGGGGCGTTGGAGGCGCTGCTGGAGGCCGGGGTCGGCCAGGGTGGGCGGTCGCCGCGGCGGGCCGTGCTGCTCGGCGCCGGTGCCACCGCCCGCAGCGTCATCGACGCCCTGGGCCGCTTGGGGGTGCGCGAGATCGTCTTCGTCGTGCGCACGACCGTGCGCCCGGAGACCGAGCAGCTGGCGACCCGGCGCGGGATCGCCGTCGCGCACGAGGCCGGGCTGGCCCGCGGCCACCTCGACCGGCTCATCGCCTCCGCCGACGTCACCGTCAGCACCCTGCCGACCGGCACGGACCTGGGCCTTGACCCGGTGCCGGCCGGCACGCTGGCCGGGCGGGTGCTCATGGATGTCGTCTACGGCGGCTGGCCGACCCCGCTGGCCCGGTGGGCCGCGGACGCGGGCGCCACCACCATCTCCGGTCTGGGGATGCTCGTGCACCAGGCCGGTGAGCAGGTGCGCCTCATGACCGGATTGCCGGCGCCGGTGGCGGCGATGCGGGCGGCGGTGCTGGCCCACCTCGATTCCGGCTCCTGAACCCGCACGAGGCGCGGCTGCCGTGACGTGCGACCATTTCGGCCATGGTGCGTTGGTTGACTGCCGGAGAATCGCACGGGCCCGCGCTGGTCGCCATCGTCGAGGGGATTCCTGCGGGTGTGTCCGTGACGAGCGACGACGTGCGCGCGGCCCTGGCCCGCCGCCGGCTCGGGTACGGGCGCGGCGCCCGGCAGAAGTTCGAGCAGGACGAGCTGGAGATCCTCGGCGGCGTCCGCCACGGCTCGACGCTCGGGTCGCCGATCGCGCTGCGGATCGGCAACAGCGAGTGGCCCAAGTGGCAGACCGTCATGGCCCCCGACCCGGTGGAGCAGGAGGCGTTCGCGGCCTCCGACGACATCAACGCGCCCAAGGAGATCGCCCGCAACCGGCCGCTGACCCGCCCCCGCCCCGGGCACGCCGACCTCGTGGGGATGCAGAAGTACGGCTTCGACGAGGCGCGCCCGGTGCTGGAGCGGGCCTCCGCGCGCGAAACGGCCGCCCGGGTGGCTCTCGGGGCGGTCGCTGCCGCCTTCCTGGAGCAGGCGGCCGGCATCCGGCTGTTGTCGCACACCGTCGCCATCGGCGCGGCCTCCTCCTCCGGTGACTCGCTGCCGGGCCCCGACGACGTGCCGGGCCTCGACGAGGATCCGGTGCGCGCCTACGACGCGGCGGCCTCGGCCGCGATGGTCGCCGAGGTCGACGCGGCGCACAAAGACGGCGACACCCTCGGCGGGGTCGTCGAGGTGCTGGCCTACGGGGTGCCGCCGGGTTTGGGCTCGCACGTGCACTGGGACCGGCGCCTCGACTCCCGCCTGGCCGCCGCGCTCATGGGTATCCAGGCCATCAAGGGCGTCGAGCTCGGTGACGGCTTCGCGACCGCCGCGCGGCGTGGCTCGGCCGCCCACGACGAGATGGAACGCGACGACGCCGGGGTCATCCGGCGCCGCACCGGCCGCGCCGGCGGCACCGAGGGCGGCATGTCCACCGGCGAGGTGCTGCGCGTGCGAGCGGCGATGAAGCCGATCAGCACGGTGCCCCGGGCGCTGCACACGGTCGATGTCACCTCCACGGCGGCGGCGCAGGCCATCCACCAGCGCTCCGACGTGTGCGCGGTACCGGCGGCCGGGGTCGTCGCCGAGGCGATGGTCGCGCTCGTGCTCGCCGACGCCGTGAGCGAGAAGTTCGGCGGCGATTCCGTGGGGGAGACCGCCCGCAACGTGCGCTCGTACCTGGAGTCGATCCCGGAGGGAATGAGGTCGTGGTGAGCACGCGGGAGAGCCGAGAGGGCCAAGCGGCCACAGCGGGTGAGCAGGCCGCCTCGAGCGGGTTGATCGTCGTCATCGGACCGCCAGGGGCGGGTAAATCGACGGTCGGGCAGTTGCTGGCGCAGCGGCTCGACGTCGCGTTCGTCGACACCGACGTGATCATCGAGCGGACCGAGGGACGCACCATCCCAGAGATCTTCGTCGACTCCGGCGAGGAGGCGTTTCGGGCCGTCGAGCGACAAGCCGTCACCGACGCGCTCACCGGAGCGGTGGCGGAGTTGTCGCCCGGGCAGCCCGCGGTCATTTCGCTGGGGGGCGGAGCGATTCTCGCCGACCAGACCCAGGCGGCGCTCGGGCAGGGGCACACCGTGATCTTTCTCGATGTCGCACTTCGGGACGCCGCGCGCCGGGCCGGGTTCGACCAGGGGCGCCCCCTGCTCGCGCTCAACCCGCGGGGTCAGTGGCTGGCGCTCATGCAGCACCGCCGCCCCATCTACGAGAGCTTGGCGACGCACATCGTCGACACCGGTGGGCGCACAGCGCAGGAGGTCGTGGACGCCATCGTCGTCACCCTGAACGAGGCGGCGGTCGAGGGGGATGCCTCCGGCGAGCGCTCCGGCTCGGCATCGGAGAACTCGGGGGAGGATCGTTCGTGAGCCAGATCGACACCATTCACGTCGGGCCACCCGACGCGGGCTACGACGTGCTCGTCGGGCAGCAGGACGTCGCTGCCGGCATCGATTCGCTGCTGCCGCCGTCCGTGCACCGGGTGCTCATCGTGCACGCCGCCGCGGTGCAGCCGCTCGCCCAGCGGATCGCGGACGTGCTCGCGCAGCGGGACGTGCAGACCTACCTCGAGGTGTTGCCCGACGGGGAGGCCGCCAAGACGGTCGAGGTCGCCGCGCATCTGTGGTCGGTGCTGGGTCAGGCGGGCTTCACCCGCACCGACGCGGTCGTCGGGGTCGGCGGCGGGGCGGTCACCGACCTCGCCGGCTTCGTGGCCGGCACGTGGCTGCGCGGGGTGCCGGTGGTGCAGGTGCCGACGACGCTGCTGGCGATGGTCGACGCCGCGGTCGGCGGCAAGACGGGCATCAACACCGGCGAGGGCAAGAACCTTGTCGGCTCGTTCCACGAGCCCGCCGGGGTGCTCGTCGACCTCAGCAGCCTGCGGACCCTGCCGCGCGCCGACCTGATCGCCGGGATGGCGGAGGTCGTCAAGGGCGGATTCATCGGAGAGCCGCGCATTCTGGAGCTGCTGCGCGATGACCCGCAGGCCGCGCTCGAGCCGGACTCACCGGTCTTGCGGGAGCTGGTCGTCCGCAAGATCGCCCTCAAGGCCCGCGTCGTCACCGCCGATCTCAAGGAGGCGTCGCTGCGGGAGATCCTCAACTACGGCCACACGTTCGGGCACGCGGTGGAGCAGGTCAACGGGTACCGCCGTCGGCACGGCGAGGCGGTGGCGCTCGGCATGATCTACGTCGCCGAACTGGCCCGCCGCGCCGGGCTGCTCGACGACGCGGGTGTCGCGGATCACCGGGCCGTGCTCACCGCGATCGGCCTGCCGACGACCTACACCCCGCCTCCGGGGCAGGGGTGGGACGAGCACCTGGCCGCGATGCGCCGCGACAAGAAGACCCGCGGCGCCCTGCTGCGCTTCGTCGTCGTCGACAGCGCGGGCGAACCCGGCCGGCTCGAAGGGCCCTCGGAGGAGGACCTGCGCGCCGCCTACGACGCGGTCGTCACGCCCTGACGCCCGGCGTCCTGAGTCGCCGCGCCGCATACCGAGCCGCCGGCCCCATCGGGGGACCGGCGGCTCGGTGTCTGTTGAGTTGTGGACGGTGAGTTGTGGACGGCGTAACTCAGCCGAGCAGCAGCTGGGCCAGCGGGTAGCCGACGAGGCAGGAGACGGCCACGCAGATCAGGCCGGGCACCAAGAAGCTGTGGTTGATCACGAACTTGCCGATGTGCGTCGTGCCCGACCGGTCGAAGCCGATGGCCGCCAGATCGGAGGGGTAGGTCGGCAGGATGAAGTAGCCGTAACCGGCGCCGATGAATCCGACGATCGCCACGGGGTCGACGCCCAACGCGAGACCGACCGGCACGATCGCGGTGATCGCTGCGGCCTGACTGTTGACGAGCTTGGAGACGAGGAACAACACCAGGGCGTACATCCAGGGGGCCTGGGCGACCACCCCAGCCAGGCCGGCCTCCAGGTCTTCGAGGTGCGCGCCGAAGAACGTCTCGCTCATCCACGCGACACCGAAGACCGCAAAGATCGCGACCATGCCCGCCTTGAACACCCCGGAATTAGGAATGTCGGCTGTCTTGACCTTGCAGGTCATGAGAATGATCGCGCCAGCGACCAGCATGAGGATCTGGATCGTCAGGTTCATCGACAATGGCGCCATGCCGCCGGCTTCCGTCGGGAACGAGGGGCGCAATCCTTCGAAGGCGCCGAGCAGCACGACCACGGCAATAGCGGTGAAGAAGATTCGGGTGGCCCGGTAGGCCTCCTTGGACGACGTGGAGTCGAGCAGGGTCGATCCCCCGGAGTAGACGTACTCGCGCATCTTGGGGTCGGCGATGCGAGCCTGGAACACCGGGTCGTCGTCCAGGTCCTTGCCGCGGCGGATCGACCAGAGGGCCGCGACAAGCACACCGCACAGCGATGCGGGCAGCGAGACCATGAGGATCTGCGGGATCGTGAAGGCCTGCCCGACACCGGCACGTTCGGCCAGGATCGAGGCCATCGAGACGACCGCTACGGACACCGGGGAGGCCGTGATGCCCATTTGGGCGGCCACGGACGAGATGGCCATCGGCCGCTCGGGGCGGATGTTCTTCTTCAGCGAGATGTCGGCGATGATCGGCAGCATCGTGTAGACGACGTGGCCGGTGCCGCACAGGACGGTCAGCGTCCAGGTCGTCAGCGGGCCCAGGATGGTGATGTGCTGCGGGTGCTTACGCAGGATGCGTTCGGCGACGCGCATCAGCACGTCGAGGCCGCCGGCCGTCTGCAGCACCGAGGCGCAGCCGATGACCGCCAGGATCGTCAGCATCACCTGGATCGGTGGCTCTCCCGGTGGCAGGCGGAAGACGAAGACGAGGATCAGTAGGCCGACGCCGCCGAGCAGTCCCAATCCCATGCCGCCGCGGTGGGCGCCGAGGAGAAGGCAGGCGAGGACGACGGCAAGTTGCGCAATGAGTAGGGCGATCTCCAACGAAGGCTCCAGCGTGAGGGTGAGGTAACGAGGCGTCTGGACGTGCGCCTCACCTCAAACAAGCTATTGCGTTCTCTGGATGTCGCCCTAGGGTCGTTAGTCCTGGCTGCTAGTGAATGCCATTGCGATATCGGAGTCGCAGCGTTTGACCTGCTCAGACAAGCTGTTGCGCGATAGTTTCGCGCAACAGCTTGCGGTGAACAGTTGAAGCCCTAGTGGATTGAACACTGGCCTTTCTTAGATGGCCCACGAGTGGCCGGCGGCGGCCATGTGGGGCTCGGCGTCCGCGCGGTCGCTGACGACCTCGGGGCGCAGCGCCTGGTCGAGGTCCGCGACGAGGTCGCCGACGGCCTCCAGGCCGATGGACAGGCGCACGACCCCGGCGCCGGGCCGGGCGTGCGCGGCCACTGGGCGGTGGGTCAGGGCCGCGGGGTGCTGGATGAGGGAGTCGACCCCTCCGAGCGAGACGGCGTGGGTGAACAGCCGCACCGAGGTCACCAGGTGCGCCGCGGCGTCGTAGCCGCCGCGCAGGGTTACCGCGAGCATGGCGCCCGGGCCGCGCATCTGGGTGCCGAGCAGGCCGGCCGGGTCCGCCGACAAGCCGGGGTAGTGCACCTGCTCGACCGCGGGGTGATCGGCGAGCCACGCGGCGACCGCTCCGGCTCCGGCCTGCTGGGCGCGCATGCGGATCGGCAGCGTCGCCAGTCCGCGGTGCAGCAGGTAGGCACCGAGCGGATGCAGCAGCCCACCGGTGACGGCCCGCACCCGGCGCAGCGCCGCGGCCGACTCCGACGAGCAGGCGATGACGCCACCGATGACGTCGCCGTGACCGCCCAGGTACTTCGTGGCGCTGTGCAGCGACATCGATGCGCCCAACGCCAGCGGGTTCTGCAGCGCCGGGGTCGCGAACGTGTTGTCGACGAGCACCGGCACATCGCCGGCCTGCGCGACAACGGCGGCGATGTCGACGAGGTCCAGGGTCGGGTTCGCGGGCGTCTCCAGCACGACGAGGCCGGTGTCGGGGCGCAGTGCCGCACCGACCTCCTCCGCGTTCGCGTAGGTGACCTCGGTGCCGAGCAGGCCCGTGGCCAGCAGGTGGTCGGTGCCGCCGTAGAGCGGGCGGACGGCCACGACATGGCGACGGCCAGACTCCGCAGTGGTCAACAACGCCGCGCTCATCGCCGCCATGCCGGAGCTGAAGGCAACAGCCTCATCGGCGCCCTCGAGCTGGGCCAGGGCGTCTTCGAAGCGTGCCACGGTGGGGTTCCACAGGCGCTGGTAGACCAGGCTCCCGTCGGCCGGCGGGCGTCCGCCGAAGGCCATCGCCTCGTAGGAGGCGCCGGCGTGCTCCAGGTCGGGCAGCGGGTTGGTGGTCGACAGGTCGATCGGGAGGGCGTGCACACCGAGCTCTGCGAGATCGTCGCGGCCCGCGTGTACGGCCATGGTGTCCAGGTGGTGGTGTGCCGTCATGAACCTACGATGAGCGGTTCAGCAACAAGTGTCGATAGATGCTGCTGAATCTGTTGCCTAATGTCGCAAACTGGAGGTTCTCAACAAGCAGCAACGATATTCGGAGGGCGATTTTGGCGAAACCACAACCCCCGCCCGCGCTCGACGACATCGATCGGCGCATCCTCGCCGCGCTCGTCGAGAACGCAGAGTTGACGAACAAGGCGCTCGCCGTGCGGCTGGGCCTGGCCGAGTCGACGTGCGCCTATCGCGTGCGGGCGCTGCGGGCGAGCGGGATCATCCGCGGCGTGCACCTCGACCTCGACCTCGCCGCGCTCGGGTGCCCGCTGCTGGCGGTCGTCAAGGTGCGCCTCGGCAGCCACGACGAGGTGGGGGTGAGCACTCTGTTCGACCAGTTGGTCGCCGTGCCCGGGGTGCTGCGGGTGCTGCACGTCGCCGGCGCCGACGACTTTCACCTGCTGATGGCGGTGCAGGACGCGCAGGCGCTGCGCGACATCGTGCTGCGCCACGTCACCGTGCACCGAACCGTGCGATCGACCGAGACTCAACTCGTGTTCGAGGCGCGTTACGGCGTCGGCATCCCGCTCGTGCCCGACGCGCGCTCGACCTGACCGGGCGACTCCGGCCCACTCACGACAGGGCTGGTCAGGGGCGGGTGATGGCGGCGTAGTCGACGGCGCCGAAGACGTCGGTGCGCACCCCGGTCACTTCTGTGCCGGTGGCGCCGACCGCATTGCGCGACCACAGCGGCACGACCGGCATCGTCGCGAAGATCAGCGGTTGTGCCTGGCTGAACGCCGCCGGCTGGGCGCCGACCGAGGCGGTGGCGGCGACCAGGAAGCGGGTGTCGACGAGCGGGTCGGAGAAGCCGCTCGTGTTGTCGGGCGAGCCGGTGCTGAAGCGGGGCACGAGGAAGGCGGACAGGGTCGGCCGAGTCATCTGCCAGCTCTGCAGGTAGGGGCCTTGCTCGTCGCCCAGGGCCACCGCCTCCCGCAGTGCCCGCAGTGTGGGGTAGGTGCGCGGCTCGCACGGGACGCCCAGGGCCTGGGTCACCTCGCGGCAGACTTCGGTGGCCACCGGGCCCTCGTCGTGGTCCGCGGCGTAGGCGATCGTCAGCGGCCCCTCCCACGCGCCAGCCGCCCGGGCCGACTCCGCAGCGAGCGTCTGATCGCGGTTGCACCACTGGCCGCACGCATCGGTCGAGTAGCCCTCGACGACGGGCGCGGACAGGTCGGTGGCGGGCAGCGCGGCTCCGGCGAGCAGCCCGGAGGCGATCGTTGCGCGGTCGATCGAGGCCGAGATGGCCTCGCGCAGGTGCACGCCACGCTGACCTGTCCACGGCTCCCGGTGCACGGGGAACACCAGCGACTGCGCGACGCCGACCGGCTGGTTGACGGCCCGGCCGCCGAACTCCGTGCGGTACTTGGGCAGGTCGGAGACCGGGATGAGGTCGAGCACGTCGAGGTTGCCGGCGCGCAGGTCGTCGAGGGCCGCGCTGGCGGTGGGGTAGACCTTGAGGTCGATGCCGTCGTTCTGCGGCGCCTGCCCCCCGCGATAGGCGGGATTGGGTCGCAGCGGGACGACCGCCGCGGCGTCGGAGGTCTGGGGCCAGGTGCCCTCGAGTCGGTAGGGGCCGTTGCCCACGGGATTTCGTGACCAGGCGGCGGGATCGGTGAGGGCGGCCTTGGGTAGCGGCGCGAACGACAACTGCCCGAGGGCGTCGGGGAAGTCCGGCTGCGGCTGGTTGAGGGTGACCTGGAAGGTGTTCTCGTCGATGACCTGCAGGCCGGCGAGGGTGTCGGCGGAGGTCGGGTCGGAGGAGGGGCGGCGCACGGTGGCGAACCCGAGGATCGGGGCGAAGTCCTGCGCCCGGTATTGGCCGGAGTCGGCGCGGGCTGCGTAGTTCCAGGCGTCGACGTATGAGGAGGCCGTCACGGGCTCACCGTCGCCGAAGGTCCAGCCGGGCTGCAGGCGGATCGTGAACGTCTTGTTGTCTGCTGTCTCGATGGCTTGGGCCATCTCGTCGACGGCCTTGCCCTTGGTGTCGTAACGCTTGAGGCCGCGGAGCAGGAGCCCGAGCGCGCGCGCGGTGTAGGGGTCCTCGATGTTGGCGGGCCGCAGGTCGGTGGCCAGCGGCAGGGCGCTGGCGCGAATGGGTTTGACCGGCACCGGAGTGCTCGGGGAGGCCGTCGGGCTCGTCGGCTCGGTGGTCTCGGGAGAGCCGGCGCCGGGTTGCCCGCTGCACGCGGTGAGCGTGAGCAGCAGTCCCGCCGTGACCCCGGCTAGCCAGCCCCGCAGGGGCCGCGTGCGGCGAGGTCGCACGGGCAGCGTCGACCGAGTCGCAGCAACTGCGTCGTCGGCCGGGCGGAGCATGGTTCTAGCCTGTCACGGCTGCGCGGCGCGCCGCATCGGGAGTCCACCGGCTCCCGAGTGTGATCGGTTCGTTGCCCGGCGGTGCCCGCCCCCTCTCCTCGACGGTCGCGCTCCCTGCCGACGAATGCGGTTGCGACCGCGCCCGAACGCAGGGAGCGCGACCGTCGGGCTGGGGGCCGGCGCGGCGCGGGGTGCGCGGGGCGGGCAGCCGGTGCCGGTAGACTGGTGGCGATCTTCGCGTGCCCGCCGGCCGAGCCGGTGCGCTGGCGCGCTCCGATACCGACGAAAGTGAATCGACCTGTGGCATCGACGAACGACCTGAAGAACGGCATGGTGCTCAACATCGAGGGCCAGCTGTGGAGCGTGGTGGAGTTCCAGCACGTCAAGCCCGGCAAGGGCCCGGCGTTCGTGCGCACCAAGCTGAAGAACGTGCTCTCGGGCAAGACGGTCGACAAGACCTTTAACGCCGGCACCAAGGTCGAGACGAGCAACGTCGATCGGCGCACGATGCAGTTCTTGTACAAGGACGCCGACGACTTCGTCTTCATGGACGGCAAGACCTTCGACCAGCTGCACGTCAACTCCGACGTGGTGGGCGACGCGTCGAACTTCCTGCTGGAGAACCAGGAGGCGATCGTCGCCACCCACGAGGGCAGCCCCCTGTTCGTCGAGCTGCCGGCGTCGGTGGAGCTGACGATCACCTACACCGAGCCGGGCCTGCAGGGCGACCGGTCGACCGGCGGCACGAAGCCGGCGACGCTGGAAACCGGCGCGCAGATCCAGGTGCCGCTGTTCCTGGAGACCGGCACCAAGGTCAAGGTCGACACCCGCGACGGCTCCTACCTTTCGCGCGTCTCCTGATGCCGACGTCCGCCCGCCCCGCGCCCGGCGAGCTACCGCCCCCGGTCGAGGGGGCGGAGCGGATCCGCACCGTCCAGCAGCCCAAGGGCACGCTGACCTCCACCCGCTCCAAGGCGCGCCGGGCGGCCGTCGACCTGCTCTTCGAGGCCGACCAGCGCGGCCTCAACGCCGGTGACCTGCTCGACCAGCGGGTCGCGACCCCGGCGGGCCAGTCGCCGCTGCGCGAGTACACGGTGCGGCTGGTGCGCGGGGTCGTGGAGAACTGGAACGGCATCAACGAGGTGCTCGCCACCTACAGCCGCGGCTGGCCGCTGGAGCGTATGCCCGCCGTCGACCGCGCCATCCTGCGCGTCGGCGCCTGGGAGCTGGAGTACAACGACGACGTGCCCGCCGGCGTCGCCATCTCCGAGTCCGTCGAGCTGGCCAAAGCCCTGAGTACCGACGATTCTCCGACCTTCGTCAACGGCCTCCTCTCCCGCATCGCCCAAGTCGTCGGTGACTCGGGCACCACGGAGCAAGAGCCCGAGGGCGATCGTGCTCTTTGAGCCGGATTTGAGTGCGTCAGAAGCGGAGTTACTGCGCGATGCTCAGTCCGATGTGGTCGAGGTGCAGGCTCGTGTGGCTGGCCACCCGGCATTGAGCCGGCAGGTCATTGAGGTGCTCCTGCAGTCGGAGCATGCGGTTGTCCCGCACATTGTGGCGCAGAACATGGAGATCCCTCCTGACGTGCTGTTGCGTTTGGCCTGTCGCGATACCCAGTTGCTGGATCTCGTCCTCATGAACCCTTCATGCCCCCTCGCATTAGTGCTTGGTCAGGTGGCTGGTTCTTTGCCGAGTTGGCAGATCCTACGCGCTGCCACTTTGCTGGTGCCCGAAGGTGACGCGACCGAGCGGTACGACGCCCTCGTCTTCCGAATGCCGGATGTGCAGTTGGCTGCCATCGTGGACGAAGTAAATGCTGACAGGGAGGTTGCCATGCTTGCCGTTAATCCGTTTCCTGGGGCGCTCAAGTCATGGCGTAGCGCGTAACCTGATTCAACTGGCTCGCTTTGAATGGGAGTGCGTGAACCCGTGGATCGTCAAGATTTCAGCGACACGATTTCGAGGTTGCTGTCCGACGAGTCGCTTGAGTGGTTTCCGCGGGCCTCGTTGACGTTTCCAGGCGACACTGTTGGCGATGGTCAGAAGGTTGCTGTGGTCGATTTGGATGGCCAGCTGTTTCAGCTTCTGGAGAACCCTTATCTGGAGCCCGCGTGGCAGGTTGCGGACTTGGCGTCGCAGCTGCAGGATGTGCTTGTCGAAATGGCGCCATCCTTGCGGCTCGAGTCGGTCTGGCCGGCCTGCGTTGCTCATCAGCACACCCATCCGCTGACGGCGACCGTGCGGGACGGCAGGGCGGTGTGGGAATGCCCGGCAACGCACGAGACGGTTCGTCCGATCTGAGCGCTCCGACTACGGGCCGACTGTGCAGTCTTGTTCGGGGGCTACTTCTGCGGCGCGAAGCCGCTGGTGGAGGCGCCGAGCCACTTGAGGGTGGCCGGGATGTAGGGGAGCCAGAACATGGGGTGATGGCGTCCGGAGTCCAGCACCACGGCATCCAGTGATGTCGGCGCCTTGGCGGCGGCGATCATCGTGCTGGACGTGGGATAGGACTCCTTGTCGGTTTTCGCCATGAGCAGCCAGAGGGCGACCGGCGGCGCTTGCTCTCGCAAGACCTTGGTGAGGTTGTAGCGCTGACCGGAGGGGCTCTCGGGCGTGAACGGAATGTAGGGCGGGTCGAATTCGGGGTAGCCCTGGCCGCCGACGGAGACCGCGGAGCCGAAGGTCGCCGGGTGCAGGGTCGAGGCCATGAGGGCGCACCAGCCTCCGGTCGACGCGCCATAGCCGGCCCACGAACCGCGATCCCGTGCCACCCGATACGTGCCGGCGATATACGCGGGCACGTCCTGCGTCAGCCACGTCTCCATCGCCACATTGCCGCCGCCGCCGTCGACGCACTCGGTGTCCAATCCTGCGGGCGCCCAATCCGGGAGGACGATGACCGCCTCTCGCATTTTGCCCTTTTCAACGAGCTTCGCCATTTCTTCGTCGAGGTGGTAGTAGCTGAAGAACGCCAACGGTGCGGGCTTATAGCCGTGGAAGACCTCGATGACGGGGTACTGGGTGCGCTCGTGACCGGGCTTGTTGTACGACGGTGGGAACCACACATAGGCGCTGCCCGAGTGGCCTGACGCAGGACCGGGGATCGTGATCTTCGTGTAGCCACCCCCTCCGGGCGTGCCGGTCAGGCCCTGCGGGGTCTCGTTGCGGCTCGCCGGGAGCGCCTGCAGCGGACTGGCCAGGCGCACTGCGCCGGCGGCTGCGGGGGTGGCGCCCGCGTGTGTGGCGTTCGCCTTGGGGGCGACGGCAGGCGTCGCGTTCTCTTGCGCAGCGGTCGTGCTGGCCGCCTTCTGCTTCGCGGCCGGCTCCGAGCCCAGCGACAGCGCACAGCCGCTGAGGGCGAGGGCCGTAAGAGTGGCGGTGCCCATGGCCGTGACCCTGCCGACGAGCCGAACGCGCGCAGACCGACTCGAGCGACCATGCATGTGTGTGACTCCTCCTCGGCGGCAGTCGATCGCCTCCGGTCAGCCGTATCCGGCGAATTTGTGTCGACACCGGCGAGATTGCGCCCGCCGACTGAAGTGACGCTGAGGGGTGCGTGTTCGCTGTGCTGCTTAGGCTGGGGCGCATGAGCAAGCCGTTCAGTCAGGTCGACGTGTTCACCGACGAGGCCTTCCGCGGCAATCCGGTCGCGGTCGTGCACGAGGCCGACGGACTCGACGAGGCGACGATGGCCGCGTTCGCCCGCTGGACCAACCTCTCGGAGACGACGTTCATGCTGGAGCCCACGCCGCAGGGCCGGGCCGGGGGAGCGGATTACCGGCTGCGGATCTTCACCCCCGGCGGCGAGCTGCCGTTCGCCGGGCACCCCACCCTCGGGTCGGCGTGGGCGTGGCTGCAGGCCGGCGGCGTGCCGGCCGGTGAGCGGATCGTGCAGGAGTGCGGCGTCGGGCTCATCGACGTGCGGCTGGAGGGCGACCGGTTGGCATTCGCCGCGCCCGAGCTGCTGCGCTCCGGGCCGGTCGACGACGCGACCCTTGCCCAGGCGCTGGCATCGTTGGGGCTGGGGTCATGCGAGGGCGCCGCGTGGGTCGACAACGGCCCGGGTTGGCTGGGTGTGCTGGTGCCGGATGCCGAGACGGTGCTCGGCTTGCGCCCGGACTTCGCGGTGATGGGCGACCTCAAGCTCGGCGTCATCGGCCGCTACCCCGACGGCGCCCCGGCGGATGTCGAGGTGCGCGCCTTCGTGCCGACCCTCGGGGCCGCCGAAGACCCGGTGACGGGAAGCCTCAACGCCGGCCTCGCCCTCTGGCTCATCGACTCCGACGAGTTGCCCGAGCATTACGTCGCCTCCCAGGGCACGGCGCTGGGCCGCGCCGGCCGCGTGCACATCGACCGCGAAGACGGCCAAGTGTGGGTCGGCGGCCGCAGCACCGTGCGCATCCGCGGGACCCTCGCGCTCGACTGAGTCAGCTCCCCATCCGACTGGCGCGCCTTCGGTACCCTGGCGCAGTAGCGTTTCGGCATGGGTGACTCAGTGCGACGCATCGAAGCGACCGAAAACGGACCGTACGGCGTGTTCGGGAGAGTGGACCTCGTGCGAGTCGGGGTGCTCAGTGAGGGCGGGCACCCGATCGAGTGGCAGGAGCCCGCGGCCGTCGACACCTCCGGAGAGGCCGACGACGAGGGCACCTACTGGCTGTGCCGGTGCGGCCGGTCGGGCAACAAGCCGTTCTGCGACGGCAGCCACAAGTCGGGGCCGCAGCCCTTCGACGGCACCGAGGCTGCCCCGACCGACTCCTACGAGGCGCGCGCACGAGTCATGCAGGGTCATGGCGTCCAGGTGCGCGACGACCGCGGCATCTGCGAGCACACCGGGTTCTGCATGCGCGCCGACACCAACGTGTGGAAGATGGTCCGCTCCGACGACGCCGACGTCGTCGAGCAGATGGTGGCCATGGTCGACCACTGCCCCTCCGGTGCCCTGACCCACCGCACCGACGGCGACCGCGTCGACGACGAGCCCGACCTGCCCCAACGGATCCTCATCGTCGACGACGGCCCGCTGTGGGTGACCGGCGGCGTGCCGGTCGACCGCGCCGACGGCGCCGACCTGCAGACCCGCAACCGCATGACCCTGTGCCGCTGCGGCGCCAGCAAGTTCAAGCCCCTGTGCGACGGCAGCCACGCCGAGGTCGGGTTCACCGACAGCTGACGTACCCGGACGCGGGTGAGCGCTGAACAGATGGCGTAGCTCCCGCGCTCGGCGCCCGAGCGGGCCCGGTGGTGGCGAGTGGAGAACGTCATCGCTCCGGCCACCCCAGATCGCGGCCGTGAGCGCGCCTTCACGGACTCGGGTCGGGACTGGAGTCTTTGATGTACTCCGTTCGCCACAGCGCTGGGTGACTGCGCTGCGTGGCTCGTTGCCGATCACGCAGATCACGCCGGATGCGGTCGGTGCGCCTGCGGCCTACGTTGGGCTCATGAGTGACGACAACCAGAGCGTGACAAGCGAATCCGTGGGGAAGGCGGGCCTGTCGAACTGGGCCGTCTCCGACTCCGGGCTGTCGGTGACCTACGACTGCGGCGGCTTCACCGGCGGCGGGCAGTTCGTCGCGGCCGTGGCCGCCCTGGCCGACCGGCGCAACCACCACCCGGACCTGTCCCTGAGCTACCCGGGCCACGTCACCGTCGTGACGCTGAGCCACGACGTCGGCAAGCTCACCGACCGCGACCTCGGGCTGGCGACGGCCATCGAACGGCTCGCCGGGGAGGACGGCTACTCGGCCGTCACCGACTGACGCCGAGTGCTGGCAGGGCGACGGAGGGCGGGCTCGTCCTCGGGGCTGGGTTCGCGGCGCGCATCCAACTCCCTGGTAGCTCACGCATCCGGACGTGCGGCGAGAGGGCCACCGTGGTGGCCAGCAAGACGGGTTGTCGGGGGCGCGTAATGTGAACTATGGTTGACACTAATGGAAGTGTTGCGATCGGCGACCTTCGACCGTTGGCTTGCAGGCCTTCGGGACAGAGGCGCTGCGGTGCGGATCCAGGTGCGCATCGATCGCCTGCTTCTCGGCAATCCCGGGGACGTCAAGCCGGTCGGCGGAGGCGTCTCCGAGTTACGCATCAATCACGGCCCGGGTTATCGGGTCTACTTCGTTCAGCGAGGTGACCGGCTCGTCATCCTGTTGAGCGGCGGTGACAAGTCGAATCAAGCGCGTGACATAGCGAAGGCCCACGAGTTGGCGAAGGAGTGGCGGGAATGAGCGAGACCTATTCGCGGTACGACTCCGCGGACTACTTGAAGACGCCCCACGATGCCGCGCTCTATCTCGAGGCTGCCCTGGAAGAAGCGGGGGACGATCCTGCCTTCATCGCGCACACATTGGGAGTCATCGCCCGTTCAGGGAATCTCAGCGCCTTGGCTCGCGAGACCGGCCTGAGCCGCGAGGGGCTCTACAAGGCGCTGTCCGAAGATGGGAACCCCAGCTTCGCAACGATCCTGAAGGTCAGCAAGGCGTTGGGGCTGCGGATCGAATTCCACGCCGTGGCCTGAGTGGCCCGAGTGGCCCGAGTGGCCTGCCGGGTCAGCCCCGACTGCCGTTCTCGGTGCGGTACGCGTCCAGTTCTCGCGGCAGGTCGCGCATCGAGATCAGCGGGGAGAAGAGGACCGGGACCGCCGCCAGCAGGTTCAGGGCGCAGAAGATCACGAACGTGGGCAGCATCCCGAGCTGATGCCCGAGCACGCCGCCGACGAACGCGCCGATCGGCACGGGCCCGAGGACGAGGAAGCGAATGGAGGCGTTCATCCGGCCGAGCAGCGGCTTGGGGCACAGCCGCTGCCGGAAGCTGACCTGCCCGATGTTGTAGACGACGACCCCCCAGGCCATGGCCGTCCAGCCCACGATGAGCGTCGGCAGTGCGGGCAGCACGTGCGCCAACGGCACACCGAACGAGGCCACCGCGCAGATGAGCGCCCCCAGCGGGATGGACCGTCCCTCGCCGACGAGCCGCCCGAAGCGCTCGGCGGTCAGCGCCCCCACCAGCCCGCCCGCACCGGCAAGCGCGAAGACCATGCCGACGGTGACCTCGCTGAGCCCCAGCACCGTCAGCGCGTACAGCATGAACAGCGCGTTGACGCCGCCGCCGGCGAAGTTCAGCGTCCCGGTGCACATGACGATCCGACGCAGCAGCGGATGGTCGAGCACTAAGGCAAGACCCTTGCGGATCTCGGTCGCCAGCGGGCGCCTCGCCGCCACGTCGCTCACTTGCTCCTGGTGCCGGATGCGGCTGACGAGCAGCGACGACAACGCCATGCAGGCGGCGGTCACCGCGATGACCAGGGGCGATCCGATGAGCCGGACCAGTGACCCGGCCACCGCCGGGCCGGAGACGAGCGCCGCCGACCGGCTGGCCTCCAGTTTGGAGTTGCCCTCGCTGATCGCCTCACTCTCGACAAGTTCGGGCAGATACGACTGATTGGCCACGTCGAAGAAGACCGTGATGCAGCCGGTCAGGAACGCCACGACGTACAGCTGCCACATCCCAAGCCACCCGCCGACGAATGCGAGGGGGATCGTCAGCAGCAACGTGGCCCGAGCCAGGTCGCCCAGCACGATCACGTGCTTCTTGCGCCACCGGTCCACCCAGGCGCCGGCCGGGAGGCCGATGAGCAGGTACGCCAGCATCTCCAGGGCGGTCAGGACCCCCATCTGGAACTCCCCGGCGCCCAGCACCTGGATGGCCACGAGCGGCATCGCGAAGCCCACGATCTGCATCCCGAAGACCGAGACCGTGTCTCCCATCCACAACAGCCGGAAGTCGCGATGCCGGAACAGCGTGCGCCGCGCAGACGAGTTCGTGACCACGCCGACCTCCAGTGATTGGGAATATTCAATCGCTAGCTTCCAGCAGCGATTGGGATTTGTCAATCGTTGCTATCGTGGGGCTATGGGCGAACGTCATGGCGACCAGGAGCACCGGGACGCCACGGAGGCGGAGGCCAAGGCGCTCGCCTCCGGGGTCCGCCTGCGCATCCTGCGAGCGACGCTCGACGAGCCGCTGAGCAACCGGGAGATCGCGCAGACGCTCGACCTCAAGCCCGCGACCGCCCTGCACCACGTGCGCACCCTCGTCGACACCGGCTTTCTCGAGGCGCTGGAGCCGCGCCGCGGCCGACGCGGTGCCCGCGAGATCCCCTACCGGGCCACCGGAAAGTCCTGGTTCACGAACGCTCCCGCGAGTTCCGCCTCGATGTTGGAGGCGTTCCTGGCGGAGGTCAGCCGGGCACCCACCGAGAACCAGGGCATGACCCGGATGTCATTGCGTCTACCCGACGAGCAGCTGGAGGAGTTCCGCGAACGACTCTTCGAGTTGCTGCAGGAGTTTCACGACCGGCCGCGCGACCCGCAGGCGCAGCCGTGGTCCCTGTTCGTGGCGCTCCACCCTGACACCAGTCAACGCCGCAGCACATGACGAAGGCGACTGGGCCGCATAGCCTGACGGCCACGCTGGAGTCGACGGTAGGGAGAACAGCGATGTTGGACGAGGCTCGAGAGCGCGGGATGCGCCCGGAGTACGCGGACGTCAAGCGCGGCGACCTCAAGGACCGGCTGGAACGGCTGCAACGCCAGGCCGCCGACGCCGGGATGCCGGTGCTCGTACAGATCGACGGGTGGGAGTGCTCCGGCAAGGGCTACGTCATGACCCACCTGCTGCGCCGGCTCGACGCCCGTGGATTCTCTGTGCACGTCTTCGACCACCTGACCGACGAGGACCGTGAGTATGTGCCGAGCCAGCGCTATTGGCAGGCCATCCCCGCCGAGGGTGATATCACCGTGTTCGATCGCAGCGTCTACACGGGCCTGATGAATCGCCTCGACCTCGACGAGGCCGACGACGAAGCCCGCATCGAGGCGCTCGCCGCCACCGAGAAGGCCCTCACCGACGACGGCATGGTCGTCGTCAAGTTCTTTCTGCACATCACCCGCAAACAACAGTCCAAGCGCATCGAGGAGTACGCGTCCGATGCGCGCGAGGTGCTCATCTCCCCGCACGATCGTTGGCAGAATCGTCGCTACAAGAAGCTCGCCGTGCGCATCGAGGACGTGCTCGAGCGCACGAACTTCGCGTTCGCGCCGTGGCACGTCGTCGACGCCGGCCATCGCAAACAGGCCTCCATCGAGGTGCTCGGTATCGTCTGCGACGCCATCGAATCAGCACTGACCACAAGGGAATCGGTCGCGCAGGCGCCCGTCGACCGCTCCTACGGCACGCCGCCGGACATCCTCGGTGAGGTGCCGCTGGACCTCGCGCTCACCGACGAGGAGTACGACGAGCAACTCGGCCCGCTGCAGGAGGAGGCCGGCGCCCTGGCCTACCGCCTGGCCCAGGCCGACATCCCCACCCTCATGGTCTTCGAAGGAATGGACGCCGCCGGTAAAGGCGGGGCAATTCGCCGGCTCATCAAAGGCTTCGACCCGCGGCTGTTTCGCATCAACCCGACCGCCGCGCCCGAGGGCAAGGACAAGAAACACCACTACTTGTGGCGCTTTTACAACAACCTGCCCGCCCGTGGCCGCATCGCGATCTTCGACCGCTCCTGGTACGGCCGCGTCATGGTCGAACGCATCGAAGAGTTCGCCACCCAGGCCGAATGGGACCGAGCCTTCGGCGAGATCAACGCCATGGAGAAGGAGTTCACCGACGACGGGATGCTGCTCCTGAAGTTCTTTCTCTACATCGACCCTGACGAGCAACTCGCCCGCTTCGACGCCCGCGCGCAGGACAAGCCGTGGAAGCTGACCGACGAGGACTGGCGCAACCGCGAGAAGTGGGACCAATACGTCAACGCGATGAACGAGATGATCGCCCGCACCTCCCCGCCGAACGCCCCCTGGACCGTCGTCGCCGGCAACGACAAACAGCACGCCCGCATCGACGTCCTCAAGACCTTTATCGAGCGCGCGCAGCAGATCCTCGACTGACCATCCTCAACGGTCGCCCGAGGGTCCGTAGGGTCGCACCATGAAGGTTCCGGTCGACGACTATCTCCAGCAGGTTCTCGGTGAGTGCGCCGGCGACGAGGGAGAGGTGGCCGACTACATCCCCGAACTGGCCGCCGCCGACCCGGATCGGCTCGCGGTCGCATTGTGCGTGGCCGACGGCACCGTCTACGCCGCCGGCGACGCGGACGTGCGCTTCTCCATCCAGTCGATCTCCAAACCGTTCGTCTACGCGCTCGCCCTCGCCGACCGCGGCCAGGAGGCGGTGCTGGACCGGGTCGGCGTCGAACCTTCCGGCGATGCGTTCAACGAGATCTCCCTGGAGGAGGACACCGGCCGGCCGCGCAATCCGATGATCAACGTCGGCGCCATCACCACCCATGCGCTCGTCGGCGGCGACGAGTGCTCGGAGCAGGACCGCTGCGAGCAGGTGCGCGCCGGACTGTCCGCGTTCGCCGGCCGCGAACTGAGCGTGGACGAGGCCGTGTTCGCCTCCGAGATGGAGACCGCCGACCGCAACCTGGCGCTGGCTCACCTCGTGCGCAGCCACGACATCATCGCCGGCAACGCGCACGAGACGGTGCGCGGCTACGTCCGTCAGTGCGCCCTGCTCGTCGACGTGCGCGACCTGGCGGTCATGGCCATGACGCTCGCGGCGGCCGGGCGCAACCCGCTGACCGGCGAGCAGGTGGTGCCGGAGGCGGTGTGCCGGCAGGTGCTCTCGGTCATGGCGACGTGCGGGATGTACGACGCGGCGGGCGACTGGCTGACCAACGTGGGCATTCCCGCCAAGAGCGGGGTCGCCGGCGGGATCATCGGCGCGCTGCCCGGGCAGGTCGGGATCGGCACCTTCTCGCCCCGCCTCGACCGGTTCGGCAACAGCGCCCGCGGAGTGAACGTCTGCGAGCGACTCTCGAACGACATGGGACTGCACCTGATGTCCGCCCCGCCGCTCGCGGTCGCGGCCGTGCGCGAGAGCGGCACGGTCGAGTACGAAGGCCAGACGTGGCTGCACGCCGAACTGCAGGGCCCGATCCGGTTCGCTGCCGGCGAGTCGGTGTTGCGCGCGCTGGCGCAGCTCGAGCCTGGCCCCGAGCCGCTGGCGCTCGACCTCTCGCGGGTCACCTCCGTCGATGACGTTGGTCGACGGATGCTGCTCGAGGGCATCCGCCGGCTGACCCTCGACGGCCACGACGTCGTGCTCGTCGACCCGCGTGACGTGCTGCCCGACCCCGACGCCGGCGACGGCATCCGGCCGCAGGTTCGCACGTCCTCGCCCTACGCCGACGCCTGAGCAACCTGCCACGATCCTGCTTTGCGGCATCTGTGGCACCGTCTTCGCCGCCGAAGCATCCGTAAGGTCGGGCCATGAAGGTTCCGGTCAGTGACTACCTCCAGCAGGTTCTCGGCGAGTGCCTGGCCGACGAGGGCAGCGTGTGCGACGTCATCCCCGAGCTGGCCCGGGTCGATCCGGATCAGCTGGCCGTGGCCATGTGCGTCGCCGACGGCACGATGTACACCGCCGGTGACGCCGACTCCCGCTTCACGATCCAGTCGATCTCCAAGCCGTTCACCTACGCGCTCGCGCTCGCCGACCGGGGGGAGAGGGCGCTGCTGGAACGGGTGGGAGTCGAGCCCTCCGGGGACCCGTTCAACGAGATCTCGCTCGAGGCAGGCACCGGCCGACCTGACAACCCGATGATCAACGTCGGCGCGATCACCACGTACACGCTGGTCGGCGACGGCGACCTCGGCGCGCAGGAGCGCTTCGAGCGAGTGCACGCCGGGCTCTCCGCGTTCGCCGGCCGCGACCTGGCCGTCGACGAGGCCGTGTTCGCCTCGGAGATGAGCACCGCGCACCGCAACCTCGCGCTGGCGCACCTGGTGCGCAGCCACGACATCATCACCTGCGATCCGCACGAGGCGGTCACCGGTTATGTCCGCCAATGCGCGCTGCTCGTGGGCGTGCGCGATCTGGCGGTGATGGCGATGACCCTCGCCGGGCACGGGCGAAATCCGGTCACCGGAGTGCAGGTCGTGCCCGAGCCCGTGTGTCGCCTCGTGCTCTCGGTCATGGCGACCAGCGGCATGTACGACGCGGCCGGCGACTGGATGACACAGGTCGGCATCCCCGCCAAGAGCGGCATCGCAGGGGGCATCCTCGGGGCGCTGCCTGGTCAGGTGGGCCTGGGCACGTTCTCACCGCGCCTGGACCGCTTCGGCTCCAGCAGCCGCGGCGTGCAGATCTTCGAGCGGCTCTCCACCGACATGGGCATGCACCTGATGTCGTCGCCGTTGCCCGGGGTGGCGGCCGTCAGCGAGTCCGGGGTGCTCGAACGCGACGGCGAACAGTGGTTCCAGACGGTGGTGCAGGGGCCCATCCGGTTCGTCTCCGGAGAGGTCGTGCTGCGCGCGTTGTCGCGGATCGAGCCCGGCCCGATGCCCGTGGTCATCGACGTCGCCCGCGTCGCCTCCGTCGACGATGTGGGCCGGCGGATGCTGCAGGAGGGGGTGCGCCGCCTGAAGCTCGATGGGCACCGGGTGCTGCTCATCGACCCGCGCGAGGTGCTGGCGGACCCCGGCGCTGATGCCACAACTGATGCCACAACCGGTGAGGCGTCGACTGGTGTCGGTGCCCTGCCATAGGTCCGCGAGGCGATGCCCGCCGACGCCCTCCGACGCCCTCAGTAACCGCGGCACCCCGGACGTAGCGACTTCTTGACGTACTCGGAGTGGTGCTCCTCGGATGCCCAACGCGCTGACCTGCAGCGATGAAAATCGGCCGTCGCGCCAGTACGTCAAGAAGTCGCTACGTTGCCTGGCCCGCTGCCGCACGGGGCGGGTTCACCCGGCACTCGGGAAGCCTCGGGAGGCTCACGAGTGACCGGATGGCGCGCACGCGGCGACAATGATGCAAATAGTGCGTGTTCAGCGTGTATGTTGCCGTCATGCCACCAAGGCGCGGCGCCCGTGATGGCGCCGTCCGGCTGACGGAACGCGAGGTGCCAGATGGGCAACGGGAGTAAGGGGCACTCGGGCGCGGACGACCCCGTGCCGGGGGCCGAGCCGACAGGTCGGCGGGCGGACGGGGCGCAGACGCTGGAGCGGGGCCTGCTTGTGCTGCGGGCGCTGGCCGACGCGCCGCAGGGGTTGACCGCCAGCGAGGTCGCCGCGCGTCTTGGGGTGCATCGGTCGGTGGCCTACCGGCTGCTGCAGGCGCTGGCGCGCACGGGTTTCGCGGCCCGCACTGGCACTCGCTACCGGATCGGCGCGGAGCTCGTCGCCCTCGGCCAGCGGGTGCGTCCCGGGCTGCGGCAGGCTGCGGAGCCGATCCTGGCCGACCTCGCCGACCGCACAGGATCCTCTGCATGTCTGCTCGTGCGTGACGGCGAACACGCAGTGGCGATCACCGTGACCCAGCCGTCGACGACGACCACGCACCTCTCCTACCGCGTCGGCAGCCGCGATGCCCTCGACCGGGGCGCCGGCAGCATCGCCGTGCAGGCCGCCGGACCCGTCAGTGCCGACGACAGCGACCGGGTGCGCGCGGCCCGCCGCGAGGGATTCGTGCTCTCCAGTGAGGAGGTGACTCCCGGCACCCACGCCGTCGCCGCGCCCATCCGCACCACACACCCCGACGGCCCCGCCGCCGTCACGCTCATCACGCACCGGCGCGAGACCGCCGAAGGGGCCGTCGACGCCGTCGTGGCCGCCGCCGCGCGCATCGGCGCCGCCTTGGGCTGAGACGACCGGGCGGCCCCCGTCATCGAAGGCCGCCCAGCGTGGCGTGATACGTGGCCCGACACAGGGCTTGAAACAGACCTGACGGGTTACGCCGTGCGGTGCTGCCGGTAGAAGCGGATGAGGCCCTGCGTGGAGGCGTCCACCTGCTCCAGGGCGTGCTCGTCGCCGCCGACGGCCGGCGTCACCGCCTTGGCGAGTTGCTTGCCGAGCTCGACGCCCCACTGGTCGAAGGAGTCGATGCCCCACACGATGCCCTGAACGAACGTGATGTGCTCGTACAGCGCGATGAGCTGACCGACGACTGAGGGCGTCAGCGAGGCCGACATGATCGAGGTCGTCGGGCGGTTGCCGGTGAACACGCGCGCGGGCACGATCGCCTCGTCGGTGCCCTCGGCGCGCACCTGGTCGGCGGTCTTTCCGAACGCCAGCGCCGCGGTCTGGGCGAAGAAGTTCGCCAGGAACAACTCGTGCACATCGGCCGCGCCGTCCTTGAGCGGGTGCGCGGGGTTGGCGAACGCGATGAAGTCGCACGGCACGAGCTGGGTGCCCTGGTGGATCAACTGGTAAAAAGCGTGCTGACCGTTGGTGCCCGGCTCGCCCCAGAAGACCTCGCCCGTCGAGCAGGTGACCTGGGTGCCGTCCCAGCGCACGCCCTTGCCGTTGGACTCCATCGTCAACTGCTGCAGGTACGCGGGGAAGCGGTGCAGGTACTGGCTGTAGGGCAGCACCGCGTGGGTGCGGGCGTCGAGGAAGTTGACGTTCCACACGTTGAGCAGACCCATGAGCGCCGGCACGTTGCTGGCCAGCGGCTCGCTGCGGAAGTGCTCGTCGATGGCGTGGAAGCCGCCGAGGAAGTCCGCGAAGTTCTCCGGGCCGAGCACCACCGCCAGGCTCGTGCCGATGGCCGAGTCGACGCTGTAGCGCCCGCCGACCCAGTCCCAGAAGCCGAACGCGTTGGCGGTGTCGATGCCGAACTCGGCGACCTTGTCCAGTGCCGTCGAGACGGCCACGAAGTGCTTGGCGACCGCGTCGGCGGCCTGGGAGTCCGAGCCGTCGATCGCGCCGGCGCTCTTGAGGGAGTCCAGCAGCCACGCCTTGGCCAGCCGCGCGTTGGTCAGCGTCTCCAGCGTGGTGAACGTCTTGCTGGCGACGATGAACAGGGTGGTCTCCGGGTCGAGCCCGCGGGTCTTCTCCGCGATGTCCGTGGGGTCGATGTTGGAGACGAAGCGGGCGCTCAACCCCTCCTGCACGTACGGCTGCAACGCTTCGTAGACCATGACCGGGCCCAGGTCGGAGCCGCCGATGCCGATGTTGACGATGGTCTCGATGCGTTTGCCGGTCACGCCCTTCCACTCGCCCGAGCGGACCGTGCGCGCGAAGTCGTACACCTTCTCCAGGGTGGCGTGCACGTCCTCGACGACGTTCTGCCCGTCGACCTCCAGCTCGGCGCTCTTGGGCAGCCGCAGGGCGGTGTGCAGCACCGACCGGTTCTCGGTGACGTTGATGCGCTCACCGGCGAACATCGCGTCGCGCCGCGCCGGCAGGTCGACCTGGTCGCCCAGGCGCACGAGGGCGGCCAGGATGTCGTCGGTCACGAGGTTCTTGCTCAGGTCGACGAACAGGTCGCCCGCGGTGAACGACATCCGCTGCGCGCGCTGGGGGTCGTCGGCGAACCAGCCGCGCAGGTCGGGGTTCAGGCCCTTCTTCAGCTCGGTGAGGGAGGCCCACGCGGTGGTGGTCGTCGGGTCCACGGGAACGGCAGCAGTCATCGCACAGCCCATCTGTTTCGGATCGGTGGGGCGCCATCGCGCGCGGCCGCGTTACCGTGACAGGGCGACGCGCGGGCTTCACCGACCACCCTAGTCACCGCGCTCGGGCTGGAGGGGGTTCTGCGGGGTTGCGCGGGGCGGTTCGGTCAGGGCGCGCCGCGGGGTTAGGGTGAGCGACGAATCGGAACATCCTTTAACACCGTCCGGTGAGGCGGGGAAGGAGGTTCGGCGCGCCATGGTGCCCGAATCCGCTGGACAGTCCGACGCGAGCCCGCCGCAGGCGCAGGCGATCCCTGGTGGTCGCCCGGCACCGGAGGCGGGAGCGCCCGTTCCGCCTGAGTCGCGCGTCGTGTTGCGCGACGAAGACATCGCCCGGGGTCTGCGGCGCATGGCCCACGAGGTGCTCGAGCACAACAAGGGCGCCGACGACCTCGTCGTGCTCGGCATCCCGACGCGCGGGGTGATCCTCGCCCGCCGCCTGGCCGAGCTGATGAGCCAGGTCGAGGGGCGGCCCATCCCCGTCGGCTCGCTGGACATCACGCTCTACCGCGACGATCTGCGCCGCCAGCCCACCCGGGCGCCCGGCTCCCTGGCCATCCCGCCGGGCGGCATCGACGACAAGGTCGTCGTCCTCGTCGACGATGTGCTCTACTCCGGCCGCACGATCCGCGCCGCCCTCGACGCGCTCACCGACCTGGGCCGCCCGCGCAGCGTCCGGCTCGCGGTGCTCGTCGACCGCGGCCACCGCGAGCTGCCGATCCGCGCCGACGTCGTCGGCAAGAACCTGCCGACCTCCAGCAGCGAACGCGTGCACGTGCGGCTCGCCGAGTGGGACGGCGGCACCGACGAGGTCCGCATCTCCCGCGGCGCGCCGGCCGACTCCGCGAGGAAGGGAACGGCATGAATCGGCACCTGCTCTCGATGGCAGACCTGAGCCGCGACGACATCCTGACCCTGCTCGACACGGCCGTGCAGATGCACGAGGTGCAGCACCGCGAAGTCAAGAAGCTGCCGACGCTGCGTGGCCGCACGGTCATCAACCTCTTCTTCGAGGACTCCACGCGCACCCGCTCAAGCTTCGAGATCGCCGGCAAGTGGATGTCGGCTGACACCATCAACATCTCCGGCAAGGGGTCGGCGACCTCCAAGGGCGAGTCGCTGCGCGACACCGTGCTGACGATCACAGCGATGGGCGTCGACGCCCTCGTCATGCGGCACGCGGCCAGCGGCGCCGCGCACCAGGTCTCCCAGTGGGTCGACGCCGCCGTCATCAACGCCGGTGATGGCACGCACGAACACCCCAGCCAGGCGCTGCTCGACGCCTACACGATGCGGGCCCGTCTCGGCCGCCTCGAGGGGCTGCGCGTCGCCATCGTCGGTGACCTGCTGCACTCCCGGGTGGTGCGCTCGAACCTGCTGTGCCTGGCCCAGTTCGGCGCCGATATCACGCTCGTCGCCCCGCCGACGTTGATGCCCTCGGGCATCCGCGACTGGGCGCAGCGCGACGGCTTCTCGATCACCAACGACCTCGACGAGGCGCTCGCCCAGCCGCTCGACGTGCTCATGATGCTGCGCGTCCAGCGCGAGCGCATGAACAGCGGGTTCTTCCCCACCGAGCGTGAATACACGACCGGCTACGGGCTGACTCGCGAGCGCCTCGCGACGCTCATGCGCCGCAACGAGAAGGCCGTCATCGCCCACCCCGGACCGATGAACCGCGGCTTCGAGATCTCCCCGGAGGCCGCGGACGGCGCCTCCTCGATCATCCTCGACCAGGTCTCCGCCGGTGTGGCGGTGCGCATGTCGATCCTGTACCACCTGCTCGCCGGAGAGGGGAACGCAGCGTGAGCCTGCTCATCAAGGGCGCCGACCTGCTGGGGCAGGGGCGCGCCGACATCCTCATCGACGGCGGCCGGATCACCCAGGTCGGCTCGATCCACTCCGGCCCCGACGGGACGCAGGTCATCGACGCCGACGGGCTCGTCGCCCTGCCCGGCCTCGTCGACCTGCACACCCACCTGCGCGAACCGGGCCGCGAAGACGCCGAGACGGTCGCCACCGGATCCGCCGCGGCTGCGGCGGGGGGCTACACCGCGGTGCTCGCGATGGCCAACACCGACCCGGTCACCGACACCGCCGAGGCCGCCGAGCACGTCTTCGACCTCGGCCGCCGCGCCGGGCTCGTCGACGTCGTGCCTGTCGGCGCCGTCAGCAAGGGCCTGGCCGGTCAGGAGCTCGCCGAGCTCGGCCTCATGGCTCGCAGCCGCGCTCGGGTCCGGATCTTCTCCGACGACGGACGGTGCGTGCACGACGCCCGCCTCATGCGCCGGGCGCTGGACTACCTCAAGCCGTTCGGCGGGCTCGTCAGCCAGCACGCCCAAGACCCGCGCCTGGCCGACGCCAACGCCTGCTGCCACGAGGGTGAACTCTCCGGGCGCCTCGGGCTGCCCGGCTGGCCCGGTGCCGCGGAGGAGGTCATCGTCGCCCGCGACGTCATGCTCGCGCGGCACACCGGCGGGCGGGTGCACGTCGCGCACGTCTCCACCGCCGGCTCCCTCGAGGTCATCCGCTGGGCCAAGGCCGCGGGCATCCAGGTGACCGCCGAGGTCACGCCGCACCACCTGCTCCTGACGACGGACCTGCTGACTGGCTACGACCCGACGTTCAAGGTCAACCCGCCGCTGCGCCCCAGCGAGGACGCCCACGCGCTGCGGGAGGCGCTGGCCGACGGCACCATCGACGTGGTCGCCACCGACCACGCGCCGCACGCCCGCAACGACAAGGAGCACGCCTTCGTCACCGCCGCCTTCGGCATGGTCGGACTGGAGACGGCGCTGCCGGTCATCAGCACTGTCATGGTCCGCGAGGGGCTGCTGACCTGGGCCGATGTCGCGCGTGTCATGTCCGCCACCCCGGCCCGCCTCGCCCAACTCGAGGGCCAGGGCCGGCCCCTGGAGGCGGGGGAGCCGGGCAACGTCACGCTGCTCGACCCGGCGGCCGTGCACACGGTCAACCGCGACGACTCGCTCTCCCAGGGGCGCAACAACCCCTGGCACGGGCGCGAACTGACCGGCAAGGTCGTCGCCACGGTGTTGCGCGGGCGCGTCACCGCCCGCGACGGCCAGCTCGCGGAAAGCGCCGACGAACCCTTCGACAAGGAGGTGTCTGCGTGAGCACGCAGACGCAACTGCTCGACCTCCCCCCGGCCGTGCTGGTGCTCGAGGACGGCCGCATCATGCGCGGCCAGGCCTACGGGGCGACCGGCACGACCTTCGGCGAGGCGGTGTTCTCCACCGGCATGTCCGGCTACCAGGAGACGATCACCGACCCCAGTTACCACCGGCAGGTCGTCGTCATGACCGCCCCGCACATCGGCAACACCGGGGTCAACGACGAGGATGCCGAGTCGCGGCGCATCTGGGTCGCCGGCTACGTGGTGCGCGACCCCGCGCTGCGGCCCAGCAACTGGCGCTCGCAGCGCACCCTGGAGGACGACCTGCGCGACCAGGGTGTCGTCGGCATCAGCGGCATCGACACCCGCGCCCTGACTCGACACCTGCGCGAACGCGGGGCGATGCGCGTGGGCATCTTCTCCGGCGCCGACGCGCAACAGACCGACGCGGCGCTGCTGGAGCAGGTGCGCGAGGTGAGCCCCATGTCGGGCGCCGAGCTCGCCTCGCAGGTCAGCACCGACGAGCCGTACGTCGTGCCGGCCGTGGGTGAGCGGCAGTACACGGTCGTGGCGCTCGACCTGGGGATCAAGGCGATGACCCCGGCGCTCATGGCGCAGCGCGGCATCGAGGTACACGTGCTGCCGGCCGACGCGGGCCTGGTCGACGTGCTCGCGGTGCCGGGCGTGCATGCCGCCGAGGGGCCCGACGGGGTGTTCTTCTCCAACGGCCCCGGCGACCCGGCGACCGCCGATCACCAGGTCGACGTGCTGCGCTCGGTGCTCGGCGCGCGGATCCCGTTCTTCGGCATCTGCTTCGGCAACCAGGTGCTCGGCCGCGCCCTGGGCTTCGGCACCTACAAGCTGAAGTACGGGCACCGCGGCATCAACCAGCCGGTCATGGACCGCTCGACCCGCAAGGTCGAGGTGACCGCGCACAACCACGGGTTCGCGGTCGATGCGCCGCTGGACCGCGATGTGCCGGCCCCGGCGGATGCCGAGCAGGGCACCAACTTCGGGCGGGTGCGGGTCAGCCACGTCTGCCTCAGCGACGACGTCGTCGAAGGCCTCGAATGCCTCGACCTCCCCGCCTTCTCCGTGCAGTACCACCCGGAGGCAGCGGCCGGCCCACACGACTCGGCCTACCTGTTCGACCGCTTCGTCGACGTGATGCGCACCGGCCGCCCACCGGCAGACCTCATCGGCGATAACGCACACTCTTCTGTGGAGAAAGAGGCCTGATGCCCAAGCGCACCGATATCGCGTCCGTGCTCGTCATCGGCTCGGGGCCGATCGTCATCGGGCAGGCCGCCGAGTTCGACTACTCCGGCACGCAGGCGTGCCGGGTGCTGCGCGAGGAGGGCCTGCGGGTCATCCTCGTCAACTCCAACCCGGCGACGATCATGACCGACCCCGAGATCGCCGACGCCACCTACGTCGAGCCGATCACCCCGGGCGTTCTCGAGGCGATCATCGCCAAGGAGCGCCCGGACGCGGTGCTCGCGACCCTCGGCGGGCAGACCGCCCTCAACGCCGCGATGGCGCTGCACGAGGCGGGCACACTGGCCAAGTACGGCTGCCCGCTCATCGGCGCCTCCGTCGAGGCGATCCAGCTCGGGGAGAACCGGGAGCAGTTCAAGGGCGTCGTCGAACGCTGCGGCGCCGAGTCGGCGCGCTCGGTCATCTGCCACACGATGGACGAGCTGCTCGCTGGCGCAGCGGATCTCGGGTATCCGGTCGTCGTGCGCCCCAGCTTCACGATGGGCGGCCTCGGGTCGGGCTTCGCCTACGACGAGGACGATCTGCGCCGCATCGGCGGGGCTGGCCTGCACGACTCTCCGGTCACCGAGGTGCTGCTGGAGGAGTCGATCCTGGGCTGGAAGGAGTACGAGCTGGAGGTCATGCGCGACCACGCCGACAACGTCGTGGTCGTCTGCTCCATCGAGAACGTCGACCCGGTCGGGGTGCACACGGGTGACTCCATCACGGTCGCGCCGGCGCTCACCCTGACCGACCGCGAGTACCAGAAGCTGCGCGACATCGGCATCGCCGTCATCCGCGAGGTCGGCGTCGACACCGGCGGCTGCAACATCCAGTTCGCCGTCAACCCGGTCGACGGGCGCATCATCGTCATCGAGATGAACCCGCGGGTGTCCCGCTCCAGCGCGCTGGCCTCAAAGGCGACCGGCTTCCCGATCGCCAAGATCGCCGCGAAAATGGCCATCGGCTACACCCTCGACGAAGTGCCCAATGACATCACCACACGGGGGGCTGCGCCCCCCGTGGACCCCCCGACAGGCTCGGAGCTCGCTGCGCTCGCGCGGTCCGATGTTCCGACGAATCAGGCTCGCTTCGCTCGCGATTCGTCGGGCGGAGCGTGGTATCCGGCTGCGTTTGAGCCGACTCTGGACTATGTCGTGGTGAAGGTGCCTCGGTTTGCGTTCGAGAAGTTCCCGGCCGCCGACCCCACGCTGACGACGACGATGAAGAGCGTCGGCGAGGCGATGGCCATTGGCCGCAACTTCACCGAGGCGCTGCAGAAGGCGCTGCGCAGCATCGAGCAGAAGGGCGCCGGCTTCCACTGGGACGCCGAGACCAAGCCGAGCAAGGAGCTCGCCCGCGCGCTGCTGCAGCAGGCGATGACCCCCACCGACGGGCGGATCGTGCTCGTGCAGCAGGCGCTGCGCGGCGGGCTCTCGGTCGAGGCCGTGCACGAGGCGACGGGCATCGACCCCTGGTTCCTGGACCAGATTCAGCTGCTCAACGACGTCGCCAAGGCAGTGCAGGTCTCCAGCGGCCACGGTCGCGCGGTGAGCCCGCAGGCGCTGCGCCTGGCCAAGCGGCACGGCTTCTCCGACGCCCAGATCGGTCAACTCATCGGCGCTCCCGAGGCGGTCGTGCGCGGGGTGCGGCACGCGCTGGGCGTGCGCCCGGTGTACAAGACCGTCGACACCTGCGCCGCCGAGTTCGCCGCCTCGACGCCCTACTACTACTCCTCCTACGACGAGGAGACCGAGGTGGCGCGACGGCAGCGGCCGGCGGTCATCATCCTGGGCTCGGGGCCCAACCGCATCGGCCAGGGCATCGAGTTCGACTACTCCTGCGTGCACGCCAGCTTCGCGCTGCGCGAGGTCGGCTTCGACACGATCATGGTCAACTGCAACCCCGAGACCGTCTCCACCGACTACGACACCTCCAGCCGGCTGTACTTCGAGCCACTGACGCTGGAGGACGTGCTGGAGGTCGTGCACGCCGAGATGGCCGCCGGCCCGGTCGCCGGTGTCGTCGTGCAGCTGGGCGGGCAGACACCGCTGGGCCTGGCGCAGGCGCTCAAGGACGAGGGTGTGCCGATCGTCGGCACCAGCCCCGAGGCGATCGACCTGGCCGAGGACCGCGGTCACTTCGGACGCGTGCTCGCCGAGGCCGACCTGCCGGCCCCCAAGCACGGCATCGCCTACTCGGCCGACGAGGCCGTGGGGGTGGCCGACTCCATCGGCTACCCGGTGCTCGTGCGGCCCAGCTACGTGCTCGGCGGCCGCGGAATGGAGATCGTCTACGACGAGAAGACGCTGCGCACCTACGTCGAGCGGGCCACCCACGCCTCCCCGGAGCATCCGGTGCTCGTGGACCGCTTCCTCGACGACGCCATCGAGATCGACGTCGACGTGCTCTTCGACGGGGTCGACCTGTATGTCGGCGGGATCATGGAGCACATCGAGGAGGCCGGCATCCACTCCGGTGACTCCGCGTGCGTCATCCCGCCGGTGACGCTCGGCCCCGGGGAGGTCGAGCGGGTCCGCGAGAGCAGCCGCCGCCTCGCCGAGGGCATCGGCGTGCACGGGTTGATGAACGTGCAGTTCGCCCTCGCCCAAGATGTGCTCTACGTGCTCGAAGCCAACCCGCGCGCCTCCCGCACAGTGCCGTTCGTCGCCAAGGCGACCGGGGTGCCGCTGGCCAAGGCCGCCGCCCGCGTCATGCTCGGCGCCTCGATCGCCCAGCTGCGCGCCGAGGGGCTGCTGCCCGCGACCGGAGACGGTGGCGAGCTGCCCGTGGATGCGCCGGTGTCGGTCAAGGAGGCGATCCTGCCGTTCAAGCGGTTCCGTACCGCCGACGGGCGGGTCGTCGACTCGGTGCTCGGCCCCGAGATGCGCAGCACGGGCGAGGTCATGGGGATCGACGACACCTTCGGCCCGGCCTTCGCCAAGACTCAGATGGGGGCCTTGTCGGGGTTGCCGGTCGCGGGCCGCATCTTCGTCTCGGTGGCCAACCGGGACAAGCGCGCGATGGTCTTTCCGATCAAGGTGCTGGCCGACCTGGGCTTCGAGCTGCTCGCCACGAAGGGCACCGCGCAGGTCTTGCGCCGCAACGGCGTGCAGGCCACCGTGGTGCGCAAGCACAGCGAGGGAGCCGGTCCGCACGGCGAGCCGACCATCGTCGAGGAGATCCTCGCAGGTACCGTCGACATGGTCGTCAATACGCCGGGCAGCAGCGATGCCCGGCGCGACGGGTACGCGATCCGCACCGCGACCACGAGCATGGACCGGCCGATCATCACGACGGTGCAGCAGCTCGCGGCCGCAGTGCAGGGCATCGAAGCCCTGCGCCGGGGACCGTTGCAGGTCGCCAGCCTGCAGGAGCACGCCGCGCGTCTCGCGGCGGGCCGGCAAGCCGGGGGGCTGCCGGACGCCGCCGCGGACGCCCAGTACGCCTAGTGAAGGAGAGGTCAGTGGCCAAGTCGAGAGGTGGGCGGGTCGATCCCGTCGTCCATGTCGAGGCTCGGCTCGTCGCGACCCGACCGGCCGGTGACTACCAGTACATGACGTTCACGGCCCCGGGCCTACCGAACGTCGCCCGGCCGGGCCAGTTCGTGACGATCAGCGTCGGCGGGCCCCCCGGCCTGCAGACCGCCACGCCGGCGCAGTTGCTGCGGCGCAGCTTCTCGCTGCACGCGGTGAGTCCGGCGGCCGATCGCTCCGAGGAGGACATCCTCGACATCGTCGTTGCCGCCCACGGGCCCGGCACCCAATGGTTGACCACCCGGGAGGTCGGCGAGTACGTCGACCTCGTCGGCCCCCTCGGCCGACCGTTTCCATTACCCCGCGAGCGGGTCTCGTGCGTGCTCGTCGGCGGTGGCTACGGCTCGGCGCCGCTGTTCTGGCTCGCCGCGACGCTGCGCGAACGCGGCTGCCGGGTCGAGCTGATCCTCGGAGCCTCGAGCAAGGACCGCCTGTTCGGCACCGACAAGGCCGAACGCTACGCCGACGGGGTGCACGTCGTCACCGACGACGGCTCTCGCGGCCGCAAGGGCTGGGTCAGCGACGTGCTGCCGCAGGTGCTGCGCAAATGCGAAGCTTCCGTCGTCTACGCGTGCGGTCCGATGCCGATGCTGGAGAGCGTGACGCGCCTGGCGGGGGAGTACGGCGCGGTCGCGCAGATCGCCGTCGAGGAGTCGATGGCCTGCGGCGTCGGGGTGTGCATGACGTGCGTCCTGCCCGTGCGCGGCAACGACGGCATCACCCGAATGCTGCGCTCGTGCGTCGAGGGGCCGATCTTCCGGGGAGACCGGGTGCGCTGGGACGCCTACGACCAGGGCTGGGCGCAGGTGCCCGCCGACACGTACGGGGCCCCGCGCGTCACGCAGGGAGGACACTGACATGTTCGGCCGCAAGAAGAACGAGCCGAAGGCCCCCGAGGGCACGCCGGAGGGGCTCGCCACGCCGGACGGGCAGTCGGAGGGCGATCGTGCGCGTCCGGCGACGCCGTCGCCCGATTCGTCGGCTCAGCCCGGTGCGCAGCAGCAGGCCAACCGCCCCGCGCAGGCCAACCGGCCAGCGCCACAGGCCAACCGGGCCGCGCAGCAGGCCAGTCGCCCCGGGCAGCCGGGGCGAGCCGGAGAGAGCGTCTCGCCCGGCGCTGCGCCGGCGCGCCCGGTCGAGCGCAACGGGGCCGCTACCCCGCCCATCATCGTCAACGCCCCCAAACCGGAGACGCAGGCGCCCCGCGGTGACGCCAGCAGCCGGGCAGCCGGCCCCACGCCGGGCCGACGGGCTGAGGGTGGCACGTCGAGCGCGCCGGGTGGCGCGGCCGGGCACAGTGCCGCGGCCGGCGGCAACTCCGCGATCGGAGGCGCCGCCACCACCCCCTCGGCCGGAAAGAGCCCGGTTCAGGGCTCCGGCGGCGGAGACGAACAGGGCGTGCCGCCCGCCTCCGGGCTCGGTCCGGCGTCGGTCCCGCCGCTGCCGCGCACGCTGCAGCCCGGCGGCAAGGTCGACCTGACCACCGTGCTCGGGCCGCTGAGCCTGCCGAACCCGGTGATGACGGCCTCCGGCTGCGCCGCCAACGGCGTCGAGCTGCACCGCTTCTTCGACATCTCGACGCTGGGAGCGTTCGTCACCAAGACCGTGCTGGCCGACCCGCGCTCGGGCCGGGGGACGCCGCGGATGGCCGAGACGCCTAGCGGCATGCTGAACTCCATCGGCCTGCAGGGGCCGGGCATCGAGGCGTTCGTCGAGAAGGACCTCGCGTGGCTGATGACGAACGGCGCCCGCGTCATCGTCTCGATCGCCGGCAACGACCCCCGCGAGTTCGCGCAGGTCGCCAAGACGCTGGTCAACAGCCCCGCGTTCGACGCCTGCGTCGGGGTCGAGATCAACATCTCCTGCCCCAATGTCGCCAACCGCGGGCTCGTGTTTGCGTGCGACCCCGCCGCCACCACCGAGGTCATCGACCGCGTGCGCACCCAGGTGCCGCCCGGCATCCCGATCCTGGTCAAGCTCAGCCCCGACGTCACCGACATCGTGCAGATCGCCCGGGCGGCCGTGCACGCCGGCGCCGACGCTCTGACGATGATCAACACCACCCTGGGTCTGGAGATCGATCCGGTCACGCTGCGGCCCGCGCTCGCCGGCATCACCGGCGGTCTCTCCGGCCCGGCGATCCGCCCGACCGCCCTGCGCGCCGTGTGGCAGGTCTACGCCGCCATGCAGGCCGGCGTGGTGCCCAAGCGCCCCATCGTCGGGGTCGGCGGCATCCGCACCGGGCGGGATGCGCTGACGTTCCTGGCCGCCGGCGCCACCGCTGTGCAGGTCGGCACCGCGATCTTCAACGACCCGCACGCGCCCGTGCGGGTGCGTGACGAACTGAGCGAGGAACTGCGCAGCCGAGGCGTCGCCTCACCCGCTGACGTCGTCGGCATCGCCCACCAGCGCGTGCCCGGCGTGACGAGCCTTCGATCCACCCCTGGGCGAGGCGGCACCGGCGCAGGGGCGTCTGGAACACCCCCGCCACCCGGTGCCAGCGCAACGGCGACTGCCGCGGGCCCTGCCGGAGCCGGTGGCTCTGGTGGCCCCGCAATCCGCGCGAGAGCCGATGACTCGCGCGCCTCGGGGCCGGCGACGGCTGCGCCGGGTGGCCGCCGGTGAGCACCTTCGGTGAACGGCTGAGCGCCGCCATGGCCCAGCACGGGCCGCTGTGCGCCGGCATCGACCCGCACGCCGGACTGCTGTCGGCCTGGGGGCTGGACGACGACGTGGCCGGGCTGGAGACCTTTTCGCTGCGGTGCGTGGAGGCGTTCGGCGGCAACCTGGCCTGCGTCAAACCGCAGTCGGCCTTCTTCGAGCGCCACGGAGCCGCCGGCATCGGGGTGCTCGAGCGCGTCATCGCGGGACTGCGCGACGCCGGCACCCTGTGCCTGCTCGACGTCAAGCGCGGCGACATCGGCTCGACGATGACCGGGTACGCGCAGGCCTATCTGGCCGACGGGCCGCTGAGCGTCGACGCCATCACGGTCTCGCCCTATCTCGGCTACGAGTCGCTGCGCCCCGCCCTCGACCTGGCGACCGCCAACGACCGCGGTGTGTTCGTCCTCACGCTCACCTCCAATCCCGAGGGCCAGCGGGTGCAGCACGCCAGCGCTCCGCCGACCCACGACGGCGCGGCCCCACCGGGCAGCGTGGCCGCGGAGATCGTCGCTGGTGTCACGGCCGACAACGCCGTCGCCCGCGCGAAACACCTGCTGGGCAGCGTCGGGATGGTGGTCGGGGCCACGGTCGCCGACGACGTCCGCCGCCTGCACCTCGACCTGAGCGCCGCCAACGGCCCGCTGCTGGCCCCGGGCATCGGTGCCCAGGGCGGCTCCGGCTCCGACCTCGCCGCGGCCGTAGGGACCGCCCGCGCAGCGATCCTGGCCGCCAGCAGCCGCGAGGTGCTGGGCGCCGGCCCCGACGTCGCGCAGCTGCGCGACGCCGCACGACGAACCAGCACGCGACTCGCCGAGGAGCTCGCATGAGCGCACCCGCGGACCCGCCGGCCGAACTGCTCGACTTGCGCGCCAGCATCGACAACATCGACGCGGCCCTGGTGTACCTCCTGGCCGAGCGCTTTCGCTGCACCCAACGCGTCGGGCACCTCAAGGCCCAGCAGGGCCTACCGCCTGCCGACCCCGACCGCGAAGCCCAGCAGATCGCTCGCCTACGAGCCCTGGCCGAAAGCGCCGACCTCGACCCCGCGTTCGCCGAGAAGTTTCTCGCGTTCGTCGTCGAGGAAGTCATCCGTCACCACCGCGCGATCGCCGACCAAGAGGGTTGAGTCTCGCCGCGATATCCGGTCGTATCCTCCCGCGCGATCCCGTAGCGACCCCAGGCATTCTGGGCGATTCGGGCGACTCCGGGGGGCTCGTCACGGGTGCCGTTGGTGGGCCCCCGACGTCCGTTCGCCGACACATTGCACCAGGTTGGCGACTTGCGCCCCGCTCGGGCAGCTTGTCGCATATTCTCCGATCTGTCGTTGCGCACAACCCCGCTGGTCGCTAGGTTCGTCAGAACCGGCCAAGGCCGGGGCCGACGGTTGCGAGGCGACCACTACGACGGCCCGACGAGCCAGACCTAGGAGACACCGTGGCCCTACCCCAGCTGACCCCGCAGCAGCGCGCGGAAGCACTCGAGAAGGCCGCCGCCGCCCGCCGCGAGCGCGCGGCTGTCAAGAACCGCTTGAAGTCTTCCCAAGGCTCTCTGTCCGCCGTCATCAAGGAGGGCAAGACCAACGAAGTGATCGGCAAGATGAAGGTCTCCTCGCTGCTGGAGTCCATGCCCGGCGTCGGTCGAGTCCGCGCGCGCCAGATCATGGAAGAGGTCGGCATCTCCGAGACGCGCCGCGTGCGGGGTCTGGGTGCCAACCAGATCGCCGCGCTGCTCGACCGTTTCGGCGAGGCCTGAGATCGCAGCGCTGCGCACCCCATCGCTGGTTTGCGGCTCAGTGTCGGGATCGTCGGAATCGCAGGCCCCGGGCCGGTCACGCCTCGTCGTGCTCGCCGGGCCTACGGCCGTCGGGAAAGGCACCGTGGCCGCGTGGATTCGCGCCCATTGCCCCGACATCTGGCTGTCCATCTCCGCCACCACCCGGCCGCCGCGCCCCGGTGAGGTCGACGGGCTGCACTACCGCTTTCTCACCGAGGACGAGTTCACCGAGCGCGTAGCGGCCGGTGACTTTCTCGAGTGGGCCGGCCGGGCCCGCTACGGCACCCTGCGCTCTCCGGTGGAGAAGGCCCTGCGCAAGGGCCACTCGGTGCTGCTGGAAATCGACCTGCAGGGCGCGCGGCAGGTTCGTGAGACGATGCCCGAAGCCCTGTTCGTCTTTCTCGCCCCACCCAGTTGGGAAGAGTTGGAGCGTCGACTCGTCGGGCGGGGCACCGAAACGGCGGAGGAACGCGCGACCCGGCTGGCGACGGCCCGGGTCGAGTTGGCCGCCGCGCAGGAGTTCGATCGCGTCATCGTCAACGACGATGTTCAGCGCGCAGCCGAAGAGCTCGTATCATTGACGGGTTCACCCGCACAGACCAGAAGGTAGACATCTTGTCCGGCACCATCGCCCAGCCCGAAGGCATCACCAACCCGCCGATCGACGAACTGCTCGACGTAGCCGACAGCAAGTACGCGCTGGTCATCTACTCGGCCAAGCGCGCCCGTCAGATCAACGCCTACTACAGCCAGCTCTCCGAGGGCCTGCTGGAGTACGTCGGCCCGCTGGTAGAGACCCAGATCCACGAGAAGCCGCTGTCGGTGGCGCTGCGTGAGATCAACGAGCGGCTGCTGACCTCCACCCCCGTCGAGGCCTGAGCGCCCGGCGGTGAGCGCGCGATGAGCCGGATCGTCCTCGGCGTCGGGGGCGGCATCGCCGCCTACAAGGCGGCATCGCTGCTGCGTCGGCTCACCGAGACCGGCCACGACGTGACCGTCGTGCCGACCGCCTCCGCCCTGAAGTTCGTGGGGGCACCGACATGGTCGGCGCTCTCGGGCAAGCCGGTGACCGCCAACGTTTTCGACGACGTGCACGAGGTGCGCCACGTGCGTCTGGGGCAGGAGGCCGATCTCGTCGTCGTCGCCCCCGCCACCGCCGATCTCATCGCCAAGGCCGCGACCGGGCTGGCCGACGACCTGCTGACGAACGTGTTGCTCACCGCCCACGGGCCGGTGGTCCTCGCGCCGGCGATGCACACCGAGATGTGGCAGCACCCCGCGACCGTGGCCAATATCGCCCGGCTGCGCTCCCGCAACGTGCACGTCATCGAGCCCGCATCCGGGCGCCTGACCGGCGCTGACACCGGGCCCGGGCGGATGCCGGAGCCGGAGGAGATCCACACGGTCTGCCTGCAGATCCTCGGCCAGTCAGATCCGAGCCTCGACGCCGGCGCGGGCGCGGCGCCGGGCGGCGACACCGCCCCGGGCGGGCCTGCAGGAACGACCCACGCCAATCAGCCGGCCCTGTACGCCGTTCCCCAGCCCACGCTGGCCGGGCTGCGCGTCGTCATCAGCGCGGGCGGCACCCGCGAGGCCCTGGACCCGGTCCGTTTTCTGGGCAACCGCAGCTCCGGTAAGCAGGGTTTGGCCCTGGCGCAGGTGGCCGCCGAGCGGGGCGCGCAGGTCACGCTGGTGGCCGCGAACGTGTCGCTGCCCGCGCCGCCAGGGGTGCAGGTCGTACCCGTGGAGTCCGCGCTGGACCTGGCCGAGGCGATGACGGCCCGCGCCGACGACGCCGACGTGCTCGTCATGGCGGCCGCCGTCGCCGACTTCCGTCCCAAGCAGTACGTCGACGCCAAGATCAAGAAGACCCACGCACCCGGGCACGAGGACGATGCTCCGGTCATCGAGCTCACCCGCAACCCCGACATCCTGGCCGCCCTCGTGCAGCGCCGCCGCGAGCGCGGCACCGCGCGGCCGGTGATCGTCGGGTTCGCCGCCGAGACCGGCGACGACGAGGGCGACGTGCTGCACCACGCCCGCGCCAAGCTCGCCCGAAAGGGATGCGACCTGCTCATCGCCAACGAGGTCGGGCGCGATGTGACGTTCGGCAAGGACGAATCGACGGTGCATGTGCTCGTGGCCGGTTCGACCGCGGAGCCGGTGACCATCGGCCCTGCCCCCAAGGCGAGCATCGCAGCCGGCGTGTGGGATGCGGTACAGCAGCTGCTCGCTCCCTGATCGCGGCCTAGCGCCGTCTCTTGCGGCACTCCCGCGCTGACCATCCAGCTTCTGGGCGGGCGACAGGCGACCTGGCGACGTCGCTAGAGTGGGCGAGGTTGTCCGCCGTCCGCCTGTCGGCGACGGAACCGGTCCATCCGTTTTCGCTTCAGGAGTCTTAGTGTCCCGCCTGTTCACCTCCGAGTCCGTCACCGAGGGTCACCCCGACAAGATCTGCGACCAGATCAGCGACGGCATCCTCGACGCCATGCTCACCCAGGACCCGCACGCGCGGGTCGCGGTCGAGACGATGGTGACCACGGGCCTCGTGCACGTGGCCGGCGAGGTCGCCACCACCGGCTACGTCGACATCCCCAGCATCGTGCGCAAGACGATCATCGGCATCGGATACGACTCCTCGGTCAAGGGCTTCGACGGCAAGACCTGCGGCGTCGAGGTGTCGATCGGGGAGCAGAGCGCCGACATCGCCCAGGGCGTCGACACCGCCTACGAGAACCGCACCGGCGGCATCGACCCCAAGGACAAGCAGGGCGCCGGCGACCAGGGCCTCATGTTCGGCTACGCCAGCTCGGAGACCCCCGAGCTCATGCCGCTGCCGATCCACCTGGCGCACCGCCTCGCCGAGCGCCTCACGGCCGTGCGCAAGTCCGGCCAGATGGCCTACCTGCGCCCCGACGGCAAGACCCAGGTGACGGTCGAGTACGACGGCGACAAGCCGGTGCGTCTGGACGCGGTCGTGCTGTCCACGCAGCACGCCGAGGACGTCAGCCTCGAGGCTCTGCTGCAGCCCGACGTCGAGCAGTACATCATCAAGCCGGTGCTGGAGGATCTGCGCGACTCCGGAGTGCAGCTCGACCAGGACGACTACAAGCTGTACGTCAACCCGACCGGCAAGTTCGTCGTCGGTGGCCCGATGGGCGACGCGGGCCTGACCGGCCGCAAGATCATCGTCGACACCTACGGCGGCATGGCCCGCCACGGTGGTGGCGCCTTCTCCGGCAAGGACCCCTCGAAGGTCGACCGGTCTGCCGCGTACGCGATGCGTTGGGTCGCCAAGAACGTCGTCGCCGCCGGGTTGGCCCGCCGCTGCGAGGTGCAGGTCGCCTACGCCATCGGCAAGGCGCAGCCCGTCGGTCTCTACATCGAGACCTTCGGTACCGAGACCAAGCCGCTGGACGCCATCCAGAAGGCCATCGCCGACGTCTTCGACCTGCGCCCGGCCGCGATCATCGAGGAGCTCGACCTGCTCCGCCCGATCTACCAGCCGACCGCCGCCTACGGCCACTTCGGCCGCACCAGCGCCGGCTCCCTGGTCAACGCCTTCACGTGGGAGCGCACCAACAAGGTCGAGGAGCTGCAGCGCGCCGTCGGCTGACGCGCTGTCCCCTTCGCTCATCTCCACTGTTCTGCCTGTTGCTCGGGGTTGCGGTTGTCACCGCAACCCCGAGCGCTTTCGCAACTGTCGGCGGGGGACAGCGGAGGCTAGCGACTCTTGTCGGTGCTCTGGGGTACAAAGTTCGACATGGCCACGGCAGCGGATCACGAGGGCGCGCAGACTCCTGCGCGCTCCTGCGGCGCGGGTGAGGTCGACGCGCTGACGTTGCCCGGGGTCCAGGTGCATGAGCGCACCGGGCGCGGGGGCAGTGGGCGTGGGGGCGCTGGAGCGCCGGGGGGCGCCCAGGTCAACGGGCACATGTTGCCGTCGTCGCAGGAGTTGGCGGCGACGCTGCCGGTCGCGCGGCTGCTCGTCGATGTCGTGCCGGCGCACCTGGATCGGCCCTTCGAATACCTCGTGCCGCGGGTGCTCGACGATCTCGTCCGACCCGGGGTGCGGGTCAAGGTGCGGTTCGCCGGGCAAGAGGTCACCGGGTACGTGCTCGAACGCGTGCCGGAGGCCGAGCATGGCGGGCGCCTGAGCCCGATCCGGCGGGTCATCGGCGCCGATGCCGTGCTCACCCCGGCGTTGGCGAGCCTGGCCGAGGCGCTGGCCGCCTCCCAGGCCGGCACGCGCGCCGATGTGCTGCGCCTGGCGATCCCACCGCGCCACGCCCGTGCCGAGAAGGCGTGCCCGCCCGAGGCGCGCGTGCCCGCAGAGGAGGGGGACGAGCCGCCCACTGACGTGGCGCAGGGGCCGGCGGATGTCGACCCCGGCCCGTGGGGCGCCTATCCGGCGGGGCCGAGTTTCCTGCGCCGACTGCAGGCGGGGGAGTCACCGGCGGCGGCGTGGAGCGCACTGCCGATCGACGCCGGCGGCTGGCCCCAGGCGCTTGCCGCGGCCGCTGAGGCGACGCTCGCCTCCGGGCGGGGCGCGGTCATCGTCGTGCCCGACCACCGGGACGTGCAGCGGGTGGATGTGGCGCTGACCGCCCGGTTGGGGGCGGGCCGGCATGTGCGGCTCACCGCCGATCAGGGGCCGCAGGCCCGGTACACCGCGTGGCTGTCGCTGCTGCGCGGGCATGTGCGGTGCGTCGTCGGCACGCGGGCGGCGGCCTTCGCGCCGGTCCGCGACCCCGGCCTGTGGGCCTGGTGGGACGACGGCGACGACCTGCACGCCGAGCCGCGCGCTCCCTACGCGCACGTCCGTGACGTCCTGCTGACTCGCGCCGAGCAGGCCGGTGGGGCTGTGTTGACCGGCGGTTTCGCCCGGTCGGTCGCGGTACAGCAACTGGTGGCGACCGGGCGGCTGCGTGAGATCGTCCCTGAGCCCGCCACCCGGCGGCGGCTCTGCGCTCGGGTGCATGTGGCCGGGCAGGGCCAGGAGGAGGAGCGGGACGGGCCGGCGGTGCGCGCCCATCTGCCCTCCTCGGGGTGGCGTGCTGCCCGCGAGGCGCTGACGCGCGGCCCGGTGCTCGTGCAGGTGCCCCGCCGCGGCTACCTGCCATCGCTGTCCTGCGCGCATTGCCGCGAGCGCGCCCGATGCGAGGCCTGCCACGGTCCGTTGGCCGTCGGCGCGGCGCACGGCGCTCCGACCTGCGCGACGTGCGGCCTGGAATCGCGGCAATGGGCCTGCCCCGAGTGCGGCAGCCGCAACCTGCGGCGCAGCACGGTCGGGGCGCGCCGCACCGCCGAGGAGTTGGGGCGGGCCTTCCCGGGGGTGCCGGTTCGCACTTCGGGCTCTGGGGAGGTGTTGGATCACGTGCCGCCGACCCCGTCGTTGGTCATCGCCACACCCGGTGCCGAACCGGTGGTCGAGGGCGGCTATGCGGCCGGGCTACTGCTGGACGCCTGGGCCGCGCTCGACCGGCCCACGCTGGACGCGGGGGAGGAGGCGCTGCGCCGCTGGCTGACGGCGGCGGCGCTCGTGCGCGGC
>NZ_BAHD01000036.1 GCF_000298215.1 Kineosphaera limosa NBRC 100340 | reverse complement strand
CTCCGCTCTGCCGCCCCAGTCTCGCTGGCTCCGCGGTGCTAGGTGGGGGGTGCAGGATGTTGCCCGTTGCGCCGAGCGTGGGGGCTGTGCGCCGGACGCGTTCGGTTGGCCGCCCGGCTGGTGAGGCTAGACGAAGGGGGCAGCGCGGTGCCCGGCCATCGTGACGAGGTCGTGCAGAACGGCGGTCTCGGCCGCGACGAGGGCGGGGTCGTCATCGGGGACGAACTCCAGCAGCAGGTCTTGCGGCGGGCAGTGGGCGACGAGGTAGTCGGTGACGGCCGCCCAGAGGTCCGCTCGCTCGGCCAACCGGAGGCGATGGGCCGCGGGCCACCAGGAGAAGACGTGGACTCCCGCCAGGGCGGGTGCCAGGCGATCGAGCCCGGCGATCGCGGGTTCGACCTGTTCGTCGAGGCGTGGCTGCCAGTACGTGCGCAGGCGATCGTCGCCGACGCGCTCCAGCAGTTCGAGCGTCGAGTCCACGGTGTCGGTCAGGGTGTCGGGGTGAAACTCCAGGGCGAGGTGCACGCCCCGGTCGCCGGCGATCCCGCAGGCCTCGCGCAGTGCGCGCACGGTCGCCTCCCAGAGCTCCGCGCTCGCCTGCGCGGTGCCGATGTCGGCCGCCCACACGCGAATCCGCGGCGCACCCAGCGCCACTGCCCCCTCGACGACGTCGACGATGTCGGCGCGCGGCGAGACTCCGGCACGCCAGTAGCTGCCGTAGGAGGCGACGGCCAAGCCGGCCTCGCGCGTCCGCGCGCCGAGTTCGACCAGCCCTTGCTGGACCTGCGCGGACGTCCCCGGAGGGGCGTGCACGTCGGCTCCCCATTCGATCCGGTGCAGTCGGGCCGCGCGGGCGACTTCGATGACCTCGACCGCGGGCAGGCGACGCAACGTCACCGAACACAGGCCGAGTCGAGGGAGCCATCCGTCCACCCCTCGCGCGGCCTGATCCTGCGAGGCGCGCTGCTCGGAGGCGTGCTGCTCAGTGGCGTGCTGCTCGGGGGCGAGGTCAACGGCCTGGTTGGCGTTCATGAACCGACTCTCTGCTGGGGCGCGTCGGGGGCTGCCGACTCTCCGGACGGAAACGGCGCGGGGGGCGAGCCGTCGCCGTCCGCGGGCCTGTGATCAGCGACGGCGCGCTCGGCGCCGCAGCTCTGACGGACGTTGAGGGTGGGCCGCAGCAGCACGTGCCGCCCCGGAGCGCTCGGCTCCCTGAGGCGCTCGATGAGCGTCCACACGGCGGTCGCCCCCACCCCCTCCCGCGGGGGCGCGACCGCCGTCAGTGGCGGGTCGCCCAGGGCCGCGAGCTCGTCGTCGTAGGCGACGACCGCCAGGTCGCCGGGCACGTCGACGTCTAGCCGACGCAGGTGACTGACCAGCGGCAAGGCGACCGCGTCATGGTGCACCAGGAGCGCGTCGAGGGAGCCTTCGCGCACCTTTCGGGTCACGGCTTCGGCGATCCGCTCCAACTCCGCCGGGCTCTCGTCGGTGATCTCCTGCGGAAAGCCCTCCGGCCTCGTCAGGCCGAGCCCCGCCAGGGCTGCCTCGTACCCGGTGCGCAGGCGCGGGGCCGTGATGGTGGCGAGTTGCACGAGGCCGATCTGTCGGTGCCCGAGCGCCGCCAAGTGCGCGATCGCGTCGTAGGCGCCGCGCTCGTGGTCCGTCGCGACGTGCTCGACGGTGCCGGACTCCCAGCCGGCCCGTCGCTCGACGAGGACGACCGGCACCGGGATCGAGCGCAGCCAGCTCTGCGTCTCAGGCGAGCGCTGCGGGTCCAGTCGGGTCGCGACGACGAGCCCGTCGACCCCGGAGTCCAGGAGGCGACGCACGAGGGCGCGCTCCTCCTTGACGTCGTTCTGCGAGACCCCGAGCACGAGCCGAGCGCCGAGCGCATCGGCCACCTCCCGCGCCCCGCGGACAACGGTCGGGTAGTAATACGACGCGTGCGGCACGACCATCCCGATCGTGCGCCCCGCTGCCCCGTCACCCAACCCGGCGACCGACCCGGCGACCGACCCGGCGACGGAGCCCGCGACCGCTGCCGGCGACTCGGCGACAGGCAGGTGCGACAGCGTCCCCGACAGGGCGGATGCCGTGCTGGCGGAAGCGGGGAATGGTGCGACTGAGGCCACGGACGGTCCGTTGGCCCACCCGAGGCTCGCCTCAGGTGCGCTGGCCGCGGACGGCATCCGGGCCGCCGGGGCGACCCGGGTCACGGCGCCGTGCACGCGGTTCACCAGTCCGCGACGCGCCAGCTCGCGCACGTCGACGCGCAAGGTGACGGCGGCGACGCCCAGGGACTCGGCCAACTCGCGGACGCTGACCGTCCCGTCCGCCTCGACCCGCGCCAGGATCGCGCGGTGGCGTTCGTCGGCCGACATCGGCAGTCTGTCGTCGCTCTCGGGAGTCATGACAGAAACGATATCACTTAACAACCGGGTTTTCGCAAGATCTTCACTCGATCCTCTTGACAGCTCATCGAGTGATACCGATTGATGTCACTTAACCACAGCAGGACCACTGGGCATCACCCCGACGAAGGAGCACGACATGAGCACGTGGCGCAAGGGCGCGGCACCGGCAGCAGCACTGATGGCGATCGCAGTTGGCCTCTCGGCCTGCGGTTCCTCCCCGGCCGGCGGCTCGACCGCGCAGGCCGACGACGCGAAGGGAGAGGTCGTCTTCTGGTCCTTCGTCAAGGGCTCGGACTCGGTCGCGGAGGCGTTCGCCAAGGCCCACCCCGACATCAAGGTCCGCTTCGAGACCCAGGCCGGCGGCCCCGACTACTACGCGAAGCTCTCGAACGCCGTGAAGTCCGGCGCCGTCCCCGACGTCGCGGTCGCCGAGTACACCCGCCTGCCGGAGATCGTCAGCCTGGGTGCCGCGCAGGACCTCACCGAGGCCTCCGGTGAGCTCGTCGAGAAGACCTTCCCCGAGTCCATCCGCTCGCTCGTCACCCTCGGCGGCAAGACGTGGGGTGTCCCGCGCGACGCCGCGCCGATGATGTACTACTACCGCAAAGACATCTTTGACAAGCACGGCCTGACCCCCGCCAAGACCTGGGACGAGTACAAGACCCTCACCACCAAGGTCAAGGAGCTGGAGCCCAAGTCGCGCGCCGGCGTCTTCCTCACCGGCGACGCCAACATTCTCACCGACCTCTCCTGGCAGGCCGGCGCCCGCTGGTTCGACACCGAGGGCGAGTCGTGGAAGGTCGGCATCGACAGCGAGCCGACGAAGAAGGTCGCCGCCTACTGGCAGGACCTCGTCAGCGAGAAGCTTGTCAACACCTACCCGCTCTACGTCGACGAGTTCTGGCAAAGCGTGCAGAAGAACGAGACGGTCGGCTACGTCTGCGCCAGCTGGTGCGCCGGCGGCCTGCAGAGCACGGTCCCGGACCAGAGCGGCAAGTGGGCCGTCGCGGAGTTGCCCACGCGGGACGGCAAGCCCGCCTCCGCAATGTGGGGTGGCTCCTCCTTCATCGTGCCCAAGGGCGCGAAGAACCCGGCGGCCGCCAACAAGTTCATCCAGTGGATTACCACTGACCCGGAGGGCATCGCCGCCTGGTACGGCTCGGGCACGAGCAGCATGTTCCCCGCCTCTCCGGAGCTGCTCGACGTGGCCAAGAAGTCGTTCCCGACCGAGTACTTCGGCGGCCAGGACATCTTCGCGGTCGGCAAGAGCAGCTACGACGCCGTGAGCCCCGACTGGTCGTGGGGCCCGACGATGTCGGTCACCGACAAGGCGATCATCGACCGGCTCGGCCAGGTCAGCACCGGCTCGGGCAACCTGCCTGGGATCGTGGCCGACGTGCAGGCCGAGACGGTCCGCGCGATGCAGTCGCGCGGCCTGACGGTAGCGAACTGAGGCACCAGCGATGACTATGCCTCTCGTCCGGCGGCAACGGCGCGCCGCAGGACTGTTCATCGCCCCGTTCCTCACACTCTTCTGTGCTGTCACGCTCGCGCCGCTCGCCTACTCACTGTGGCTCAGCCTCTTCAGTGAGCAGACGTCCGGCCTCGGCTTCGGCGGCGTGGAGCGCACCTTCGTCGGCCTCGGCAACTACGTCTCGGCCCTCACCGACCAGGCCTTCCAGCGCGGCTTCGGGGTCATCGGCACCTACATCGTCTTCTACGTGCCGCTGCTCATCGGTCTGGCCATCGTGCTCGCACTGATCCTCGACTCCGGGCTGGTGTGGGGCCGGCAGTTCGCGCAACTCGCGCTCTTCCTGCCCCACGCCGTTCCCGCCCTCATCGCGGCGCTCATCTGGCTCTACCTCTACACGCCCGGCCTGAGCCCGGTCATCGCCTGGCTCGGCGGAGGCGGTGGTGGCGGTCCGGCCACGACCAACCCGATCGCGGCAGTCGTCAACATCGCGATCTGGCAGTGGCTCGGCTACAACATCGTCATCTTCTACGCCGCACTCCAAGCGGTCCCCAAGGAGGTGCTCGAGGCCGCCGTCATCGACGGAGCCAAGCGCTGGCAGGTGGCACTGCAGATCAAGCTGCCGCTCATCCGACCCGCGGTCGTCATGGCCGCGCTGTTCACCAGCATCGGTGGCGTGCAGCTGTTCACCGAGCCGAAGATCCTCGACCAGGCCTCCGCGGCGATCACCAGCTCGTGGACACCCAACATGTTCCTGCAGAGCGTCGCCTTCGACCGCAACGACTACGGCCTGGCGGCCGCTGCCTCCATCATCATCGCGCTCGTCGCCGGCGGCCTCTCGTTCGCCGTCATGCGCCTCGGCAACAGGAGTGAGTCATGAGCACGACTCCACCGGTCATCGGAACCCGCATGGACGCCAACGCGACAACGAACGACGCCGGCGAGGCCCGTAACGCCCACGGTGTGCGCGTCTTGAACATGGAACGGCTCTCGGCGCCCAAGCGCCGGCGCCGTAACCAGCCGGCGTGGCTGGGCAGCACGATCGCCAACATCGTCTTGCTCGTCGCCGTCGCCTACGCGCTGCTCCCGGCGCTGTGGCTGTTCATCGCCTCGACGAAGAACCTCACGGATCTCTTCGGCACCAACGGTTTTGCCTTCGGCAACGAGTTCCACCTCTGGTCGAACATCACCTACCTGTTCCAGACGCAGGACGGCATCTACCTGCGCTGGATGCTCAACACCATCGGCTACGCCGGCGGTGGGGCGCTCCTGGCCGCGCTGCTCGCGGTGATGGCCGGCTACGCCTTCGACAAGTACGACTTCGGCGGCAAGGAGAAGCTCTTCGGGCTCGTCCTGGTCGGCGTCATGATCCCGGCGACGGCGCTCGCGCTGCCGACGTACCTGCTGGCCTCGAAGATCGGGCTGACGGACACCTACCTCGGGGTCTTCCTGCCCGGACTCGTCTTCCCGTTCGGCGTCTACCTCGCCCGCATCTTCAGCGCGGCGAACGTGCCCGACGCGCTCATCGACGCCGCCCGCGTCGACGGCGCCAGCGAAATGCGGACGTTCTTCTCGGTCGCGCTGCCGATCCTGCGTCCCGGCTTCGTCACGATCCTGCTCTTCCAGTTCACCGCGATCTGGAACAGCTTCTTCCTGCCGCTGGTCATGCTCTCGGACCCCAAGCTCTACCCCGTGAACCTCGGTCTGTACGTGTGGAACACGACGGCCTTGAGCCAGGGCAATCCGGATGACTACCTGCTGGCGATCACCGGCTCGCTCATCTCGATCGTGCCGCTCGTCCTCCTGTTCATGACGTTGCAGCGCTTCTGGCGCTCGGGCATGACGGCGGGTGCATTGGATTGAGCCGAACCAAGCAGTCGACGCAACCCACCCCTGCGACGCAAGCCCGCACGGCCCACCGGCCGCGCACCCTTCTGGCGATGGCCCCGACGGTCTGGGAGGAGTTCTCCTCCCCGGGCGTCGAGGCCCGCCTGCGGGGTCTGGTCGCCACGCCCGACGGGCTCGACCCGCTCGCCGTGGTGCAGGACATCGTCTCGGCCCCCGATCTGGCCGACGTCGAGGTGCTGCTCACCGGGTGGGGCACCCCCCACCTGGGCCCGGAGATCCTCGCCCGGATGCCGCGGCTACGGGCGGTCATCCACACCGCCGGCTCGGTCAAGCACCTCGTGTCCGACGCCTGCTGGGAGCGCGGCCTCGTCGTCTCCTCCGCGGTGGAGGAGAACGCGATCCCCGTCGGCGAGTACACGCTCGCGGCCATCCTCTTTGCACAGAAACGTGTGTTGGAGACGAGTCGGCTGTACCGGCAGGAGCGCGGCACGCTGCCCTGGGCGGCGCAGTTCGAGTCGCTCGGCAACTACGGGCGCGTCGTCGGCATCGTCGGCGCCTCGCGGATCGGCCGGCGGGTCATCGAGCTGCTGCGGCCGTTCGATATGCGCGTGCTGCTCAGTGACCCGTATGTCGATGCGGCGGAGGCGCGGCGCCTGGGCGTCGAGCTCGTCGAGCTCGACGAGCTGGTGGCACGCAGCGACACGGTCTCGTTGCACGCTCCGGATCTGCCGCAGACGCGGCACCTCATCGATGAGCGCCGACTGGGCCTCATGCGCACCGGTTCGGTACTCATCAACACGGCCCGCGGGGCGCTCGTCGACACCGACGCGCTGACCGCCGAGCTGGTGTCGGGGCGGCTGCACGCCGTCATCGACGTCACCGAGCCGGAGGTGCTGCCCGCCGAGTCGCCCCTGTACGACCTGCCGAACGTGCTGCTCACCCCGCACATCGCCGGCTCCCTCGGCGGCGAGCTGGCTCGCCTCGTCGATCACGCTCTCGACGAGTTGGAGCGCTACGGCGCCGGACTGGGCTTCACCAGCCCCGTCCAGCGCGAACTGCTGAACCAGTCCGCCTGAACCAGCTCGCCCAACCACTCCGCCTGATCCCGGGCCGCCGGTGCCGCTGACCGCCGCCGACGGCCCCTGGGAGCGGAGCGGCTCCGGCGAGCTGGACCGCACGACCGCACCGGAATCCCCCCACCGAAGCGCAGAGGAACAGTCAATGGAGACGAACTCGACAGCCACCCACCCGGGGGTCAGGACCCTGACCCGACGCACGATGCTCCAGGCCACCGGCGCTCTGGGCTTGGCGGCCGGACTGGGCTCCCTGGCGGGAGCGGAGCCGGCCGCCGCAGCACCGCGGCCGGGTGGGAGGGCCAAGGTGACGTCGCTGGGCCCGGCGCTGGTCCGGTTCTCCCTCATGAGTGCGGTGCTCGCGGGCGACATCCTGTACATCGGTTCCCGCAACATCCTGCCCGCCAGGGTGCTGGCCTACGACGTCGTTGCCCGCAAGATCGTCGGGCGCACCGACATCCCCACCGGGTACGCCATTCAGGCGATGGCCGCCGACCCGTCGGGGCGGTACCTCTACATCGGGATGCTGGCCAACACCACCGGCGCGGCCAACCTGTATCGCTGGGATCTGTCGGACCGCAGCCGACCGGCTGAGGCGCTGGGCGAGATAGGCGATCGCGACGTGCGGGACATGGCCGTCGCGCCCGACGGCACCGCGTTCGCGGTCGGCAGCGGCAGCTCAACGCCTCCGGCGCTGTGGCAGTTCGACCCGGCGACGAAGCAGATCACCAACCTCGGAACCCCGGACGAAGCGGCGACCACGGCCCGCGCGGTCGCCGCGACCGCCACGACGGTCTTCTTCGGCGCCGGCAGCCAGTTGGGCGGCGGCTCCGGGACGAGTCGCGCCTCGCTCTTCGCCTACGATCGCGCGGCCCGCACCTTCGCGAACATCACCCCCAAGGAAATGCTCGTCGACCCGAGCATCCGCGAGATGGCGGTCGTCGGCGACCGGCTCGTGGCCGGCACTGCCGCCACCGGCCAGGACGCCAAGATCGCCGTCATCGACCTCGCGGACCCCTCGAAGTACCAGCTGGCCACCCTCTCCGAGCAGTTCAGCAAGACCTACGCCGCCGACGGCGAGACCGTCTACTACGCGACGGCGAACACGCTGGAGTCGATCTCGACCAAGGACGCGAAGGTCACGAAGGTGGACTTCGACGGCCCGACCCTCGGGGAGGTCTGGGGGATCGGGACGCACAAGGGCTCGGTGATCGTCGCCTCGGGCTTCGGTTTCATCGCGCACATCGACCCGCGGACCAAGAAGTCCACGATCGTCGACCTGCACGACGTCGGCGCCGAAGGCGGGGCGCAGTCGGCCATGGGGATCGCGGCCGGCGGCGGGTATGTCTACGTCGGCGGCAACAACACGATCGCGCGGCACTCGATGCGCCGCCACGGCCGCACGGAGTATCTGCCCGCGCCGGGGGAGATGAAGGATGCCGAGGTGCTGCGCGGCGTGCTCTACACCGGGCAGTACAGCGGCCAGGGGATCTGGACCTACGATCCGCGCAGCCGACGGGCGCCGCGACAGGCGGCCGCGTTCCCCTCCGCGCAGAACCGACCGCTGGACACGTGCTGGGATCCGGTGCGGCGGCGCCTGCTCGTCGCCGTGCAGGCGGACACCGAGGGCGGCGGGGCGCTGTGGACGTTCGACCCCGCCTCCAAGCGCAGCGCCCACTTCGACAACCCCATCGACGACGTCCAGCTCGTGCGCGCCGTGGCGACCCGGCGCGGCACGGCCTACCTGGGTGGTGACAACGCGCAGGCCACCGGTCCGCGCGGCACCGTCGTGGCCTTCGACCCGGCCAAGGGCAAGGAGTTGTGGCGCCTGGAGACCAAGCAGGCCTTCGGCGTCGGCTCGTTGGCGGTCGTCGGAAAGCACCTGTACGGGATGGCCCTCAAGGGTGGCTTCTTCGTCATCGACCTGGACACGCGCAAGATCGTGCACACCGCCGATCACGGCGCGGTCTGCCCGCAGTGGTCCTCGATGATCGTCAATCGCGGACACGTCTACGTGGCCTCCGACACCACGCTGATGCGCTTCAACCCCACGTCGTTCGCGATGACGGTCGTCGTGCCGGAGCTCAACGGGGGCTGGTACAGCGGCTGCCATGTGAACAACGACGAGTCCGGTCGCCTCTACACCCTGCGCGGCACCGACCTCGTGATGATCGAGGACCGGCCCTAACTAGCCGGACCGTGCGCGTCGGGGCGGGGTGCTCTCTCGCAGGAGCACCTCGCCGCTGACGCGGGGGTGTCGTGGCTCGTCGGCGGCAGGCTCGAGCACCAGCCGCAGGGCCTGCTCGCCCATCTGCTCCAGCGGCAGGCGGACGGTCGTCAGCGCCGGGGAGTGATCGCGCAGGGTCGGGATGTCGTCGAAGCCGGCGAGCGCGAGATCGTGCGGCACCCGCACCCCCCGGGCCCGACAGGCGGCCATCGCGCCCACGGCCATCACGTCGTTGGCGGCGAAGACGCAGTCGATGTCGGCTGCCTGCTCGTCGATCCGGTCGAGTAGCTCCGACATCGCCGCGTAGCCGCCGTCGCGGGTGAAGTCGCCTGCGACGGTAACGGGTTCGGGTAGGTCGGCGGCCAGTGCGCCGTCGCGGAAGCCGCGGCTGCGGTCGCCGGCTGTCAGTAGCTGCGGCGGACCGGTGAGCACCGCGAAGCGCCGGTAGCCGCACTCAGCGAGGTCGGTGGCGAGCAGCCGAGCGCCCTCGTGGTTGTCGACGACGATCGTGTCTGCGGGCAGCTGCGGCTGGGTGATCGCGACGACACGGCCGCCGGACTCCTCGTAGGCGCGCACTGCCGCGCGGGACGCCTCGAGCTCCTGCGGGTCCTCGCGCATGCTGCCGACGAGGATCGCCGCCCGCACCCGCTGGCTGCGCATCAGCGTGAGGTCGCGGGCCCAGCCCTCCTGTCGGCCCAGCGTCGTGAGCAGCAGCGTCACCATGCCTTCGGTGTCGGCCGCGCGCGACACCCCGGCCGCGATCGCCGAGAAGTAGGGGTCGGCGATGTCGTGCACGACGAGCCCGAGGGTGTTCGTCCGGCCGCGCACCATCGCCTGCGCCTGCGCATTGGGCGCGTAGTCGAGCCGTTTCGCCGCGGCGAACACGCGCTCCGCGAGTTCGGCGCCCACGGTGCGTGTGCTGCCGTTGAACGCGCGCGACGCCGTGGCCAGCGAGACACCGGCCTCGGCGGCGACGTCGGCGAGCGTGGCGGCTCGGTGCGTGCGGGACATGTCTGCCGACTGTACGCAGCGCCCCTGAGGTCCGGCGCGCCGGCGCGCATCCACCTGGTCGTGCCGAGTGCGCAGCCTGCCGAGTGCGGCGCCTGACGATCGCTCCCGCCTGCCGAGTGCGGCGTGGCACGGCATGCCTCGTCTACAGCGTGTCTCCTCGTTCCTACTTGGCGAAGTCTCGTTGTGGTGCGGCTGGCTGCGATGAGGATGCTGCTGAGCGGGATGCCG
>NZ_BAHD01000037.1 GCF_000298215.1 Kineosphaera limosa NBRC 100340 | reverse complement strand
GGCAGCATGCTGCCCGCTCTGCCGAACGGCGCCGAACGGGGGTGGAGGCGTCGGTTAGCTGGGGTCGCGCTCGCGGCGTTGGCGGCGGGCGCCCAAGAGGACGATGATCAGGCCCAGGCCGGTCGGGACGAGACCGAACCAGCCCTCCCAGCGGTGCGTGAGGACCGGGCCGAGCAGCACCACCGCCAGGCCCGCGAACGTCATGGCGTTGCCGGGAGTGACCGGGCGGGCCCCCTTTTGTCCGCGCATCGAGCGCACGGCGCGGATGAGCAGCACCGCCACCGTCGTCCCGACGACCGCGATGCAGGCCTTGAGCAGCAGGGACGCCTCCGGTGGAGTCCAGGCGAGCGCGGCGGCGATGATGACCGACACCGCCGCCACGACCACCCAGCCGAGACCGAGCCTGGCCTCCTGCGAGCGGATCGCGGCGCCCCTGGTCTGGGCTGCGCGGCGACTCTCGCTGTCCGCACGGGGGGTTGGGCTGCTCGTCGACTGCCCCGATCCTTCCGGCGCCGGGGTGGTCTGCCTGGCGGCTTTGCCCGTGCGGGCCGCATCGGCCTGCTGTCGTCCGCGCTTCTTGCTCCTGCCTCGTTTCGGTCCGCTCATTCCGTTCCTTTGCCCGGTCACTCCGTTGGTCCGTCGATCGCTGAGGATCGTCCACCTATCCTCGCCCACCGAGTGCGCGGGGTGGGCCGCCCGGTCGGATCGCCCGGTCGAAATCGGCTGGCGAATCGGCTGGTCCCATGGGTGCTGGTCCGGCCGTCAGCGCCTCTGCAGGTGTCTAGGCATATCGCGAGCCAGCGCAATACACGAGTAGCGGCGGGCATCGTCGGCGTCGACGATTACCGGGTATAGGAAAATCTGCGGCGAATGCAAGACAGCCGAAGACAGCGACATCGGCATACCGGTGCGAGTGTTGCCAGGCATGTCTGTCGATATCTACCGTCAATCGAAGAGCGCGGCAGAATCGGCTACCGACCGGAGGGGATGGCTTGGCGAGCGTTCGATGGCTCCGTCTCGCGAGTTCACTAGAGAGGTGTAGAGGCGGCTACTGACCGCGATGCGAACCGCTGCGGCGGGTAGGGGGGCTCGGTCCTTACGCTGGCAGGTATGCGTGTTGCGGTTTTCGGTGCTACCGGGCAGGTCGGGCAGGTCATGCGGACCCTGCTCGCGGAGCGGAACTTTCCTGCTGACGACGTCCGCTTCTTCGCCTCGGCGCGGTCGGCGGGCTCGACCCTGCCGTGGGCCGATGGGGAGGTGAGCGTCGAGGACTCCGAGGGCGCTGACTTCTCGGGGATCGACATTGCGCTGTTCTCCAACGGCGCCACCGCCAGCAAGAAGTTCGCCCCGCTGGTCGCGGCGGCCGGCGCCACGGTCGTCGACAACTCCAGCGGCTGGCGCAAGGACCCGGAGGTTCCGCTGGTCGTCAGCGAGGTCAACCCCGACGACCTGAACGACATCCCCAAGGGCATCGTCGCCAACCCCAACTGCACGACGATGGCCGCGATGCCGGTGCTCAAGCCGCTGCACGACGAGGCCGGTCTCGTCGCGCTGCGCGTCGCCAGCTATCAGGCCGTCTCCGGCTCCGGCGGCAAGGGCGTCATGGAGCTCGACACCCAGCTGCGCGGTGGCTACGCCGCCGGTGACCCCACCGGGCTCGCGCTGCACGGCGACGCGGTCCAGCTGCCGTCGCCGCAGGTCTACCTCACGCAGGTCGGCTTCAGCGTCGTGCCGGTCGCCGGGTCGATCGTCGACGACGGCTCCGGTGAGACCGACGAGGAGCAGAAGCTGCGCAACGAGTCGCGCAAGATCCTGCACGTGCCCGACCTGCGCGTCTCGGGTACCTGCGTGCGCGTGCCCGTGTTCAGCGGCCACAGCCTGGCGCTGCACGCCGAGTTCGACCGTGAGATCAGCCCGGAGCGCGCGCTCGAGCTGCTCGGCGGTGCCAAGGGTGTGCAGGTCGTCGACGTGCCGAACCCGCTGCAGGCCACCGGTGCCGACGACGTGTTCGTCGGTCGGGTCCGCGCCGACCAGGCCGCTCCCGCCGGCAAGGGCCTCGCGCTCTTCGTCGTCGGCGACAACCTGCGTAAGGGCGCCGCGCTCAACGCCGTTCAGGTCGCCGAGGAGCTGCTGGCGCGCCGCTGAACGAGCCTCTAGCGCCTGGGAGCCCGGTTATCCACAGCCCTGTGGATGGCCGGGCTCTTTGGCGCCTGGATTCGGGCAGGGTGAGCGCATGCATCTGGCACGACCGACCCGCAGGGGGCACCATGACAATCATGACCACGACGATCCACGACGATCGGGTCTGGACCCGCTCCGAGCGCGACGCGCTGCCCGATGAGCGCCACCGGTACGAGCTCCTCGACGGCGCGCTCATCGTGAGTGCCGCCCCGCGACCCATCCATCAGATCGTGGTTTTTGGCCTCTACAACCAGTTGTGGCCCGCCTGTCCCGAGCACCTTCGGATTCTCGGAGCGCCGCTGGACATCGACCTCTCCGAAGACTCGGTTCTCGAACCCGACCTGCTCGTCGCCCGCCGCGACCAGTTCGACGACCGCGGCCTGCCCGGCCGCCCCGAGCTGGCGGTCGAGGTGCTGTCTCCGAGCAGCCGACGTATCGACCGCGTGCTCAAACGCGAACGGTACGAGCGAGCCGGGACGCCCGCCTACTGGATCGTCGACCCCGACGAACTCACGCTGACCGCCTATGAGCTGCGCGACGCGCGGTTCGAGTTGGCCGCGCAGGTCGGCCCGCAGGACGGTTGGACAGCGTCGGTTCCCTTCGAGGTCACTCTCACCCCCGGCCGCTGGGCGGACTGAGCTCGGCCCGACAGGAGCCCGGTCGTCCGGTGGATGGTCCAGCAGTCGTGCCTCCCACCTATGCTCGCGGGGGCGCGATGAACGCCCTCGTTACTCGTTCGTAGGGCACCGAAGATGGCAGGCTTTCGCGTCAGGCCCACCTGCTCACCTGTCCTTGCCCCCCAGTCGGCGCCTCGGAGGTCGACCCGCCCCATGAACTCGACGAACACGCAGACCACCGAGTCGCCCACCACCGACGATGCTTCGTCAGCCGGCGAGACGACGGTGACGCTGCCGCGACGGATCGCGATCGTCAACCGTGGCGAGGCGGCGATGCGGCTGATCCACGCGGTCCGCGACCTCAACGCCCGCAACGGCGGTCCCCAGCGGGGCGCGGCGGGCCGGATCGAGACGGTCGCGCTGCACACCGAGGGTGAGCGGCGCGCGATGTTCGTGCGCGAGGCGGATCAGGCGTACAACCTGGGTCCCGCGGCGAACCGGCCGTACCTGGACCACGGGTTGCTGGAGCGGGCGCTGCGCGAGACGGGCGCCGACGCGGTGTGGGTCGGGTGGGGATTCGTCGCCGAGGACGCCGAGTTCGCCGCCCTGTGCGCGCGGCTGGGCATCACGTTCATCGGCCCCAGCCCGGAGGCGATGCGCAAGTTGGGCGACAAGATCGGCTCCAAGCTCATCGCGCAGGAGGTCGGGGTGCCGGTGGCGCCCTGGAGCGGCGGCGGCGTCGACACTCTCGAAGCGGCGACGGCGGCGGCCGCGCAGATCGGCTACCCGCTCATGCTCAAGGCCACGGCCGGCGGCGGCGGGCGCGGGATCCGCCGGGTCGACTCCGACGAGCAACTGGCCGACGCCTTCGAGCGCACCCGCGACGAGGCGCTGCGGGCGTTCGGCTCCGGCGTCGTCTTTCTCGAGCGGCTGGTCACCGGCGCCCGGCACGTCGAGGTGCAGGTCATCACCGACGGGCAGGGCACCGCGTGGGCCATCGGCGTGCGCGACTGCTCGGTGCAGCGGCGCAACCAGAAGGTCATCGAGGAGTCCGCCTCCCCGGTGCTCACCGACGAGCAGGCGCAGCAGCTGCGCGAGGCGGCCGAGCGGCTGGCGATCGCGGTCGGCTACTCCGGCGCCGGCACCGTCGAGTTCCTGTATCAACCGCAGGAGCAGTTGTTCGCGTTCCTCGAGGTCAACACCCGCCTGCAGGTCGAGCACCCCATCACCGAGGCCGTCACCGGCACCGACTTGGTCGGGTTGCAGATCCACGTTGCCGCGGGCGGCAGACTGACCGGAGAGCGGCCGCGGCAGATCGGGCATGCCGTCGAGGCCCGCCTCAACGCCGAGGACCCCGACCGCGACTTCGCCCCCGCCCCCGGGCGCATCGCCCTCCTGGACCTGCCCAGCGGGCCGGGCATCCGCGTCGACACGGGCGTGGCCCAGGGCGACGAGATTCCCGCCGACTTCGATTCGATGATCGCCAAGATCATCGCGGTGGGCGCCGACCGCGACGAAGCGCTCGCGCGGCTGCGGCGGGCCATGGCCGAGACGACCGTCATCATCGAAGGCGGCGCGACGAACAAGAGCTTCGTCCTCGACCTCCTCGAGGCGCCCGAGGTCATCGACGGCTCGGCCGACACCGGCTGGATCGACCGAGCCCGCGCGCAGGGCCGCCTCGTCTCCGGCCGGCATGCCGGAGTGGCCCTGGTCGCCGCCGGCATCGAGGCCTACGAGGCGCAGGAGGCCCTCGAACGCACACGGTTGTTGGAGACGGCCCGGGGCGGCCGCCCGCAGGTGCAGCACGACGTCGGGCGCGCCATCGACCTCACATTGCGCGGCGCCCCCTACTCGGTGACGGTCCTGCGGGTCGGGCCGCAGCGCTTCCGGGTGCGCGTGGCCAGCGGCGGCGCGGCGACCGGCGGTCCGCAGCGCACGGTGGTCGCCGACCTCGACCGCATCGACGAGCACACCAGCCGCCTGAGCATCGGCGGTTTGACCCACCGCCTCGTCACCGCGACCCACGGGCCGACGCAGCTCGTGGAGGTCGACGGGGTGACCCATCGGGTGAGCCTCGACGAGGGTGGCGTGTTGCGGTCCCCGGCGCCGGCGCTCGTCGTCGCCACGCCTGTCGCCGCGGGCGAGCAGGTCAGCGCCGGCACTCCGGTGCTGGTGTTGGAGTCGATGAAGATGGAGACGGTGCTCGTCGCGCCGTTCACCGCGCGGGTCAAGGAGTTGCTGGTCGCGGCCGGCAGCCAGGTCGAGACCGGCGCGCCGCTCGTGCGCCTCGAGCCGGTCGAGGAGGAGGTGGAGGCGCCGGTCGAGCCGCAGCCGCAGGCCGGCCCGGAGGTCGAGTTGCCCGAGGGCGACGCGCTGCCCGGCGATCCGCGGGAGCGAGCCACGAGGCTCATCGCGGACCTCTCCGCGGCGCTGCTGGGCTACGACGTCGACACTCGCGACAACGGCGGCACCCTCTCCGGTTATCTGAAGACCCGCGACGCGCTGGTCGCCGCTGGGCGATCGCCGCTGCGCGAGGAGCTGGGGATGCTGGAGGCGTTCGCCGACGTCGCCGAGCTGTCTCGCAATCGGCCGCTGGGCGAGGACCTGCATCTGGAGAATCAGGTGCACAGCCCCCGCGAGCACTTCCACACCTACTTGCACAGCCTCGACCCGGAGCGGGGGGCGCTGCCGGAGTCGTTCCGGGCGCGGCTGCGGCGCGTGTTGGCCCATTACGACGTCGAGGGGCTGGAGCGCACGCCGGAGCTGGAGCGCGCGGTCTTTCGGGTGTTTTTGGCTCAGCAGCGGGCGGCGCAGCAGATCGACCTGGTGGTCAGCCTGCTGCAGCGGTGGCTGGCGGAGCCGCCTCCGCCGCCGCCGTTGGACTGGGAGGCGCGGGACCTGCTCGATCGGCTCGTGCTGGCCACCCAGTTGCGGCACCCCGTCGTCGGTGACCTGGCCCGCAGCGTGAAGTTCCGCTGGTTCGACCAGCCGCTCGTCGATGCCGAGCGGGCCAGTGCCCTCGGCGGGGTCCGCGCCCAGTTGGCCGCCATCGCCCGCACCCCCGCCGGGCCCGAACGCGACGGTCGGGTCGACGAGCTCGTGGCCATCCCCGAGCAGATCGTTCGCTTTCTCGCGGAGCGGCTCGAAGACGGCCAGGTGCCCGCCGACGAGCCGATGCTGGCCGTGCTCATCAAGCGCCACTACCGCGACCACGGGCTGCGCGACCTGCGCGAACTCGCCTGCTCCGGGCGGCCGTTCGCGGTCGCCGACTACGAGCTGGACCATTTGCCGCGGCACGTCATCACCACGGTCGGGCAGGTCGGCGAGCTGAGGCCCGGCAGTCCGCTCGTGCAGTGCCTGGCGGAGCAGGTGGCCGCCACGTCGGTCCCGGGCGCGCAGGTGGCGGTCGACCTCTACCTCGGCTGGCCGGACCTGCCGGAAGACCCGCAGGAGGCCAGCGACGCCCTCGCTCGCCAGCTCACGGGACTCGACATCGCCCACGCGGTGCGGCGCGTCTCGATCGCGGTCAGCCCCGGCGACGGCCGCCCGGTCGGCTACTTCATCTTCCGTCCGCAACCCGACGGCACCCTCGAAGAGGACGTGCTCGTGCGCGGGGTGCACCCGATGGTGGGCCGCAGGCTGAACCTGTGGCGGCTGCGCGACTTCGACCTGACCCGCCTGGACGCCCCAGAGGACGTGCTGCTCTACCGGGCCGTGGCCCGCGGCAACGAGTCCGATCAGCGGCTCGTCGCGTTGGCGCAGGTGCGTCAGGTCGCGGTGGTGCGCGACGAGTCGGGTCGGGTCGTCGGGGTGCCGCACGCCGAGCGCGCGGTCGCCAACTGCCTGGAGGCGATTCGACGGGCCCGCGCGGAGGCCGGCGCCCGCGGAGAGCGCCTCGACATGAACTACGTGTGGGTGCACATCTGGCCGCCGATCGACGCCGACCCTGACCAGCTGGGGGCGCTGCGCCGCAAGATCGCGCCGGTCACCGCGGGTGCGGGTATCGAGGAGGTGCTCGTCGACGGCTCGATCCTGGCGCCCGACGGCACACCGACTCCGGTCGCCGCCCGGTTCCACTACCAGCCCGGGTCCGGTGTCGTGGCCTCGTTCGAGGGGCCGCCGAGCGTGCGCCTCAAGCCCCTGGACGACTACGCCCGCAAGGTGGTGCTGGCCCGCCGTCGCGGCCTGGTCTACCCGTACGCGCTGCACGCGATGATCGCGGGCCGCGGCGGCACGGCGACCGAGTACGACCTCGACGAGACGGGCCGGCTGGCGCCGGTGGACCGCCCGTACGGGCAGAACAGCGCCGGGATCATCGTGGGGGTCATCTCGACGCCGACGCCGCGGTATCCGGAAGGGATGACGCGGGTGCTGCTGTGCGGCGACCCGCTCAAGGCCCTCGGCGCCGTCTCGGAGCCGGAGTGTCGGCGGATCATCGCGGCGCTCGACCTGGCCGACGAGTTGGGCGTGCCGGTCGAGTGGTTCTCGATCTCGGCGGGCGCGCGGATCTCGATGGACTCGGGCACCGAGAACATGGACTGGGTCGCGCGGGCGCTCAAGCGGATCGTGGAGTTCACCCAGGCCGGCGGCGAGATCAACGTCGTCGTGGCGGGCATCAACGTCGGCGCGCAGCCGTACTGGAACGCCGAGGCGACGATGCTCATGCACACCAAGGGCATCCTGGTCATGACCCCGGACTCGGCGATGGTGCTGACGGGCAAGCAGTCGCTGGACTTCTCCGGTGGCGTCTCGGCCGAAGACAACTACGGCATCGGCGGGTACGACCGGGTCATGGGCCCCAACGGGCAGGCGCAGTACTGGGCGCCGGACCTGGCGTCCGCGATCCGCGTGCTCATGGCGCACTACGACCACACCTACGTCGCGCCCGGCGAGGGTGGGCCGCGGCGGGTCCTGACGAGCGACCCGAGCGACCGCGACGTCACGCTGTTCCCGCACGACCCGGCGATCTCGGGGTTCGCGACGGTCGGCGACATCTTCTCTCCGGCGACCAATCCGGACCGCAAGAAGGCCTTCGACATCCGCACAGTGATGTCTGCGCTCGCGGACCAGGATTACCCGACCCTGGAGCGGTGGGCCGGCATGGCCGACGCCGACACCAGCGTCGTGCAGGACGCCCACATCGGCGGTATTCCGGTGTGTCTCATCGGGATCGAGTCGCGGGCCGTGCCCCGGCGCGGGTACCCGCCGACCGACGGGCCGGACACGTACACGGCCGGCACCCTGTTCCCGAAGTCGTCGAAGAAGACCGCGCGGGCGATCAACGCGGCCAGCGGCAACCGGCCGCTCGTGGTGCTGGCCAACCTCTCGGGCTTCGACGGCTCCCCGGAGTCGATGCGCAACCTGCAGTTGGAGTACGGCGCGGAGATCGGCCGGTCCATCGTCAACTTCGACGGCACCATAGTGTTCTGTGTGATTTCGCGGTACCACGGCGGCGCGTTCGTCGTGTTCTCCAAGGCGCTCAACCCGCAGATGACGGTGCTCGCCGTCGAGGGGTCGTTCGCCTCGGTCATCGGCGGAGCGCCCGCAGCGGCGGTCGTCTTCGCCCGCGACGTGGAGACCCGCACCGCCCAGGACGAGCGGGTTCGCGATCTGGAGGCCGCGATGGCCGCCGAGACCGACCACACGCAGCGGGCGGCGCTGGCCACCGAGCTGGCGACCGTCCGCCGCGACGTGCGCAGCGAGAAGCTCGGGGCGGTCGCCTCCGAGTTCGACCGCGTGCATGACATCCACCGCGCCGTCGCCGTCGGCTCCGTCGACGAGGTCATCTCCGCTGCGCAGCTGCGCCCCAAGATCATCGCCGCCCTGGAAGCGGGCCTGGCGGCCGGGCTCGAGGCGGATCCGGCGTAGATCCCCAATTCGTCCCCCCCTCAACCACTCGGCAGGCAACAAGGGGCGTCTTTCGGTGCCTTGGTCGGGCGGGGTTTCGCCGGACGTAGCGGATTCTCGACGTACCCGCGACTACGGCCGATTTTGAAACCGCAGGTCAGCGGCCTGGGCTATCGCCGGGTAGGGGCGCGAGTACGTCAAGAATCCGCTACGCCTGGCCCGCCGAGCTCTCGGTCGGGCTTGGGCTCACCCTTGGTGCAGGGCTTCGTAGATCAGGAGCGCCAGGGCGGTGCGGTCGCGGGCACCGAGTTTGCGGAGCAAGGCCGAGACGTGGTTCTTGACCGTGCCCTCGGCGAGCACGAGGACGGCGGCGATCTCGGCGTTCGTGGCGCCGCGGGCCACCTGTTCGGCGACGAGCCGTTCGGTGGCGGTGAGCACCGCGAGAGGATCCTGTGCCGCGGTGGCGGCCGTCGATCGCCCCGTGTTTCGGGCCGTGAGGGCGGCGCGCGCAACGCGCGGGTCGACGACGAGCCCGCCCTGAGCCGCGGCATGAATCGCGTCGGCGAGGGCCTCGGGGGAGCTGTCCTTGAGCAGGAACCCCGCGGCCCCGGCCGCCAGCGCCTGCTGCACCAGCGTCTCGTCGTCGAACGTCGTCAACACGATGACCGGCATCTTCGGGTAGCTGCGCGCGGCTTCGGCGACGAAGGCGACGCCGTCCATGACCGGCATCCGCGCATCGCAGAGCACGACCTGCGGCCCCGTGGCTGCGACGACCGCCAACGCCTCCCGGCCGTCCGCGGCCTCGCCGACGACCTCGACCCCGGACACCGTCTCCAGCAGGAGCCGCAGGCCACGGCGCAGTAGTTGCTGGTCGTCGACGATGAGCACCGTCGTCATCGCGCGGCGCCTGCCCGCAAGACGCCGTCGCCGACGGAGACGCCGCGCGACCCCACAGGGTCGCCGGCCCGGGGCAGCGGCACCTCGATCGTGAGGGTCGTGCCGGCCCCCGCGCTTTCGACACCGGCCCGCCCGCCGAGTGCCTCGGCACGCTCACGCAGGCCCCGCAGGCCGAACCCCTCACCTGCGTCTCCGAGCCCAACTCCGTTGTCGTGCAAACTTATCGACAGCCGATCGGCGCTTACCTCGAGGGCGATGTCGACGCGGGTGGCGCGGGCGTGCCGCAGCGCGTTGGTCAGCCCCTCCTGCACGGCGCGATGACACAGCAACGAGACCTCCGTCGGCAGCGGCCGCGAGCTGCCCTGATGGCTGATCCGCACGTCGAGGCCGGTCCCGCGGAACGCCTGCGCGATCGCGTCGAAGGCCGCGACATCGGTCAGGCCGGCAACGTCGACCGGATGCAGCGCGCGCACCCACATCCGCATCTGGCTCATCGCCTCGGTCGTCTGCTCGCGGGCACCGCGAACCTCCTGCCAGGCCCGTTCGGGGTCGCGCTCGCGCATCCGCTCGGCGAAGTCCAACGACATCGTCACCACCGTGAGTCGATGCCCGAGCCCGTCATGCAGCTCTCCGGCGGCGCGCGCCCGCTCCCGCGCGAGCACGAGATCGCGCTCCAACGCGGCGGAACGACGCAGCTGCGCGTTGGCTTCTCGGAGCGCGGTGTTCGCGCGGTCGAGTTCGTCGACCGCGTCGGCTCGCTCGGCCCGCATCCGTTCGCTGTGCCGCAGCAGACCCGCGTAGGCGAGGCCGAACGACATCATCAGCACCAGCGCCAGCACCTGCACGAGAACGCTCAGCCAGCCGACGCCATGACCCCACCGCATGACCGCCGCGCTGCCCACCACAAGAACGGCGAGATAGCCAGCGCCCCAACTCATTCCGCGGTCGAGCACGACGACCAGCGCCGCGACGAGCACGAGCGGCAGCACCATCGCGCCGTCGGACGCCAAGAACGCCACCCCGACGACCGCCGCGAACGCCGGCCCGTTCCACGAGGTCGACGCCACGACAGCCCCCGAGCTCGCGGCGCGGGGTTCACGCGCGGCTCGGCGGCGCAGCAGCCACAGCAGCCAGGCACCACTGACACCGACGACCACGGGCACCACCAGCCATCGGTTGACCTGCCACGCGGTCGGCACCGTGAGCAGGGCCGCGACGCACGAGAGCGCGACCAGCGCGTCCGGCAGCCACGAGCGCAAGCCGAGCACGGCTCCGCTAGCGCTCGCCGGTGAGGTCGACCTCACCGGTGAGTTGAGCCTCGCCGGTGAGGTCGGGGTGGACCGTGAGCGGGGCGTCGATGTGCTGCCGGAGGCCGGTGGGGCCGGCAAAGGTGCGGACGTCGAGCTCATGCCAAGAGCCTAGAGACGTGCAGGTGCAGGCGGGCGTGCCTGCGGTCACCGCGTCATGTTCCACCCGTGACCACGGTCATGGGTGCCGCCGGTCCGGTCGTGACCGCAGGGGGCAGCGGGCGGATCGCCGCGTTGGTTGGCTGGTGGGCATGACCACCCCTGCCGCACCCTCCGGCTCCCACGAGAGACCCGCAGTCACCAACCCGCGTTTGCCCGAGATCGTCCGACTCGTGCTGTTGTTCCTCATTCTGCTGACCTCGATCTTCCTGCCGGCGCTGGTCTTTCAGCTGCCGGGGCTGTCCGACCTGGCGCGCGAGGCCAACGCCTCGGGTGGCCCGTTGGCCGTGGTGATGATCGGGGTGGCCTATGCGCTGACCACACTGGTCGCGCTGGGGTTGCTCCTGGTGTTCGCCCGGCAGGTCGACCGGGTGCGGTTGCGCGACTACGGGATCACCTGGGATCGGCTCGCCCTGCCGGGGTTGTTCATCGGCATCGTCATCAGCGTGGTCATCACCGTCGTGGTGGCCGGGGCGCTCGGGCCGCTCGGGCTGTTGCGCGGGGAGCCGGACTTCGGTGGCGTTCCTACGGCGATGTTCATCTTCGTGGCCCTCGGTCAGGCCTTCCTGCTGCAGGGCATCCCCGAGGAGTTCATCTACCGCGGCGCCATGATCAACACGCTGCAGCGCCGCGGCGTCATCGCCGCCGTCTGGATCAGCTCGATCTTCTTCGGCCTGATTCACCTGATCTCCGCCGGTGGGCAGGAGGGCCTGCTCGAACGCGTGCTCTACCTCGCCTGGCCGTTCGGCTTCGGGCTCGCGGCCGCCGCACTGCGCCTGGTCACCGGCTCGCTGTGGACCGCTGTCGGCATCCACGGGGGCAGCCATGTCGGCGTGCTCGTCTGCGCTCTGCTCGGGCTGAACGTGGAAGGCCCCGTGGCGTGGGTGGTCATCGGGGCGCTCTACACCGCCATCGGCCTGTGGGGCCTGCGGCGCTACAAGCGCATGGGCACCCCCGACCCGTCCCTGGCCGGCCTGCGTCCGTGAGTCGCCGACCTTAGGGTGCCGGCCTCGAGTCGCCGACCCTGCGAGCTGCGACAGGGGCCGGCTCGCCGGGTCGGCTTCAGCCGGTTCGGGGGCGGTTCGCGGGGTCGGTGTCAGCCGGCGATGCGTTCCATGATCCGCGGATCGGGATCCCTGGCCGGCTCGACGACCCCGTGCTCGGTGACAACGGCGGCGATGAGGTCGGCAGGCGTGACGTCGAAGGCGGGGTTGAAGCCGCGGGTGCCCGGTGGCGCGATCGCGGCCCCGTCGAAGGTCACGACCTCGGCGCCGTCGCGCTCCTCGATGCGAATCTGCGCTCCGGAGGGGGTGCGCAGATCCACCGTGGAGCTCGGGGCGGCAACGACGAACGGAATGCCGGCCCGCGCGCAGGCCAGAGCGAGCGCGACAGAGCCGATCTTGTTGGCGGTGTCTGCGTTGGCGGCGATGCGGTCGGCGCCGATGATCGCCGCGTCGGCCAGGCCGCGCAGAATCGTGCTGGCCGCCGCGCCGTCAGCCTGCACGACATGCTCGATGCCGTCGCGGGTCAGTTCCCAGCTGGTCAGCCGCGCGCCTTGCAGCAGCGGCCGGGTCTCGTCGGCGTAGACGAGGTCGACGGCCCCGCGGGTGTACAACTCGTGGATGATGCCGTAGGCAGTGCCCCAGGCGGTCGTCGCGAGCGCGCCGGTGTTGCAGTGGGTGACGATCCGCAGCCGTTCGCGGCCCGTGCGAGCCAGGAGCCAGTCGGCGCCGACCCGCGACAGTTCGCGATTGGCCGCCTCGTCGTCGGCGACGATCTGCAGCGCCGCCGCCAACACCGCCTCCCGTCCGTCGGCCCGCCGCCCGAGCGCCTCGTCGACCCCCCACGCGAGGTTCACCGCCGTGGGTCGCGCGTCGCGGATCCGGTCGATCTCGGCGCGCAGCCGCGACTCGTCCCATCCCTCCCGCTCTGCTTGCTCGAGGGCGACGACCACACCGAGCGCGCCCGCGGCCCCCAGCGCCGGGGCGCCGCGCACCGCAAGCGTCACGATCGCCGCCACCAGCGCGTCGACCTCGGTGATCTGCAGGTAGGTCTCGCGGCGCGGCAGTTCGCGCTGGTCGAGTAGGCGCAGGTGCGCGGGCTGCGGCACCCATTCGAGGGCCCGAAACTGCACGGGAGGGTCGTCGGGTTGCCGGTGGTTGTCGGCCTCGGCCATCGTCGCCTTCCCTTCGTCGCGGTGCGACCACGCTACCGACCGTCCGAGCAGTGAGGCCGCCGCCCGGGGTTCTTCGTCGGAGCGCGGGTGGACTCTGCCACGGTGTCAGGGAACAGGCTGACGAGCAGCGGGAGCTTCCCGCGACCGACATTCCCTTGACCCAAGGAGACTCGCGATGACCGCAACGCCTCGCACGATCACGTTCGACTGCGCCGACCCGGCCGCGCAGGTCCGGTTCTGGTCCGGGGTCACGGGCCGCCCGGTGGACACCTTGCCGGAGGGCACGCCCGCACAGTTCGTGGGCGCCATCGGCATGTGGCCGCGCTCGAACGATCTGGCCTACCTGTTTCTCGCCGTCCCCGAAGGCAAGACCGCCAAGAACCGTATGCATCTGGACCTGGAGTGTGCCGACCGCTCCGCCGAGGTCGAGCGGCTCGTCGCCCTCGGCGCGACCCACGTCAGCGACCACAGCGAATTCGGCATCACCTGGACCGTGCTGCGCGACCCCGAAGGCAACGAGTTCTGCCTCGCCGAACACCACTGACCCACCCAGCGCCCCACCCTCTGCCCTGCCCGCTCTCTGCCCAGGCCAGTTCCTCAGCCCGCGCGCGGCCCTCGGCTCGGCGGTCGCGCTCGCTGCCGAGGGTTGTGGTTGCGACCGCGCCCGTCGGCAGGGACCGCGACGGTCGGCGGGGGTGGGGTGGTGCCGCGCGTCCTGCGGCGGCTCCTGGGTCAGCCGGGGTCTCTGGTCTCGCCCCTCGGCGGTGGCGCTCCCTGCCCAGGGTTGCGGTTGCGACCGCATCGGTCGGCAGGGACCGCGACGGTCGGCGGCCGTGGGAGTCGCAGGGACCGCGACGGTCGGTGGAGGGTGGGGTGGTGCCGCCCGTCTCGCGGCGGCCTCTTGTCAGCCGGAGTCTCGGGTCTCGCTCCTTGGCGGTGGCGCTCCCTGCCCAGGGTTGCGGTTGCGACCGCGCCCGTCGGCAGGGACCGCGACGGTCGCTGGGGCGGGGTGGTGCCGCTGGTCCCTTGGCTGTCGCTTGGTCAGCGGGGTCTCGGGTCTCGCTCCTTGGCGGTGGCGCTTGTTGCCCAGGGTTGCGGTTGCAACCGCACCGGTCGGCAGGGACCGCGACGGTCGGCGGAGGGTGGGTGGTGCCGCCCAGGGACCGCGACGGTCGGCGCGGGGGAGCTAGGGGGCTGGGGAGCGGCGCGGGTTAGGAGGTGGCGACCTCGGCGGAGGTGCCGCCGTCGCGGATGGTGACCTGCACGTCGGTGAAGCCCAGGCCGCGCAGGAGGCCGGTGAGGGTGCTGATCGCGTTCTGCTCGGCGCGGATGCGCAGTTGCGGGTCGGCGGCCGCGGCCTCGTCGAGTTGCCGGGTGGCCTCGGCGTACAGGGGCTGCGGGTCGGCGGGCAGGCTCCCGGCGGCCTCCTGCAGCCGGTCGAGCAGGCCACGGTCGGTGTCGTACACGCGGGACTGCTCTGTGTCCAGGCGCGCGGGGGAGAGCACCGCCTTGGGCAGCACGATCGTCGCGGTGCGACCGTCCTGCGAGACCGTCAACTCCTCGGGGTTGATCGCGCGCAGGTCGACGCTGGCGTCCACAGTGCCGGCGGCGATGAACAGCGTGCGGCTACCCCGCAGCCACCGCGGCCACCGGTCGTCGTCCCGGTTCTCCAGCTCGACGACGATCTGCAGGTTGGCGGTCGCCGACTTCAGCTCGCCCAGATCCTCGATGGACTTCACGACCGCCGGCCGCCCGCGCGCATCGTCGGGCTCTGAGGAGGAGGTCAGGCGCGGCACGATGATGACCAGCGCCAGCACGACGCAGAGCGCGGCAGCAGCCGCGGCCACCAGGCGCGATGTGGGCATGAACCAGCGTAAACCGGCCATTCGCCCAGGGCACCCGCTCGTGACCCCGACCCGGGCACCCGCTCGCCACCCCGCGCCGCCGCCCGCACGTCACCCCGCGCCACTACGGGCGAGCTTCGGCGGGCGGGCGTCGTCGGGAAAAGTGTCAGCCGATGTGCTCCAGCAGGGCGGCGCGGAATTCCTGCGGGCGCTCCAGGTGCGGGGAGTGCCCGACACCCTCCCAGGCGATCTCGCGCACCTGGCCACCGGCGGCAGCGTAGGCGTCGAGCACCTGGCGGGTCTGGGCGATCATCGGCTGCGGCGGGGCGCTCTGCTCGCCGGGCCAGCCGGGGATGACGCCGAGCTTGCCGAGTTGGTTGAGGTCGAGCCCGGAGGCGTCGGAGACGATCGCGTCGGCGGTGCCGCGGATCCACAGGATCGGTGGCTTGTTGCCCACGTCGACGATGCCGGAGAGGTTCAGGTGCGTCGGGGCCATCGTGTTGAGCACCCCGCGGTCACCAGGGGCGAAGCCCGGCCAGTTCTGACTCGCGCTCCCGTCGCCGGGGTAGTTGTCTGGGCCCGTCGCTGTCGTCAACATCGAGGTCACCCACAGGTCCTCGAACTCGTCCGTGTGACCCGGCGCCACGTACAGCGCCCGATAGGTCGCCCGCGGGCTCGTCGGCCCGTCGCCGCGGTCGCCCTCGGCGAGGGCCTGCACGAACTGCGGGTTGGCGCCCCCACCGCCGGTGCCCGCGCCGTCGTCGGTCAGCAGCCGCCCGCCGGGCCCCGTGCCCCCGAAGCCGAACGGCGACACCGGTGCCTGCAACGTCAGGCTCGCCACGGCCTGCGGTCGGGTCAGCAGCACCTGCTGCACGACGCCGGCACCCATGCTCCAGCCGACGAGGTGCGCCCGTTCGATGCCGAGCGCGTCGAGGGTTGCCAGCACGTCGTCGGCGAAGTCGCCCAGGCCGCGGGTGGCGTCGACCGGTTTGGTCTCGGACTCGCCGAAGCCGCGCAGGTCGATGGCGTACGACTCGCGCCCCAGGCTGCGCATGAGCGGCTGCCAGAACAGGCTGGACGAGCAGTTGCCGTGGATGAACACGACCGGCGGTTCGTCACTGTGGGCAGGCGGCTGGGGCTGGTGGTGGTGCAGCACGTTGACCCGCAACCGCGGGGTCTGCACGCTGCGCGCGTCGATGCCGTCCATGAGCTGCTGGGTCATGTCGCTCCCTGTCGTGAGGTGGTGACTGTGGGGAGACGGGCCAGCGCCTCCTCCTCGATTCTCACCTTCGCACGGACCACCGACAGCGGGCTTGCCGACAGTCGTTGTGGCGCACGTGCGTAGGATGACGCCCGCCCGCGGCGACGCATAGCGAGGCCGACCGCGGGCCGACGACGGAAGGGGAGAGCGAATGCCCGAGGGCCACGTGACCCACCGGATGGCCAGCGCGTACGAACGCACCTTCGGTGGCCGGCCGGCGCGCAGCTCCAGCCCGCAGGGGCGCTTTGCGGAAGAGGCGGCGATCATCGACGGCCGCGTGCTCGACTCTGCGGAGTGCTTTGGTAAGCACCTGTTCTGCCACTTCGGGCACGACATCGTGCACATCCACCTGGGCATGGCCGGCAAGACGCGGCTCAATCGGGCCGACGGCGGGGAGGACCTCGGCGAGGAGGTCGTGCAGCTGGCTCCGGGCGACCCCGGGGAGCGGCCGGTCCTCGGCGCGGTACGCTGGCGCATCGAGAACGACGAGGCGTGGCTCGACCTGACCGGCCCGGCGATCTGCGAGTTGACCGACGCCGAGGGGCAGGCCGCCGTGTTGGAGCGGCTCGGCCCGGATCCGCTGCGCGCCGACGCCGATCCCGAGCGCGCCTGGCAGCGACTGCACCGCTCGAAGCTGCCGATCGCGGCACTGCTCATGGATCAGAGCGTGTTCGCCGGGGTGGGCAACATCTTTCGCGCCGAGGCGCTGTACCGCGCCGGGCTCGACCCGATGCTGCCCGGCGTCGCCCTCAAACGCGTCGAGTTCGAGCAGTTGTGGGACGACCTGTGCGACCTCATGGCCTATGCCGTCGACACCGGCCGCATCGACACAGTGCGACCCGAAGACGACCCCGCCGCCACCGGCCGGGCGGCGCGCGTCGACCGACACGGCGGCGAGGTGTACGTCTATCGCCGCGACGGCCAGCCCTGCCACGTCTGCGGAACCACCGTGAAGACCACGACCCTGGCCACCCGCAACCTCTTCTGGTGCCCCACCTGCCAACCCCTCTCTCGCCGCGCCGCCGCCGTCGCAGCCCGCCGCAAGCAGACCGAAGCCCGCCGCAAACAGACCGAAGCCCGCCGCAAGCAAGGCGTGGAAAGGTAAGGGGCCATGATCACCTCGGTGCACACGCTCATCTACTCCGACGACGCGACGGCCACTCGCGCGTTTCTCAAGGACGTGCTGCGCTGGCCGTACGTCAGCGAGAGCGAGGGCACCGACGACCCCGCCGACTGGCTGATCTTCGGCACCGGACCCAGCGAGCTCGGCGTACACCCCACGTTCGCGTTGCACGAGGGTCGCGAGTACACCTCCCGGCGGCATCACGAGATCGCGCTGATGTGCGACGACATCGACGCCACCGTGGCCGAGTTGACTGCGCGCGGCGCGAGTTTCGACGGCGAACCGCGAGACATGGGGTTCGGTGTCGGCGTCCGGATGGAGGTGCCGGGTGCCGACGAGATGCTGCTCTACGCGCCCAAGCACGGCGTCGCCTACGGCCTCTGAGCCGACCTGCGAACGGCCTCCGAAACGCGCCTTCAGCCGGTGCGCGTCGCGGCCGAGTCCACCTCGTGCCGAAAGACGCTCGGCGCGCCAGAATTGGGCGCATGGCTCTTCCCGACGCACTGCCGGCTCCCCGCGTACCCGACCCGATGACCGCACCGAGCCTGCGCTGGGGGATCCTGGGCACGGGCTGGATCGCCGACAAGTTCACCCAGGCGTTGCAAGCACACACCCGCCAAAAGGTCGTCGCGGTCGGCTCCCGCTCCCAGTCGGGCGCCGACCGGTTCGCGCAGCGCTTTGACCTGCCGGCCGCCGTCGGCTCCTATGACGACCTCGTGCAGCGCGACGACGTCGACGTCATCTACGTCGCCACCCCGCACAACCACCACCACGAGGACGCGTTGCGGGCCATCGGCGCCGGCAAGCATGTGCTCGTCGAGAAGCCGATCGCGCTCAACGCCGCTCAGGCGCGCGATATCGCGGCGGCCGCCGCCCGCGCCGACGTCATGGCGATGGAGGCGCTGTGGACGATGTTCCTGCCCAAGTTCGACATCGTCCGCCAGCTGCTCGCCAACGGGGTGCTGGGCCGCATCCACACCGTGTTCGCCGACCACGGTCAGCACTTCGAGGGCGATCACCGCATCCTGCGCCGCGACCTGGCCGGCGGGCCCACGCTGGACCTGCTGACCTACCCGGTGGCCTTCGCCAATTGGGTGCTCGGAGCGCCGCGCGAGGTGCTCGCCCGCACGACCTGGACCCCCAACGGCGAGGTCACCGGGCAGACCAGCGTGCTGCTCATGCAGGACGACGGGGCCCAGGCGATGCTGCACTCCAGCGTGTTGTCCCGCACCCCGACGGCGGCGGCGATCTGCGGGGAGGACGCGATGATCGCCTTCGACCCCGACTTCTACGTGCCCGCCGGCTTCACCGTCAGCGACAACGCCGGGGCGAGCCTGCGCCACGACGAACCGGAGGTCGCGCACACCGGCGGCCTGCACTACCAGGCCGCGCAACTGGCCTGGTGCATCGCCGCGGGTGAGCGCAGTTGCACGATCCGCCCCCTGGAGGAGTCCATCCAAACCATGGTGATCCTCGACGAGGCGCGCCGCCAGATCGGCGAGATCTACCCGGAGGAGCAGTGACCGCCGCAGTGATCCGGCAGTGACCCAGCAGTGCCCAGGAGTGCCCAGGCAGTGATGCCCGGGCCACCTGAGGCTACGACCGAGCGGATGACGACCGGTCGGGTGCGCGCCGCACCACTCGTGGGCTGCGACGCCCGTTGAGCCAGGCGCCGATCCACGTCGAACGCACCATCAGGTCATAGCTGAGCAGCATCACGACGGTGGCCACGACCCAAGTGAGCAGCAGCTTGACGACGATCGGCCAGGGTAGGTCGGCGAGGGGGATGGCGATCGCCACCAGCAGCGGCAGATGCACGAGGTACATCCAGTAGGAGGCGTCCGCGAGGTATCGGATCCACGGCACCGGCCGGGTGATCACCCGCGCCGCAACACCCAGCAGAGCGTAGATCCACGCCCACGCCGCCAGCCCCGTCAGCACCGCGGGCCACACCTGGTCGACCGGCGCGGAAGCGAACACGAAGGCCGCGACGCTGAGCGCGGTCGCGACGGCCAGCAGCGCGCCCCACCGGCGACCCGCCCGGTCGATCGCACCGTCGTTCGCCTGCAAGAACCAGCCCACCGCGAACGCTCCGCCGTAGGCAAGCAGACTCACCGGCTCCGGTAGCACCGTGGGCGGTGCGATGATGCCGCCGATCGCGGTGCCCTGCACGACGAGCGCGAGGGCGTAGGGCAGCGCGGCCAGCAGGAGGCCCGCCGGCCTGGCCAGCACAGCACCGACCGCGCCGGCCCAACGGGTCGCGCGGGCCGGGCCGAACAGGGCCAGCGCGATGGCCCGCACCACCACGGTGACGAGCACGAGCTGCAGCAGCACGACGAGGAACCACAGCTGGCCCGGAGGGAAGGCCGCGAGCGCCGCGGGGGTGCCCTCGGGTGGGGGCGGGGCCTGCGGCAGGGTCACGCCGCGCCACGTCGCCCCGAGGTAGACGAGCAAGCCCAGGGTGCCGACCGCGAACGGCCAGAACGCGACGAAGGGCAGGCCGATCCGCACCAGCCGGTCGCGCAGGTAGCTGCGCGTCCCGCGGCGCAGGAGCACCAGTCGGCCGAAGTAGCCGGCGAGCATCATGAACAGCGCCATGCGGAACAGGTGGATCCAGAACACGACCGGCCAGGCGAGCTCGGTCTTGCGCGCGTCCTCGATCAGCCACGGCAGCTCCGGGACGAACGGGAGCAGGGAGTGCAGCACGATGCCGAGCAACAGTGCGCCGGCGCGCAGCGCATCCAAGTGGTGCAGGCGCGGAGCCGATGTTGGGGGCTGCGTCGATGTCGGCTGGGCGGTCGAGCGGCCGCTGCCCGGCGGTGTCGCACTCGGGTCGCGGGCGAAGCGGGCGGCGTCTGATGAGGTCATGATTCGACGGTAGGAAGGGCGGACCTGGGCCACCTCCCCCAATCGACGCCGCCGGCATCCGCCGATCGGGGGATACCGGCGCGGTGGTGATCGCGAGGGCACCCGGGAACACTGGAGTGATGGTGCCGACGACCACGCGGGCGCAGCCCGACCGTCCGGAGCCGGGCGATCCGGCTGGGTCACCCGTGCCGGGCAATCCGGCCGAATCGGCTAGTGCGGCGCGGTCGACGGCGGCCTCCGAATCCCGCGATGCGGGCTTGAGCGGATGGATTATGCGGTGGCTCGCGCCGCTACTCGCCCTGGTCAGTTGGGGGCTGGGGTGGGCGCTGTCGCCGATGGTGACCGACCGCCAGCTGGTCTTGTGGGCCCTGGCGCCGATGGCTGGCCTCCTCCTGCTGCGGGCGGTGCTCGAGCGGTCCTTGGCGGTGGCCGGCGCCGGCAGCATCGTGGTGACCCTTACCTACGGCGCGCATCTGTCGCTGGTCGCGGTGGCGACGGCCCTGAACCCGCTCACCTGCATTTACGCGTTCGTCGGCTACCCGGACAGTCGTCGATTCTTGCGAGGCGGCGCTGCCATCGCGGCCTTCACGCTCACCGCGGTGCTGTGCGCGGCCGGCCAGAGCGGCGGTATCCCCGTCATCGTCACGGCGCCGGTGCTGTTCGCGGCGCTGGTTGCGGTGAACCTCGGCGTCGCCGGCGCGATGAACCATCAGCAGGCGCAGCGGGACCGCGAGGTCGCGGAGCGGGAGCGCGCCACCCAGGAACTGCAGGCAAGCCTACGCACCAATGCCGCCTTGCAGCGACAGCTCGTCGTGCAGGCCCGGGCCAGTGGCGCGGCGCAGGAACGCACTCGCATCGCCCGGGAGATCCACGACACGGTCGCCCAGGGGCTCATCGGGGTCATCCGGCAGCTCGATGCGGTGCCGCTCGACGCGGCCGAACCCGGCCGAGAGCGGATCGCGCGCGCCCAGCAGACCGCCCGCGAGTGTCTAGCGGAGACCCGTCGGGCCGTGCGCGCGCTGGCACCGCATCAGTTGGAGGGCACCGGCGTGCTAGCGGCAATTGCGGAGCACGTGGCGGCGTGGGCGCACACCCACCGGGTGGTCGTCACCTTCGACGGCGACGATGCCCCCGAGACCGTTGCGCACGGGGCGACGCTGTTTCGCCTCGTGCAGGAGTCGCTGTCCAATGTCGCGCGGCACGCCCGCGCCAGGACCGTGCAGATCGCCGTCCGCGCGGCCGGGTCGCGGCTCGTGCTGACCGTGCAGGACGACGGGCGCGGCTTCGATCCGCAGCATTGCCGCCCGGGCCACGGATTGCAGATCATGGCGGAGCGGGTGCAGGAGGCCGGCGGCACCTTCGGTATCGAGACCGCCCCCGGGGCGGGTACCCGCATCGAGGCGAGTCTCCCGCAATGACGTGCGAGCCCCCGGACCTGTCGCCGGACCAGCCCTTGGACCAGTCCGGCTCGGGGCCGGTGCGGGTGGTGGTGGTCGATGATCACCCGGTGGTTCGCGACGGCCTGGTCGCGATGTTGCAGGCCAGCGGCGAGATCGAGGTGGTGGGTGAGGCTGCCGACGGCGAAGCGGCGCTCTGCGTCGTCACGCGGGCCGTGCCGGATGTCGTACTCATGGACTTGCAGATGCCCCGGATGGGCGGGGTGGCGGCGATCCGGGCGCTGCGGGTTCGTGACCCGGCGCGACCCCGCATCCTCGTGCTCACCACCTATGACACCGATCGGGAGTTTCGCCGGGCGATTCAGGCCGGCGCCGACGGGCTCCTCCTCAAGGACGCCCAAGGAGCGGACCTGGTGCGGGCCGTCCACGAACTGGTGCGCGGCTACTCGGTGCTCGCCCGCCCGGCGCGCACCGCCCTGAGCGAGCGCCCGGCGGCGGTCGAGTTGACGCCGCGAGAGCGCGAGGTGCTGCGCTGGGTGGCCGATGGTTGCACGAATCGTGCGGCGGCCCGTCGGTTGGGCATCGGGGAGGCGACCGTCAAGACGCACCTGGGCCACATCTACGAGAAGCTCGGCGTGGTCGATCGCGCCTCCGCGGTGCGGGCAGCGTGGGAGCACGGCCTCGTGTGAGAGCCCTCGCCTCAACTCGTCCAGGCACGCCAAAGGGCGGCGTACTCGCCGCCGCGGGCGATCAGTTCGTCGTGGGTGCCGAGTTCGGCGATCACGCCGTCGATCACGACGGCGATGCGGTCGGCGTAGTGGGCCGTGTGCAACCGGTGGGCGATGGCCACGACGGTGCGCCCGTCGAGCAGCGCGTTCATCGACCCCTCGAGGTGCCGTGCGGTCCGCGGGTCGATGAGGGAGGTCGCCTCGTCGAGCACGAGGGTGTGCGGGTCGGCGAGGACGAGGCGCGCCAGCGCCACCTGCTGCGCCTGCCCCGGCGTCAAGGCCGCCTTGCCTGAGCCGACGACGGTGTCGAGACCCTCGGGCAGCGCAGACACCCACGACCAGGCGTCCACCGCCCGCAGGGCGCGCTCGACCTGCGCATCTCCCGCCTCGCCGGAGGCACCTGCACCTTCGGTGGCGAGCACGAGGTTGTCGCGCAGGGTGCCGACGAACACATGGTGCTCCTGGGTCACCAGGGCTACCTCGCGGCGCAGCACGGGCAGCGGCAGGCGGGTCAGCTCGACGCCGCCGACCTGCACGGAGCCGGTGCGGGGGCCGTGGATGCCGGACAGCAGCCGGCCCAGCGTCGACTTGCCCGACCCGCTGGGCCCGACGATCGCGAGCCGCTCGCCGGGCCGCAACTCCAGGTCGATGCCGTGTAGCACGTCGACTCCCTCGCGGTAGGCGTACCGCAGGTCGGTGCCCGCCAGTCGCGAGTCGGTAGGGCGCTCGACGCCCTCGACCCGGTCGGGTGGCAGCTGGGAGATGCCGAGCAGCCGGGTCGTCGAGGCGACGCCGACCTGCACCCGGTCGATCGTGTGCACGAGCATGTCGAAGGGCCCCCACACGGCCTCGATGTAGAGCATCGCGGCGGTGATCTGCCCGAGTGTCACCCAGCCCTGGGAGTAGCCGTACGCCCCGATGAGCAGGGTCGCGACGCGGGGTAGCCCGAACGCGATGTCCATGACGATGAAGAGCAGGTTGCGCAGGCTCATCGTGTATCGCTCGGCCTGGCCGGAGTTCTCCAGGTCGCGCCAGCCGCGGTCGCGCCGCCGGCTCGCCAGCCCGAGCGCCTCGACGGTGCGGGCGCCCTCGACGGTCTCGGTGAGGGTCGCGTTGATCCGCGCGTAGCTGCCGGCCTCGGTGAGGTAGCCCGCCGGGGCGCGGCGCAGGTAGCGGCGGATCTGCAGCCCCGCGATGGCGAAGAGCACCAATGTCGGCGCGGCCAGCAGCAGCGAGTTCATCGCGAGCGCGATGACGGTCAGCACGACGGTGACGCCCGCGATGATCGCCTCCGGCAGCGCCCACCGCACGGCCTCGCTCATCGCGCTGACGTCGCGGGTCACTCGGGTGACGAGGTCACCCGTGCTCGCCGACTCCACCCGCGACAGCGGCAGCCGCAGGATCGACCGCACCACGTACTCGCGGGCGGCGGCGAGCACGTCCTGCCCCAGCGCGGCGGCGCTGATCTTGGCGGCGAGCGTGAACAGCGCCTGCAGCGTCACCATCCCGGCGACTATCAGACACGTCGCCGTGGCGGCGGCCATGAGGTCGGCGGTGCCGGCGGGCACTGCCTCCTGCGCGGCGCTGCCGGCGGCCTGCAGCCGGGCCGCAGTGTCGTCGACGAGCCCGCCGAGCAGCCGCGGCACCGCCAGGCCCGCGATGGCCGCGGCGCCGTTGGCGAGCACTACCAGCAGCACGAGCGACAGGCGCTGCGCCAGCAGGTCACGCAGAAACCCGACGACGGTCCGCCGGGTCGCCACAGGCAGCCCACCGGCGGCGCCCATCGCCTCCTCGACGTAGGTGTGCGCCAGCTGCCCGCGCAGTCGATGCCGTGCCCGCCAGGCGCGTAGCCGCGGCCACGGCGTCCCGTCGAACGGCCCGCGCAGCGACGCGGGAATCTCGTCGTCGCGCACGTGCGTCGCGACGGGCTGCGAGCTGCCCGAGCCGTCCCAGGTGCGCGCCGAGTCGAGCGCCAACGCAGGCGGCAGCGGCGATTCGGCGGGTGTGTTCGCCGGCTCGCGCTCTGGTTCGTGCGGTCTCACGTGCCCACCTGCGCATCCGCACGCAACACGACGTCGCGGTAGCGCGGCTCGTCGCGCACCAGCGACTCGTGCGTGCCCTTGGCCACGACGTGTCCGTCGAGCACGAGCACCACCTCGTCGGCGTGCCGCAGCCACAGCGGGGAGGAGGTGGTGATGAGGGTCGTGCGCCCGGCCCGGGCCGCGGGCAGCCGCTGCGCGATCCGCGCCTCGGTGTGCGCGTCGACCGCCGACGTCGGCTCGACGAGCACGAGGCTCGGCGGGTCGGCAGCCAACGCCCGAGCCAACACCAGTCGTTGGCGCTGCCCGCCGGACAGGCCCCGCGCGCGCTCCTCCAAGACCGCCTGCCAGCCGCCGGGCAGCGACTCGTAGACGTCTTCGGCGGCGGCCGCATGCAGGGCCGCCTCCGCCTGCTCCCGGGACAGCCGACCGGAGGGGTCGAGCGCCTCGCGCAGGGTGCCGGCGAAGACGGTCGCGCCGGTGTCGGCCACGAGGATCGTCGAGCGCACCTGCGGCAGGTCCGCTGCGGCGAGGTCGACCCCGCCAAGATGCACTCCCCACGCGCGGGTCGCGGCCCGCTCGTCGAGCAGCGCCTGCTCGCGGCGCTGCTCTATCCGGCGGTCGCGTTCGCTGCGTGCCGCCTTGCCGCGCAGGCCCTCGGGCAGCGACAGGGAGATCGCCTCCTGTTCGCGGCCCGGCAGATACCGGCCGAGCCGGTCGGCGAGCGCCGCGGCCTCGTCGGTGGTGCCGGCGACGAGCATCGTCAGCCGCCCTGGCGCTACGCGCAGACCGCTAGCCTCGTCGATGAGCTCGGCACCCGGGTCCAGCGGCACGGGGTCGACCGGTGGGCGCCAGGGCGGCTCCTGCTCGAGCACCGCGATCGTGCGCCGCGCCGAGACCAGCGCTCGGGTCGTCTTGTAGGCGAACTCGAAGAACGTGCGCATCGGCTGTACGAGGAAGAGCGTGTAGCCCAAGAACGCGACGAGATCGCCGATGCTCAGCGCCCCGTCGGCGACCTGCGCCACTCCCAGATACATGAGCACGACGAGCAGCACGCCGAACAGGAACACCCCGAAGGCGTCGACCCCGGCCTGCCACGATCCGGCCCGCACCCCCGCGGTCCGCACCCGCTGGGACTGAGCCGCGTAGGCCGAGCCGAAGGTCGCCTCCCCGCCGATGCCGCGCAGGATCCGCAGCCCCGCGACGATGTCGGTGGCCTGGCTCGTCAGGTCGGAATTGCGGGCCCGCTCGATCGTCTGCCAGCGCTGCATGGGCCGCAGGAACGGGCTGGCCGCTGCCAGCATCAGCGGTGTCATGAGCAGCAGCACGACGCCCAGCAGCAGCGACATCCGCAGCACGATGACCGCGACGATGCCGAAGGCGAGCAGCTGCGCCGCGGCCCGCACAGCGACCTCCAGAAAGGCGCCGTACTCGTCGCCGTCGCTGCCCGAGACCGAGAGCACCTCGCCCGTGGGGGTGCGTCGGGGCAGCACATGACCCAACTGCAACGCTTTGTTGGTGACCAATCGGGTCGTGCCGTGCAGCGCGATGACCCAGGAGCGCACGACCAGGGTGTGGAAGGCGATGCCGCAGCCGGCGCCCACGAGGGTCAAGGCCAGCAATAGCAGCACCCAGCGGGTCGTGGCGGCCTCGTCGCCGGGCACGATGCCCTGGTCGATGGCGCGCCCGAAGACCCAAGGCACCAGCGCCATCGGCACCGTCCAGAGTGAAGCGACGAGGAGGCTCAGCGCGAGGACACCTGCCTGGTCGGCCGCCAACCAGCGCAGGAAGGCCACCGGCGACCGGGTGTCGGGTCGCGGCGCGGCAGCGTGCTCGTAGGCCAGCTGCGTGGGTGGGAAGTCCCTCATGTCGTCCTCATCGCACCGGCAACTGTAGGTGGCAGCACCGACAAGCTCGAAGCGACTTTCCATCTCTGTGCATTCGCACGTGACGTGCGCCGCATCGGCGGCGGCACACGGGTGCAGTCGGGTGTGGTGATCATTACCCTGGCCAGAAGATCCACCGGTCATTCACCGCAGGTCACGAGGCGCCGCGAGGGCGCGATGGGAGAGCGCATGCCCCGCATGTTCTGGTCCCGCGACCGCGGGGACGACGACCTGGTCGCCGCGCCGGGTGACGGCCGGGGCCGCGCCCGGTGGGTCGTGCCGGTCGTCACCCTCGTGCTCGGTTTGCTTCTTGGGGCCGTGGCCGTCTGGTTCGTGCTGCGTGCCAGCACCGAGCCGACGCCGGTGACGGCTCAGCCCACCCCGGAGGCGACGACCCCGACCGTCAGCGACGAGGTGGCCGTGCCGCGGGCCTGCCTCAACATCGCCGACGGCGCGCAAGAGCTGCAGCGCCTCGTCGACCAGGCGATGAAGGCCGCGGGCAAGCTCGACGCCGCCGGCCTCTCCGCGCTCGTGCGCCAGATCGACGAGCAGCAGGCGGCGCTGCGCGACGACACCGTCACCTGCCAGCGCGGCGTTGCGACCGCCACCGCGGTCACCCCGCCCTCGACCGTCACCGCGACGGCCACCGTCACCGCCGAGCCGACCGACGAGCCGACGGACGAGTCGCCCGACGAACCGGCCACCCCGGAACCAACTCCAACCACGACCTCCCCCTGAGCCCTTCGGCGCTCTGGGCGGCCCTGAGCGGTCCGCTCAGCGCCGCGGTCGCCACAACTCCTTGAGGGCCTCGTTGCTGTACTTGCGCGCCTCCTGCTCTTCGGCGTGGCGTAGCCGGTCGTGCGGCAGCAGTCGCCGGTTGGGCCAGGCGCTGTAGCGGCCCATGAGGGTGAGCATCGCGGGCATCATCACCGAGCGCACGAGGAAGGAGTCGATGAGGATGCCGATGCTCATGGCGACGGCGAGTTCGCGGAACGAGGTGACGGGGATGACGGCGAGCATGCCGAAGCTGACGGCGAGCGCGAGCCCGGCGGTGGTGATGGCCTTGGAGGTCTCGGGCATGGCCTGGCGGATGGCCTCCGGCAGGGTCATCGAGCGGGCCAGCTCCCACATGCGCCCCACGCCGAAGATGTTGTAGTCGGAGCCGAGCGCGACGAGCAGCACGGCGGCGGCGAACGGCACGTAGAACGTCAGCCCCTCTTCGCCGAGCACCTCCATGAAGACGTATGTCGTGATGCCGAGCGAGGCGGTCAGGGCGAGCACGCTGGACAGCAGCAGGAACAGGGGGGCGAGCAGGGCGCGCAGGAAGATGGCCAGCAGCAGGAAGTTGACGACGAACAGGGCCAGGGCGATGCGGCCCAGGTCGTTGATGGTGCCGGTGACCAGCCCTTCGGCCAGGGCCGAGTCGCCGGTGAAGCTGAACTGGTAGCCGGGCAGCCCGGCCTGCGCGCCGAGGCCGTCGATGTCGGCACGCAGGTCGGACAGGTCGGCGATGGCGCGCGCCCCCAGTGGCGTGTTGTCGAGCACGACGAGCATGCGGGCGGCCTGCCCGTCGCGGCTGACCATGAGATTGGGGATGCGGGGCAGTTGCTGGCTGGGGCCGATGACGCCGGCGATGCCGGGTTTGGCCTCGATGAGGCGCTGCAGCTCGATGAGTTCGCTCTGGCGGTTGTTCAGGCCGTCGCCCTCGATGAGGAGGGTGGTCGGTGAGGTGATGCCGGGGGCGAAGCCGGCGACGGCGGCCTGGTTGGCCTCGCTGACGGAGTTGTCCGGCGGCAGCGCGCCGGAGAAGTCGGCGCCGAGCTTGATGTTCATCAGCGGCAGTGACGCCGCGACGAGCAGCAGCGTGCAGACGACGAGAGCCAGGGCAGCGGCGGGCTTGCGGACCATGGCGTTGGCCAGCCAGACCGTCAGGCCGGAGGAGCCGGTCTCCACCGCCGTCGACTCGTCGTCCCGGTCCAGCAGCCGCGGGTCGCGCCGCGGCCAGAACACCTTGGGGCCCAGTACCGACATGAGCGCGGGCACGAGCGTCACGGAGATGAGCAGCCCGACGAGGATCGTCAGGGCCATCGCCGGCCCGAAGGCGTGGAAGAACTGCTCCTCGGCGACGAGCAGCACGGCGGTACCGGCGGCGACGGTCAGGCCGGCGGCCACGATGATCGGCGTGTACGAGCCGACGGAGGCGACGATCGCCTCCTCGATGCTGGCGCGGTTCTTGCGTAACTCCGCGCCGAAGCCGACGACGTAGAACACCGTGTAGTCGGTGACGATGCCCAGGATCAGCGCGATGAGCAGGGGTCTCAGCTCGGCCGGGGCGCCGATGTCCATGACGGCGCTGGCCAGTTCGAGCAGCCACGTCGTGGCGAACACCGCGATGCCGGAGGCGCCCAGGGCGATGAGTGGTACGACGACGGATCGGAACGCGAACCCGACGAGGATGAAGATCGCGCCGAGGGTCAGCGCCTCGACGCGCGGCACGTTGACCGACAGCAGCCAGCCCTGTTGGGCGCGGGCGGGCACGGACCCGGCGACGCCGACGACGGCATCTTCGGGGCGGTCGAGAAAGCGGTAGTAGTACTGGCGCGCGGCGGTGTGCTGCTCGCCGAAGTCGGCGTCCGGCGCCATGAACAGGTACGTGATGACGGTGGTGCCGAGTTCGGACTGGTCGTCGAACCAGCGCACCGTGTTGGCCAGCGGCATCGCCCCGAGGATCGGCCAGCCGACCGGATGCTGGTTGATCGACAGGGCGTCGAGCACCGACTCCGCCTGCACGGCGAGCGAGAGGCCGTTCGGGTCGTGTTGCACGACCGCGGTGCGGCTGGACAGCGGGAAACCGAAATGCTGCACGTCGCGCAGCTCGGCCTGGGCCGCGGCCCCGGAGAGGGGCATGAGGCTCTCGGTCTCATCGCCCCCGCCGAAGTCGGGCGGGTTGGTGAACAGCGCGATGGCCACGAGCGCCCAGACCACGATGATCGGCCAGCGCAGCCGGTAGGTCAGCCGCGCGTAGCCGCGCAGCAGACCGTGCCCGGCACCGGCAGTGGCGCTCTCGGGGGCGCTCGATGCACGGGTCACGGATGCACGATAAGCCCGGCGCGCCCCCGAGAGCGCCCCACCACCGGATCAGCTACCGTCGCCGCCTCCATCCGACGGTCGACCGGCCGCCTCGATGTGCGCGAGCCGCACGAAGTCGAGATGCCGCTCGTACTGGTCGAGCACGTCGTGGATGAGCTGGTTGTGGCTGTAGCCCATGACGTCGTAGCTGGCGCCGCCGTCCTCCAGGTGCACCTCGAGGCGGATGGTGTGTTCGGTCGAGGCGGCGACGGCCCGCTGCCCCACGTGCCACACCGGCTGACTTTCGGGTTGCACGTGGTAGACGAACGGGGTGTCGCCGTCAGCGGCGGGGATCCACAGGGCCTGCGAGCCGTCCTCGCCGGTCTCGTGCTCGGCCGCCACTCCGCGTCCGCGCAGCTCTTCGGTGACCTCGGCGATGGCGGGCCCGACGATCTGCTCGAGATAGCTGTGGGCCTCCCGGTCGTCAACGCGCTGCAGGGCCCGCTCCAGGCGCCCCTTCCAGGTGGTGGCCAACTCGGTCTCGCGCTGACCGCCGGCGCGGCCCGCGAACATGTTGGGCAGCCGGTGCCGACCCGACTCCGCCCGATGGGACTCGACCCGCAGCGCCTTGAACAGCCCGAACATGACGAAGAACATGACGATGCCGAAGGGCAACCCCATGATGACGGTGGCCGCTTGCAACGCCGGGATGCCGCCGACGGCGAGCATCGCGACGGTCAGCAGGCCCGTGGTGGCGGCCCACACGATCCGCAGCCACGCCTTGCCGTCCTGCTCGGCGTGCGGCAGGTAGGAGCACAGGTTGGCCATGACCAGCGCGCCGGAGTCGGCTGAGGTGACGTAGAAGAGCAGGCCGACGAACGTGGCGAGCCCGATGAGGAAGGTCGCGCCCGGGTAGTACGTGAGCAGCGTGTAGAAGCCGTCTTCGGGCACCGCCTCGGTCAGGGCGCCGAACGCCGTGTCGCCGCTGCGGATGCGGTCGATCGCCGAGTTACCGAAGATCGAGACCCACATGACGATGTAGCTGAACGGGATGATCAGCGTTCCGGCGACGAACTGGCGGATCGTGCGGCCCTTGCTGATGCGGGCCAGGAAGAGGCCGACGAAGCTGGCCCACGCGATCCACCAGGCCCAGAAGAACAGCGTCCATGCCGACATCCACTCGGTCGGCTGCTCGTAGGCGAAAGTCTCGGCCGTCATCGACGGGAAGCTGCTGACGAGGTCGCCGACGTTCATGACGAGCGCGTTGAGCAGGAACTGCGTCTTGCCGGTGACCAGCACCCACAGCGCCAGCCCGATCGCGAGGATCACGTTGATCTGCGACAGCAGCCGGATGCCCTTGTCGACACCGGTGGTCGCGGAGACCGCCGCCATGACGACGGCCAACACGACGAGCACGGTCTGCGCCGGAAGCCCCTTGTCGATGCCGAAGAGCATCTGGAGGCCGACGTTGAGCTGCACGACGCCGATGCCCAGCGAGGTGGCGACCCCGAAGATCGTGCCGAGGATCGCGGCCGTGTCGACGATGTGCCCGATCGGGCCGTCGAGCCGCTTACCGAGGATCGGGTAGAGGGCCGAGCGCACGGCCAGCGGCCGGTCGAGCCGGTAGGCGAAGTAGGCCATGGCCATGCCCATGAGGGCGTACATGCCCCAGCCGGAGAGGCCGTAGTGGAACAGCGTCCACGTCGTGGCCTCCTTGGCGGCCTCCAGGGTGCCGCCCTCGATGCGCGGCGGCGTGAGGTACTGGATGACGGGCTCGGCGACCGAGAAGAACATGAGGTCGGTGCCGATACCGGCGGCGAACAGCATCGCGGCCCAACTGAACGTGCTGTACTCCGGCCGCGAATGCTGCGGGCCGAGGCGCACGTCGCCGTACCGGGAGAGCCCGATGCCGACGACGAAGATGAACACGAGCGTGGCCAGCGCGATGTAGAACCAGCCGAACCAGCCGGCGGTCCACTCGACGGCGACCCCGAGCACCTCGGCCGCGCGCTCCGGCGCGACCATCGCCCAGATCGCGACGACGAGAATGCCGATGAGCGAGCTGAGGAAGACGATGTAGTTGGTGCGCGGCGCGACGACCTGGAAGGACCCGGTGATCGGCGAGCGGCTGCTCACGGCCGTGCCTGTTCGTCGCGGTCACGCTGCCACGCGTTGGCGTTCGCGGCGCTGGGCACCTCGGACGGCAGGTCCCACGCCTCGTTGCGCGGGTCGCCCGGCGGGTAGAGCGGCATGCCCTGGCCGTGCCGGTAGTAGGGCACCTGCGTCAGCGGCGGCAGCGGGGTGTTGCCGGCGATGAGGTCGGCGGCCTTCTCGGCGACCATCATCACGGGCGCGTAGATGTTGCCGTTGGTGACGAACGGGAAGACCGACGCGTCGACCACCCGCAGCCCGTCAACGCCGTGCACGCGCATGGTGTCGGGGTTGACGACGGCCATGTCGTCGGTGCCCATCTTCGCCGAGCACGAGGGGTGCAGCGCGGTCTCGGCGTCCTTGGCGACCCAGTCGAGAATCTCCTGGTCGGTCTGCACGCTGGCCCCGGGGGAGATCTCACCGCCGGAGAAGGCCGCGAACGCCGGCTGCTCCAGGATCGTGCGGGCGGCGCGGACCATCTCGATCCACTCGCGCCGGTCGTTCTCGGTGGACAGGTAGTTGAACTGGATGGCCGGGTGCTCCAGCGGGTTGGTCGAGCGCAGCTTCAGCTCGCCGCGCACGTCGGAGTACATCGGGCCGATGTGCACCTGGTAGCCGTGCTCGCTGGCCGGCTTGGAGCCGTCATAACGGATGGCGATCGGCAGGAAGTGGAACATGAGGTTGGGGTAGGCGACGTCGTCGTTGGAGCGGATGAAGCCGCCGGCCTCGAAGTGGTTGCTCGACCCGACCCCGGTGCGCCCGAACAGCCATTGGGCGCCGATCATCGGCTTGTACTTGTGCGCCAGGTAGGGCGCGATGGACACCGGCTGCGTGGCGGCGTGCTGGATGTAGACCTCGAGGTGGTCCTGCATGTTGGAGCCGACGCCGGGCAGGTCGGCGACGACGTCGATGCCCAAGGACCGCAGGTCGTCGGCCTTGCCGATGCCGGAGAGCTGCAGTAGCTGCGGGGAGTTGAACGCGCCGCCGCAGAGGATGACCTCGCCCGCCTCGACGCTGCGGTGCGCGCGCCCGCCGCGCAGGTAGTCGACGCCGACGACGCGGGTGCCGTTGGTGCGCAGCCCGGTGGCCTGCGCGAGCGTCTCGACCTTGAGGTTGGGGCGGCTCATCACGGGGTGCAGGTAGGCGCGCGCGGCCGACAGGCGCCGGCCGCGGTAGACGTTGCGGTCGAAGGCGGCGAAGCCCTCCTGCCGGTAGCCGTTGACGTCGTCGGTCAGCGGGTACCCCGCCTGCTGCACCGCCTCGAAGAAGGCGCCGAACAGGGGGCTGGTGGCGGGGCCGCGCTCGAGCTTGAGCGGCCCGGAGCCGCCGCGCCACGCGTCCGCCCCGGCCAGGCACGTCTCCATCCGCTTGAAGTACGGGAGGCAGTGGGCGTAGTCCCACTTCTCCATGCCGGGCTCGGCGGCCCACCGCTCGTAGTCGAGGGCGTTGCCGCGCTGGAAGATCATGCCGTTGATGGAGCTGGATCCGCCGAGCACCTTGCCGCGGGCGTGGTAGACGCGCCGCCCGCCCATGTGCGGCTCCGGCTCCGACTCGTACTTCCAGTCGTAGAAGCGGCTGCCGATGGGGAACGGCAGCGCCGCGGGCATGTGGATGAACGCGTCGAACCGGAAGTCCGAGCGGCCCGCCTCCAGCAGAAGCACACTCGTGCCCGGATCCGCCGACAACCGATTGGCCAGGGCGCACCCCGCCGATCCGCCTCCCACGATGACGTAGTCGTACCGCTGTGTGCCGCTCATGCTGCTCCTCGGATGTCGCCGGGTCGTTCACCACCACCGACGGCGCCATTGCCGCGGTGTCAGGAACGGTAGCGGACCCCACCGACAGCGTTGCGATACCGCACCCGAGGAGCGGATGCGCCCGGCTCAGACAGGCAGCGCCCGGAGTGTGTTGGTTGCGCAGTGCACCTCACCGCTACCGACATGGTGGGACTCGAAGTCATCGACCCAGCGCACCGTGATGCCGGCCGACCGATAGGCGTTGGTGACCGCCTGCTCGAAGACGTCGTTGCCCTTGACCCGCAGGCTGAACTGTTTCGGCGCGATGACCGTGTCGGGCGTGATCAGGAGGCTGTTGATCGCGGACGGGACAAGCGACCCGCTCTTGCCGCCGTCCTCCTTGTCCAGAGCCCGATAGAGCACGGGGATGCGCACGATCTCAGAGTCCTTCAGGCCGGTGGCCTGCTGGATCGTGCGCAGGTTCTTGGCGATCACGCGGGCGGCCTCGCGGTTCTCTGGGAGCAGCGAACCCTTACCGCCGGCTTTGACGGCGGCCGCGGCCGTCGGCGTCAGGATCTTGCCGGCGGGGTGACGCACCACGTCGCGGGAGCCCGCCCCCGCCTGCACGGCCTTGCGGTCGACGCTGAGCCCGGCCTCCGGGTCGGCCACCGCCAGCCGCCACCCACGGGCGGTGTTGGCCGGCAGCACCTGGAAGATCTCGTCGACGTGACCCACGACCAAGAAGTCGACGTCGAGTTCGAGGGGCGTGTGGCCCTGAGCCTTCATGAGGTTGATGAAGCCGCGCAGCTCCTTGCTTCCCTTGGTCTGCGGGGGCCGAGTGCCGATCATGAGCGTGCCGTTGGGCGCGCCTTTCGTGGGCGGCAAGGTCTCGACGTTGCCGTAGGAGGCGCCGACGCCCTTCCCCGCCCAGACGAATCCGAGGTCGGGGCCGCGCAGGCCCAGGAGGCCCTTCGCCGTCGTGGCCTCGGGCGTTTCGCTGAGCATGAGCACGCTCATCGACTGGGCGCCGTGCTCGGTCGGCATGGTGGCGTACATCTGCTCGAACGCGTCTTGCATGAACCAACGGAAGGGTGCGCCGCCCTGAAACACCGGGATGCCGGTGGGCTTGGCCTGCGCGAGCAGCTCCGTGAGAAACGTCGTGTTGGCCGGGGAGGAGTCGCTTGCGTCGACCACGACCTGGCGGGTGGGCATCGTGTGGTTGGTCGTGAGCAGCGGCGCCGACTGCAACGTGGCCCGCGCAGAGGTTGACGTGCCCGCGTCCGTGACGGTCAAGGCGACCGTGGCCGTGCCGTCCCACACCGCGGGGTCGCGCACGATGTCTTTGCCCTCGAGGCCGAAGGTGACGCCCTGCTTGAGTTGCGCGGCGGTGAGCCTGGTCGTGGGCTTGACTACCTGCCAACCGCCCCCGGTTTGCACGAACAGCCGCGTCTGCGCGGCCCCCGTCGTGACGCCAACGGTGCCGGTCGCCGACGCCGAAAGACCGGGCATCGCAGCGAGACGGATCCGCGCGAGGTCCTTGGCGTCGTCGGGGCCGTTGACGATCTCGTCGGTCGCGTCGTTGCAGACGTCGACGGTCTTGCCGCAACGCTTGGCGTCGTCGTCCAGGTTGGGCAGAAAAACCCCGGCGCCGGCGTCGAGTGCGGGTCCGGTCGCGACGGCGCGCGCGGGGGAGTCCGGGGGCGTGGTGGCCTGGGGTGTCACGGCCTGCGCCGACACGGTGCCGAGTCCGAGTCCGAGGGCGACAGCGAGTGCGACGGGGGCGGCTGCTGAGGTTCTCATGGGCGTACTGTCACGGGCCACCGTCACAGGACCATCACACCGGGCCCGCAGTTCGCGCATACTTCTCGCGGCCTCCGCGGGCGTTCTCGGAGCAGGAAAGTAGTTCAAAAACTCTTGCGCATCTATCCGTGGGCCCTCTACGTTCGCAGCATGAGCCTGTTTCGCAACGCGAACTACCGCGCGTGGTTCGTAGGCGACACCACCGCGGTGGCAGCGGTCTCCCTGCGGCAGTTCGCCGTCCCGCTGCTGGCGTTCGGGCTGACCGGCTCGACCGCGCTGGCCGGAGTGCTGGTCACCGTGCAGGCGGTCGTCATCGCCGCCGCACTCTTACCTGGCGGCGTGCTGGTCGACCGGCACGATCGACGCACGACCATCCGAGTGCACGCCATCGGTGGGCTTACCACGTGGGGCGGGGTCGGCCTTCTGCAGGTGACCGGCCACCTCCCCGTGCCCGTCTTCGTCGGACTGCTCGCCTGTGGTGCCTTGCTTACCGGGCTCTTCTCAGGGGCGACCGACGCCGCGCTGAGGTCGATCGTCTCGACCACCGACTACCCGCGGGCGATGGCCACCAACGAAGGTCGTGACGCGGCGATCAGCCTCACCACCGGCCCAGTGGGCGGCTTCTTGTACGCCGTCGCGGCCTGGGTCCCCTTTGTCGGAGTCGCCCTCAGCCACGCCCTGACCTGGCTGTCGACCTTCGCGATTCGCACCGACCTGCGCCCTCCCCGCCGCGAACGTCGACGCGCCCACCGCGAGCTCGGTGACGCGCTCCGTTGGGCGGCCGACCGGCGGCGGATTCGGTGGCTCTTCCCCCTGTTCGCCCTCGTCAACTTCGCGGTGAACGGCATCCTCATGGGGCTGCAATTCTCGCTCCTGGAGCAGGGCTACGACGCCCGAGCGATCGGGTGGCTGACCGCCGTCCTCGCCGGCGCGACGCTGCTGGGAGCCGTGGCAGCCAACCCGATCATCGCGCGCGTACCCACCGGCCTGCTGGCCGTCACCGCGCTCGTGGTCGTCTCGCTGGCCTTGATCCCAGCCGCGTTGATCAACTCCTACCCCGTCATCCTGGCCAGCCTGGGGGTGGGGTTCTTCCTCATCCCAGCGCTCAACTCCTCGATGTTGGGCTACACCTTTGCGCTCACCCCCGTCGAGCTGCAGGGTCGAGTCCAGGCGATCCTGCAGTTCGCCACGAGTGGGCTGGCCTCCCTGGCGCCCGCCCTCGTGGGATGGCTCCTGCACCAGTGGGGCCACGCGCCGGCGATCGGGCTCTTCGCAGGCTTGCTGGTGCTGGCAGCCATGCTGGGAGTGGCCGCCGAGCCGCTACGGTCGATCCCCAGGCCCCCCGAGTGGAAGGACGCGCCGTTGTGAGCGAGCAGACCGACCCCGTCGCCCTCGGAGCCAGTGCCATCAAGGCGCTCTCGCACCCGCTGCGAGCCCGAGTGGTTTGGCACTTCGCCCGGGTCGAGACCGCCCGCACCTCCGATCTGGCCGCGGCGCTCGACATCGCACCCAACAAGGCGTCGTACCACCTCAGCCTGCTCGAGGAGCACGGCATCATCACCCGCACCGACCCCCCGGCCGGCTCCACCGACGGCCGGGAGACGTGGTGGCGCATGACCTCCCCCCAAGGCATCAGTTGGGACCGTCGCGACCCAGCAGTCGACCGGGTGGCCGACGACCTCGACCGGGTCCTCGCGCAGGTGCGCAACGCGCGGGCCGCGGCCGCGCAGGTCAACGCCGACCGCAAGCTCCCCCAACTCTCCGCGATCGTCCCCGTCCCCCTGACCCACGCCGAGGCCCAAGCTTTTCGCGACCGCCTGCAGGCCCTCACCGATGAGCTGTTCGACCTGCGCGCCCAACGCGTCGGCAGCGACTTCGCCCCCGACATCGAGTACGACGTGCAGGTCGACTTCCTACCCGTCTGGGCGGCCGACACCCCCTGACCCCGACAGGCGAGCGGTCGGGTAGCGGTCAGTGAACGTAGCCGGGTCAGTGAACGTCGAGCGGGAGGGGGAGGCCGAGGGAGGCGGCAGCGATGCGGCAGGCGCCGACGACTGGCTCGGCGGCGTGGCCGGCGACGTCGACCGCCAGCTCGATCCGATCGCGCAACGCGCCGGACGCGAGCAGTCCACCGGCCAGCACGACCGGGCCCGCGGCGCCCTCATCGGCGAGGCCCGCCAGGGAGGTGAGTAGCGCCGCGGCAGCCTCGTCGACGATGCGGGCGGCCTGCTCGTCGTCGGCGGCATGGGTGAGCGCGATGGGGGCGCACCGACCCCAGGCGGCCGGTGGCAGTCCGTCGGTCATCCGCAGCAGGTCGTGCGCGTCTACCACGGGCTCCGCAGCGGGCGAGTCGCCGTCGCGAGCAGCGGCCGAGGTCACCGGCTGCACGTCGAGGAGCGTCAGCACCGGCGCGGTCATGGAGGTCGCCGGGCCGCCGTCGAGGTGGGCGGCGACCGCACGCAGTACCCGGCGACCGATCCACACCCCCGAGCCGGAATCTCCGAGCAGCCAGCCAAGGCCGTCGCGCCGGTTTCGCAGCGTCCAGTCCACGAAACCGGCGGCGACCGCTCCGGTCCCGGCGAGCAGCAGGCTGCCCGTCGGTTCCGGCGACACCGCGCGAAAGGCGATGTCGAGATCAGAGAGGACGACCCGGGGGACCGCGAGGTCCACCCCCGAGTCGGCCAGGGCTCGGGCGACGATCGCCTCGACCTCCGCTTGGCGGCCTTCGGTGCCGGCGATCCCGACGCAGACGGCGTCGGGTCGCCGATCGGCTGCGGCGAGAGCGGCGCACACGGCGACCGTGATGTTGGCGGCGGGATCGCCGACCGCGGAGCGGAGGTTCGCCCCGCCAGCTCGCCCATGGCCCAGGGTCGCGCCGCTGGGCGTGCAGACCCTGGCTCGGGTCGAGGTTCCCCCGGCGTCGACGCCGAGCAACACCTTCTCCATCAACCTGTCCTTATTGGTCGTCGACCGCAGGTGCGCCGCAGCCGCGACGCGCCCGCAATCGTCCTACGACGTGGCGCCCACCAAGGCACCCGATACGTCCGAGGCCGCAACTGCGCCGTCGTTCGCTGCGCCGATGACACAGTCGAGATAGCGCTGCTTCATCAACGCGACGACCTCGTCGGGGTCGGCGGCCCACAGGTCGGCGTTGAAGATCTCGACCTCGATGTCGCCGGTGTAGCCGGCCGCGTCGACCAGCGCGAGCGCGCGGGCGAAGTCGATGTGGCCGTCGCCCATCATGCCGCGGGCCAGCAGCGTGTCGGCGGGCAGCGGGGTGATCCAGTCGCACACCTGGAAGCTGGCGATCCGCCCGGCCGCACGCGCGATCTGGGCCTCGAGCTGCGGGTCCCACCAGACGTGGAAGGTGTCGACGACGACGCCGACCTCCTCCGGAGCGAAGGGCTCGGCCAGATCCAGGGCCTCGCCGAGGGTGGCGAGCACGCCGCGGTCGGCGGTGTAGATCGGGTGCATCGGCTCCAGCGCGAGCTGCACGCCGTGGTCGCGGGCGATCGGCACGAGCTGGGCCAGCCGCTTGGCGACCCGACCCCGGGCGGCCGGCAGATCACGAGAGCCGGCCGGGAGCCCGCCGACGACGAGCACGAGGCAGTCCGCGCCGACGGCCGCCGCCTCCTTGATCGCCGCGGTGTTCTCCGCGATGGCGGCCTGACTCGCGGCCTCCCCCTCGCCGGTGATGAAGCCACCCCGGCAGAGCGAGCTGACGCGCAGGCCGGAGTCCGCGAGCAGGCGCGCCCCGGCCTCGACGCCGAACTCGGCGAGCGGCTCGCGCCACACCCCGATCGACTGCAGGCCCGCGCGCAGGCAGCCGTCGACCGACTCCGGCAGGGTCCAGCTGTTGGTGGTCTTCTGGTTGAGCGAGAGCCGATCGAGCTGGTTGCGCGTGGTCATGCCGAGACTCCTGAGGTCTGGAGGAGGAGGCGCATCCGCTGGACGGCCAGGTCGGGGTCCGGCAGCAGGCCCGCCGCGTCGACGAGGCGGAACGCCTCCGACAGGTGCACGATGCTGCGCGCACTCTGCAGGCCGCCGACCATCCCGAAGCCGGGCTGGAAGCCCGAGAGCCAGGAGATGAACGCGATGCCGGTCTTGTAGTAGTAGGTCGGCGCGGCGAAGATGTGCCGGGCCAGGGGCAGGGTCGGCGCGAACGCCGCCTCGTAGGCGCCCGTGTCGCCGCGGTCGAGGGCGTGCAGCGCCTCGCTCGCGGACGGCGCGATGGCGGCGAAGATGCCGAGCAGCGCGTCGCTGTGGTGACTCCCGTCGCCCGCGATGAGCTCGGGGTAGTTGAAGTCGTCACCGGTGTAGAGCCGCACGCCTTCGGGCAGCCGGCGCCGCAGCGCCGTCTCGTGGGCCGCGTCGAGCAGCGACACCTTGACCCCGTCCACCTTGTCGGCGTGGTCGGCGATGAGCTCGACGAAGGAGTCGGTCGCGGCGTCGACGTCGGCCGATCCCCAGTAGCCCTCCAGGGCCGGGTCGAAGGCGGTGCCGAGCCAGTGCAGGATGACCGGTCGCCCGGCTTGCGCCAGCAGCGGGTCGTAGACCGACCGGTAGTCCTCGACCGTGCGCGCGGCGGCGGCCAGGTGGCGCGAGGCCATGACGATCGGCTGCGCGCCCGCGCCCTCGACGAAGCTGAGCTGCTCCTCGTACGCGCCGCGGACCTGCGCCAGCGTCGCCGGGCCGGCGGGCAGCTGGTCGGTGCCCGCGCCCGCGGAGATCCGCGCCCCGGCGGCCTTCGCCTCGAGTGCTGAGCGGGAGATGAGCTCCTGGGCCGTGGCCCAGTCCAGGCCCATCCCGCGCTGGGCGGTGTCCATTGCCTCGGCCAGGCCGAGCCCGTAGGAGAAGAGGTGGCGGCGGAAGGCCATCGTCGACTCCCAGTCGACCGCGGGGGTCGTGCCGGGGGTGTTGTCGGCGAAGGGATCGGTGACGACGTGCGCCGCCGCGAACGCGAAGCGGCTGGTGGCCGGACCCTGGGGGCGGGCAGGTGACCGGTCGAGCGGACGGTGTACGGCTCGAGGCGGCCGTCGGCCGTCGGGAGGAGAAGGTGCGCGCCACCCGGGCCCGTCACCTCGGCCGACGTGGCCGATGTGGCCGTTGAAGCGACAGCGGTGCTCATGCCGACAGCGCCTCGAGCTCGAGGCGGCGACCCTGCGCGGAGGACTCCAGGCCGGCCTCGGCCAGCCGCACGCCGCGGGCGCCGGCGAAGAAGTCGTAGCGGTGCTCGCCCTCGCCGATGACGTAGCGCAGGTACTGCTCCCACTGGGCCTTGAAGCCGTTGTCGACCTCGGCGTTGTCGGGCACCTCGACCCACTGCTGACGGTAGGGGTTGGTCTCGGCGAGGTCGGGGTTCCAGACCGGCTTGGGGGTGGCGCTGCGGTGCTGCACGACGCACTTCTGCAGACCGGCGACGGCGCTGCCCTCGGTGCCGTCGACGTGGAACTCGACGAGCTCGTCGCGGTGCACGCGGGTGGCCCACGAGGAGTTGATCTGGGCGATGATGCCCCCGGCCAGCTCGAAGATGCCGTAGGCGGCGTCGTCGGCGGTCGCGGCGTAGGCCTGGCCGCGCTCGTCCCAGCGCTGGGGGATGTGGGTGGCGGTGCGGGCCGTGACGGCCTCGACCGGGCCGAAGAGGTTCTCCAGCACGTAGTCCCAGTGGCAGAACATGTCGGTCGTCATGCCGCCGCCGTCTTCGACGCGGTAGTTCCAGCTCGGGCGCTGCGCCGGCTGCCAGTCGCCCTCGAAGACCCAGTAGCCGAACTCGCCGCGCACCGAGAGGATGCGGCCGAAGAAGCCGCTGTCGACGAGGCGGCGCAGCTTGAGCAGGCCGGGCAGGTAGAGCTTGTCGTGGACGACGCCGTGCTTGACGCCGGCGGCCTCCGCGGCGCGGGCCAGGCGCAGGGCGCCGGCGAGGTCTTCGGCGATCGGCTTCTCGGTGTAGACGTCGAGGCCGGCGTCGATGGCCTTGAGGATCGCCGGCTCGCGGACGGTCGTGAGCTGGGCGTCGAAGTAGACCTGCGCGCCGAACTGGGTGAGGGCCTCGTCGAGGTCCGTCGTCCAGCGCTGCACGCCGTGGCGCTCCGCGATCTCGGCGACCTTCTCGGCGTTGCGGCCGACGAGGATGGGCTCGACCTGCACCTTCGTGCCGTCGGGGAGCGGCACGCCGCCCTGGTCGCGGATGGCGAGGATCGAGCGGACGAGGTGCTGGCGGTAGCCCATGCGTCCGGTGATGCCGTTCATGACGATCCCGATGGTGCGGTCGTTGCTCATCGTGTCTCCTGTGCTTCGTTGCCGTGGAAAGCGTATTCCCACACCGTAGTGGAACCTGGCGAGTGATATCAAGTGATTGGGCAAACGTTTTCCGTTGGTCGGTCCCGGCGCGCCTGGCCCTGCCCCGCTGGCTCCGTGCTGCC
>NZ_BAHD01000038.1 GCF_000298215.1 Kineosphaera limosa NBRC 100340 | reverse complement strand
GCGATCCGATTCCAGGTCAACTTGCCCGCTCGCTGGAACCACCGCTCAATGCTCTTCGGTGGCGGCGGCGCGAACGGCACGGTCGTCACCGGCCTCGACCAGGTCCCCGCCGGACCCAAGACGAGCCCGACCCCGCTGGCGCAGGGCTACGTCACCTACGGCAGCGACTCCGGCCACCAGGCCGGGCCCGCCACCAGCCGCGACGGCCGCTTCGCCCTCAACGACGAGGCCCTGCGCAACTTCGCCGGCGACGCCCTCAAGAAGACCCACGACGTCGCCATGCGACTCACAAACCTCCGCTACGACAGCGCACCGCGATACCGGTACGTCGCCGGCGGGTCGACCGGAGGCCGTGAGGCGCTTCTCGCCGCGAGCCGCTGGCCGCGTGACTTCGACGGCGCCCTCGTGCTGTACCCCGCCTGGAACGCGGTCGCGCTCAACCTCGATTTCGGCCAGATGACACGGCAACTCGCCAAGCCTGGTGCCTACCCGAACCCCGCCAAGCGCACCGCGCTCTTCACCGCCGCCCTGCAGAAGTGCGACGGCCTCGACGGCGTCCGCGACGGCGTCATCTCCAACCAGAAGCGCTGCGACCAGGTCTTCGACCCCGCGACCGCGCGAGTCGGCACCCTTCCCCTGCGCTGCAAGGGCGGCAAGGACACCGGCCCGAACTGCCTGTCCGACGAGCAGATCCGCTCGTTCCGCACCCTCGACGCGCCCCTGCGGCTGCCCTACCGCCTCGCGAACGGAGAGCGCCGCTACCCCGGCTTCACGACGTGGGGCACCGACTTCGGTCGAGTCTTCGCCCACCCTCTCCAGGCGACGGTCATCACGCTGAACCTCGGCCTCGTGGCCCCGGCCTCGCCGATGCCGGCGGTGCTCGCCGCGGGCAGCCCGCCCTACGGCGCGACGTTCTGGGACGAGTGGGTGCGCTTCGCCGTCACCCGCGACCCGGGCTTCGACACGCTGTCGCTCGACCCGGCCCACCCCGGGCGGTGGCAGCAGCGGATCGTCGAGCTGAGCCGCCTCCAGGAGGTCGACCCGCGCGGCCTCCGTACGTTCGCCCGCCACGGCGGCAAGATCCTCATGGCCCACGGCGTGCACGACGGCCTCGTCAGCAACCGCGCGACCCAGCAGCTCATGGACCGCCTCAACGCCGACCTCGGCAAGCCCCTCACGCGAGAAGCGGTGCGCTACTACGAGATTCCCGGCTACGGCCACGCCGCGAGCACCGTCTTCAACGCCGAGTGGGACTCCCTCCCGGCCTTGCGTCGTTGGGTCGAGCGCGGTCGCGCCCCCGGCGCGCAGGTCGTTGCCGACAAGGTCGGCGTCCCCACCGGCCGCACCCGCCCCCTGTGCGAATACCCGACCTGGCCGCGCTACGTCCGCGGCAACGTCAACGCCGCGACCAGCTTCCGCTGCGTGCAGTAGGCGCCGCGAGGGCGACCTCCGCGTGTCCACCAAAGCGGGGACGAGCCACCGGCCGCCCGCGGGTGGATGGCCTCTGGGGCGGGACACCGGGTGGTCAGGAGGATCGCGATGACGCGACAGCCATGTTCGCGGCACGCCGGAGAGTCTGGGTCAGCCGCTGCGCCCGCTTGAGGTCGTCGGGGCTCATGGTGGCCGTTCCGTAGTGGGCCTGAGTCTTGTACGAGAGGAGCTTGCGGAGGCTGTCAGCCGCCGAAGGATCGGTGGTCGCCAGTAGTTGCGCGGCTCTGGTGTGGTCGGTCTCCGCGGACCTCCGACCGAGGGCGGCGAGGCATATGACGTCAGCGTAGGCGATGGCGGCCAGCACGTAGTTGCCGACCGCGGCCTGCCTGGCCGCGCGACTGCTGGCGGTGTTCGCGAGATCGGCTAGATCGAGGTAGGCATCGCCAAGGTCGAGTCGTTGGCGGGCGTCGCCCTTGTCTCCGGAGCGGGTCCTCATGCGACTGCCCGCCGCGGAAACAGCGGTATGCCGTCGCGGTGGATCTCGGTCGCAATGCGGGCGTCCGACGCCTGCGCGTCGGACCACTGTGCCTGCGAAAGAACCAGGAGCTCGCAGGCGTTGCCGGTCCATCGCCGCACGCCCTCTTGCAGTTCAGCGAGCTGCCGCGACCACGTCAGGTCATCTGGGTCAGCGCCGTCCGGTCGGACGATGAGGACGTCGATGTCGCTCTGGTCATCACCGTCTCGGCGCGCCGTCGACCCGAACAGGGCCGCGTAGGTCGGTTGGATTCGCCAGCTGTCGATGAGCTCCGCCGTGCGTCGGTTCAGCGTCGTACCAGCGTCGGCGGCGAGAAGAAGTGCCTCGGTCAGCAGATGATCCCTGTTCAGCGTGTATGCGTTGGTGCGGCCGTAGGTCTGCACATCGACAACGCCAGCGCGCGCCAGCCGCTCGAGGGCGAGGGAAACGCCGGACCGTGAGGCACCGGTGACGCGGGCCAAGTCACCGGACGTGAACGACGCTTCCGCGGCGACCATGGCCGTGAGGATGCGCATGTCCAGAGTCGGGGACAGGGAGGTCAGTGGCGCGCGCACGTCCATGACCCCACACTCTCACAATTGTTGACGCATGACGATTATTCTGTGCATATGTCGAGCCAAATAGTTACCTGTTGCCTTCCGCGCATCGTGACCTGGTCAGCGGCTGTCAATGCCAAGGAAGGGTTGCCTCGGCCGGCCTCGTGTGCTCGATCTCTCCTGATGGGCATCTGCCCACGGGGTACCGTCCAGAGTCCTCGAGGCCTCTGTGCTGTACAAACAGCGTGTGCAACCACAGAGACGGACTGATGCGGACACCCCTCGGCCCCCGCAGGATCGGCGGGCCGGAGAGGTTGTGCTGTTCGTCCTGGTGGCGACGGCGCTGTGCGCGGTCGCGGCGATGCCTGCGCTCCTGGGCTGGTTGCCGTCCGAGATGTCGGGCGTCGTGGTGCCGTTCGCTCAGCTGACGCCCCTGCTCACGGCCCTCGCCTTCTGGGCGGTCATTCGCCCGGGGCGGCTGCGGTCGATGTTCGCGCTCGGCTGGTCGTGGCGTGGCGTGCTGGCGGGTGTGGCTGCCGTCGCGCTCGTTTCTGCCCTTCAGCTCCTGCTCGGCCTGGTGATGGGGTGGCAGGTGCGAGGTGGCGACCTGGTGGTGCAGGCGGCCATCGCTGTGCTGCCCGTGCTGGCGGTCCAGGCCGTCTTCGCCATCGGAGAGGAGTTCGGCTGGCGGGGATGGTTGGCGTCCCGCACCGCGCACTGGCCCTTCGCGGTCGCAGCCGCCGTCACCGCGCTCGCCTGGGTGATCTGGCACCTGCCAGCTCTTCCGCTCGTGCTCGCGGGCGGAGGGTGGTCGGCTGGGGCCGCCTACCTGGCAGCCATCGCCTCGTGGGCGCCCTTCCTGCTGGCCCTGCGTCGGTGGACGGGCTCCGTGTGGCCCGCCGTCGTCGCCCACGGCGCGCTGAACAGCATCCGGGTGTTCTTCCTGCAGTCCGTCGCCGACTCCGGCGGTGTCGATTGGGCCGTGGAGGCGCTCGGCTGGGTCCTCTGGATCGGGGCAGCAGTGCTTCTGAACGCCCGCAATTCTGCGACCAACGGGCGCGTGCGACACTCAGCGTAGAGCCGCGTGAGGCTCCGCGAGCGGCACGGCGAACGGCGCATCGAGGTCGAGGCAGGCGAGCAACTCCTTGACGGCGACGCGCGGCGGTGGCGGTGACGACGGGCCAGGTCCGGCCCGAGGTCCATCACATGGCGGTACCCGTCGAGGCGGGTCTCTTCGCCCAGCAGGTCGTTGGCGCGACCTACGGCCCAGAGCAGGGCCGCGGCCGTGTTCACGGGCTTGCCGCGGCGCAGGGTGTCCGGGGTGGTCGTGGAGAGTCGTTCGATGAGGGCGCGCACGGCGCAGGTAGCGTCGAGAACGTGACCGACGACTTCCTCATCGCCCGCAACACCGAAGAGGAGTCGACGCTGCCCTATCTCGTGCGGATCCCGTTGGGGCGCAACGGCATCGCCCTCAAGGTCAAGGAGATGTGGCCGCGCACGAATAAGGTCTACTGCCACCCTGCGGGCTGGCCGGACGACGCGGAGATCCTCGAGCGCCTCCCGGTCCGCAGTTGTGTGCGCCGCGGTGCGGCCATCGATCTCGTGCTCGACCGAACCCGGGAGTCGCGCTCGCAGTTCGTCATGACCCGCATCCGCGGGGGCCGGGAGGCGATCTTCTGGCAGAGCGCGCGCACGACCAAGATGGCGCGCCCCGGCGTGAGCGTGCCCACCGCCCGCGCCTCGGGCATTCGCGACATGACCGTCATCGTCGACTCCCACGAGCGGTACGCCTGGAAGTTCTCCGACCAGCAGGTCACGGTGGAGAAGCGGCGCCTGGATGCGGGGGATTACGCCGTCGAGGTCGCGGGCACGGTCGTCGCCGCCGTCGAACGCAAGTCGCTCGCGGATCTCGTGGCCACGCTGACCAGCGGAAAGCTGCGCTTCGTCCTCGCCGAGCTCGCCTCCCTCCCGCACGCGGCCGTCGTCGTCGAGGACCGCTACTCCGGGATCTTCAAGCTCGATCGCGTGCGACCCGCGGTCGTCGCCGAGGGCCTCGCCGAATGCGCGGTGCGCTTTCCCGGCGTTCCGATCATCTTCGCCGAGACCCGCTCCCTCGCCCAGGAATGGACCTACCGCTTCTTCGGCGCGGCCATCGCCCACACGGACCTCCAGGAGGAGTCGACCGCTCGCCTCGTCGCCCTACCCGGCGGTGCTCCGCTGCCCGAGCGGGAGGCGACGACCGCGCAGGTGCGCGCGTGGGCGCGCCAGCACGGGGTGCCGGTTCCCGACCGAGGACGACTACGCCCGGAGGTGTGGGAGTCGTTCCGCCGAGCCACCGGACACGCCTGACCGTCCGGCCACCGGGCTCGACAGCCGTCGCCGGACCCCCGCCGCAGCTCGCGCTCGCGGCCGCCGTCCGGTGAGTCCCACACCCGTCTTGAATGGTCGTCCAAGAATCTCTGGACGAATGACTTAAACGCCCGTCTGCGCGGTCGATGAGGGGGGCACGCGCAGATCAGGACGATCGGCGTCACGCCTGGGGGGCGTGTCAGAAACGGCCTAGTGCAGCTCACCGCTAGGCACCATATGGGGGAATCATGACCGCACTTCGAGGCGCCATGTCTCGTCTCGCGGCCGTCGTGGCCGCGGCCGGCCTCGCCGTTACGGCTTCCGTGCCATTGGCCGGAGCCGCGCGGGCCGCCGACGCCGGCTCGAACTCGGCCACCGTCGCCACCTGTACTGAAATTGCGCCCGCCACCATGGGCGGCGGCGTGACAATGGAGAATGGGTTCCCGCGGGTGCGCTTCGAGGGCACCCTGAAGGACGGCACCGAGGCTGGATCATGCGTGCGGATCCCGGTGGAAAAGCCACTCAGCGTGCTCGCCTACGGCAGCTACCAAGCCACCGACCTGCAAGGTGACCGGGTGGGCGTGATGGTCGTCGAGAAAGATCGCATCACGTTCCTCTTCGACGACGCCTACGTCGCAACCCACGACGACATCTCGTTCTTCGGGAGTGTCCTCATGGGGGTGAGCGTCGAGAATCGCACCAAGTACGACTACTACGAAATCGACTGGAAGATGCCGGGTGAGACCGGATCGGTCATCAAAATGCCGGTGTCGGAGTGCCGTTCGTGCGCGGCGTCGACGGACGTCTCTCCCGGCAAGTTTGCGCTGATCGTGGCCTCCGGTAAGGAGGTCGTCTCCGGGGTGACCCTGGGCAGCGCCATGTCGCGCGGGATCAGCGCGGACGCCACGGTGGTGATCTCCGACGAACTCGGGAAGGGGCAGAAGTGCTCCAGGGGCTACCTGTACAAGATGCCTGGCTCTGTCGAACTCGCGAAGGTGCCCTGCACCGACGACAGCCACATCTCGGTGGACCTCGGGACGGCGCCCGGGGGGTTCGTGCCGGGTACGGCTTACCGGCTGCAGGTGTACGCCGAGATCACGGATTTCTCGGCGCCTTCGTACGCCGACACCGGCCGCGTCGCCGTCAACGGCTTTGTGGAGAAGCCGTGGTTGAAAGTGGCCGAGTGGGCCGCTGCCGGGGCCGGCGGTTCTGGGACGCGTCCCATGCCGCCGCCGGTGGTGCCTCCGGTTACGCCGCCGGTTACGCCGCCGGTTACGCCGCCCGTGACTCCGCCGGTGACGCCGCCTGTCACGCCTCCGACCACGCCGCCGACCACGCCGCCCGTGACGCCTCCGGTTACGCCGCCTGTCACGCCGCCCGTGACGCCTCCGACCACGCCGCCCGTGACGCCTGCGGTCACGCCGCCGGTGACCTCTCCGACCACTCCCGTGTCGGTTCCTTCACCGCCGGCGACGCTTCCGGCTCCCAGCGGTAGCACGCCGAACCCGGCGCCGAAGCCGACGCCGGTCGCCACCCCGAAACCGACTCCCGAGCCCACCCCGGTGGCAACGCCCAAGCCCACCCCCAAGCCGACCCCGAGGCCGAAGCCGAAGAGTGAGCCTGAGCAGCCCACCAAGGAGGCCGTCGTCTACCGCACGTTCCAGGTGGACCGGTACCTCCCGCGTACCGCCGCGGCGGCCGCGCTCGTGGCCCGCCTGGACAACGACGGCCTGCTGCAGTACCGCGAGGACCGGGGCCTGTGGGGGATGTCCCGCTGGGAGATCGTCACCGTCAAGGTGCCTGCGAAGGCCGACTCGGCCGCTGTGATCGCCGCCGTCAACGCGGCGACGAGTAGCGCCGTCGGTGATATCCGCACCACCGACCGGCTGGCCAGGATGCGTCAGGGGCAGGGCGTCACGATGGCCTGGGAACTCGGTAAGGACGCGACCGCGGCCCGCCCGTGGGGGCCACAGCGGGCGACCGTGCAGAAGTGCCTCGGTCGCTCCTGACCTACCCAAAGTGAGTCGAGGTCACGGTCGGGGCGCGGCCGTCAGGGGACGACGCACACTGCGGCGTCAGACCTTGGCGGCGCGCCAACCGGCCTGCCGGGCCTGCACCTGGGTGCAGAACCAGCGCTCTCCCTTGCGGGTGTCGATCGTCGTCTTCCCGTAGTCCCGGCCGCCGGGCAGGTGGTAGATCTTCTCCCGCTTGCTGTTGATGTTGCCCTTGATGGCGCATTTGCCCTTGATCGTGATCTTGCGGGTGAGGTCGGGGCAGCCGCCCCACATGCCCGCCTTCGCCTTGATCGCTTTGGACTCCGCAGCCCGGTGCGCCGCCCGGCCGTCGTACGCCTTGCCGTACGTGAACTCCCAGCCGTTACCGCCCGCGATGAGCAGCGGCGCGACCCGGCGGCCGTCCGCCAGCACCACATGGCGCAGCAGCCGCTTGTGTCGGTCGCGGTCCGGCTGGCTACGGTCCGCGACGAGGCGAACCTGCTTGCCCTTCACCAGCGCGGACATGGCCCGGGCCGACTCCGCGGAGAAGCACTCGCCCTTCTCCGGAGCGTCCATCCCGATGACCCGCACCGTCTCTGTGCGCCCCGAGATCCTCACCTGAAGCGTGTCGCCGTCGACGATCTTCGACACCGGCACCCCCTTCGGTGCGGTCGCCGCGATCGGCGAGAGCATCGGGGACGCCGCGGCAGCCGGAACGGCGCCAGCGGACGTGAGGAGCGTGGCCGCGGCCATCATCGGGGCGACAAGTGCGCCCACCGCGCGGAACCTGAGTCGAGTCACCCGCCTAGCGTCCTACCAGTTTGCCTGTCCCGCAGTGGAGTTCAAGGCTTGGACACAGTGACGTTTGCGATGTGGACTTAAGGCGGCGGTGAGCTGAGAGAGCTCTCGCCCCCGCGACGGAGTGACTCTCGGCCGGCCCTCCCGGCCGGTCAGCGGTCGTCAGCGGTCACCCGAAGTCGAGGATCTCGTTGAGCAGTTCGGTCGAGGACAGGTGCATCCAGATGCCGTCCCGCAACTGGGTAGCGCTCACCCCGGCGCGCATCGCCAGCGCGACGACGTTGACGACCTCCTGCGCGTCGATCCCGTGATACGCGAAACCCAACACCTCGTCGGAGCCCGCATCGACGACCACCTTGACCACGCCGCGGGTGTCGCCGACGGTCTTGGGCCGCGGCATCATCGCCAGCTTCGCCACGTCCCGCGTCGCGACTTTGACGTCCAACCCCCGCTCGCGTGCCTCCCGCTCCGTGAGGCCGACTCGCGCGAACGGAGGCGTCACGAACGTCGTCGTCGGCACCGCCACCCGGTCGTCGCGGCGGCGACCACCCGACCCAAGCAGCTGACTCGCCACGATGCGGTAGTCGTCCAGCGAGATGTACGTGAACTGCGGCCCGCCGTTGACGTCGCCCACGGCCCACACCCCATCGGCGCTCGTGCGCAGCTGCTCGTCGACCGCGATGTATCCGCGCTCGTCCACGTCGACGCCCGCCGCGCCCAACCCCTCCGGGACCACCGGAACCCGACCCGTCGCGAACAGCACCGCATCCGCCGCGAACGTCCCGGCCGTCGTGACGACCGACGCCGGCGTCACCTCCACCACCTCTACGCCCTCGACGAGCGAGACTCCCGAATCGGCCAGCACCCCGAGCACCGACGCCCGCAGCTCCTCGTCTTCGGCCGCCAGCACCGGACCCCGGCTCAACAGCGTGACCTCGCTGCCGAACTCGGCGAACATCTGCGCGAATTCCAGGCCCACCGCTCCCGCACCGACGACCACGAGCCGCTCCGGCAACCGCGCGAGGTGCTGGATGGAGATCGAGTCGTGCACGTGCGGCAGGTCCGCGCCCGGCACCCCACCCCGCCGCGGCCCCGAGCCCGTGTTGACGACCACCGCGGCCGCCTCGACCTCCAGTCGCTCGCCGTCGGCGATCACCGACACGCGGCGCGGTCCCACGAACCGCGCCTCCCCGATGACCACCGTCACCGAACCCGCCAGCATCGCCCGGTTCGCGGCGTTCAGCTTCGCCACCAGCGAATCGCGGTTGCGGATCGCCTCGGCCAAGTACGTCTGCGGATCCTCCTCGGGGCGGCGCGTTGCCGCCGCATGCACGAGCGCCTTCGTCGGGATGCACGCCACGTTGATGCACGCGCCACCCGCCATCGCCGCGTCGCGCTCGATCAACACCACCCGCCGGCCCGCCTTCGCGGCCTTGGCGGCCAGTGTCTTGCCACCCTTGCCCCACCCGATGACCAGCAGATCTACCCTCAGCGACTCACTCACGACACACTCCCTCGTCGGCGACCTGGCCCACGCTACTCACCCCTTGCGCGCCGGCCGTCAGCTCCGGGCCGCACATCTCCCTCGACTGTCGCGCTCCCTGCCGAGGGGTGCGGTTGCGACCGCGCCGCTCGGCAGGGGGCGCAACCGTCGGCCTCAAGCGCACGCACCCGTCGGCGTCAAGCGCGCGCCGCGGCCTCAAGCGCGCGCAGCCCCCGCGTCAGGCCCGCGCAGCCCAGGTCTCCAGCTCGGCGGGGCTGGTGATCGCGTCGACCGCCATGGCCACGGCGCCGCGCAGGGGGCCGTCGTCGCGGTAGGCGCTGTCCACGACCGGGGGCGGTTCGGCCCGATGGAACGCCATCAATCCCCGCGAGTAGGCATCGTTGAACGCCTCCGGTGCCGCGGCGCGCAAGGCCGGGCCCAACCCGGCGAGCGTCACGACATCCGGGTCGTTGGCGTTGACCAGCCCGGCGACCCCGGCGGCGAGGTCGCGGACCACTCGCCGCACCGCCTCCTGTCGGCGCGGGTCCAACGGCGCGGCCAGCAGCTCACGCGCGTAGGCGATCGAATCGGCCGGAGCCGCGTCGCCCAGGTGCCGCGCCAACGCCCGCCCGTCGATCATCAGGTCCCAGCAGCCGAACGCGCCGCACGGGCAGGGCAGCGACCGGTCCCCGTAGGGCACGTGCCCGAACTCGCCCCCGGCGCCCTGCGCGCCCGTCATCGGGACACCGTCCGCGAGCAGCGCGCCGCCCAGCCCCACGTCCACCAGCAGGTAGAGGATGACGCGCGCCGCCCGCGCCGCACCCGTCCGAGCCTCCGCCACGCCACCCAGCGTCGCGTCATTGCCGACCAGCAGCGCGACACCAGAGTCCGCCGGTAGGAGACCGACGATCGGCTGCAGCTCCACATCGCGCCAGCCGCGGATCGTGAACTGCACCAGTCGCGTCCCGCTGACCAGCCCCGCCGCCACCACCGTCACCGCGCGCACCCGACCCGCATGTCGGCGCTCCACCGCCGCCACGCACTCCGCGATCCGCGCCAACACCTCACCCGGCGCCGCGTCGCCCACCGCGCCCTCGCCCTCCTGGGTGATCGCGCCCGCCAGATCGGCGAGGTGTACCCGCCACCGCACGCTGCCGAGCTCGACCGCGATCGCGAGGGGCCCCTGCGGATGCGCTGCCAGCACCGTTGTCGGGCGGCCACGCCCCTGGGCCGGCGCCGGCACCTCTGCGAGCAGCCGCGTGGTGCGCAGCCGGTCGATGAGTTCCGTCGCTGTCCCGCTGGAGATGCCGAGCTGCCGGCAGGCCTGCGTCCGCGTGATCCCCGGGCTGATGTGCGCCAGGCGCAGCAACTCCGAGCCGGTCGCCCAACGTTGGCGCGCGGCGCGGACCCCTGGCTGACGAGGCACTGGCGACAACCTCACCCTCACGATTATGCTCGGGGTGCGAGAAAAAAACCTTGGAAGGCATGAAGTGTACGACGACAAAGCGAAGCACCCCGGCTCACGACTCGACGCCAGCACGCGCCTCGGACTCTTCGGCCTGGCCGCCGCCGTCTTTGCCGCCGTCACCACCGAGATGCTGCCCGTCGGGCTGCTGCCGCAGATCGGCCAGAGCCTCGGTCGCAGCGAGGCCGACACCGGGCTGCTCGTCGGGCTCTACGCCGCCATGGTCGCCGTGCTGTCCGTGCCCTTGGCCGCCCTGACCCGCCGCGTGCCCCGCAAACGGCTGCTCATGACCGCGATCGGCTGCTACGCCCTCAGCAATCTCGTCTGCGCCCTCGCCCCCGACTTCACCGTGCTGGCCGCCGGGCGGATCGTCGGCGGCGCAACCCACGCACTGTTCTTTGCGATCGCCATCGGCTACGGCGCCCGGCTCGTGCCGCCCACCCAGACCGGGCGCGCCCTGGCGCTCGTCTCCGCCGGGGTGTCGGTGGGCTTCGTCGCCGGTGTGCCGCTGGCCACCGCGCTGGGTAATGCCGCCGGGTGGCGCGCGTCGTTCTGGGCGCTGTTCGTCGTGCTGCTAGTGGTGCTGGCGCTGCTCGGCAAGGTGTTGCCCGACATCCCCGTGACACCCGAGGAGGCCGGTGCGCGGCGACCCGGCAGCCGGGGCCGCCTGGCCACCGTCGTCAGCTCCAACACCGTGGCGTTCGTCGGTCACTTCGCGCTGTACACCTACGTCAGCGCCTTGCTGCTCGCCGCCGGCGCCCCGCCGATCGGAGTTGCGTTGGGGCTCTTCGTGTTCGGCGCGGCGGGTCTCATCGGTGTGCTCGTCGGCGGGCCGTGGCTGGACCGCAGCCCGCGCGGCAGCGTCCTGGTCATCCTCGGCCTCGTCGCCGTCGGCATCCTGGCCGTCGCCCTCACCTACCCCGTGCTCGGCCTGGTCATCGTCGCCGGGGTCATCTGGAACGGAGCCTGGGGACCCGTGCCCTCGCTGTACCAAGTGGCGGCCGTCCGCACCCGCGCCACCTCACCCGAGATGGCCGGCGCGTGGATCAACGCCAGCAGCAACGTCGGCATCGCCCTCGGCGCGCTCCTCGGCGGGCGGGCCCTCGAGGCCGCCGGGATTCAAGCCTCCGCGTGGGTCGCCCTCGCCCTTGTGGTCGTGGCCGTCCTCATCGTCGCCGTGGGTCGGCGGGCTTTCCCGGGGCGACCCGCGCCCGCATCGCCGGCGGGGGTGCCGCCGGCCGAGGCTCCTGTGGCGGAGGTGCCCTCCGCCGCGCCGCCAGCGACCGAGTCGCGCGTCGTCTGAGCGCAGGCGCCACCCGCGAATGGGGTGGCCAAGGCCGGGGCCAGCCGGCGATGCGCGGTGCGCCCGCCGGTCTCGGGTCCCGAAGGGCGGCATGAGCGTCGATGGATGTCTCTATGTCTCTTACTAAGTGACATAGACGGGTCGGCGCGGGCCCGGTCTCGCCAGACGTAGCGACTTCTTGACGTACCGGCGAACGAGGCCAAAATTGAAACCGCAGGTCAGCGGCTTGAGCTCCCGCCGAACCCCCGCGCGAGTACGTCAAGAAGTCGCTACGTCCGGCGCCAGTTCCCGGCCACCTGGCCAATGATGCCCCGAATGTCCCTTTCATGAGGGTGACAGGCGCGGCAGGGCAACCGCGCGATCCCGTCCGGCGAGCGCAGCGCCTCCCGGAACCTTGCGATGAGCGGATCGTCCTCCATCCGCGCCGTCGGTGGTGCCCCGCCGGCCTGAGGGTTGCATCCCGACGGGGCTGAGAGCGCTGACGTTTCCGGGCCATGGCGACGTCCGAGGCCCCCAACAGCTGTGGCGGCCGTGTCGGCCTCTGGCGCTATCCCGGCCGTCGGTGGGGGCGTGGGGTCAGTCGCCGGTCGGCGTCCCCAGGCCCTTGGCCTCGTCGCGGTCGGCCCACTCGAGCAGTTCGGCGATGTTGTAGACCGCGTCGTCGATGCCGGCGGTCAGGTCGCCGAGGTGCTCGAAGCGGGCGGGCATGGTGAGCATCGTGAAGTCGTCCGGCTCGCACTCGTCGACCTCTGACCAGGTGATCGGCGCGGACACCGTCGCCCGCTGGTTGCCGCGCACCGAATACGCGGCGGCGATCGTGTGGTCGCGGGCGTTCTGGTTGTAGTCGACGAACAGCGCCGCCGGGTCGCGATCCTTGCGCCACCACGCCGTGGTCACGTCCTGCGGCGCCCGCCGCTCCACCGCCCGCGCGAACGCCAACGCCGCCCGCCGCACGTCCGCGAACCCGTGATCGGGGGCGATCCGCACGTAGATGTGCATCCCGCGCCCGCCGCTCGTCTTCGGCCACCCCACCGCGCCGAGCTCGCCCAACACCTCCTGCGCCACGTGCGCCACCCGCCGCACCCGCGCCCAATCGCAGTCCGGCCCCGGATCCAGGTCGATCCGCCACTCGTCCGGACGCTCGACATCCGCGCACCGGCTGTTCCACGGGTGGAACTCCACCGTCGACATCTGCACCGCCCAGATGACCGCGCCGATGTGGTTGACGCACAACTCATCCGCCGTGCGCCCGAACCGGGGGAAGTAGATCTGCACCGTCTCCAGCCACGGCGGGGCGCCCCGCGGCACCCGCTTCTGATGCACCTTCTCGCCCGCCAAGCCCTCGGGAAAGCGGTGCAGCATGCACGGACGCGCCCGCAGCGCCCGCACGATCCCCTCGTCGACACTCAGGTAGTAGTCGACGAGGTCACGCTTCGTCAGGCCCAGCTCGGCGAAGTACACCCGGTCCGGATTGGTGACGCGCACCTGCACCGGACCGGCCTCGACCTCGATGGCGGGGGTGTTCTTCGCGGCGGCCACCCGCCCAAGGTAGCGCCGCGGCCCGATCCGCGGCGCCCACCTCGACGCGAGTTACAGGTACGCGGCAACGACCTTGCCGGTGCCCTTGTACGGATACCGCTTCGTCCCGATCGCCAGCGGCTTCGCCTTCGCGCGGGCCACGAACCGGTCGACGTAGGCGTCCTGCGAGGGGTTCTCGTCCGGGAAGTACGCCACCACCGAGCCGCGAGGCCGCGCTGCGGACATCGTCACAGCCTCGACGCCGACGACGGACAGCGGCACCTTCTGCCCGTCACCCTTCCAGCGGTTGCGCGCGACGAGCACCGTCTTGTCGCCGATGGTGCCGATCGCCCGCGTAGATCCGTCCCCGAACAGCGTCGGCCACTTCGTCGCCGGGGAGGGCCTGCTGGCCGACGCCAGCGCCACCGAACCGCCGTCGCAGCAGCCATCGCCCACGATCAACGTGCTCGGATTGAGCCACCCCGAGACCCGCAGCCCACCGACCTCCACCGTCGGATCGCCGTTCTTGTCCACGGGGAACTGCGTCGCCGACAGCGTCCGAAGGACCTTGCCCGACGGTGTCGCGATGCGCAGCGCCTGCGTGCCCTTGCCGTCCTTGTTGCCGTCCGGCGACAGCACCGTGATCGCCAGCTGCTTGCCGTTCGGCGACAGCCGCACGCTCGTCACATACGGCAGCACGTTCACCGCCTTACCGCCCGTGTAGTGCACCAACGTGGAGGCGTACGGCAGGTAGGTGTTCGGCGACGTCTTGCGCACCACCGCCCAGACGCTGCCGTCCGGCGCCACATCGACATACGCGAACGGCTGCTGCCAGTCGTAGGCGCGGGCGCTCGCCAATGTGCGCACGACCTTGCCGGTCGAGCGGTTGACCAGCGTCAGCGTGTGGGTGCTGCCGCGGGCGACGACCGCCGCGTACACGCCCGCAGCCTGAGTCGCAGCAGCCTGGGCGGGCGCGGTCGGAAGGGACGCCGCCGAGGCGGGTCCGGAGAGAGCGACTGCCGAAGTCCCCAAAGGCAGCGCGGCCGCGAGAGCGACCAGAACGACGCGCCGGGAAGGTCCCGGCCCCCTGTGTGTCGTAGCCATGCCCCGCATTCTGCTCTCGGCCGACGCGCGTGGAGTGAGTAGTCGCACTCAACTTTGTGCGACGGCCGAAGGGGAGGGAGGGGCTACAGGTCGTCGGGGCCGAAACCGTGGGGCAGGATCTGGTCGAAGCCGTACCGCTTCGGGCCGCCGTCCTCCTCGACCACGACGTACTGGCAACCGAATTCGTGGAGCACCTGCCGGCACGCGCCGCACGGAAAGCACGGCGATGCCTTGAGGCCCACGACCGCGACGCCGACGATCCCGCGGCCGTCGGTATTGCCCGGGTCGTGCTCGGCGCACATCCGGCCCGCGGCGTTCCGCTCGGCGCAGACCGTCAGGCCGAATGAGGCGTTCTCGACGTTGCAGCCCTTGACGACCTGCCCGTCGATCGTCAGCAGCGCCGCCCCCACCGGAAACGAGCTGTACGGCGCGTACGCGTGCGCCGCCGCCTCGCGGGCGAGCTCCAACAGCTCGGTATCGCTGGGGGTCTGGGTCTGGGCGCCATCGCTCATGCGCGGAGCCTGTCACCGCGCCGCGCGCCACCGCAACCCTCTCGAGCGGGACCGCAGCGCTCCTTCAGGCGAGTCGACTGGCCACTGTGCGATCTCGGCGTGGTGTTTTGTCGCATTTGCGCGAAAGCTCAACCGACCGAGGCGCTGCGTGGGAAAGATAGTGTTCGCTTTTGCCCACCAGACCGTGTAAAAGCGAACACTATCTTTGGCCCGCGCCCGCAGGCCGCCGCCCCGCTGCTCTTAGGCTGGCCCGAGTCGGCGCCGGCGCCGGTGCAACGAGCGTGGGAGGCAGGCGATGGTGGGCAGCTTCGACATGGTCGACGTCATCCGCAGCAAGCGCGACGGCGAGCGGCTCACCGACGACCAGATCGCCTGGGTGATCGACGCCTACACCCGCGGCGACGTCGGCGATGAGCAGATGGCCGCGCTGGCCATGGCGATCTTCCTGCGCGGCCTCGACCGCACTGAGACCGCTCGCTGGACCGAAGCGATGATCGACTCCGGCGAGCGGATGAGCTTCGCCGACCTGGGCAAACGCACCACGGACAAGCACTCCACCGGCGGCGTCGGCGACAAGATCACGCTTCCGCTCGCCCCGCTCGTCGCCTCCTACGGAGTCGCGGTGCCGCAACTCTCCGGCCGCGGTCTGGGGCACACCGGCGGCACCCTCGACAAGCTCGAGTCGATCCCCGGCTGGCGCGCCGACCTGTCCAACGAGGAGTTCCTGGCGGCGCTGCGCGGCGTCGGCGCGGTCGTGTGCGCGGCCGGCGCCAGCCTGGCGCCGGCCGACCGCAAGCTCTACGCCCTGCGCGACGTGACTGCCACCGTCGACTCCATACCCCTCATCGCCAGCTCGATCATGAGCAAGAAGATCGCCGAGGGCACACAGGCCTTGACCCTCGACGTGAAGGTCGGCTCCGGGGCGTTCATGAAGGACCTCGACGCCGCCCGCGAACTGGCCGGCGCCATGGTGGATCTCGGCCATGACGCGGGCGTGCGGACCGTCGCGCTGCTCACCGACATGTCGACGCCGTTGGGCCGCACCGTCGGCAACGCGCTGGAGGTGCGCGAATCGGTCGAGGTGCTGGCCGGCGGCGGTCCGGCCGATGTCGTCGAGCTGACCTGCGAGCTGGCCCGCTCGATGCTCGCCCTCGCCGGTATCGAGGATGCGGATGTGCAGGAGCGGCTCCGGGACGGGCGGGCCATGGATTCGTGGCGGGCCATGGTCCGCGCGCAGGGTGGTGATCCCGACGGCGCGCTACCGGTCGCGGCGCACACCCAGGACGTGCTCGCGGAGTCGGACGGGGTGCTGACCAGGCTCGATGCCCTCGCCGTCGGGGTGGCCAGCTGGCGCCTCGGTGCCGGCCGCGCCCGCAAGGAGGACCCCGTTCAGCTCGCCGCCGGCATCGAGCTGCACGCCAAGCCCGGAGAGCGAGTGCGCGCCGGGCAGCCGCTGCTCACCCTGCACACCGACACCCCGGAGCGCTTCGACCGCGCCCACGCCACCCTCGCTGGGGCCATCGATATCGACCCCGAGACGCCCGACGGCACCGGCGCCCCGGGCAGCGTC
>NZ_BAHD01000039.1 GCF_000298215.1 Kineosphaera limosa NBRC 100340 | reverse complement strand
CACGGCCCGCGCCCCGTCGACGTCGATCTGACCGATCGGCCGCGCCGCCTGGCCGACCACCGCGGCCGGCGTCGTGCGCACGCTCACCGCGCCCCCGGCCGCGCTCTCCTGCACCGTGCCCCACGCCTGACACTCGCCGCAGCGACCGACCCAGCGCACCGCGCTCCACCCGCACTCGATGCACCGATAAGCGGGCTTCTGGGCGGCCTTGGCGCCACTGGCGCGACTGCTGCTCGACATGCCCCACACGCTAAACGCGACCACCGACAACCTCCCCAACCCCTTCCCCCGAAAGTCCCACTCTCGGCGCGGACTCGGGTTGCTGCGTGCGCCCGGCACGCCAGGATGGGGCCATGGAGCGCCAGGAGTTCGACCCCGCCGACCTGCGACCGGCCGATGTCTACCGGCTGCTGACCGCCGTGGTGGTGCCGCGACCGATCGCATGGGTTTCGTCCCGCTCGGCCGACGGCGTCGACAATCTCGCGCCGCATTCGTTCTTCACGGTCGCCTGCGCCGATCCGCCGATCGTGCAGTTCACCTCCGTGGGGGTCAAAGACACGCTGCGCAACGTGCGCGCGACCCGCGAGTTCATCGTGCACCTGGCGACGGAGCCGCTGCTGGAGCAGGTCAACACCTCCGGAGCCGACCAGCCGGCGCACCTGAGCGAGTTCGACGTCACGGGGCTGACGCGCGAGCCGGCGGTGGCGCTCGACATCGCGCGCGTCGCCGAATCTCCGGTGGCCATCGAGTGTCGCCTGCACGCGACGCTCGAACTCGGCGACTCCACGCTCGTGCTGGGCCGGGTCGTGCACCTGGCCGTCGCGCGGGACGCGCTGGAGGAGCCCGCCCCCGGGCGGCTGCCGCACCCCCGCTTCGAGCAGCTGCGTCCGCTGGCGCGGCTCGGTCGTGACGAGTGGGGCCTGCCGAGCCCGACGACGGTGCGGGTGAAGCGGCCCCGCCACCCCGGGGGTCGAGAGGCAACCCACTGAGCCGCAAGTGGGTACCTTTCGACCATGACCGACGCCCTAGACCCGCAGGCCCAGCGCGCTCCGTACCCCCTCACCGGCGACCCCACGCGGGCGGTGCACACCGGTGATCCGGCGCCGGCTCCCGACGCCCTCAACGCCGCGCTGAGCGACGGCAGCGGCGGCGAGGCCGTCAGCGCGCAGCCCTTCGACATCGACCCGCAAGACCTCCTCGCCGCGCGCGAGCGTCGCGGTTGGGACGAGGCCACCAACGAGGCGCCCTAAGGCAACTCAGAAGCAGCGCCACCACAGGTTGACGGCGTAGTCGACCTGGGTGCCGTCGTGCGTGCGCAGGATGTCGCGGGCCAGCTCGGGGTTGAACTCGATGCAGACGACGGCCTCGAAGTCGGCGCGAGTCGGCTGCTCCCAGCGGATGAGCAGGGGCCGGCGTTGCCAGCCCCGGCGGGTCCAGAAGCGTTCGATGGCGGCGGCGTCGTAGGCGGGCCACTGGCGTCGGAACCAGCGACCGAAGGTGGAGCGGGAGGCGTCGTTGTCGATGATGAAGGCGGTGCCGCCGGGTGCCATGACTCGCGTCAGCTCCTCGAGTCCGTCCTCGCAGCCGGGGCCGAAGAAGTAGGCCCAGCGGGCGTGCGCGACGTCGATGCCGGCGTCGGGCAGCGGCAGCTCCTGCGCCAGCCCCTCGAGCACCTCGACATTGGGCAGGTCGGCGACCCGGGCGCGGGCGGTGGCCACGAGCGGCGGATGCGGTTCGACGCCGACGACCCGCGCGGCCCGCTCGGCGAACAGCGGCAGGTGGTAACCGGTGCCGCAACCGACGTCCAGCACGCGCCGACCCGTCCAGTCCGCGAGCTCGCGCATGGCGGCGGCCAGCAGGCCGTCGGGGTCGACGCCGCGGTTCTCCTGCTCGTAGACGTCCGGGTGGTCCCAGATGTTGGGGCTGGGCCGGGGGGCAAGTGCGCCCGCCCGGAGGTCGGTGGTCTCGGAGTCGGTCACGCTCAGTCCTCGTCGTCGGCGTCGGTCGCGTTGTATTGCTCGTCTGCGACAAAGGCGTTGGCGACCAGCGTAGCCGGGTGCACGAACAGGGGGAGCAGTCGGCGGCCGCCAGGGGTGGCGGCCAGGGCGTGCGTCGCGGCCAGGTGCGCCTCGCAGCGGCGGACCAGCTCGGCGTAGGCGGCGGCTCCGACAAGTTCGGTCAGTTCGGCCTCGTGGCTGCGGAACAGCGGCTCGACATGTTCGTGCGCCTGCGCGGAGGCCGTGCAGTACCAGTCGAAGTCGTGCCCGCCCGGCCCCCACCGGCCGCGCTCGTACTCCCCGATGGTGATCTCCAGATAGGAGGTGTCGTCGGGCAGCTCCACCGTGCGGTAGTCGCGGTAGATCGGCAGCTGCCAACACACATCCGGCTTGTACTGCAGCGGTGCTACATCGTCGGCCAGCGCGAGGCCGTGCAGCGCGCAGCCCGAGCCACCGGCGAAGCCCGCCCGGTTGAGCAGGACGCAGGCGCCGTCGACCACGGCGGTCTTGGTCTCCCCCTCCTCGAGGTCGGTCCACCACGGCCGCTGAGCGTCCGCGGCCGCGGTGCCGTCGCCCGCGGCACCCTCGACGGCATCTCCCGCGGTGCTCGGCGCGCGATCGGCGAACTGCCAGGTACTCGGGGTCAGCCGATCGACGATGCCGCGCACCCGCTGCAGATCGTCGTCGTCGCAGAAGTGCGCCCCCAACGCGCAGCAGCCGTCGTCGGGCGCCTGCGCCCGCAGCCCCCGGCAGCCGTCGCCGAAGATGCAGGCGTACCCAGAGGTGAGCCAGGTCAGGTCGACGCGCAGCCGCTGCGCGGGCTCGGCGGGGTCGGTGAACTCCACCCACACTCGAGTGTTGGCCGGATTCTCGTCGCCCGGTCGGCTGGTCACCGGGCCACTGTAGGCCGCGCCGCATCGGGCGGTTTACTGTGCACCTCATGCGACTGGGTGTCATCGACGTCGGATCCAACACCGTTCACCTGCTCGTCGTCGACGCCCACTGGGGTGCGCAACCGATGCCGGCCTCCAGCCACAAGATCGACCTGAGACTGTCCGAGCACACCACCGCCGACGGGCGCATCAGTGACAAGGTCGCCAAGCGGCTCGAGGGGTTCGTGCGCGAATGCGTCGACCTCGCCGAGGATCTGGGCATCGAGCAGCTCATGGGGTTCGCCACCAGCGCCATCCGCGAAGCGCCGAACGGCGAGCAGGTGCTGGCCGGCATCCGAGCGAGCACCGGCGTCAATCTCGAGGTGCTCACCGGGGAGGCCGAGTCGCGGCTGACCTTTCTGGCGGCCCGGCGCTGGTTCGGCTGGTCGGCCGGGCGGCTGCTGCTGGTCGACATCGGCGGCGGCTCGCTGGAGTTGGCCACCGGGCTCGACGAAGACCCGGATGTCGCGGTGAGCCTGCCGTTGGGCGCCGGCCGCCTGACCCGGGAGCGGCTGACCGACGACCCGCCGACCGAGAAGGATGTGCGCGCGCTGCGTCGGTACGTGCGTGCCCAGGTGGCCGGAGTCGTGCGCGACCTGAGTCGGGTCGGCGAGCCGGACCTGTGCGTCGGCACCTCCAAGACGATCCGCTCGCTGGCCAGGTTGGCGGGGGCCGCCGCCAGCGGGGAGGGGCCGTACGTGCGGCGGGTGCTGGCCCGCCGCGACCTCAAGGAGATCGTGCCGCGCCTCGCCGCGCTCGACGCCAAGGGCCGCTCCGCGCTGCCCGGGGTGTCGGTCAATCGCTCGCGCCAGGTGCTTGCGGGTGCGCTCGTCGTCGACGCAGCGATGGACCTGCTGGGCGTGGAGAAGCTCGTGGTCTGTCCGTGGGCGCTGCGCGAGGGCATCATCCTGCAACACCTCGACCTCATCCCCGCCCCGTAACCGCCCGGGCGGCCCGGCTGGGGCGGGCCAGTACAGTGGAGGCCATGTCGGCGAAACCGCGAGCGGACCGCGCGCAGGCGAAGGAGCCGACCTCGGAGCCCGAAGCCTCCGGTTCGGAAGCGCCGCGGACATCCCCCCAGCCGCGCCCGCGAGTAACCCCGCGGGTAACACTGTCGACCTCGTCGGTGTACCCGCTCGGGGTGGCCGCCGCCTTCGAAGCGGCGGCGCGGCTGGGCTACGACGGCGTCGAGGTCATCGTCCTCTCCGATCCGATCACTCAGGACGCGACCGTGCTCCGTCGGTTGGCCGACCGACACGGGGTGCCGGTCACCTCCATCCACGCGCCGACGCTGCTCGTGGCCCAGCGCGTCTACGGTGCCACCGATCCGTGGGTCAAGATCGACCGCTCCATCGACCTGGCGCACGAGCTGCAAGCGCCGACGATCGTGTTGCATCCGCCGTTTCGCTGGCAGCGCGAGTATGCCGCCGGCTTCATCGACGGTGTCGCGATGCGCGAGCACGAGCGCGACGTGGTGCTCGCCGTCGAGAACATGTTTCCCTGGCGGGCCCGACAGCGGCACATCCAGGCCTACCGGCCGGCCTACGATCCGGTGCCGCAGCCCTACGACCACGTGACCCTCGACCTGAGCCATGCGGCGACGGCCGGCAGCGACGTGCTCGACATGCAGGCGGCGCTCGGGCCTCGACTCGCGCACGTGCACCTGGCCGACGGCAGCGGGTCGATGAAGGACGAGCATCTCGTGCCGGGTCGCGGCAACCAGCCGTGCGGTGAGTTCCTCACCCGACTCGCGGCCTCCGGCTTCAGCGGCGACGTCGCCGTCGAGGTCAACACCCGACGCGGCGGCGGTCGCACCCGCGAAGCAGATCTCACGCAATCCTTGGCATTCGCGCGACAGTACCTCGCGGCGGCAGCGGGCGAATGACCGCCGCGCAGACGCTCATCCGGGTGGCCAAAGACCCCCGAGTGAGGGCGGTCGTGCAGACCCCCGGTTACGGCGAACGGATCAACCGTCGGCACATCGCCGGCGAGCACCTGCGCGACGCCCTCGAGGAGGCCGGCGAGCTGCTGGTGCGCGGCCGCTTGGTCTCGCTCGCGCAGCTGCGGCCCGATCCGCTCGACCTGACCGAGGCCAAGGACCGCCGCAAGCGACTGCGCAAGCTGGTGCGTCGCCTGGAGCAGGCCGGATACAGCGCCGGTGCTCGCGCGGAGGTGAGTGTGCGGCTGGGCCAGCTGGGCGCGCACCTGCGCGGACACGGCCTGGCCGGAGCTCGCCGCATGGCCGCAGAGGTCGTCGCAGCGGCGACCGCGGCCGGCACGCGCGTGACCGTGGAGGCCGAGCCGGACCTGGACCAGGGCCACCTCATCGACGCCGTGCTGAGCCTGCGCGAGCAGACCGACGCCGATGTCGCCATCGCGCTACCGGCTGCTCGGCTGCGGACCCAGGACGACTGCCGGCAGCTTGCGGCGCAGGGCGTGCGGGTGCGCCTGGAGAGCGGGCGGCTGGGCCTGCCCGGTGGCTGCGCCCGCCGCCGGGAGGTCGACCGCTCTTATGTGCGCTGCCTGCAGGTGCTGCTCGCGGCCGCCCCGCATCCGGTGCCGACCATCGCGACCGGCGACCCGCGGCTGTGCGATATCGCCGAGCACGTGGCCGACCGCCGCGGGTTGGGGCCGGGTGACGTGGAGTACGGCCTGGCGTACGGGCAGCGCATCCGGCGGCAGACGGCCGTCGCGGATCGGGGCGGGTTGGCGCGGATCTACCTGCCCTTTGGCCCCGACTGGTATCCCTACCTCGTGGAGCGGATGGCCCAGATGCCCTCGGAGATGCCGAACCTGCTGCGCGCCCGCACCTCCCCCTGACCCGACATCCCGCTGCGGCACCCTCACGATCAGGAGTTCGACGATGAACAGCGACGAGACGACCGGCCACCTGCGCGGCCCGCTGGCGCTGCTGGGCGCCGGGGCGATGGGGTCGGCCATTCTGGAGGCCGTGCTGGCCGGCGGGCAGATCGCCGCGGCGGACGTGCGGATCACCACCTTGGACCCGGCTGCCGCCGATCGCTGGCGCGAGCGGGGGGTGCACGTCGCCGACGATAATGCCGCCGCCGTGGCGGGGGCGCGCCTCGTCATCGTCGCCGTCAAGCCGGCCGACGTGCCGACCGTGCTCGACTCCATCTGCGCCGCCCTGCCGACCGACGCAGCCGCCGAGTCGGCGCAGGAGCGCTGCCTGGTCGTCAGCATCGCCGCGGGCGTCCGTCTGGCGACGTTGGCGCAGCACCTGCCGCCGGGGACGCCGGCCGTGCGGGTCATGCCCAATACCCCCGCGTTGATCGGGGAGGGGATGTCGGCGCTGAGTCCGGGGGAGCACGCCGGTGAGCGTGATGTCGCGGTGGCCACCGCGCTGCTGGCGGCGTGCGGGCAGGTCGTCGTGGTGCCGGAGAAGCAGCAGGACGCGGTCACGGCCATCTCCGGCTCCGGCCCGGCGTACGTCTTCGCGGTCGCCGAGGCGCTCATCGACGCCGGGGTGCTGCTGGGCTTGCCGCGCCCCACGGCCGCTCAACTGGCGACCCAGACGCTGGCCGGCGCGGCCCTGATGCTGCGCGAGAGCGGGCAGCACCCGAGCCTGCTGCGCGAGCAGGTCACCAGCCCCGGTGGCACGACCGCGGCCGGGCTGCGCGAATTCGACCGGCACGCACTGAAATCCACGATCATCGCGGCCGCCGAGGCCGCGCACGAGCGGTCGCGCCAGCTCGGCGGCTGACGCCTGTTGCGCGCAACAGGCGCAACGGGGGATGGCGGCTCCGAGCCGCTGGTGCGGCCCACCGGCTAGGCTCGTCGAAGGGCTTGCCACCGATGGGACCGGCAGGTGGCGGGCAGCGGCCCGAGAGCCCTGCGAACAGGGACGTTTCGGCCCTCGGCCGGAGCCGGAGGGTTGTCGGTCGCCCGCTGTAGTGTTTTAGCCAGCAGTGTTCTAGCCAACACCGGTAGCAGCCCTCCGCGAGAAAGGTGGCGTGCGTGAGCGAGATCAATGTCCGGGTCCTCGGGGAGGACGAGTGGGAGATGTACAAGGAGATGCGCCTGCGCGCTCTCCAGGAGTCCCCCGAGGCGTTCGTCGCGGACTACGAGACCGAGGTCGACTACGAGGAAGACTTCTGGCGCACCCGCATGCGCCGGTCGGCTCGCCTGCTCGCCGAGCGTGACGGCGAGGCTGTCGGCATTCTCTCGCTGCGCGGTAACGACAAGCTCTTCGACAACGCCGCCGAGATCTTCGGCCTGTGGGTACCGCAGAACCTGCGGGGCTCCGGCGTCGCGGCGCGGCTCGTGCAGTCCGCCGCCAAGGCTGCCAACAGCGATGGCCACACCCAGCTCGTGTACTGGGTCGGCACCGACAACGGCCGCGCCGTCGCGTTCGCCAGCAGCTACGGCTTCCGTCCCACCGAGCACCGTCGCCGCATGGCCCACCAGGGCGGCGAGCACGACGGCGACGAAGAGGCGGCCATGGTCCTGGCGCTGCACCGCTGATCGCCGGCCGTCGGTAATCGACATAGCTAGCCGTCCGACCGCTTGGTCGGACGGCTAGTCTGCGCACATGGCAACGCAGGCCCACCTCATTTGGGACGACGGATTCACCCGGTACAACTTCGGGGCGGGTCACCCGATGAGCCCGGTGCGGCTGGATCTGACGGCGCGCCTGTGCCGCGATTTCGGGCTCTTCGACGGTCCGCAGGTCGAGGTGCTGGCTCCCGAGGTGGCCTCCGACGAGGCCTTGGCCCGGGTGCACGACGAGGCGTTCATCGCTGCGGTGCGCGCGGCGTCGGTCGACCCCGGTGCCGCCGACCCCGCCTTCGGGCTGGGCACCGACGACGATCCGGCGTTCGCGGGCATGCACGAGATCAGCGCCCGGATCGCCGAGGGCACCAGGCTGGTGGCGCAGTCCGTGTGGACCGGCGCCGCCTCGCACGGCGTGAACTTCACCGGCGGCCTGCATCACGCGATGCCCGACCGGGCTTCGGGCTTCTGCATCTACAACGACGCCGCCCTGGCCATCAGCTGGCTGCTGGAGAACGGCGCGGAGCGGGTCACCTACGTCGACGTCGACGCCCACCACGGCGACGGCGTCGAGCGCATGTTCTGGAACGACCCGCGGGTGCTGACGATCTCCATGCACGAGACCGGCACGGTCCTCTTCCCCGGCACCGGCTTTCCCCGCGACCTCGGCGGTCCCGACGCCGAAGGCAGCGCGATCAACCTGGCGCTGCCCCCGGGGACCGGCGACGGCGCCTGGTTGCGCGGCTTCCACGCGGTGGTCCCGGCGCTGATCCGGGCGTTCGACCCGCAGGTACTCATCACGCAGCACGGCGCCGACTCGCACTACACCGACCCGCTGGCGCACCTGTCGATCTCCGTGGACGCGCAGCGGATCGTCGCCCAGACCTTGCACGACCTCTCGCACGAGGTCTGCGGCGGTCGCTGGGTCGCGCTGGGCGGCGGCGGCTACGAGGTGGTCGGGGTCGTTCCCCGCAGCTGGACCCACGTGGTGGCGACGGCCGCGCACCGCGACATCGACGTCGAGGCTGCTGTGCCCCAACGGTGGCTCGACGACGTCAGCGAGCGGATCGGCGTGCAGGCGCCGGAGAAGATGGGCGACGGCACCTCCGAACGCGGCCGGATCTGGTGGCGTTCGTGGGATTCGGGCTTTGACCCGGAGAACGCGGCCGACCGCGCGATCATGGCCACGCGGGAGGCGTCGTTCTCCCTGCACGGCCTGGACCACTGGTTCGATTGACCGGATTCTGTGCCTTGGGGCGCTTGTGGTTCGGTTGACCTGGACGATTACCGAGCGCCGTGGGCTGGCGGGTAAGGTGGAGCGACTGTCGACGGGCCGCGCGCGTCAGACAATCCGTACGAGACACCGCATGACAACCAGCACGACGAGGACGACACATGGGTTCAGTGATCAAGAAGCGCCGCAAGCGGATGGCGAAGAAGAAGCACCGCAAGTTGCTGCGCAAGACGCGTCACCAGCGTCGCAACAAGAAGTAATGAACGGCGGGCGCCTGCGGAGAGTCGGCGCCCGTCGCGCGTAAGCGGTCCTGCTCGGAGGTTCGATTGACCACGGTCCTGGTGACGGGCGTGTCTCGGTTCGTCGGCGCTCGTGTCGCCCAGGAGCTCAGTGAGAGCCCCGGCGTCGATCGGGTCATCGGCATCGACTTGCCGGAGCCTCGTTTTCCCCTCGGCGGCGCCGACTTCGTGCGCGTCGATATCGGCAATCCGCTCGTGGGTCGCATCTTGGCGACGCAGGGCGTGGATGTCGTGGTGCATCTGGCGATGAGCGCCGACGCGCGCTCGGGTGCGGCCCGGGTCTCGCAGAAGGAGCGCAACGTCATCGGGACGATGCAGTTGTTGGCGACGTGCCAGGCGCATCGTCCGCTGCGGCGGTTCGTGTTGAAGTCGACGGCGTCGGTCTACGGCTCGTCGCCGCGGGATCCGGCCGTGTTCACCGAGGCGATGTCCGGGGTGGGCCGCATCCGTGGCGGGCACCTGCGCGACGCCATCGAGGTCGAGGGGTACGTGCGGGCGATGGCTCGACGACGCCCCGACCTTGCGACCGTCGTGCTGCGGATGGCCCATATCGTGGGGCCGAACGTGCATTCGGCGTTGACCGACTATTTGCGCGGGTCCGTGTGGCCGACGCCCTTGGGTTTTCGCGCCCGACTGCAGTTGCTGCATCCGGACGACGCGATCACCGCACTGGTCGCCGCTGCCGTCGGCACCGCCGACGGGGTCGTCAATGTCGCCGGCGACGGTGTGGTGACGTTGTCGCAGGCCGCGCGGCTGCTGGGCAGAACCGCCGTGCCGGTGCCCGCGGCCACCACGCGCCGCTTGGGGTCGGTGCTGCGCCGGTTCGGGGTGGCCGCGATGGGCGACGACCAGATCGACTACCTCATGTGGGGGCGCTGCCTGGACACCACGCGCATGCGCAGCCTGCTGCACATGGAGCCGGCGTGGTCGACGCGCGAGCTCATCGAGGACTTCGGACGACCGCAGGAGGGGCCGCGTGACCTGCCGGACTTTCCCGAGCCGGCCCAGTCGTGGGCGATGGCGCGATGACCCCCCGCCGCGAACCTCCGGAGCAACCCGAGATGCCTGAGCCCGAGATGCCTGAGACGCCCGAGTCGTCGGACGGGGCCGGCCCGCAGTTGAGCGCGGCGCAGGTCGCGCGTCGCCTGGAGCAGGGCGTGGAGTTGCTGATCGCGACGCTGCGCTGGGCGGTGGCCAAGGCGGGCGGCGACCTGACCGAGCAGGAGGTCGAGGAGCGGGTCGCGCTGTTCCTGGCGTACCTGCGTCGCCGGATGTCCGGCGAGGTCGAGGTCGACGCGTACGGCTACGACGCCGACTTCACCCAGCACATCTACCTGCCGGTGTTGCGCGTGCTGTACAAGCGCTGGTTCCGGGTGCAGGTGCGCGGCATCGAGAACATTCCGGCGGACGGGCCGGCGCTCATCGTGGCGAACCACTCGGGCACCGTGCCGGTGGACTGCCTGATGACGCAGGTGGCGGTGCACGACACCCATCCGCAGCAGCGGCTGATGCGGCTGCTGGGCGCCGACCTGCTGTTCCGCCTGCCGGTGATCGGTGAGACCGTCCGCGCAGGGGGCACGACGCTGGCGGCCCCGAGCGACGCGCAACGTCTGCTGGCGGCTGGCGAGTTGGTGGCGGTGTGGCCGGAGGGCTTCAAGGGTCTGGGCAAGCCGTACGCGGATCGCTACCGCTTGCAGCGGTTCGGCCGCGGCGGCTTCGTCGGCACGGCCCTGCGCACCCAGGCGCCGATCGTGCCGTGCTCGATCGTCGGCGCGGAGGAGATCTACCCCAAGATCGGCGACCTGACGCCGCTGGCGCACCTGCTCGACGTGCCCTACTTTCCGATCACCCCGACGTTCCCGCACCTGGGGCTGCTGGGTCTCATTCCGCTGCCGAGCCAGTGGATCATCGAGTTCGCGCCGCCGGTCGAAACCGCCGACCTCGGCCCCGACGCCGCCGAAGACCCCCTCCTGGTCTTCGAACTCACCGACCGGGTTCGCGAGACCATCCAGTCCCGCCTGCATGTGCTCCTGGCCGACCGCGGCCCGATTTTCGGCTAGTCGACGACCACCTCGTACAGGCAGGAGGCATCGACAACGATCACGTCGGCCAAGCCCCCGAAGCTCATCCAGGGCTTCGAGCGTGTCACGGCGGGTGTGTTCGCCGGATCGACGGCGCGTGCGATCCCGCCACTCGCCGATCGTCGGGCGAGCCGCGAGCCGCTCGGTCTCCTTGCGCAGATACTCCGGTACGGAGAGCCCAACCTCGGCGGCGCGCCTGGCCAGGGCCTCGTACACGTCATCGTCCACGTCGCGAATCTGAATCGTGCGAGGCATATCTGCGTTGTCGCATGCGTAAATGCATGTCCACCTGCGTCGGGAGCCGGTGGTTTGCCGAATGCGGGACGTGTCCTCTAGTCTCGAGCGAGAGGGGAGTACTTCCCAGTCGAGTTCGGTCATTCCGGTCGCCCCAGTGCGACCCCGGGCTCGAGTCGCGCCGCACGCCGCGATGAAGGAGACCTCAGCCACGCATCAGCGTTCCTGAGGAGACCTTCGTGTCTGTGCCATCTGTGTTGTCCGCTGCCCTGCCGACCGCGTCTGCGGGGGCCGGGATCGAGACCATCGCCACCCCGGGCCTGTGGGTCGCGACGATCGCCGGCGTCCTCGCCCTCTTCGCGATCGACTTCGTCATCACCCGCAAGCCACACGCCGTGACCATGCGCGAGGCCATCGGCTGGTCCGCCTTCTACGTCGCCATCCCGGTCGCCTTCGGCGTCTGGCTCTGGTCGGCCTACGGCAGCGTCACCGGCGTCGAGTTCTACACCGGCTATCTCGTCGAGAAGTCGCTGTCGATCGACAACCTCTTCGTCTTCCTGCTGCTGCTCACCGCGTTCGCCGTCCCGCGCGAACTGCAACAGCGGGTGCTGCTCATCGGCGTCGCCGGCGCGCTCGTGCTGCGGGCCATCTTCATCGCCCTCGGAGCTCAACTCATCGCCTCCTTCTCCGCCGCCTTCCTGCTGTTCGGCGCGATCCTGCTGATCACCGCCGTCAAGGTGCTGCGCGACGCGATGAACCACGACGAGGCCTCGATCGACATCTCCTCGCTGCGCACCGTCAAGGTGGTGCGCCGCTTCTGGCCGGTCACCGACGACTACGTCGGCTCCCGCCTGAGCGTGCGCCGCGCCGGCCGCCGCATGCTGACCCCGATGGCGTTGGTCATCGTCGCGATCCTGGGCACCGACATCGTCTTCGCCATCGACTCCGTGCCGGCGGTCTACGGCATCACCGGCGACCCCTACCTGGTCTTCATCACCAACGCCTTCGCCCTGCTCGGCCTGCGCGCCCTCTACTTCGTGGTCGAAGGGGCGCTGGCGTCGCTGGCGCACCTGGCCTACGGCCTCTCGATCATCCTCGGCTTCATCGGCGTCAAGCTCGTGCTGCACTGGGCGCACGACGTGTGGGCGTGGGTGCCGCAGATCCCGACCCTGGCCTCCCTGGCCGTCATCGTCGGAGTGCTCGGCACCGTCACCGTCACCAGCCTCATCGCCCGCCGCCGCGCCCAGAACGCGCAGCCCCAAGCGGAGAACGAGGTGGCGGCGGAGCGGGAGCCGGTCGCCTGAGTTCAGCGCTGCGCGAACAAACGGTGTCCGCTGTGCCCGAAAGTGTCCACAGAGCGACGAGCGGCGCTGCCCACTTGAACGACCGTCATACAGTGGCGCCATGAGCAGCGATGAACGTAGCGTGGAGCAGCCGCGCGTGACCCTCATCACCAAGCCCGGTTGCCACCTGTGCAATCTCGCCCGGCAGGTCATCGAGCGGGTGACCGACGACCTGGGTGTGCGCTGGCAGGAGCAGTCGATTCTCGATATCGACGAGCCCGACCCCGTGTGGTTCGAGCAGGTGCCGATCACGTTGGTCGACGGGCGCCAGCACGACTACTGGCGGGTCAGCGAGACCCGGTTGCGCGCGGCCTTGGGTGCTGCACCGGTGTCCTCCACCGTCGGGACGTCGGCTTGAGCTGTGCCGGACCGGTGCCTGCGGCGCAGCACGAAGCCGCCGGGACCGCAAGGTTTGGAGCAAAACGTCACGCACACCTAAGGTGAGGGACGTCGAGAGCGCCGCCCCCGGTCGCCTCGTCGATGAACGCGCCGCCCTGGCGCACGCCAGGGCCTGAAACTCGGATAGGAGCCGGTGACTTCCGTTGCCTGCCGACACCGCAGCACGCCGTGGCATCCCCGATGCCACGGTGGCGCGGCTGCCGGACTACCTACGGGCGCTCACCGACCTCATGGATCAAGATGTCGCCACCGTATCCTCCGGTGATCTGGCCGCAGCGGCGGGGGTCAACGCTGCCCAGCTGCGCCGCGACCTCTCCTACTTGGGCTCCCACGGGGTGCGTGGGGTCGGTTACGACACGGCGCACCTGGTCGCCGAGATCGGCGCCCGCCTCGGCGTCGGTCGCGACTGGTCCGTCGTCATCATCGGCGCCGGCCGGCTCGGGCAGGCGCTGGCCGACTATCCCGGCCTGACCGCGGGCACGTTCCGCGTCGTCGGGCTCTTCGACCGCGACCAGCGGCTCATCGGCAACGCCGCAGGTCGGCTGACGATCCAGGATGTCGAACGGCTGGCACAGGTCGTGCGGACCTCCGCCGGGTCCAGCCCGGGTGCCGCCGTGGCGAATAGCGTCATCGGTGTCATCGCGACCTCCGCCGAGGGGGCCCAGGAGGCGTGCGACGCGCTCGTCACCGCCGGGGTCACCTCCGTGCTGACCTTTACCCACGGGCACCTGCGCGTGCCGGCGGGCGTGCACGTGCGCTCCGTGGACGTCGCGACCGAGCTGGCCGTGCTGGCGTTCCGGGCTCAGGCCGAGCGCCCGGCCGCTCCCGCACCGGATCCGCAACTCGCCGACCGCTTGGCCGCCGTAGATGCAACGCTGCTGCCCAGCAATGACAGCGGCGAAGACATAGGTGGCGCGGGCGTGAGCAACGGCGTGGACGAGGCAGACGGGCACGGCAGCACAGGGGAGAGGCAGGGAACACGATGAGCTTGGTCGTCATGGGGCTCTCTCACCGATCTAGCCCGATCGACGTGCTGGAGCGGGTGGCGCTGGACGAGGTCGGCGCGCAGCTGCTCGTGGGCGCGGTCGCCGCCGGCGAGAACATCGCCGAAGCGGTCGTCGTCGCCACCTGCAACCGGCTCGAGGTGTACGCCGACGTGGACGCCTTCCACGGCGCCGTCGACGACATCGGCTCGGCCCTGGTCGAGGCCACGGGCATGTCCCGCGCCGCGCTCGGCGACCACTGCTACGTGCACTACGAGGACCGCGCCATCGCGCACGTCTTCCAACTGGCGTGCGGGCTCGACTCGATGGCCGTGGGCGAACCGCAGATTCTCGGGCAACTGCGCACCTCCCTGCTGAGCGCCCGGGAGGCCGGTACCGTCGGCCCCGCCCTCAACGTGCTCTTCCAGCAGGCGCTGCGCGTCGGCAAGCGCGCCCAGAGCGAACTCGACCTGGCCGGCACCAACCGCAGCCTCGTCGCCGAAGGCCTGGCCGCCGCCGCCGAATACGTCGGCCCGGTCCGCGACGCGCACGTGCTGATCGTCGGCGCCGGCGCCATGAGCGGCCTGGCCGCCGCGACCGTCGCCCGCGAGCAGCCGCGCGCGATCACCGTCGTCAACCGCACCTGGGAACGTTCGCTGCGGCTCGCGCAGGGCAGCGGCGGTGCCCCCCGCCCGTGGAGCGAACTGCACGACGCTTTCGCCCACGCCGACATCGTCCTCACGTGCACCGGCTCGCTCGGCCACGTCATCCACGCCGACCAGGTGGCGCAGGCCCGTCACGAGGTCGCGCAGCGCACCGGCGAGCGATGCGTGCAGCGCCAGGTCGTCGTCGACCTCGCCCTGCCCCGCGACGTCGACCCCGACGTCGCACTGCTGCCGAACCTGCGCGTGCTCGGACTCGGCGAGCTGGGCGAGCGGCTCGCCCACCGCGAGCAGGGCAGCGACCTGAGCGCGGTGCAGGCCCTGGTGACCAGTGAGGTCGCCGCCTACCTCGTCGGCCGCCGCGGCCAGGAGGTCGCGCCGACCGTCACCGCCCTACGCGCGCGTGCCGCCGAGGTCATGGCCGCCGAACTGTCGCGTCTCGACGCCAAAGTTCCGCACATGGACGAGCCGACCCGGGCCGAGGTGCAGCGCACCCTGCACCGCGTCGTCGAGAAGCTGCTGCACGCCCCCACCGTGCGAGTCAAGCAGCTGACCGGCAACGACGGCTCCGACTACGCCCGCGCGCTGCGCGAACTGTTCGACCTGCACCCCGGTGAGGCCGCGACCAGCGGCAGCGCTCCGCCTCCGGGGGTGACCCGATGACCTCTACCGAGGCGACCCAGATCGCGGCGCAGCCGCGCCCCGTGCCCGGCCTGGGCACCCTGCGCCTGGGCACCCGGCGCAGCCGTTTGGCGACCACCCAGTCGAGCTGGGTGGCCGACCTGTTGCGCGCCCGCGGCCACGAGGTCGCGCTCATCGAGATCGCGACGGAGGGCGACGTCAATCGCGCTCCGCTGACGCAGATCGGCGGCACCGGCGTGTTTGCCAGCGCGCTGCGGGACGCCCTGCGCGAGGGGCAGGTCGACCTGGCCGTGCACTCGCTGAAGGACCTGCCGTCCGCGCCCGAACCGGGCCTGTTCATCGCCGCTGTGCCGGAGCGTGAGGACCCCCGCGACGCGCTGTGCGCCCGCGACGGCCTGCGCCTGGAACAGTTGCCCGCCGGAGCCCGGGTGGGCACCGGATCGCCGCGCCGCGCTGCCCAACTCGCGGCCCGCCGCCCCGACCTGACGATCGTGCCGATCCGCGGCAACGTCGAGACCCGCCTGCGCCGCGTCGCCGACGCTGCGACACACACCGACGCCACGACGAGCACCGACACCACGACGAGCACCGACGCCGCGACGAGCACCGACGCCGCGGCGACCGAATCCGGTCCGCTGGATGCCATCGTGCTCGCCTACGCCGGCCTGCGCCGCCTCGGACTCACGGAGCACGTGACACAGGTGCTCGAACCCGACGTCATGCTGCCCGCCGCCGGCCAGGGTGCCCTGGCCGTCGAATGTCGCGCCGACCGCACCGACCTCGTCGAGACGCTGCGCGACCTCGACGACCCGCCCACGCGGGCCGCCGTCGAGGCCGAACGGGCCCTGCTGGCGACCCTGGAGGCCGGCTGCACCGCCCCGATCGGCGCCCTGGCGCGCCCCGACGGGCAGACCGGCCTGTTGCTCGAGGCGTTCGTCGGCGCCGACCTGCCCGCCGGCGCCCGCCGCGACCAGCTCAGCGGCGTCGCCGCCGACCCGGTCGGTCTGGGGGCCGCGCTGGCCCGGCGACTGCTTGCCGACGGCCCGATCGCGGGCACCACAGCCGGCACCACCAGGGGCACCGAAACCGTTAGTACTTCCACCGAGAACGACAGCAGCACCAGCACGAACAGCACCGCGAAAGCACAACTGAATACCTAGCACCACCGCCCAGTTCCACCAGTTCAACTCGGGTCGACCGGCCCGATCGCACGCACCACCATCAGGTGCGGGCGACATCGAAACACAGGAGTGCCCGACGTGAGCGTCAGCAGCCGCGACCGCACCACAGCGCAGGGTTCATGCGCCACCACCTCCCTGCCCTTGGCCACACCCGCCCCACGGCACGCCCGGATCGCCTTCGTGGGCACGGGCCCCGGCGACCCCGGGTTGCTCACCGTCCGAGCACGCGAGCTGCTCGTGACCGCCGACGCCCTGGTCATCGACTCCGGCGTGCCCGTCGACCTCGTCGAGGCGCACGCCCGGGCGGACGCCCAGATCATCGATGCCGGCTACGGCGAAGGCACCCAACTGACCCGGGCCTCGCGCGCCAAGCTGCTCGTGCGCACCGCGCAGAGCACCTCCGGCGTGCCCGCCCCCGGCGGCCTGCCGATCCGCGGGCTCGTCGTGCGGGTCATGGCCGGCGACCCCGGCACCTTCAATGGTCTGCCCGCCGAGATCGCCGCCTGCCACAAGGCCGGGTTGGAGGTCGAGGTCGTCCCCGGCGTCTCCACGATGCACGCCGCCCCGACCTACGCGGGAGTCCCGTTGGCCAGCGAACACAGCCCGACCGTGCTGATGAACTGCGGCGACGCCGATCGGGCCGACTGGTCCAGCGCGGCCGCCGACTCCGTCACCGTCGTGCTGACCGGTGACCCGGCGCAGATCGCCTCCGGTCTGCGTCAGGTGCTGGCGGCCGGCCGCGACGACCAGACGCAGGTGGCGTTGACCGCCGACCCGACGACCACGGCGCAGCGCACCGTCTGCACCAGCCTGGGAGAGGCGCCCGCGCTCGTCGAGAACGGCCAGATCGTGCCCGCGCTCGCCGTCATCGGCGCCGGAGTGCAGGCCCGCGACGAGCTCTCTTGGTTCGAGACTCGGCCGCTGTTCGGCTGGCGGGTGCTGGTGCCGCGCACCAAGGACCAGGCCGGTGACACCCTCGAGCGGCTGGCCCGCTACGGCGCCCACGGGGAGGTCGTGCCGACGATCAGCGTCGAGCCCCCGCGCACCCCGCAGCAGATGCAGAAGGCCATCAAGGGCCTGGTCACGGGCCGCTACGAGTGGGTCGGGTTCACCTCGGTCAACGCGGTGCGCGCGGTCAAGGAGAAGCTCGCCGAGATCGGCCTCGACGTGCGGGCCTTCGCCGGCCTCAAGATCGCCGCCGTCGGCGGGGTCACCGCCCAGGCGCTGCGCGAGTGGGGCCTGGAGCCTGACCTCGTGCCCGACGGTGAGGAGTCCGCTCGCGGGCTGCTCGAGGTCTGGCCGCCGTACGACGACGTGCTCGACCCGATCAACGGGGTCTTCCTGCCGCGCGCCGATATCGCCACTGACACCCTCGTCGCGGGGCTGCAGGAGATCGGCTGGGCGGTCGACGACGTCACCGCGTACCGCACGGTGCGCGCGGCCCCGCCGCCCGCGCCGACCCGCGAGGCCATCAAGACCGGCGCGTTCGACGCGGTGGTCTTCACCTCCAGCTCGACAGTGCGCAACCTCGTCGGGATCGCCGGCAAGCCGCACGCCAGCACCGTCGTCGCCTGCATCGGCCCGGCCACGGCCAAGACCGCGCAGGAGCACGGTCTCAACGTGGCGGTCATCGCCGAGTCGGCCAGCAGCGACGCTCTGATCGACGCCCTCGCGGGCTTCGGCCGCACCCTGCGGGAGCAGGCCCAGGCCGTGGGAGATCCGGTGCGCCGACCGAGCGAGAACCGGCCCGCCGCCCGCCGCAAGTCCCGCTGACGCGGGTCCGCCGGAGGGGTTCTGTCCGAGCGGGTTTGGTGACACGGGCCCGCTGAACGAGGCTCGCTGCGGCGGGCGCAGGAGGGTTGATGGACTGGGACGGCTCGCGGGTGCGCCCGCGGCGGCTGCGGACGACCCCCGCGGTGCGGCGGCTCGTGCGCGAGACCCGGCTGCATCCGGCGCAGTTGATCCTGCCGGTGTTCGTCGTCGAGAACCTCGAGGCGCCCCGGCCCATCGGCTCGATGCCGGGCGTCGTGCAGCACACGCTGACCTCGCTCGCGCAGACCGCCCGGGAGGCGGTCGCGGCCGGGATCGGCGGAGTGATGATCTTCGGGGTGCCCGCGACCAAGGACGCGGTCGGCTCCGGGGGCACAGACCCCGACGGCATCCTCAACGCCGCCGTGGGTGTGGTGCGTGAGGAGGTCGGCGACGACACCCTCGTCATGGCCGACCTGTGCCTGGACGAGTTCACCGACCACGGCCACTGCGGGGTGCTGGGCACCGACGCCTCCGGGCGCACGGTCGTCGACAACGACGCGACGCTGGAGCGGTACGCCGCCATGGCGGTCGCCCAGGCCCGCGCCGGCGCTCACGTCGTGGGCCCCTCGGGGATGATGGACGGGCAGGTCGGGGTGGTGCGGGACGCCCTCGACGAGGCCGGTCACGACGATGTCATCGTGCTCGCCTACGCCGCCAAGTACGCCTCCGCGTACTACGGGCCGTTCCGCGAGGCCGTCGACTCCAGCCTGACCGGCGACCGCATGAGCTACCAGCAGGACCCGGCCAACCTGCGGGAGTCCCTGCGGGAGGTCGCCCTCGACGTCGAGCAGGGCGCCGACATCGTCATGGTCAAGCCCGCGCTGCCCTACCTCGACGTACTCGCCGAGGTCGCCGCCACCGTGGACGTGCCGGTCAGCGCCTATCAGGTGTCGGGGGAGTACGCCCAGATCGAGGCCGCCGCCGCCAACGGCTGGATCGACCGTGACCGGGTGGTGCTGGAGAGCCTGACGTCGATCACCCGTGCCGGCGCCGGTTCGATCCTGACCTATTACGCGCTGCACGCCGCGCGGCTGCTGGGCTGACCCCGCCGACGCGGACCGACGTGGGAGCGGGAGTGGACGACGACCAAGACGAGAAGGCGACACCGCCGACCCGCTGGCTGACTGCGGCCGAGCAGGACACCTGGCGCGCCTACCTGTGGGCGGGTCGCCTGCTCGACAAGGTGATGGACGACGACCTGCAGGAGCACGGCCTGAGCATCGGCGAGTACGAGATTCTCGCGATGCTCTCGGAGGCGCCGCGGGCGGCGATGCGGATGTCGACCCTCGCCGACTTCGTCGTGCAGTCCCGCAGCCGGTTGAGCCACACCGCGATGCGGCTCGAGCGCCGCGACCTCGTGGCGCGCCGGCCCGCGCCCGGCGACCGGCGCGGCGTGGAGCTGACGCTGACCGGGCAGGGCCGCCAGATCGTCGACGCCCTGGCACCCGTGCACGTGGCCAGCGTGCGCGCCCACCTGTTCGACGTCATCACCCCACGCCAGGCCGCTGTTCTCGGTGACGCGATGCACCGCGTCCGCGCCGGCATCCTCGGTGTGGACCCCTCGACCGCCGCGCCCCCACCGGACGAACCACCGGTCCCGTAGCGCTACCGAGCCCCCGCCGGAAACCCCCGGGGGCAGTGGGCGGAGCGTGCGCTCGGCATGATGGGCTGCATGTCGACCCCAGACTCCAGCCCTGATACCCAGCCGGTGGCCGCCAGCGCCGCCCTCATGGAGCGGGCCCTCGCGGTGACGCCGGGGGGAGTGAACAGCCCCGTGCGGGCCTTCCGCGCCGTCGGCGGCACCCCGCGGTTCATCGCTTCCGCCGCCGGGCCGTGGCTGCGTGATGTGGACGGCAATCGCTATGTCGACCTCGTCGGCTCGTGGGGGCCGATGATCCTGGGCCACACCCATCCCGACGTGCTGGCCGCCGTGCAGGGCGCCGCGGCGCACGGGTTCAGCTTCGGCACGCCGAGCGCCAACGAGGTCGCGCTCGCGGAGGAGATCGTGGCCCGGGTCGAGCCGGTGGAGCAGGTGCGGCTGGTCTCCAGCGGCACCGAGGCGACGATGAGCGCGGTGCGGCTGGCCCGCGGGTTCACCGGCCGCTCGGCGGTCGTGAAGTTCGCGGGCTGCTACCACGGGCACGTCGACGCGCTGCTGGCCCACGCCGGCTCCGGGATCGCGACGTTCGGGTTGCCGGACTCCGCGGGGGTGCCCGCGAGCGCCGCCGCCGAGACGATCGTGTTGCCGTACAACGACGTCGAGGCGCTGGAGGCCGCGTTCGCCGAGCACGGGGAGCGGATCGCGTGCCTCATCACGGAGGCCTCGCCGGGCAACATGGGCGTGGTGCCGCCGGCCCCGGGGTTCACCGACGCGCTACGTCGGGTCACCCGCGAGCACGGGGCGCTGCTCATCTCCGACGAGGTGATGACGGGGTTCCGCTGCAGCGCCTCCGGTTGGTACGGCCTGGAGGGGCCGTACGAGGGTGGTGCGCCCGATCTGTTCACGTTCGGCAAGGTGATGGGCGGTGGCTTCCCGGCGGCCGCGTTCGGCGGCCGCGCCGACATCCTGGCCCATCTGGCTCCGCTCGGGCCCGTCTATCAGGCGGGCACCCTCTCGGGAAACCCGGTGGCGACCGCCGCCGGGCTGGCGACCCTGCGCGGTTGCACCCCGGAGGTGTACGAGCGGCTCGAGCGCACCGCGCGCACCATCGCTGACGCCGCCTCCGCGGCCCTGACCGAGCACGACGTGCCGCACACCGTGCAGTGGGCGGGGTCGATGTTCAGCATCTTCTTCCAGCCCGGCCCGCCCAAGCCGGTGCGTGATTACGACGACGCCCGGGAGCAGGATCTGCCGGCGTTCGCCGCGTTCTTCCACGCGATGCTCGCCGCCGGGGTGCACCTGCCGCCGAGCGCGTTCGAGTCGTGGTTCGTCAGCGCCGCGCACGACGAGGAGGCGATCGAGGCGGTGCTCGCCGCGTTGCCCGGTGCTGCCAGGGCGGCTTCAGACTCGCGTGCCAGGATGACCCGATGAGCACGCCGAGTAGCGCGCGCGTGTCGCTGCGCCGCGACGTCGTGCATCTCCTGCGGCACGGGGAGGTGCACAACCCCGACGGCATCCTCTACGGGCGGCTGGCCGACTTCCACCTCTCCGACCGGGGCCGCGCGATGGCCGACCTGGTGGCCGAGCACCTGGCCGACGCCCCGATCGGCATGGTCACCGCCTCCTCGCTGGATCGCGCGCAGCAGACCGCGGCGCCGATCGCGGCCGCCCACGGGCTGGGCGTGCACACCGACGATCGGGTCATCGAAGCCGGTAACCACTTCGAGGGCAAGACGTTTGGGCGGGGCGCGGGTTCACCGGCCAATCCCGCCAACTGGGCGCTGCTGCGCAACCCGCTGCGCCCCTCCTGGGGGGAGCCGTACGAGCAGATCGTGGCCCGCATGCTCGCCGCGATTCGCGCCGCGCGGGCCGCCGTGCACGAGCTCTACGACGGCGGCGAGATCGTCATCGTCTCGCACCAGTTGCCGATCGAGACCACCCGCCGCTTTCTGGAGGGTCAGCACCTGTGGCACGACCCGCGCCGTCGACAGTGCACGCTGGCGTCGCTGACGACGCTGACGTTCCACGGCGACGCGCTCGAGTCCATCGCCTACAGCGAGCCGGCCGCCGCGCTGCTGCCCGGCGCCGCGCAGGTGCCGGGGGCGTGATGGCTGGGGGCGTCATGGCTGGGCTCGGTGGATCGTTCTCGCGTCGGCAGCTGCTGCGCGGGGTCGCGTTGTCGGCCGCCGGGCTGGGGCTGGCGGCCGGGGCCGCGGCGTGCACCGACCCGAACTCCGTCTCCGAGCAGGCGCGGCGCGGCGACGACAAGGGCTTCATCGCCGGCGACGGCACGATCGAGCAGCTGGCCCCCGAGCAGCGGGGCGCTCCGGTCGAGCTCTCCGGCAAGCTCCTCGACGGCACGCCGTGGTCGATGGCCGACGCCGCGAACACGGTGCTGGTGCTCAACGTGTGGGGCTCGTGGTGCGAGCCGTGCGTCGCCGAGGCGCCCGAACTGGTGCAGGCCGCCGACTCCCTGACCGCCGCCCACAAGGACGTGCGGTTTCTCGGCATCAACGTCGGCGAGAGCCCGCAGACCGGGGCCGCCGGAGCCCGCGCGCTGCAGCTGCCCTATCCCTCCCTCAGCGACGAATACCGCGGGCTGGGCCCGGCGCTGCAGAACAAGGCCAGCGCCACCCCGACCACGCTGGTGCTCGACCGGGCGCACCGCATCGCCGCGCGCATCTCCGGGCCGATCACCAGCCCGGCGACGTTGACCAACCTCGTGGAGTCGGTCGTTGCGGAGGGCGCGTGATCGGGCCTGTGACGCAGCTACGTGCGGGAGGTGGCGGTGGGCGCTGAACTGGCGGGCGTCATCGCCGACGGCAACCTCGCCCTGGCGGCGGCCGTCGCGCTGCTCGCCGGGCTCGTCTCGTTCGCCTCGCCGTGCGTGCTGCCGCTCGTGCCGGGCTTTCTCGGCTATGTCACCGGCCTGGGGGCCGCGGCGTTGCCGGGTGCCGCTGTGCCTGCCCACGCCGCCTCCGTGAGCGCTGCGGTCAGCCGTACCGGAGCAGGAGGGTCGGCCGCCACCTCCACCTCGCCGGGTGCGTCGGCGGACGTCGAGGGTGGCGCGGCGCGCGATGATCGCCCCGCCGCGGTGCGCCGGCGGGTGCTTCTGGGGGCGGCACTGTTCGTCGCCGGGTTCAGCGTCGTGTTCATCACCGGGACGCTGCTCGCCTCGGCGGTCGGGACGGCGCTCGCAGACCACCGCCAGCTGCTCTCCCGCGTCGGCGGGGTCGTCGTCATCGCGCTGGCCCTCGTGTTTCTCGGCGTCGGCGCCGGGCTGGGGGCCCAACGCTCCTGGCAGCCGCGCTGGCGTCCGGCGGCCGGTCTGGCCGGGGCGCCGCTGCTCGGGGTCGTCTTCGCCATCGGGTGGGCGCCGTGCATGGGGCCGACGTTCGGCGCGATCATGCTGCTGGCCACCAACCTCGCCGGTGACTCCGGGCTCGTGGCCCGCGGCGGGCTGCTCGGGGTCGCGTACTGCATCGGGCTCGGTCTACCGTTCCTGCTTCTTGCTGCGGGCTGGTCGCGGGCGATCACCGCGTCGGCGTGGCTGCGCCACCACCACCGCGCCATCCAGCTCGCCGGCGGCGCGATGTTGCTCGTCGTCGGGCTGCTGCTGGTCACCGGCGTGTGGGATCAGCTGGTGCGCGCCCTGCAGTCCTCGCTCGTCTCCTCCTTCACGACGCCGCTGTGAGCGGCGGCAAAGGGTGATGTGAACTCCTATGGCCACCCCCCCTCGTGACCCGGCCGGCCCGGCCGACCGCGTCGACCCGCTCGCTCAGGGTGACCCCGGCGGCGTAGCGCTGCGCCGCGAGCCACCCGTGCCCGCGTCCGTGCGTCAGCCGAAACTGGGGCCGCTGGGCTGGGCGCGCTGGGCCTGGCGGCAACTGACGAGCATGCGCACGGCGCTGCTGCTGTTGCTGCTGGTAGCCGTCGCCGCCGTCCCCGGCTCGGTGTTCCCGCAGCGCGACATCGACCCCGGGGCGGTGAGCACCTACCTGGAGGACAACCCGACCTGGGGGCCGTGGGCCGACCGCCTGTACCTCTTCGACGTGTTCACCTCGCCGTGGTTCTCGGCGATCTACCTGCTGCTCGTCGTCTCGCTGCTCGGCTGCATCGTGCCGCGCACCCGGCTGCATCTGCGGGCGCTGCGCGGGCAGCCGCCCAAGGCCCCGAGCCGTCTCGACCGACTCTCCCAACACCGCTCCTTCGAGGTCGCCGCCCCGCCTGAGCAGGTGGTGCAAGCGGCCCGCTCGGCGCTGCGTTCGTCGCGGTACCGGCTGCGCCGCGAGGACGGCGACGCCGACGGCGCGGCTGCCTCTGGCGCGGGCAAGGGCACGGCGGTGGCGGGGGAGACCGGCTACCTGCGCGAGACCGGCAACCTCATCTTCCACATCGGGGTGGTCGTCGTGGTCATCGCGCTGGCCTGGGGGTATCTCGTCGGTTGGAAGGCCGACCGCATCGTTCCGGTCGGCGGCACGCTGACCAACACCGTCTCCGGTTATGACAGCTTCTCGGCCGGGCCGCTGGTCGACACCGACGCCCTCGATCCCTTCTCGGTGCGCATCGACACCCTCGATGTGCGTTTCGAGGAGGATGCCGGCGGGGCGCAGTACGGCGCCGCCCGCGACTTCCGCGCCGCCACGACCGTGACAACGGCCCCGGGCGCGCCGCCGGAGCAGCGCGAGTTGGCGGTCAACGCGCCGCTGAACTTCGGCCCCAACGCGGTCTTCCTCATGGGCAACGGCTACGCGCCGGTCATCACGGTCCGCGACGCCGCCGGCGAGGTGCTGTATCGGCAGGCCACACCGTTCCTCCCGCAAGACGGGGTCTACACCTCCTCCGGCGCGGTGAAGGTCGTCGCCGCCCAGCCGCAGCAGCTCGGGTTCAGCGGGCTGTTCCTGCCGACGGCGTTCATGACGCCTGACGGGCCCGCGTCCGCCTTCCCCGACGCCCGTAATCCGGCGCTGGTGCTGTCGGCGTGGACCGGCGACCTCATGCCCTCGGGGCCGCAGTCGGTGTACACCCTGGAGACGTCCGCGATGAGCCAAGTGAACGGCGCCGACGGGCGGCCGCTGCAGGTGGTGCTGGGGCTCGGGCAGACCGTGCAGCTGCCCGACGGGCTCGGGTCGATCACCTTCGAGTCCCTCGACCGCTGGGCGGGCCTGTCGACCCGTTACGACCCGGCACGCCCGTTGGCGCTCGGCTCCGGACTGGCCTGCCTGGTGGGGCTGCTCGGCTCGCTCATGGTGCGGCGTCGGCGGATGTTCGTGCGGGTGCGCCCCGGGGTCGACGGGGGCAGCCGCGTCGAGATCGGCGCGCTGGCTCGCGGCGAGGACAACACCCTGGGCGATGCCGTCGACCAGCTCGCCGAACGCCTCGGTTGGCTGCCGCCGGGCTCAGAGCCGGGCTCACCGCCGGGTTCGTCGCCGGGTTCGCCGGTGCAGGCCCATTCGGCACCTGGCCCGGCCCCGGCGCACGAAGCCCGCTGAGGCGCGGTGACGCGCCGAGTAGGCTGGCCCTCAATCCCCGTACCCCTGCTACTTCGGAGTCGCGCATGGACGGCCAGAGCCTGGCCACCCTCTCCAACCTCGTGCTGTACGGGGCCATGGGGGTTTACGCCTTCACGATGATCGCCTTCGCGGTGCACCTGGCGTTCGCGGCCGGGCGCGCCTCGCGCCGGGCCGGTGGTGAGCAGGCGGCGGTCGCGGAGCAGAGGGTCGCAGCCGGAGTCGGTGGCCGCGGCGACGCGGGTGAGGTCGGGTCGCCGACGGCTCGGTCGGCGCAGCGCAGTTCCGACGCGGCGGAGCGCGCGAGCCTGGGTGCTCGTGCGGGTGGCTGGGCAATGAGCCTGGGCTGGCTGGGCACGCTGCTGCTCGGCGCCTCAATCGCGCTGCGGGGTGCCTCGGTGCAGCGCGCCCCGGTCAGCAACATGTTCGAGTTCGCCTGCGCCGCAGCGTTTCTCGTCATGCTCATCTACCTGGTGTTGGCGATGCGCCGGCCGCTGCGGTGGCTGGGCCTGTTCGTCGTGACTCCGGTGCTGCTGGCCCTGGGGCTGGCGATCACCGTCTGGTACACAGAGGCCAGCGAGTTGGTGCCGTCGTTGAAGAGCACCTGGCTGGTCATTCACGTGCCGGTGGCGATCCTGTCGACGGCGATCTTCACGATCTCGTTCTGCGTGCTGCTTCTGCACCTGGCGCAGGCGCGTCGCGAGGCGCGCAAGGCGGCGGGGCTGCCGGTGCGCTTCGACAACTTCCTCGCGGCGCTGCCGACTGCGGCCTCTCTGGACCGCACGGCCTACGGGCTGGTCGTCGTCGCGTTCCCGCTGTGGACGTTCACGCTCATCGCCGGCGCCATCTGGGGCCAGCAGGCGTGGGGCACGTACTGGAGCTGGGACCCCAAGGAGGTGTGGACCTTTGTCATCTGGGTCATCTACGCCGCCTACTTGCACGCCCGCGCCACGAGCAATTGGAGCCTGCGCACCGCGAACATCATCGCGGTCGTCGGCTATCTGGCGATCATCGTGAACTTCACGATCGTCAACATGTACTTCCCCGGTATGCACTCCTACTCCGGTCTGGTGACCCCGTGATTTCTCCCGCAATTCGATACACCCTGGCCCGCATCACTGTTTTCCTCGCGTGCCTGCTGATCTTCTGGCTCGTCGGCATCCGCGACAACCCGCTGATGCTGCTGCTCGTCGCGACGACCGTCTCGATGCTCATCTCGGTGATCCTGCTGCGCGCCATGCGCGAGGACTTCGCCGACCAGCTGGCACACCGCGTCGAGGAGCGCACCGAGCGCAAGCAAGCTCGCGCCGCCCAGCGCCGCAAAGACGAGGTGCTCGACGACGAGGCGATGGAAGACATCGAGCAAGACGCCGACCAGCACCGCCGCAGCGGCCACTGATCGCCCGCTCGGCAGGACGGGCAGGATGTTGCCCACCTGGCCTAGCGGCACGGGGGTCTTAGGAGTAGCTGGGGAGCGCCCATCCCCCGCCGCCCGCCCGTGCTAGGCACGGCGGGCAACATGTTGCTCCACGTGCCTAGCCGCGCGTGAGTGGCGGGGTCCACGGTTGCAGCTGTGATCGCCGCGCTCGCCGCGCTCGGCAGGACGGGCAGTATGTTGCCCGCTTGGCCGAGCGGCCGCGATCGGGTGGCGATTCCGGTGGCAGCTGGGGTGGCCGCGCTAGGCAGGGCGGGCAGCATGTTGCCCGCTTGACCTAGCGCGCCGGCCGGCTGGCTGCTGACGCTAGGTGGCTCGCGCAGGATGTTGCCCGTCTGACCTAGCGGTACTGGGTCTCAGGAGTGGCTGGGAGCGCCCGGGCGTCGTCGGCCGCGGCTGGGTGGGCGGCGCTAGGTGGAGCGGGCAACATGTTGCTCCCTGTGCCTAGCCGCAGGTGTGTGGTGGCGGGTCAACCGAGAGCTAGCCCCCCGGCCAGCAGCAGGGAGTAGGCGAGGGTGAGGGCGCCGGTGCCGCTGAGCACCGGGATGAGGTCCTTGCCGCCCGCGCCGGCGAGCACGGTGCGCACCGGCCGGTACGCCAGGGCGAAGGCCAGCAGCGCCGCCAAGGCCCAGGGGGCCAGCGGGTGCGACATGGCGGCGAACGGTACACACGCCAGGGCCACCGCGAGCAGGCCGCAGTACGCCATCCGGGCGCCCGCGTCGCCCAGCCGCACGGCGAGGGTGCGCTTGCCGACCTGGGTGTCGCCGGGGATGTCGCGCAAATTGTTGGCCATGAGAATCGCGCAGGAGAGCGCCCCGACGCCCACCGCTCCGGCCCAGGCGGCTCCGGTGAGGGTGAGGGCCTGCGTGTACGTGGTGCCCAGGGTGGCCATGAGCCCGAAGAACACGAAGACGAAGACCTCGCCGAGCCCCAGGTACCCGTAGGGGCGGGAGCCACCGGTGTAGAACCAGGCGGCGACGATCGCGGCCGCGCCGAACGCCAGCATGATCCACGCGCCGGAGAGCGCCGTGAGCGCCAGACCCGCGACCGCGGCGATCCCGAAGCACGCGAACGCGGCCCGCTTGACGTGGCCGGGCGCAGCGAGCCCCTGCCCGACGAGCCGTACCGGCCCCACGCGCCGCTCCTGGGAGTCGGTGCCGCGGATGCCGTCGGAGTAGTCGTTGGCGTAGTTGACCCCGACCTGCAGCGCGAGGGCCACGACCAGTGCGAGCAGCGCGAGGGGGATGCGGGCGGAGTCGACCTGCGCGGCGGCGCCGGTGCCGATGGCGACGGGAGCCAGGGCGGCGGGCAGGGTGCGGGGCCGGGCGCCGTGCACCCAGTCGGAGAGCGTGGCCATCGGGGCGGAAACAGACCTTCGGTTGTGAAGAGGGGCGGGATCGGCCTAGAGGCCGCGCAGGAAGTCGGGGTCGTCGTCGGGCCCGCGGGGACGGTTGGGCCGCCGGTCCTGGATCGGGCTGGGCCGCGACGGCCGCCCGGCGAGGAACCACGCGCCACCACCGGCCAGCGGGAACAACAGGATGATGATGACCCAGGCGATCTTCGGCAGCCCCTTCACCCGATCCTCGGGCGTCTGCACGCAGTCCGTCAGCGTGTAGATCGTGAAGCCGAGGACGAACGCGGCGAAGACGATGCGGAGCACGGCGCACCTCCTGTTGTCGAGACCTTCATTCTCGCATCGCCTGGGCGTCACTCAAGTCGACGGGTGCGACCGACCAGAGAATGCGTATGTGGCATGTGTATGCTCACATCATGTCGGTCATGGGGAGACGCCTGCAGCTGCTCCTCGATCAGGAGCGATACGACCGCGTCGCGGCGGAGGCGCAGCGGTCGGGCCGCAGCGTCGCGGCCGTCATTCGCGAGGCCATCGACCTGCGCTTCGAATCGAGCCACCGCGAGCGACGGGCAGCTGCCGCCGCGAACCTCGTGCGCCTGGCAGCACTTGCCCGGGCCCGCGCCGACGACTCCAGCGGTCCTGGCGAGGGTTCGGTCGCGCTGGATGAGGCCTACGCGGCGGAGCTGGAACGGAAGCTCGCCACCCGATGACCGCCCTATTCCTCGACCCCGTCGTGCTGCTCCGTGCCTTCGGTGCGCCACATCCCGACCGGGAAGCCTGTGTGGCGCTCCTCGAGCGGGCGCAGGACGGCGAGATCGAATTCCACCTGAGCGTCGAGGGCGGTCAGGAGTTCCTGTTTCACCGGCTCCGGATGGCCGCTCGCGACGATGCCGTGGCCGAGTTCGACGCCGTCGATGCGCTGGTCACGTGGCACGACTTCGACGCGCCGACCCTGCGGGTCTCGCGGCGGATCGTGGGGGAGGGACACGCGCGCGGCCGCGACGCCGTGCATGCGGCCACGGCGCTGGGCGCCGGCTTCACCGAGATCGTCTCGCTGGACCGCGACTTCGATCAGGTGCCGGGCCTGCGCCGCGTCCACCCCGCCGACGTCGCCACTTCATGACCGCCGCCTGGGGCTTGGTTTACGGGACGCCAATATGTTGAAGAACAGCCCGTTGGAGATCGCGTTGGGAGTTCTTGCTGCGATGTTGACGGGGGCAGGCATAGCTTTGATCGCATTCTCTATCTGGGGCGAGGCGGTGAGAACTCCGTACCTCGGTTTCGTGTCGGGCGTTGCCGGTGGCGTCGCCTGCGTGTCCTTCCTTCGTTGGAGGACGACCCTGCGGAGATCTCGACGTTAGGGGCGGGTCCTGATCTCCTGTCGTGCCCCGTGGCCCAGGTCCACCGAGTCTGAAGATCTCAGAGTTCTTCTGCGTTGTTCAGCGCACTACGCAGAGCCGCCAGGTCCGGTTTGCCGGGGCCGCGTAGGGGCAGCTCGGGGACGATTTCGAGGCGGCGAGGGAGTGCGTGCGCGGGGAGACGGTGGCGCAGGCGGTCGAGGGTCTCGGGCCAGGTGGCGCGGACCGTGTCGGCGGCCGGCCCGGTGGCGACGACCACTGCGGTGACGACCTGGCCCCAACGGTCGTCGGGCAGGCCGAGTACAAGGCTTGTGAGATCAGGCAGCTCGGCCGCCAAAGCCTCGGCGACGACGTGGGCCGCGACTTTCAGGCCGCCGGTCACGATGACGTCGTCCAGGCGCCCCCGCACGGTCAATACCCCGTCGCGCAGCTCACCCAGGTCGTCGGTGCGGAACCAACAGCCCTGCCCATCAGCGCTAAACGCCTGAGCCGCGGGGCTCTCGGAGGGCAGGCCGAGATAGCCAGCCGCGACCGTCGGCCCACCGAGGACGATGCGTCCCGCGCCGTCGTCCTCGGCCTCCAGTCGCACCCGCACCCCGGGCAGCGGGCGGCCGTCGTACACACAGCCGCCCGCGGTCTCGCTCATGCCGTACGTGCGGACGATTCGGGCGCCGGCGTCCCTGGCGCGCTCCACGAGCTGCGCGGGGGTGGCCGCGCCGCCGACGAGCACGGCGTCGAAGGTCGCCAGAGCCCCGCGGCCCGCCGGGTCGTCGAGCAGCCGGCCGAGCTGGGTCGGCACAAGGGACACGTACCGCGGGGCGACTGCCTCGGCGCGAGCGTCAGCCACGGCCTGAGTGAAGCGTTGGGCGGTGAACGGCCCCGGAGCCAGTAACGCCGGGTCGTGCCCGGACAGCAGCGACCGCAGGATGACCTGCAGGCCCGCGATGTGCTCCGGCGGCAGCGCCAGCAGCCAGCGACCCGGACCGCCGAGCACCTGATGCGTCGCCTCCGCGCTGGCCCGCAGCGCGGCCGTCGGCAGAATCGCTCGCTTCGGTGAGCCCGTCGAACCCGAGGTCCCCACCGCCACACCCGACGCGGGCCCGACCGACGAGTCGCCCGAGGTCAGAAGATCCGGCGCGGCCGCACCCTCCGCAAACGGCAGCAACAGCGGACCGGAGCCGTCGAGCATCACCTGCAACGCCGGCAACGCGGCGCGCAGATCGGCACCCAGGGGCAACCCGACGATCGACATCAACGCAGCACGATCGACATCCGGTACGAGAGTTTGGCGCTCAGCGGCGACCGACGCCCTCGGGCTCAGCGGCGCCTGCCGTTGTCGACGCGCCCTCGGCCTGCGCCGACGCCGTCTCGCTCGCAGCGGCCTTCGCCGACTTTGCCTCCACCGGGTACCGCGCGGCGAGCGCGACCCGAGCCCGCTCGGTCTGCCGACGCAGCGGCGCGGGCATCGCGAACAGGGCACCGAGGCCGACCTTCGGCGCGAGCATCTGGCAGGCGATGCAGATCGGCACGATGATCGCGGTGATGATGAGCGGGTACAGCACGTCGACGAGCGGGCTGGTCGCGACGAGGTCGCGCAGCGTGCCGAACGGGCCGAACTGCCCCAGGTTGATGACCACGATGACCGGGATGTGCAGCACGTAGATGCCGAGGGTGTGCTTGCCGATGAAGCGCCCGACGACGGCCCACGGCCGGGCCCGCGACAGCATGCCGGTGATGCCGACCATGCCGATGCCCGCGAGCACGTACAGCGCCATCGTCAAGAACGCGTCGACCACCGACGGAGGCTCCAAGCTCATGAGCTTGGTCATGCCGATCTGCTGGTACACCAGGTAGCCGCTGGCCAGCGCCAGGGACGCGAGGATCGGCCGCGCCGCGACCTGCGTGAGGAACTGCTTGCCGTACACACCGAGGCCGAAGTAGATGGAGTACGACAGCGCGCGGGTCCACAGCGGACTCTCCAGCGTGTACAGCTGCGTCGACACCAGGTGCAGCGCGAGTAGGCCGCCGAGCACGACGCCGGGGTGCACGCGCCGCAGCGCCGTGAACGCGACCAGGTAGATCGCGAGTGCGAACACGTACCAGAGGGGGCTGTTCGGCTGGTAGAACTCCTGCAGGTACACGCTGAAGCTGTCGACGCGGAACGGCACCGGCCGGTCGCCGGCCAGCAGCAGCATCGCGCCGAAAACGAGCAGCCACACGACGTACAGGTAGTAGTTGGTGACGGCGGCCTCGATCGCGCGGCCACCGCGGAAACCGCGCCGGATCTTGCCGGCCGCGAGCATGCCCGATATGGCGAACAGCAGCGGCATCCGCACGGTCGTCACGATCTGGTTGACCCGGTCCCACCACGCCACGACGCCCTCGGCGGAATGCTCCATGAGGTAGTAGTGCCCGATGCTCGCGTGAAAGAGGACCACCGCGACGACGGCCACCGCCCGCGACATGTCGATCCAGTCCATGCGCGGCGGCGGCGTGGAGGCCGTGGCAGGAGGCGGGCTCGCTGCGTCGGCGCGGGAACGCTGCGCGTCGGAGGCGCGCTGGACTATCGACATGACAAGTGCTCTTTCACAGGGGGTCACACCGCGGCCTCCGCCGGGAGCCGATAGCAGGTGAGACCACAGGGTCGATCCACCGGAGGGGAAGCTCCCGAGTGTCGGACGGCGATGTCGCGAGCGGATGTCGTAGGGGGTGTGGATGGAATCAGATCACCATATGGTAACGGCCGATCGTTGCTCGAGGCAAAGGGCTTCTCGTGCAACAAATTAGAGATGGCCTTTTGGTGACACCCGGCGGACCGTCCGGGGCAGCCCCACGCCGAGCGTTGCTGCACCTTGATCGGCGGGTAGCCTCGCACCGTGACCTTCGTGACGTCGGCCGTGCTCGTCCTGAACTGTGGCAGTTCCTCGTTGAAGTTCGCGGTGGTCGACCCGCAGAACGGCGCCCGGCTCGTCACCGGCCTCGCCGAACGCGTCGGCACCCGTGAGGCCAGCGCCTCCGTACGGTTCGTCGGCACCGACGGGCAATTCGGCCAGGCCGCAGCGCTGGAACTGGGTGATGACACCGGCCACCGCGGGGTGCTGGCCGTCGCGCTGGCGGCCGTGCAGGAGTGGGCCCGCGAACACGCGGTCGAGCTCGTCGCCACCGGCCACCGCGTCGTCCACGGCGGAGAGGCGTTCTCGGCCTCCGTCGTCCTCGACGAGGAGGCGATGGACGCGGTCCGCGAGTGCATCCCCCTGGCACCCCTGCACAATCCGGCGAACATCGCGGGCGTCGAGGCCGCCCGCGCGGTGCTGCCCGATGTGCCGCACGTCGCGGTCTTCGACACGGCGTTCCACCAGACGATGCCCGCCCAGGCCTACCGGTACGCCGTGCCCGCCGAGTGGGCCCGTGACTACGGGGTACGCCGCTACGGCTTCCACGGCACCTCGCACCGCTACGTCAGCGCGCGGGCGGCCCGTGAGCTGGGCCGCTACGGCGACCCCGGGCTGCGCCTGGTCACCGCGCACCTGGGCAACGGGTGCTCCCTGGCCGCCGTCAAGGGCGGCCGCAGCCTCGACACCTCGATGGGCCTGACCCCGCTCGAGGGCCTCGTCATGGGCACCCGCTCCGGCGACCTCGACCCCGGGGTGCTCGGCTACATCCACGACCGCACCGGCGCCGACATCTCTGCGATCACCGCCGACCTCAACAAGCGCAGCGGGCTGCTCGGCCTCTCCGGCATCAGCAACGACATGCGCACCCTCGACGAGGCCGCCGAGGCCGGCGACGAGCGCGCCCAACTGGCCATCGAGGTGTTCACCTACCGCCTGGCCAAATACATCGCCGCGCTGATGGTGCCGCTACAGGGCCTCGACGCGCTCGTGTTCACCGGCGGCATCGGCGAGAACAGCACGACCGTGCGCAGCGCGACCCTCGGTCACCTGCGCTACCTCGGTCTGGAGGTCGACCCGGCCGCCAACCAACGCTGCATCCGCGGCGAGGGCGGCATCATCACCCGCGATCCCGACAGCACCCGGGCACCCGTCGCGATCGTCGTGCCGACCGACGAAGAGCTGGTCATCGCCCGCGACGCCGCCGCGCTCACCCGCTGAACCACCGCCCTGCCGCATCCACTCCGACCCGGAAGGCCCCGCGCATGACGCGCCGCATCCTGCTCGCCCCGACCAGCCACGACTCCGGGCTGAGCTCCACGTGCCTGGGGCTCATCCACGCCCTCGACGAGCGCGGCATCGACGTCGGCTACCTCAAGCCGCTGGCGCAGGCCACCCACGGGCACCCCGATCACACGACGGACCTCGTGCGGCTGGTCACCGACCTCAACCCGCCGGACCCGATCTCTGCGACGGAGACCGAGCATGCGTTCGCCCGCGGGCACGACGACGACCTCATGGAGCGGGTGTTGAGCCACGGCGAAGACGTGCTGTCCCAGCACGACGTCGTCGTCATCGAGGGGCTCGTGCCGACCGAGGAGCACACGTATTCGGGGCGCATCAACATCGCGCTGGCCAAGTCGCTCGATGCGGAGGTCGTGCTCGTCGCCTCGGCGCACGGGCACAGCGTCGAGCACGTCGTCTCGCTCATGGCGGGCGCGGAGGCGAGCTACCGCGTCGGCGGGGAGATCAGCCGAGTCATCGGCGCGGTGCTGACGCGCGTGCCGACGGACGGCTCTGGGCCGGGGATCGAGGCTTACCGCACCGCGTTGGCCCAGCAGGGGATTCGGCTCGTCGGGGCCGTGCCCTATCTCGCGGAGGCGACGTGGCCACGGGTGCGGGACATGCAGCGCGAGCTGAGGTTGACGGTGCTGTCGCAGGGCGACCTGGACCGCCGCATCCGGGCGAACGCGATCATGGCGCAGAGCGTGCTCGGCAGCCTGTCGGTGCTCACGGAGGGTCGTCTGGTGGTCGTGCCCGGCGACCGGCACGACGTGCTGCTGGCTGCCTGCCTGGCCGCGATGAACGGTACGCGGCTGGCCGGGATGGTACTCACGGCCGGTCTGACGCCGGACCCCAAGCTGATGGCCATGTGTCAGCCGGCGCTGGCGACGGGACTGCCGATGCTGCTCGCGCAGGGCCAGACGTTCGACACCGCGAACCAGATCGTGCACATGAACAAGGGCATCGCGGACGACGACGAGCCCCGCACCCAGGTGGTCATGCAGCTGACGGCGGACAACTTCAACGAGGACTGGCTGGCGGGGCTGGCCGAGTCGTCGGGTACGCGGCGTCTGTCGCCGGCGGCGTTCCGGCGGGAGCTGACCGTGCGCTCGCGGGTGGCGAACAAGCGGATCGTGCTGCCGGAGGGGGCCGAACCCCGCACGGTGCAGGCCGCCGTGATCTGCGCGGAGAAGGGCGTGGCCCGCTGTGTGCTGCTGGCGGCGCCCGCGGAGGTCGAGGCCGTGGCGTCGTCGCTGGGGCTGGAGTTGCCGGAGGGCATCGAGATCATCGACCCGGTCGAGGCCGCGCCGCGCTACATTCCCGCGCTGGTGGAGCGCCGCCGGCACAAGGGGATGACCGAGCAGATCGCCGTCGACCAGCTCAGCGACACCGTCGTGCTGGGCACGATGATGGTCTACCTGGGAGAGGTCGACGGCCTGGTCAGCGGGGCTGTGCACACGACCGCCAACACCGTGCGCCCGGCGCTGCAGATTCTGGGCACCAAGCCCGGCGCGAAGCTCGTGTCCTCGGTGTTCTTCATGGGCCTGCCCGACGAGGTGGTCGTCTACGGCGACTGCGCGATCAACCCGGACCCCAACGCCGAAGAACTCGCTGACATCGCCATCCAGAGCGCCGACTCGGCCACCGCCTTTGGTATCGAACCGCGGGTGGCGATGATCTCCTTCTCAACGGGCTCCTCGGGTGCCGGCGCGGACGTGCAGAAGGTCGCCCGCGCAACGGAACTCGTCAAGGAGCTGCGCCCCGACATCCTCGTCGACGGGCCGCTGCAGTACGACGCGGCCACCACGGCGTCCGTGGCGAAATCGAAGGCGCCCGACTCGCCGGTCGCCGGCAACGCCAACGTCTTCATCTTCCCGGACCTCAACACGGGCAACACCACCTACAAGGCCGTGCAGCGCTCAGCGTCGGTCATCTCCGTCGGCCCGATGCTGCAAGGCATCGCCGCCCCCGTCAACGACCTCTCCCGCGGCGCCCTCGTCGAAGACATCGAGTACACCATCGCCCTCACCGCCATCCAGGCCGCCGCCGGCTGACGGCGCGCGCCGAGTCGTCATTACGGAGGTCGAGTCGTCACTTCCGCCGCGCCGAGTTGTCACTTTCGCCCTCGAGTTGTCACGAAATTTCGACCACTGGCCCCGAAAAGTGACCACTCGGGATCCGGGCGTTTGGCCCCGACCACTGGACAACCGAACGTGGGGACCGCTCATCCGACGTCTGGGCTGTTGTTCACTCTGCCCCTGCCAGTAGCCGGGCCGTCGCTTGGTATGGGCGATCGTCAAGCTGCCGCCGCGACTGAAGTAGACGATCCGGAAGGGAAAGTCACGAACGCTCTTCGCCCGGACGATTGGATGGCGATCCCATCCCGGCCACACGCTCCAGGCTTCTGGGTGGTCCGCGCAGTCAGCCACAGACTCCAGGACCAGGCTCTCGAACCGATCGCCAAGCCCCTCTTCGCGGTCGTCATACCAACTGATCTCGCTGTCGAACTCCGCCTCAGCTTCGGGATGCCACCGGATCGACCAGCTCACGACTGACGGCGCGCGGCACGACGGGAGGCCCTTCGCTCGGCCAGACGGGCAACAACGTCCTCGTGCGGAACCGTCTCTACCGTGCCGCTAAGGATGTCATCGATCCGCAACTCGATCTCGCTCGTCCACGAGTCATCAACCGTGCTGGGCGTTGCGCTCTCGGGGGCCTCGATGGAATCCAGCAGGCGTAGTGCCACGTCCTTGCGCACCGACGGAGGAAGGGCCAGTCCAGCCTCGTAGAACTCGGATGCAGTCAAGGTCATAAGTTCATTCTAGGCGCGACCTCGATCATGCACGAGGGTCAGCTGGGCGGTCCTGCCGGTGGGGAAGGTCCTGCTCACAGCGTGGGATGTCCCGGTGCGCAGCGCGCAGACGTTTGCTTGACTGCGCAGACGTTTGCGTTGGGCGGCGGCGTTGCCGCCCAGGTCCGCCAGTCCCCTCCCGCAAGGAGTAGCGATGACGACGATCCTCGACGACCACCCGGAGCTGCGCGAGCGGCTGCACGAGCTCTACCGGCACTTGCACCAGAATCCCGAGCTGTCGATGCAGGAGCACGAGACCGCCGCTCTCATCGAGGAGCGGATGGGCGCGCTCGGCTACGACGTCTTCCGTTGCGGCGGAACCGGCGTGGTCGCGACTCTGGTGAACGGCGACGGGCCGGTGATCGGGTTCCGAGCCGACACGGACGCGCTGCCGCTGCAGGAGGACACCGGCCTGGAGTACGCCTCGACGGCGCGCGGGGCGCTGCCGGACGGCACCGAGGTACCGGTCATGCACGCCTGCGGCCACGACACGCACATCACCGCGGCGATCGGGGCGGCCACGCTCCTGGTGCAGAACCGGGACTCGTGGGCCGGCACCGTCGTGTTCCTCTTCCAGCCCGGCGAGGAGACGGCGGCCGGAGCCGCGGCGATGCTCGCAGACGGTCTGTGGGACAAGGCACCCCACCCCGAGGTCATCTACGGGCAGCACGTGTGGCCGGGCGTGACCGGCTCGATCGATGTCACCCCGGGACCGGCGATGTCGTACTCCGACGCCTGGAAGGTGACGGTCAAGGGCCGCGGTGGTCACGGATCTCAGCCGGAGAACACGATCGATCCGGTCGTTCTCGCGGCGTACATGATCGTTCGCATTCAAAGCCTCATCAGCCGTGAGGTCGCCCCGCTGAAGTCGGCGGTCATCACCATCGCCACGATGCACGCGGGGCTCAAGGAGAACATCATCCCGCCCACGGCCGAGTTCACCGTGAACATGCGGAACCTCGACGCCGACGTTCGCGAGCACCTGCTGGCCGGATTGCGTCGAATCATCACGGCGGAGGCGATGGCGAGCAACGCGCCGGAGCCGCAGATCGAGGAGCTCTACACCTTCCCGCTGCTGATCAACGATGAGGAGGAGACGGCGCGCGTCATCGAGGTCCTGCGCGGCGCCCTCGGTGACGACAAGGTCAGCGAGAAGCCTGCCGTCATGGGCTCTGAGGACTTCGGCGCGCTGCCCGACGCGCTTGGCGTGCCGGGCGTCTATTGGTTCTTCGGTGGAATGCCGCAGGACGTCGTGGACTCGGACGAGCCCACCCCATCGAACCACTCGCCCTTCTTCGGCCCCGTCATGGAGCCGACGCTGAGCACCGGGACGGCCGCCGCCTACGCGGTCCTCATGTCCCGCCTGGGCAAGAACGCCAGCGCATGATCGCGGCGGACAGCAATTCCACGAATATCGGAGCCATCGCCAATTCGCCCGTCCTGTGGGTGCTCGCGCTCAGCGTTCTCGGCGTCATCCTCGTCCAGTCGGCCGTGTACATGGTCGCCGTTCGCAAGAACGCCGAGGGCGCCGGGATGAGCCAACACGAGGTCTACCAAGCATTTCGAGCGGGCGGTGTGGCCGCTATCGGACCCTCGCTCGCCGTCGTACTCGTCGCGATCGCTCTGCTTCCTCTGTTCGGCACACCCTCGATCCTCGTCCGCATCGGACTCATCGGATCCGCCGCGACGGAGACGGCCTCGGCATCGATCGCGGCGGGAACCATGGGGGCCAACCTGGGTGATGACAGCTATACCCAGAGCGTCTTCATCGTCGCGCTCTTCGCGATGAGCCTTTCCGGAGCGTGCTGGATGATCTCGACGCTCATTCTCACGCCCATCCTCTCGCGTGGCCAGGACAAGCTCACCAAGGTGAACCCGGCCCTGATGGCCATCGTGCCGTCGGCGGCGTTGCTCGCTGCCTTTGCCGGCCTCACGGTGACGGAGTTGCCGAAGTCGAGCATTCACGTCCTGGCCGTCATCGTGTCTGCGGCCATCATGGGCGTCTGCCTGTGGGTGGCCAAGCAATTCAAACAAGCCTGGCTGCGGGAATGGGCTCTGGGCTTCGCCATTATCGGTGGTCTCGTTGCCGCCTACGTCGCGACGAACTGAGGGGCTGGCCATGAGTAAGTACACCGCGGAACAAGACGCTCTGTTCGACAACTACACGCGCACCACCAACCGATTCGGGCGAATCACCCTGCTCATCGGGCTCGTCATCGCCACGTCCATGCCGTTCATCATCATGACCATCTCCGGCGTGGAGGTCTCGGCCGGCCAGGTGATCACGGCATTCATCGCCGTGGCGGCCGTCTACGGCGCGTTCTATGTCGTGGAGCCCCTGACCTACTTCCCCATCCTCGGGCCGGCCGGTATGTACCCGGCCTTCCTCATCGGGAATATCGCCAACAAGCTGGTGCCTTCGGCGATCGTCGCGCAACACACCATCGAGGCGAAGCCGGGAACTCGCAAGGCCGCCTTCGCTGCCACGGCCGCGATTTCCGGCGCGGCGGTCGTCCATGTGCTGTCGCTGCTCATTCTGGTGGGCTTCCTCGGCACCTGGATCGTCTCGATCACCCCGGCTTCCATCACCGACGTGGCCCGGCTCTACATCCTCCCCAGCATCCTGGGGGGCGTCCTCGTGCAGCTGATCGTCACGCTGAAGTCCGCGAAGTCCACGGCCATAGCGGTCGCGGTGGCTTTCTTCGTCGTCCTCCTCGTCGTGCCGAACACACCGAAGATCGTGTCGTCCTTTGCCATCGCCCTCTGCGTCGTGATCACCGTGGCCCTGGCCTGGTACACCCGCAAGAAGGCCGACGGTGCCGAGACCGAGAGCTCGCTCATCAATTGAGAAGGGGACTGACATGACCGACCTCACGTGGTTGTCCACCCGCGAACTGGCTCACCTCATCGCGTCGGGCGAGGTGAGTTCGACGGAGGCCGTTAAGGCGCATTTCGCGCGCATCGAGCAGGTCAACCCGACGATCAACGCGATCGTCACCCTCAATCCGGAGCGGGCGCTGGACGAAGCCCGGCGAGCCGACGAGAAAACTGTCGCCGCCCGTGCCGCGGGTGAAAGCCTGCCCCCGCTGCACGGTGTGCCGATGACGATCAAGGACACGCACGATACGGCCGGCATGCGCACGACGCTCGGCTCGCCGATCTATGCCGACCGGGTGCCCGATTCGGACGACCTGCTCGTGGCGCGGCTCCGTGCCGCGGGCATCATCCCGACCGGAAAGTCGAATGTGCCCGAGTTCGCTGCCGGTGCCCACACCTTCAATCCGGTCTTCGGGACGACGGTCAATCCCTACGACCCGACGAAGTCGGTGGCCGGGTCCTCCGGCGGTGTCGCCGCGGCGCTCGCGACCGGAATCCAGGCCTCCGGTGACGGGTCCGATATGGGAGGGTCCCTGCGGACGCCGGCCTCCTTCAACAACGTGGTGGGGATGCGCCCCTCGAACGGGCGTATTCCGCACACTCCGCCGGGCAATGCGTGGCAATGGCTCGCCCAGCAGGGCTTCATGGGGCGGACGGTCGGCGATGTCGCCCTCCTCATGAGCGTGGGCGCGGGGCCTGACCCCGCCGGGCCGTGCTCGATCCAGGAGCCGGGAGGCGTCTTCGATCTGCCGGAGTTCGCGCTCGGGTCGTCGCACGCGCCGAGCGTCGCCGGCGTGAAGGTCGGCCTGAGCCCCACCCTCGACGGACTCATGGAGGTCGAGCGCGATGTGCAACTCGCCGTCACCGCAGCGGCAGACGTGTTCAGCCGCCTCGGGGCGGACGTCGACGACCGTATCCCGGATCTGCGCGATGCGGATCAGGTCTTCTCGGTGCAGCGGGCCTACGACTTCGCCGCCTCCTGGGGTGACCTCGTGCGCGCGGAGACGGCGCGGCCCGACGGGGGACGGATCAAGCAGGCGGTGGTTTGGAACACCCAGCTCGGCCTCGACCTGACCGTGCAGGACCTTGCCGCGATGGACGAGGCACGCGGGCGCCTCTGGCAGGCGACGCAGCGGTACTTCGCGACTCACGACGTGCTGGTGATGCCCACGGCCCAGGCCCTGCCGTTCGACGCCGAGTTGGAGTATCCCCAGGCGATCAACGGCCGCCCGATGGCCAACTACCTGGAGTGGATGCGGGCCGTCACGTTGATCTCGGCCACCGGCTGCCCGGCGATCTCGGTACCCGGTGGGTTCTCCTCCGACGGACTGCCCATCGGCATCCAGATCGTCGCAGCGCCCGGCAAGGACGTCGAGCTGCTGCGGGTGGCCGCCGCGTTCGAGGCAGCCACCCGCTACGCAGACCGTCATCCGCCCCTTTAGGCGGTCACTTCGTCCCCGCCGAGTCGTCATTTTGACGCCCGAGTCGTCACGAAGAATCGACGACTGGTCCATCAAATTGACGACTCGGCCTCTGGGCGGCGCGGGGTTCGGCGCCCGGCGTGGGCCGCCAACCCTGGCTCGACCCAGCCATCAGAAGTACCAGGGGAAGGGGGACCAGTCGGGGTCGCGCTTCTCCAAGAACTGGTCGCGCCCCTCGACGGCCTCGTCGGTCATGTAGCCCAGGCGGGTGGCCTCGCCGGCAAACACCTGCTGGCCCATGAGGCCGTCGTCGACGAGGTTGAACGCGAACTTCAGCATCCGCTGTGCCTGCGGGCTCTTGCCGAGGATCTCGCGGGCCACCTGGATGCCCTCCGCCTCCAGCTCCGCGTGCTCGGCGACGATGTTCACCGCGCCCATCCGGTGCATGTCCTCGGCCGTGTACGTGCGCCCCAAGAAGAAGATTTCGCGGGCGAACTTCTGCCCCACCATCCGCGCCAGATACGCGCTGCCGTACCCGGCGTCGAAGCTGCCGACATCGGCATCCGTCTGCTTGAACCGGGCGTGCTGGCGGCTGGCGATCGTCAGGTCGGAGACGACGTGCAGCGAGTGTCCGCCACCGGCGGCCCAACCACCCACCAGCGAAACGACGATCTTCGGCATCGTGCGCATGAGCCGCTGCACCTCCAGGATGTGCAGCCGCCCGCCCTCGGCCTTGACCCGCGCCTCATCCACGCTGCTGGCCGTTTCATCACCCGACGCGCTCGCCTCGCTGGAGGCGTACTGGTACCCCGAGCGCCCCCGAATCCGCTGGTCACCGCCCGAGCAGAAGGACCACTTGCCCGCCGCGCCGGTCCCCTCCGGGCCGGGGCCGTTGCCGGTCAACAGCACCACCCCGACATCCGGGGTCATCCGCGCGTGATCCAACGCGCGATACAGCTCGTCGACCGTGTGCGGGCGGAACGCGTTGAGCACCTCCGGCCGGTCGAACGCGATCCGCACCGCCCCCAGCGGGCGGCCCGGCACCGGGCCCGGCAACACGCTGCGGTGGTAGGTGATGTCGGTGAAGTCGAAGCCGTCGACCACCGCCCACGCCGCAGGGTCGAAAGGCTGCTCGCTGCTCTGCTCTGCCGTCACGACGCCCCAGCCTACGAGGCGCGCCCGTGAGACGCTGCGCTCATGCCGATCCCCGAGTTCATCGTCGAACTGCGCCACCACATCGGGCACGCGCCGCTGTGGCTCATCGGCTGCACCGCGGTCGTTCTGCGCCAAGCCCCCGAAGATCCCGAGCGGCCCGAACACCCCGGGCATCCCGGGGGTCCCGGCGCAGCCGACCCCGGGCAAGCCCCGGGCACCCAGGTGCTGCTCGTGCGGCGCGCCGACTTCGACATCTGGAGCCCCGTCACCGGCATCGTCGACCCCGGCGAGGACCCCCACGACGCGGCGGTGCGGGAGGTTTTCGAGGAGACCCGCGTCAGCGCCCGCATCGAGTCGCTCGTGTGGGTGCGGGCCACCGAGCTGATGACTCACGCCAACGGTGACCAGGCCCGATACCTCGACCACTGCTTCCGCCTGCGGTACATCGAAGGGGAGCCCGAGGTCGGCGACGACGAGAATCTCGAGGCCCGCTGGTGGCCGCTCGACGCGCTACCTGCGATGCCCGAGCACTTCGAGCAGCGCATCGCCGCCGCCGTCGCCGACCCGGCCCGGCCCATCCTCGGCCAGTGGCCGGCCTGAGCGGACGCCCGCCGCCCCCGCGAACCGCCTACAGCGGCGGGCAGTTCGGTCGATAGGGCAACAAAGGTCCATCGACCGGTGACGCTGGGGCGCCGCCGCAGGAGGAGTCCATATGGCGCGTCGCATCCTCGTCGTCCCGACGAACCACGGGGCGGGAGTGACGAGTACGTGCCTGGGCCTGGTGCAGGCCCTCGACCGCCTCCGGGTCAGCGTCGGCTACCTCAAGCCGTTCGCCCAGGCCCGCTGGGTCGGTGAGGACGAGTCGGTCGAGCTCTTCCGGCTCACCACGTCGCAGCGTCCACCCGCACCCATCGCGGTGGCGCACCTGGAGGAGATGCTGGCGCTCGACCGCGTCGGCAGCCTCATGGAAGAGGTCGTGGACCTCGCCGACGACGCCCTCCGCGAGCACTCCGTGGTCGTCATCGAGGGCCTGGCCCCCGGCACCGAGCAGGTGTACTCGGGCCGCGTCAACGCCGAGATGGCCCGGTCGCTGGATGCCGACGTGCTGTTCGTGGCCAACGCCTCCCGGCTCGACCCGCAACGCCTGGCCCACTCGGTCGGCGTCGCCAACAGCCAGTACGTGCTGCGCGGGGCGCCGCGCCTGACCCCCTCGAGCCTGACCGCGGCCGTTGCCGACGGGCAGCCGAAGTCGCGCCGCAAGAGCGTCCCCACGCGCGTCATCGGGGTCGTCGTCAACCACGTGCCGCCGGACCGCGACCCGAGCGAGTTCGCCGCCGCGCTGCAGCAGCGAGGCCTGCACACCGTCGCCAGCATCCCCGACAATCCGGAGTTCACGCGGCGCCGGGTCGGCGACATCGTGCGAGAGCTCGGCCTGGAGATCGTCAACGTCGGCGACCAGAGCCGCCGCATCCACGGGGTCGAGATCGCCGCGCAGGCCGCCCCCGGCTACCTGAGCGTCTTCCAGGAAGATCGGCTGGTCGTCGTGCCCGGCGACCGACACGAGGTGCTGATGTCGGCCGCGCTGGCCGAGACCAAGGGCACCCGGTTGGCGGGCGTGCTGCTCACCGTCGGCATCCGCCCGCACGACGACATCCTCGACCTGTGCCGCCCCGCCCTGGAGGCGGGCCTGCCGGTGCTGCTGTCACCCGGGCGCACCTATGAGACCGTCACGCGGGTGCTCGGGCTCGACCCGGACATTCCCGCCGACGACGAGGCCCGCGCCAACCTCGTCAAGAACACGATGGCCGAGGCCTTCGACGAGCAGTGGCTGTTGGGCCTGCCCAGCGACGACCGGCTGCCCCGCTCCACCCCGGCGGCCTTCCGCCGCGAGGTCGTCGTCGCGGCCGCGCGGGCCGAGCAACGGATCGCCCTGACGGATGCGACCGACCCGGCGACCCTCGTCGCGGCGATCAACCTGCAGGCCCGCAGCGTCGTGCGCTGCGTGCTCGTCGGCGACACCGCGGCGATCGAGGCGGCGGCCGCCGAGGTCGGCCTCGACCTGCCCGCGGGTCTGGCGATCGCGGAGCCGGCCGCGGGTGTCGAGCCGCTGGCCGCCGGTCTGCGGATGCTCGCCGAGGGCACCGTCGACGGCCTGGTCGGCGGCGCCGACGCCGACCTCGAGGAGGTCGGGCGGCGAGCCGAAGCCGCCGTCGGCCTGCGCTCGGACGCCGAGGTCGTGTCCAGCATCCACTACCTCATGCTGCCCGACGAGGTCGTCGCTTACACCGACTGCGCCCTCAACCCGCATCCCACCGCCGAGCAGCTCGCGGCGATCGGGTTGTGGGCCGCCGAGGAGTCGCAGACGGTCGGCATCACCCCGCGCATCGCCTTCATCGAGCCGCGTTCGTCCTCCGACTCCGTCGCCGCGGACACCGAGCGCGTGCGGGAGGCCGTGCAGCTGGCGGCCGGCCGGCGCCCCGACATCCACATCGAGGGTCCGGTCGCGTTCAACGCCGCCTCCCGGCGGGCCAGCAACGGAGAGGGTGGCAACGGCACAGTCTTCGTCTTCCCCGACGGCGCCGCCGCCGAATCGACCTTCCACGCCGTGCACCGCACCTCAGGCGTGCGGGCCGTCGGGCCGATCCTGCAGGGGCTCAACCGGCCCGTGAACCGCGCCCCCGGTAACGGGGACGCGCTGGAGGTCAACGAGATGATCGTCGCCACCGCCGTGCAGGCCTCCCGCAACTTCTAAGCGCCGGCCGGGGAGACTGGCGCCATGACCCCAGTCTCCCCGGCCCCCGACCGGCCGCTGCCGCCGGTCGCCGAACTGCTGGCCGGAGCGAGCGTGGTCGCGGTGCCCTTACGGATGCGCTTTCGCGGGGTGCAGCAGCGCGAGGCGATGCTGCTGCGCGGGCCCGCCGGGTGGGGCGAGTTCGCGCCGTTCCCCGAGTACGACGACGCGGAGGCCGCCCGCTGGCTGGCCGCCGCGATCGAGGCGGCGTGGGTGGGCTGGCCGGAGCCGGTGCGCGATCGGGTGGCGGTGAACGCGACGGTGCCCGCGGTGGCGCCCGAGCTGGTCGGCGAGGTGCTGGCCCGATACGACGGGTGCGCGACCGTGAAGATCAAGGTGGCCCAGGCGGGGCAGGAGCTGCGCGATGACCTCGACCGGGTCGCGGCCGTGCGCGAGCACGCCCCGCTGGCGCGACTGCGGGTCGACGCCAACGGCGCCTGGGACGTCGAGCAGGCCCGCCTGGCCCTGAGCGCGCTGGCGCCCTACGAGCTGGAGTACGCCGAGCAGCCCTGTCGCAGCGTGCCCGAACTCGCCCGACTGCGAGTCGATCTCGCCCGCGCCGGCGTCGATGTGCCGATCGCGGCCGACGAGTCGGTCCGCCGCGCCGACGACCCGCTGGAGGTCGCACGGCAGCAGGCCGCCGACGTCATCGTCGTCAAGGTCGCGCCGCTGGGAGGGGTGCGCGCGGCGCTGGCGATCGTCGCGCAGGTCGGGCTGCCGGCGGTCGTGTCCAGCGCCTTGGACACCTCCGTCGGCATCCGCGCCGGCGTCGCCCTCGCCGCGGCCCTGCCCGAGTTGGACTACGCCTGCGGCCTGGGCACCGTCGAGTTGCTCGAGCGGGATGTCGCGCGGCCGCGCCTGGTGCCCCGCGCCGGCCTGCTGGCCCCTGGTGACCTGCACGTCGACGAGCCGCGCCTGCCCGACCTGGCACCGGCTCCGGAGCGGATCGCCTGGTGGGTCGAGCGCCTGCGCCGCTGCCACGCACTGCTCGCGCGGCCCTCTGGCGGCTGAGCGCCCGGTGTCGGGGTAGGTCGCTGGGTCAGGCGGGCACGGCGAGGGTGGCGATGTGGCCGGCCGGGACGTCGACCGCGTGCAGGCGCCAGGTCGTGCGCGTCGAGGTGTACGGCGGGGCGACCGCGACGGTCACCAGCTCGCGACGCACGTCGATGAGCGGCGGGTCGACGCCCAGGCCTACCTCCAGGGCCTTGAGCACACTTTCCTTTGCGGTCCACCAGCGGGCCGCGAGCAACACGGGGTCCTGGGCGGCGGCTAGTGCGGCGAGCTCGGGCGGCGCGTAGATGACGTCGCTGCCGACGACCGGCTCGACATCCGCGACGACCTCCACGTCGATGCCGCACGGCCGGGCGCTCACGGCCACGAGCACCACCTCGCCCGCGTGCGCGATCGACAGGTAGGCGTCGGCGCGCCGCCCGTCGACCGTCAGCCGGGGGCAGCCCCGCGACGTCGCGTCGAGGTCCGGGACCACGCCGACCCGTTCGGGCGCCACGCCGAACCAGCGTGCCGCCGTGGACCGTGCCAGCAGTCGCCCCGTGGCGTGGCGGGCCGCGTCGACCTCCCGCCGAAACGCGGCGCAGCGCGCCCGCTCCGCGGCGGTGAGCAGCGGATCGGCCCGCGCTGCGGCCAACGGCGGCGATCCGACGACCAGCACCTCGGCCGGAACGCCGGTCGCGTAAGAGCCCGGCAAACGCTGGATGCCCCCACCCCCGCCGATCGTCACACTTCCAGGCCAGATTCAGAGTTCTTACTATGCCGGTCGCCCGGAAATCCGACTATCGGCGGGTGGTCGGGGCGGCTGGTGGGGCGGCCGGTGGGGCGGGGCGGACCAGGAGGGTGGCCGAGCCGCGGGGCGTCCGGGTCAGCACGAGCACGCCCTCCTCGCCCGTCGCCTTCGCGGGCAGGCGCAGCGCGGCGCGGAAGACGTCGGGATCGACGGTGCCGCCGCGCTTCTTGATCGTCACCCGATCGATGCCCCGGGAGCGGAGAGCGGCGCGCACCGGTTTGGGGGATCCCGGCAACACCTCCTCGATGCGGTAGCGCCGGGCCCACGGCACGTCGACCGCGCGCGTCGCCACCACATAGCCCGCCCCGGAGGCGAGTTCGGCGCCGTCGGTGGCCGCCGCCAGAGCGTCGACGCGTCCGGCCCGCACGACCGCGCGGTCGGGGTCGTAGAGCCACTGGCCGGCCGCAGCCGGCACCGACCCGGGCGCGGGGGCAGGGCCGTGCGCGCCCGTCACCTCCCATGCGGCGTCCGACCGCAGCACGAGTGCGGTCCGCCCGGGCGTGCCCGCCAGCGGGCCGAACCACAGCGCGCACTCGAGCACCTCACCCTCGAGCGACACCCACTGCGCCTGTGCCCCCGGCGGCACTGCGGCGTGCGGGAATCCCGGCGACAGCTTGGCCCCCACGGCGCGACCGGACCCGGCGCTCGCCACCACGAAGTCCCAACTCGGCGCCAACTGATCGAGGCGGAACGTGCGCCGGGTGCGGCCGGATGCGTCAGTGCGCCCTGGAAGCCGCCGAGCCGGGTCGAACCACACACCGAAGTCACCCCTGGCATCAGCCGCATCCCCCAGCCGCACCTCTTCGGCGCGCGCCCGGCGCACGGTCAGCCGGCCGTCGGCAGACCGGAACACCCCTTCGTCCATCGCGGCCTGCGAGATCGGCAGCTCGAGGTTGTGCGCGGCCATCAGGGCGGTCGCGGCGTCGGCTTCGACGGCGTCCACCGCCAGCCCCGCGTCGGCGAACGCCGCCGCGTCGGAGCCGATGCCGCAGCCCAGATCCCACACGCCCGGCACCCCGGCGGCCACGAACCGCGCGGCATGCAGCGCGGCCAGCCGCGGGCGGGTCGCCTGTTCCACGCCATCGGGGGTCAGCAGCAGCCGGCCCGCGCGGTCCCCGAGCTTCTCCCGCGCCCGCGCCCGCAGCCGAGCCTGCGTCATTGCCGCCGCGACCAGCTCCGGCTCGAAGCCGGCCGACCGCAACCGCTGCGCCACGCGCAACGCCGCCGACTCCTCGTACGGCGGCATCTGCGCCAACAGCTCCTGCCCTCGCGGCGCGAGCAGCGCCTGGACGTCGGCGAGGGTGGGGGCGGTCATGCGCAACATTCTGCGCCCGCCCCTCAACGCGGCATCGGGCAAGGCCCGGGCCGCCCCCTGCCAAGGTTCGCCGGATGGTTTCGCGCCGTTCACCTGCACGCCCAGCGTTCAGGAGTTGACTGAGCGCCGTGGTTTACCTCGAGACAACGGAATTGGACCAGATCATCGACCAGCTGAGCGAGCGCTACGAGGGGTCGTTCTCCCGCGCGGAGATCGCCGTCGTGGTCGCCGACAGCCACGATCAGCTAGGGGCGACGTCGACGTCGAAGACCTACTTGCCGGTCTTCGTCCAGCGTTTCGCCAAGGAGCGGCTGGGGCACCTCGCCGAGGCGAAGGGGCTCGACCCGGCCGGCGTGCACGACATCCTGTTCATCTGCAACGGCAACGCGGGCCGCTCCCAGATGGCGGCCGCGTTCGCCACGGCGCAAGCGCAGGGTCGGGTGCGGGCCTGGTCGGCGGGCATCAACCCCATGGAGAGCGTGCTGCCGGATGTCGTCGAGGCGATGACCGAGGTCGGCATCGACATGGACGAGAGCTACCCCAAGCCGGTGACCGGCGACGCTACCCGTGCCGCGGAGTACATCGTGGCGATCGGCGTGCCGGAGGACGAGCTGCCGACCACCGGGCGGATGGTGCTCACCTGGGACGTGCCGCCCGTCGTCGGTACCAGCCCGGAGGAGACCCGGGCCGCCCGCGACGACCTGCGCCGCCGCGTCCACGACCTGCTCGAGGACGTCCTGGGCTGAGCCGTGTGCCACGCGGTCAGCCGGTCACGACGTGCAGGATGCCCCTGCCGAGGGTGACGGCTCCGCCGGTCACGGCGATGGCGACGACGAAGCGGCGGGCCTGCGCGCTGGTGACGTGCCGAGCCAGCAGCTGCCCGGCGGCCAGCCCACAGGCCAACCCCACCGCGCCCGCGAGGTAGGCGGGTGCGGCGACCTGAGGGCTGCCCTTGGCCAGCACGGACGAGGCATTGACGGCGATCGTGTAGAACTGAAAGGTCGCCGCGAACGACGCCTGGGGCCAGCGGCTGCCGATGGCGTAGGCGGCCATGATGGGGCCGCCGACCCCGGCGGTGACGTTCATGAAGCCGCTGATCGCGCCCGCCGTCGCGGCCCCACCACGGCCGCGCAACGGCGAGAGCTCCGGGCGCGCCAACACCAACGCGAGCGCGGCCAGCACCATGGTGCCGATGATGATCTCCAGCCACGCCGCCGGCAGCGTCCGAGCGACCCACGCCCCGGGCACGATCGCGACAAGCGCGGGGATCATCAGCAGCAGCCCGCGCCGCCACTGCACATGCCGCCAGGTGGCGGCGAGCACCAGCACGGCGACCGCGACGCCGAAGACGTTCGCGAGCACGACGCCGGCGAACGGGCCGAGTAGCAGCACGAGCAGGGGTGATGCCGTCAGCGCGAACCCGATACCGGTCACGCGCTGGGTCACGGCCCCGGCTGCGATGGCCAGCCCCACCAGCGCGACCGCGGTCAGGCTCACGAGCGGTGCGGCCGGGCCGGCGGTGACGTCATCCCGGCAGCGTCGCACGTCCGGTCGCCGATTCGCAGCGCGGCCACCGTCTGCGCAGCGCGGCCACCTTCTGCACGACCCCTAGGTCACCCCTAGGTCAACGGTGCAGATACGAGACGTACCCCCGGTAGAGGGCGACGTTGGGGGAGCGGATCGGGCCCGGGCTCCACTGCTGTCCGCCGTCGGAGACGAACCGCAGGGTCAGCGCGGGCCCGCCGAACTGCTGCGGCACCGACACCCAGCCGATGCCGTAGCGCCCGGCCCTCGGGTCGTAGCGGCCGTACTCGGCGGCGGCCTGGCGGATCGCGATCCGGTCGGCGTCGTTGGTGGCGACGGTCGGCGAGAGCTGGCGCGGCGCCGGCATCCGGTACGGCGGGTAGAGGAACGACGTCGAGGACACCTTTCGCGTGGCACCGACCTGGCGCAGGGCCGTGCCCAGGTTGCGGTGGTCGGCCAACGGGTCGGAGTCGCTCATCGTCGTGTAGCCCGCCCGGGTGCCGAAGCGGTCGATGGCCGCCGAGACGATCTGGCGAGACGCCGCCGGAGTGAGCGCGGGCACTCGGGGCGCCTTCGGTAGGCCGAGGTGCACGTTGGCCGCCGGCACGCCCAGCCGTGCGGCGGCCGCGCGGAACTCCCGGTCACGGGCCGCCCCGAACTGCGCCGGGGTCAACGACACGCGCACGACGCCGCTGCCGCCGACCGGCACCCAGCCGCGCGCCATGCTGGTGCGCGCGCCGGAGGAGATGCCGTCGGTCACGAGCACGAGATGCACACACGCCGCCCCCGAGCGGCCGACCATCCGCCGGATCGAGGCCGCCATGCTCAGCACCTCGTCGTCTTGGTGCGGCACGAGGTAGACGACCGGCGAGCGACGGCACTGGGAGTTGGCCGTGGAGGCAGCGCCTGAGGCGGCGGTGGCTGGGGCTACGCCCGAGGCTGGGGTGGTGGTGGCGACCGCGGTGGTGGTGGTGATCGCGGTGGCTGGTGCGCCCGAGGCCGAAGCGACAGGCGTCACGATGGCGGCGGCGATCGCCACCGTGCCGAACATCGCGGCGAGCCTGCGACCGAGGGGCCTACGCCGGGCTCGACCGCCCTCTCGGGCAGATTTTGGGCAGGCTGAAGTGACCACGGGACGCCCCCTGACGACGCGGTTGCCCGGCTCCGATTCCCCCACCCAGAGACGGAGCCGGAGGCGTCAACTGGACGGACGTCCTAGACCCTAGGTTGCTGTCCCGGGGGTGTGGGTCGATCGGTCGTGCGGCTTGTCGACAAGGGCGGCGGGCGCCTGCTCGTGAGGGCGCGAGCGGCACCCAGCGCGTCCGCAGATTGGCACTCGAGTTGACCGAGTGCTAATCGCGGCCTAGATTTCGGGTTAGCACTCTGCACTGCCAAGTGCTAACCGTCGCCCAGCAGGGACGGCGGCGCGGACTTGGCATCGGGGTGGACATTCTGCGTTTCCGTAGCCCACGGTCGACCCCCGCGACGGCGGCCCGCGGCCCGGTACGCAATCACACGTCAAGTCGCCCCCTGCCTGGGGGCGTGTCGAAGGAAGGGTCGAAGCGTGTCGGTTTCCATCAAGCCGCTCGAGGACCGCATCGTCGTCAAGGCCAGCGAGGCCGAGCAGACCACGGCCTCCGGTCTGGTCATCCCGGACACCGCCAAGGAGAAGCCCCAGGAGGGCGAGGTCCTGGCCATCGGTCCGGGTCGTGTCGACGACAACGGCAATCGGGTTCCGCTCGACGTCAAGGTCGGCGACAAGGTCATCTACAGCAAGTACGGCGGCACCGAGGTCAAGTACGCGGGTGAGGAGTTCCTCATCCTGTCGGCTCGCGACGTGCTCGCTGTCGTCGAGCGCTGACGACAGCCTGAGGACCCGAGGGAGCGCTAGCGACCGAGGCCCGGAAGGCCGAGGAAGCGCGACCAAAGGGTACGAGCGCTGACGACAGCCTGAGGACCCGAGGGAGCGCTAGCGACCGAGGCCCGGAAGGCCGAGGAAGCGCGACCAAAGGGTACGAGCGCTGATTTACCTAAAGGGTTAGAGCGCTGAGCTCAGCGCCCCGACGGTGAGGGCCCCGGTACGCGCCGTCTTGGTGCGTCCGGGGCCTTGCGCGTTCACCTACCGACCTCATCCATCCCGCGCCGATCGGCGCTGAGCAAGACAAGGACCACTCATGGCCAAGACGCTGGAGTTCAACGACTCCGCCCGTAAGTCGCTTGAGCGCGGTGTCGACGCGCTCGCCAACGCGGTCAAGGTGACGCTGGGCCCCAAGGGCCGCAATGTCGTCATCGACAAGCAGTGGGGCGCACCCACGATCACCAATGACGGCGTGACGATCGCCCGCGAGATCGAGCTCGAGGACTCCTACGAGAACCTCGGCGCGCAGCTCGCCAAGGAGGTCGCCACCAAGACTAACGATGTTGCCGGTGACGGCACGACGACCGCGACGGTGCTCGCGCAGGCCATGGTCAAGGAGGGCCTGCGCAATGTCGCCGCGGGCGCCGCCCCGGCCAGCCTCAAGCGGGGCATGGACGCCGCGGTGACCGCGATGACCGACGCGCTGCTGGAGACCGCTCGCGAGGTGGAGGGCCGCGACGAGATCGCTCAGGTCGCCAGCCTCTCCGCGCAGGACGGCACGATCGGCAGCCTCATCGCCGACGCCTTCGACAAGGTCGGCAAGGACGGCGTCATCACGGTCGAGGAGTCGCAGACCGCGGCGACCGACCTGGAGTTCACCGAGGGCATGCAGTTCGACAAGGGCTACCTCTCGCCGTACTTCGTCACCGACCCCGAGCGCATGGAGGCCGTCCTCGAGGACGCCGTCGTGCTGGTCAACGCGGGCAAGATCTCCGCGATCAGCGACATCCTGCCGCTGCTGGAGCAGGTCGCGCAGGCCAAGAAGCCGCTGCTGATCATCGCCGAGGATGTCGACGGCGAGGCGTTGAGCACGCTGGTCGTCAACCGCATGCGCGAGATCCTCAAGGTTGTGGCGGTCAAGGCGCCGGGCTTCGGCGACCGCCGCAAGGCGATGCTGCAGGACATCGCGATCCTCACCGGCGCGACGGTGGTCAGCGAAGAGGTCGGCCTCAAGCTCGACCAGGTCGACCTGACGATGCTGGGCCAGGCCCGCCGCGTCGTCGTCACCAAGGACGCGACGACGATCGTCGACGGTGGCGGCAGCGCGGAGGAGGTCGAGGGCCGGGTCAACCAGATCAAGTCCGAGATCGAGCGCACGGACTCCGATTGGGACCGCGAGAAGCTGCAGGAGCGGCTCGCCAAGCTCGCCGGCGGCGTCTGCGTGATCCAGGTCGGCGCGCACACCGAGGTGGAGCTCAAGGAGAAGAAGCACCGCATCGAAGATGCGATCTCCGCGACCCGCGCGGCCATCGAGGAGGGCATCGTCGCAGGCGGCGGCTCCGCCCTCGTGCACGCGACCAAGACGCTGGACGGGCTGAACCTCTCCGGTGACGAGGCGACCGGTGCCGGCATCGTGCGTAAGGCCGCGGTGGAGCCGCTGCGCTGGATCGCCGAGAACGCCGGCCTGGAGGGTTACGTCGCGGTCGCCAAGGTGCGTGACCTCGACCTGCGCAGTGGCCTGGACGCCGCGACGGGCGAGTACGGCGACCTCGTCGCCAAGGGCATCATCGACCCGGTCAAGGTGACCCGGTCGGCGCTGCGCAACGCGGCCTCCATCGCCTCGATGGTGTTGACGACTGACACCCTCGTCGTGGAGAAGAAGGAGGAGGCCCCCGAGACCGGTCACGGTCACGGTCACGGCCACTGATCCGCGCGTGTTCTAGCGCGTCAGACGCGACAAGGCCCGGCTTCCCACACGGAAGCCGGGCCTTGTTCGTGTCGGTCCGCCCAGGGAGGTGCTCGCCTCAGGCTCGCCTCAGCTGGCCTGGGCGATGGAGGCGCGGTACTGCGCCTCGCGCTCTTCCTCGGTCATGGCGCCCCACACGCCGTAGGGTTCACGCACTCGCAGTGCGTGTTCGCGGCACTGCTGCAACACTGGGCAACTCAAGCAGAGTGCCTTGGCTGCGGCGGCGCGGTTGCGGCGGGCAGGGCCTCGTTCGCCTTCGGGGTGGAAAAACGACTCCGGGCTCACGGTTCGGCAGGCGCCGTCCAGCTGCCAATCCCATCGGTCGGCTACCGGCCCTGGCAGTCGGGAGATCTCGGCCACGTTGTCCCTCCAGATGTGCTTCGTCTTCGGTTGTCGCACGGTCTCTGTCGCGGGTGTCGCTCGTTTCGCACTTGCTCAGTACGCGTCGATGGGGCAGAGTCGATGCCAGCGTGTGCTGACTCGCTCCGTCTCAGGTGTCGCGTCCTGTTAGCCGATGTGGTACCCAGAGCCAGCCGCCGCCAAACCCGGGTTTCCGTATCGGTCGGCCGGAGAGGGCATGAGCTGGGGTGCAACCGCCCTCGGTGTCGATCGAACGAAACGGGGAGCCGGTGGCTTCGGTAAGCGAGAGGTGCGCATGAGCACCCCCTCTCGCAACGTGCTGCGTTTCGGTCGCGCCTCCGACAAAGCGGGCACGTCCGAGGCGTCGCGGCGTCACGACGCACATCCGAAGGTCCCCGTCGAGGGCACCGACCCTGACGTTGCGGCAGAAGAGTCGACCGAAGGCGTAACGCCGGGCCGCTCTCAAGCGATGGAAGAGATGAGTGCCGGTTCGCCGATGGCGACACTGGCGGTCAAGGCCATGGCTGGAGACGCGCAGGCACTCGAAGAGCTCATGGTGGCGGTGCGCGAACGGGCGTTCCGCTACGCACGAGCTCGCCTTGGACGTTTTCCACGGGCGGCGCACGCCGCCGAGGACGCGGCGCAGGAGGTGTGCATCGCAGTGTTGACGTCACTGTCACGGTATGACGAACGCGGTGTGCCTTTCGAGGCGTACGTGTACTCGATCTGCGCCCGCAAGGTCGCAGACGTGCAACGTTCGTCGATGCGCACCCCCGTGCCGACCGATCAGGTGCCCGAGGGTGTCGACACGGCGGCCGGTCCGGAGGAGTTGGCGGTCAAGGAGGCTCAGGCCGATGAGGTCTGGGCGCTCATGGATCAACTGCCCGCACATCAGCGTGAGCTGTTGACTCTGCGGGTGGCAGTAGGGTTGTCGGCCGAAGAGACGGCGCAGGCATTGGATATGACCGCGGGGGCGGTTCGCGTAGCGCAGCATCGGGCTCTGGCCCGTTTGCGAACGCTTTATGACAGGCGGGACAAGGGGGAGTCGTGAACAGGGACGAGTCTGTAGGGCTCGGCGCGATTCACGCGGACGACGAGTTGCTCGACCGACTCGCGCAGCGGCAGGAGCAGTCCGACGACGGGCTGGAACTGCTACTCGCGTCATGGACGACGCAGATCGACGCCGATGAGTCGATGATGGCCGATCGCAGTGGGCCGCTGGGGCTGCGCGGGCGTGCGGGGGCACAGGCCGCGGAGGCCATCGCCAGCCTGGCCGCTGCGCCGCGCCCGGCGCCGCGCACCATCCGCATCCCCGGTTCGCGGGCCGCGGCGGTCGCCGCTGCGCTCGCGCTGACAATGTCGGGTGGCGGTGTCGCCGCCGCCCTGACGGGTCAGGAGGTGCCGCTGATGTCGAGCATCGTCGCCAAGACCCGCATCGTGCCTCCGGTCACCGCCGCACCGACCAGCGCCGAGAAGCTGGACGATGTGCTGGCCAACGCCGTTGAGGCCAAGATCAAGGAGGGCAAGGCCACCGAGGCGCAGGGCATGATCCAGGTGCTGGCGGCCGGCCTCGGCGCTACTCCGAATCCGTCCGTCAACGCGCAGATCGAGGTGTTGCAGGAGCGGGTCGACCAGGTGCTGGCCGCAGGCGGGGTAGACCCGACGGCCACGACCACCACCAGCCCGGTCATCGTGGCCCTGGGCCCGACGACGACGTCGGCTCTCCTGGTCGGGGTGCCCTCGTCGGCGGCCGCTCCCGGGCTCGCCTCGAGCCTGGCGACCTCCCCGCTGGCCTCGACCGGCGATGGTGCAGAGAAGCCCGTGCCGACGCCGACCGACACCAAGCCGAGCACCGACCCCGACGGAGCCACCACGCCCGTCGACTCGGGCACCGCCACCGATCCGCAGGCCCCGCCCACCGGATCACCGACCCCCAGCGCAACGGCCACGGTGAGCAACGTGCGCCCGCCGGTGGCACCGTCCACGAGCGTCGAGACACCGAGTCCCTCGGAGACGCCCACGGCCGAGGCGCCGCAGACGCCCTCGCCGACGGGCACCACCGGCTCGACGGGCACCGCTACCGGGCCGGGCACGTCCACCGGCACCGCCACGGGCGGCACCACCGCGACGGGCACGGGCACCGGCACGGCCACGAGCACGGCGACGAGCACCAAGCGCTTCAAGACGACTCGCGCGCGCACCGCGACCCCCAAGGCCTCAGCGCCCACCTCGGCCGCGACCAGCACCAGTGCTTCGGCCTCTGCGACGGGCACTGCGACGGGCACGATGACCCGCGGCGGCTCGACGAGCGACCGCGTGCCGACCTCCACGGGCACCGACTCCGACAACTGACGCCGCGTCGAACGGCGCCGCCGCGAGTTGCGGTGTCGGTCCGTCGATGGCGCCACGACCGCTGAGCAACCCTCTGCGGCAACGCTCCTGAGCCTCGCGGCAGGCCCCCGGCCAGGCCCGTTATGGCCTGCCGGTTCGGCGACCTAGAATCTCGTCATGGAGTGGGCTACGACCGCGGACCACGTCACGGCGAACGACGCGCAGCAGGCCGCGTCGAACGGGCGCCCCCCGGGCCCCGCGCACGATCCGTTCGCCCTGACCGGGCTGACCTACGACGACGTCCTGCTCTTGCCCGGCGAGACCGACGTCATCCCCTCCGAGGCAGACACCTCGAGTTGGGTCAGCCGCAACATTCGCGTGCGCATCCCGCTGCTGTCGGCCGCGATGGACACGGTCACCGAGTCCCGCATGGCCATCGCCATGGCCCGCCAGGGCGGCCTGGGCATCCTGCACCGCAACCTCTCGATCGCCGATCAGGCCCGGCAGGTCGATGTCGTCAAACGCTCCGAAATGGGCATGATCTCCGACCCGGTCACGGTCTCCCCGGAGGCGACCCTGCGCCAGGTCGACGACCTGTGCGGGCAGTTCCGCATCTCCGGGCTGCCGGTGGTCGACGCCGAGGGCCTGCTGCTGGGCATCATCACCAACCGCGACCTGCGCTTCGAGTCCGACCCGTCGCGTCGCGTGGCCGAGGTGATGACCCCGATGCCGCTGATCACCGCCTCCGTCGGGGTGGCCAAGGAGGACGCGCTGGCGTTGCTGGCGCGCAACAAGATCGAGAAGCTGCCGCTGGTCGACGATCAGGGCCGCCTCAAGGGCCTGTTCACCGTCAAAGACTTCACCAAGACCGAGCAGTACCCGCTGGCCACCAAGGACGACGCGGGCCGCCTGCGGGTCGGTGCGGCCGTGGGCTTCTGGGGCGACTCGTGGGAGCGAGCGATGGCGCTGGTCGAGGCCGGGGTCGACGTGCTCGTGGTGGACACCGCCAACGGGCACGCCCGTGGCGTCACGGAGATGATCGCGCGGATCAAGGCCGACCCGGCCGCCCGCGGGGTCGATGTCATCGGCGGCAACGTCGCCACCCGCGAGGGCGCGCAGGCGCTCGTCGACGCCGGCGCCGACGGCATCAAGGTGGGGGTCGGTCCGGGCTCCATCTGTACGACGCGCGTCGTGGCCGGGGTGGGGGTTCCGCAGGTCACGGCCATCCACCTCGCGTCGTTGGCGGCCCGCCCGGCCGGTGTCCCGCTCATCGGCGACGGTGGGCTGCAGTACTCCGGCGATATCGCCAAGGCGCTCGTGGCCGGCGCCGACACCGTCATGCTCGGCTCGCTCCTGGCCGGTTGTGAGGAGAGCCCCGGCGAGCTGGTGTTCATCAACGGCAAGCAGTACAAGTCCTACCGGGGCATGGGTTCGCTGGGCGCGATGGCCTCCCGCGGGCGCGGCACCTCCTACTCCAAGGACCGCTACTTCCAGGGCGATGTCGCCGACGACGACAAGGTGGTGCCCGAGGGCATCGAGGGGCAGGTCGCCTACCGGGGGCCGTTGTCGGCCGTCGCCTACCAGCTCGTCGGCGGGCTGCGGCAGTCGATGTTCTACATCGGCGGCGCCACCATCGACCAGCTCCGGTCGCAAGGACGATTCGTGCGGATCACGGCTGCCGGGCTCAAGGAGAGCCACCCCCACGACGTGCAGATGACCGTCGAGGCACCGAATTACGCGGGGCCGGGGAGCTGAGCGTCGCGCCTGCGCAAGGGCCGTTGTATTCATCGCGCGCCGCTTGGCGATGTGACCAACCAGCAGGACGCTTGTATAGTTTGCGGCAGTGACGCCTCGCTGGGGTGACCGTAGGGGTCATCCGGGGCTTTGAGGCGACGCTTGGGGGAGCGGCCGCGCTGCGGTCGACGCGCGATGACGTAGGGGGATTCAGCAAGCTATGCCCGCAACAATTGTGCCCGCGATGAGGCACGCCCGGGGAGGGGCACGATGAAGGCAGTCATTCTGGCCGGAGGACTCGGCACTCGCTTGTCCGAGGAGACCGCGCTGCGGCCCAAGCCCATGGTCGAGGTGGGGGGCTACCCGATCATGTGGCACATCATGAAGACGTATTCCGCGCACGGCATCGACGACTTCGTCGTCTGCTGCGGCTACAAGGGCGAGGTCATCAAGGACTACTTCGCCAACTACGCGATGCGCCACTCCGACGTCACGTTCGACCTCGGCAAAGACGAGATGACCGTACACCAGCGCTCCGCGGAGGACTGGCGGGTCACCCTGGTCGACACCGGCGCCGAGTCGATGACCGGCGGGCGGCTGCGGCGCGTCCGCGAGCACGTGGGCGACGAGACGTTCTGCTTCACCTACGGCGACGGGGTGACCGACGCCGACATCAGCGCCGAGATCGCCTTCCACAAGAGCGAGGGCCTGCAGGCCACGATGATGGCCGTGCAGCCCGCGGGCCGTTTCGGCGCGCTCGTGCTGGGGGCCAACGAGACGAAGATCGAGTCGTTCATGGAGAAGCCGGCCGGCGACGGCGCGTGGATCAACGCGGGCTACTTCGTCCTCGAGCCCAGCGTCATCGACTACATCGACGGTGACGACACCGTCTTCGAGCAAGGGCCGCTGCGCAACCTCGCGCACGCCGGCCAGCTCAACGCATTCAAGCACGACGGGTTCTGGCAGCCGATGGACACGCTGCGCGACCGCAACCTGTTGGAGACCCTGTGGAACAAGGGCACTGCGCCCTGGAAGGTGTGGAACTGAGCATGAAGATCCTGGTTACCGGTACCGAGGGCTACCTCGGCTGTCTGCTCGCGCCGCTGCTCATCGCGGACGGTCACGAGGTCGTCGCCGTGGACACCGGCTTCTACAAGAACGGCTGGCTGTACAACGGCCTGGAGTCGACCCCGTTCACGCTCGACAAGGACATGCGCGACCTGACGGTCGAAGACTTCGAGGGCGTCGACGCCGTCGTCGCGATGGCCGAGCTCTCCAACGACCCGGTCGGCGACCTCGTCGGCCCGATCACCTTCGACATCAACCACAAGGGCTCGGTGCACGTCGCGGAGACCGCCAAGAAGGCGGGCGTCAAGCGCTTCGTCTACATGAGCTCGTGCTCGGTCTACGGCGTCGCCGAGGGTGACGTCGACGAGACCAGCCCGGTGAACCCGCAGACGGCCTACGGCGAGTGCAAGTACCTCACCGAGCAGGACCTGTGGAAGATGGCCGACGAGAACTTCCACCCGACCGCGATGCGCAACGCGACCGCGTTCGGTGCGAGCCCGCGGCAGCGCTTCGACATCGTGCTCAACAACCTCTCCGGCCTGGCCTGGGTCGAGAAAAAGATCGCGATGACCTCCGACGGCACCCCGTGGCGCCCGATGGTGCACGCCCTCGACATCTGCAAGTCGATCCGCATGGTGCTCGAGGCGCCGGTGGAGAAGGTCTCCGGTGAGGCCTTCAACGTCGGCAGCTACGACAACAACTACACCGTGCGTCAGATCGCCGAGACGGTGGCGCAGGAGTTCCCCGGGTGTGAGCTCTCCTTCGGGGCGCCCGGTCAGGACAACCGCTCGTACAAGGTGAAGTTCGACAAGATCGAGCAGACGCTCGGCTTCTCCTGCGACTGGGACCTCGCCAAGGGCGCCAAGCAGCTGCACGAGGTGTTCGAGGCGATCCAGCTCGACGCCGAGACGTTCTACGGCCGCGGTCACACGCGCCTCAAGCAGATCGAGTGGCTCGTCAACACCGGCCAGGTCGACAAGCAGCTGTTCTGGAAGAAGGTGTCGGCGTGAAGTTCACCGAGACCGCCGTCGACGGCTGCTGGATCATCGACCTGACCCCGTTCGGCGACGAGCGCGGCGGCTTCGCCCGCACGTTCTGCGTCGACGAGATGGCCGCACACGGCATCGAGACCAACGTCGCCCAGGCGAACATGAGCTGGAACGCCAAGAAGGGCACGCTGCGCGGCATGCACCGCCAGATCGCTCCGGCGTCCGAGGGCAAGCTGGTGCGCTGCACCCGCGGCACGATCGTCGACTGCTGCCTCGACCTGCGCGAGGACTCCCCGACGTTCGGGCAGTACGCGATGGTCGAGCTGTCCGCCGACAACCGCCGGGCGCTGTGGATCCCGCCGTACTGCGGCCACGGCTACCTGACGATGACCGACGACACCGAGATCACCTACCAGGTGTCCGGCATGTACACCCCGGAGGCCGAGCGCGGCCAGCGCTACGACGACCCGGCGTTCCGCCTGGAGTGGCCGGGCGAGGTCGTCGTCATCTCCGACAAGGACAAGAGCTGGCCGGACTGGGACGGAAAGAAGATCCGATGATCGTCACCGACACCCTGCTCGCCGCCCGCGAGGCCGAGGGCCGCCCGATCCAGGTTGGCATCGCCGGCCCGGGCTTCATGGCCAAGGGGCTGATCAACCACATCACCAACACCGTCTCCGGTCAGAATGTCGCGGTCGTGTTCGCCCGCAACACCGACAAGGGCGTCTTTGCCCTGGAGAACGCGGGCATCGCCGCCGACGACATCGAGGTGGTCGAGACGGCCGCTGACGTCGACCGCGCCTGCCGCGCCGGTAAGCACGCCGTGACGAGCAACCACGCGGCGATGACGGGGGCCACCAGCGTCGACGTCGTCGTCGACTGCACCGGCTCCGTGGAGTTCGGGGCGCGCCTGGCGCTGGACACCCTCGCCGGCCGCAAGCACCTCGTGCTGATGAACGCCGAGGTGGACGCCACGATCGGCCCGATCCTGTCCGCGAAGTTCGAGGACGCCGGGCTCGTCTACACCGGCTGCGACGGCGACCAGCCGGGCGTGCAGATGAACCTCATCCGGTTCGTCCGCGGCCTGGGGCTCACGCCGCTGGTGGCGGGCAACGTCAAGGGCCTGCAGGACCCGTACCGCAACCCGACGACGCAGGAGGGGTTCGCCAAGCAGTGGGGGCAGGACCCGCACATGGTGACGAGCTTCGCCGACGGCACGAAGGTGAGCGTCGAGCAGGCGCTGGTCGCCAACGCGGCCGGCCTGAGCGTGCACCAGCGCGGCTGCCTGCAACGTGACCACCGCGGCCACGTCGACGAGCTGACCGGCATGTACGACATCGACGAGCTCAAGGAGCTCGGCGGTGCGGTCGATTACGTCGTGGGCTCCAAGCCCGGCCCGGGCGTCTACGTGCTGGCCACGCACGACGACCCCAAGCAGCGCCACTACCTCAACCTCTACAAGCTGGGGGAGGGGCCGCTGTACAGCTTCTACACGCCCTACCACCTGTGCCACTTCGAGGTGCCGAACACGATCGCCCGCGCCGCCCTGCTCGGTGACGCGACGATCAAGCCGCTGCGCCAGGCGCCGAAGGTCGAGGTCATCACGGTCGCCAAGCGCGACCTCAAGGCCGGCGAGACGCTCGACGCGCTCGGTGGGTACACGTACTACGGCGAGTGCGAGAAGGCTCCGATCGCGGCGGCCGAGAACCTGGTTCCGGTTGGTTTGGCGGAGGGTTGCGTGCTGACCCGCGACATCGCCAAGGACGAGGCCATCTCCTACGCCGACGTCACGGTGCCCGCCGGTCGCCTGGCGGACGAGCTGCGCGCCGAGCAGGACGCGGCCTTCCCCCAGCCGGCGGTGGAGGCGAGCGCCTGATGACCCAGGGTTCTGACTCGGCGAAGCCGAGCCGAGAAGCCGCGACGAAGTCGCCTGGCTTCTCGGAACAGGGTGATCGTGCGGCGGAGCCGCTCGGTGCAGTTCGGGGGTCCCCGGGGGCGGAGCCCCCGGGCGTCTACGACTTCGCGGTGATCGGCGGTGGCATCGTCGGTTTGGCGACCGCGATGAAGCTGCTGGCGGAGCGGCCCGGCGCGAGCCTCATCGTGCTCGAGAAGGAGGACGGCGTCGCCCGTCACCAGACGGGGCACAACAGCGGCGTGATCCACGCGGGCATCTACTACAAGCCCGGGTCGCACAAGGCGAAGCTGTGCAAGGAGGGGGCTGTCCGCACGCGGCAGTTCTGCGACGAGCACGGCATCCCCTACCGCAACACCGGCAAGCTCATCGTCGCGACCAACGACGCCGAGCTGGAGCGGATGAACGCTCTCTACGAACGGGCTCTCATCAACGAGCTCGACGTGGAGAAGATCGACGCGGCCGAGCTCAGGCGGCGCGAGCCGAATATCACCGGAGTCGGTGCGATCTGGCTGACCTCGACCGGCATCGTCGACTACACGCAAGTCTGTGTGAAGATGGCGGAGGTCATCGAGAAGACCGGCGGCACGATTCGCCTGGGGGCCAAGGTCGTCGACATCACCGAGTCGCTCTCGGAGGTGCGCATCGACGTCGAGGCACCCGGTTCGGCGGCGCCGGAGAAGATCTATGCCAAGCAACTCGTGGTGTGTGGCGGTATCCAGGCCGACCGTCTCGCGACGATGGCGGGCCTCGATGTCGACTTCCAGATGGTGCCTTTCCGCGGGGAGTACTACCGGCTGCCGGCGAGCAAGAACACCATCGTCGACACGCTGATCTACCCGGTTCCCGACCCGGAGCTGCCGTTCCTGGGTGTGCACCTGACGCTGATGATGGACGGCGGCGTGACGGTCGGCCCGAACGCGGTCATGGGTTTCGCTCGCGAGGGCTACCCGAAGTGGTCGATGAACCGGGCGGACATCGCGTCGTTCGTGAAGTTCCCGGGGTTCTGGAAGGTCGCGAAGAAGCAGTTGAAGACGGGCGCGGTGGAGCAGTGGAACTCGGTGTACAAGCCGGGCTACCTGCAGCTCATCCGCAAGTACTGCCCGCAGCTGACGACGGCAGACCTCACGCCTGAGCCGGCGGGCATCCGCGCCCAGGCCGTACGCATGGACGGCTCGATGGTCGAGGACTTCCTCTTCTACGAGACCGCCCGCATGACCCACGTGTGCAACGCTCCGTCGCCCGCCGCGACGAGCGCCATGCCCATCGGCGACCTCATCGCCGACAAGGTGCTCTCCCGCGCCTGAGCTCCACCCCGCAGCGCCCGGCACCCCAGGGTGTCGGGCGCTACGGCGTTTCCGGTTGGGCCCCTCGGTAGCGACTTTTCAACGCACTCGCGACGCCTCTGCTCGCGTGTGAACCTCTCTGACCTGCATGTTCGCGGAAGCGGCGCTGGCCGCGAAGGTTCCCAGTGCGTTGAGAAGTCGCTACGCCCGGCCGCTCCAGTGTCTGTGCGACACCGCATACCTTGGCGTCGATGTCCAGCGACCGTGAAGTGCCATCCTGCTTACGTTGTGACAGCACTGGCCATCTCCCTACGCTGGCTGGGATACCAACGCGCATCCTGGAGGCCGTCACAGATGTCAACGCAGTCGCCAACGCATGGTCGGCGCTTGCTGACGGTGTACGCCTCGGCCGCCGTCCTGGCAATGCTGGCATCCTGCGCTGCACCGCCGCCCGTTGATCCACTGATTGACGATGCGGCGCTGGCCGAGCTCTCGGCGCTCGTGACGACTGATGGGTTGGCCCACGAGCCTGTCGAATCCCGTGGGACCGTCGAGTCCACGTACGCGGTCGTTCGGATCGCCGCTGACAAGACCGGGCAGGTCCTTAACGACCGAACGGTGGCCAGTCTGCGCAGCCACCTTGACGAGGTCGAACCGGCGACTCTGGCCACGGTCAGGGAGCAGGTGGAGGCACTGGGGGCCTTGGTGGCGCTCGGGCAGGACGACCCGCATCGAGCGGCCATCGTTGCGAACGCGCGCAAGGTCCTTGCGCAGCCGGTGGGCCCAGCCGAGTTGGAGGCTGCGGCGCGGGCGCTCGAAGCGCTCCAGCGAATGGGTGAATCGGCGCAGGGCCTTGCGCCCATTCGCCTCGACGGACTGGCCCCGCAAGACCCGCGGGCGGCCTGGGCGCTGCGGCTTCAGCAGCTGACCGGCCAAACCGCGGGCACGGCGACCTGGCGCTCCGCCGCGGTCGAAGCGACTCGACAGCGGATCGCGCAATGGGCCGCCCCTGCGCCGACGGCTGGCTTCTGGGTCGACGCCCGCGCACTCGTGGGAACCCAGGACCTGGACGAGGCCAGCATGCGTCGCATGTACGACGTGGCCAGGAGCACGCGGGGCTGCTCGGCCTACCCGCACCTGTTCAACGCCGGCGGCGGGGCCGACCTGTGCGATCTCATCGTCATCGCCGACGCCGTCGAGGCAACCGGCACCGAAGAGTCACGCAAGCCCGACTCGAACAGCTGGCCCACCCCGTGACCGGCCGATGTCGCCAGACGTAGCGACCTTTCGACGTACCCGCGACGGCGCCGCTCGCGGGCGCAACGCCCTGACCTGCGCGTTCGCAAGAGCAGCTCGGGCGGGGGATGTTCCCAGTACGTTCAAAAGTCGCTACGCCCGGCGGTGCCGCGGCTAGCGACCGTCGGTGAGCCCGCGAGGAGGTGTCCAGCGGCATGGCCGAGCGCTGCGGCTGTGGATAACTTCGCGGGCTCGTCGGCGGTCGGGACTAGCGTTTCGGGCGTAGGTCTTCCCCGCGGCGTGTGCGCCCGTGACACTGGAGAAACGAGGAACCCGATGACCATGACTGTGCGTGAATCCACCCTCGACCCAGCGCCTCAGCGGAGCCCGGAGCCAATCCCGGCCGAGCCGATGACGTGGGAGCAGTGGCTGGCGTTCGATCCCGATAACGACACCCGCTACGAGCTGGTTCAGGGCGTTCCTGTCATGACACGACCCAAATCGGCCCTGAACGCGTGGGCAGCTGAGCGTCTGACACAACAGCTCGCAGCGGCCGGCATTGAGTTCCGGTGGTTGAGGCATGGGGGCATCGAGATCCAGCGCGACCCGAAGCCCACGGGGCGCGAAGCCGATCTGCTCGTGGTGCGCAAGGAGAGCCTTCGCGACACCTCCTACTTCAGCGGTGACGAGGTCGTGCTGGCGGTCGAGTGTGTGTCAGCGGGCAGTTCGGACGAGCGGGACTGGGTGACCAAGCGCGAGGAGTACGCGCGAGTCGGCGTCAACGCGTACTTGGTGGTCGATCGGGTGCGGGGGCAGCTGGTGCTGTTCGACCGCATCGTCGACGGTATGTACTCCCGGCGGCAGGATGCCGATCCAGAGGTCACGTTGGAGCTCGGTGAGCACCGCATCGCGGTGCGGCTCGATCAGCTCTTGGAGTGACTCCGAGCCGCTCGTGGCGTCAGCGGAGTCAGTGGTGTCAGTGGCCGTTGCGGGGGACCAGTTCGTCGGCGCGCGCCCAGAAGCGGGCGCGCAGCAGGTGGCGGTCGGCCTCGGGGATGTCGTACACGTGCAGGCGCGCCGACAGGTCCTGCAGCAGGGCGCGGTCGATGTCCGGCGGGATCGAGGGACGGTTGACGAACAGCCGCAGCCGGTCGGAATCCTCGACGGACGCCAGCCACGTGCCGATCACGCGGCCGCACACCTCGTCGATGGCCGCCTCGTCGGGGGCCGCGTCGAGCCACTCCGGCGGCGCCGATCGCGTACCCGTCGTCGTGGAGTAGACGACACTCGCCTCCTCGCGCGGTGCGACCGGCGCCGGAACGCCCGCAGGTCGCACCGGCGCGGTGGGCACGGAAGCCTGCCCGGGGGGCCGCGGTAGCGGGCGCGGGCCCGGCTTCGGCACACCGGTCGGCTGCGGTG
>NZ_BAHD01000040.1 GCF_000298215.1 Kineosphaera limosa NBRC 100340 | reverse complement strand
CGGGGGGCCGGGCGGGGGTCTGGGCGCGGGCGCAGGGATTAGATCGCGGGCAGGGTGGCGGCCACCCAGGCGAGCGCGGCCTCTACGGTGTCGACCACCGGCACGCCCTCGGGTATCGGAGGTCGGTCGACGAGGACGACGGGCAGGTGCAGCTCGCGCGCGGCGGTGAGTTTGGCGGCCGTCGCCTCACCGCCGCTGTCCTTGCTGACTAGGACGTCGACCTGCCACTGCCGCAACGTCTCCCGCTCGCTGGGCAGGTCGAACGGCCCGCGGGCCAGCAACAGCTCGCAGCGGCGCGGCAACGGCGGTTCGGGCGGCTCGATGGCCCGCACCAGGCACCAGGCGTCGACGTCGGCGAAGGCGGCGACCTCCTGGCGACCGATCGTCAGGAACGCCCGCCGCCCCAGCGCGTCGAGCTTCCCGGCTGCTGCGGCGAGGGTCGGCAATCGGTGCCAGACGTCGCCCGCGGCCTGGCTCCAGCCCGGGCGTTGTAGCCGCAGCAGCGGCGTGCCCACACGCGAGCAGGCTTGCGCCGCGTGCTGGCTCATCGTCGCGGCGAACGGATGGGTGGCGTCGACGACCGCGTCCACAGCATGCTCGGTCAGCCACCGGGCCAGACCGCCGACACCGCCGAAGCCGCCGACGCGCACCCGGCCGGGCGGCAGCGCGGGGTCCGCGACTCGACCCGCGAGCGAGGAGGTGACTTCGGGCGGCTGGCCACTCTCGACGAGGGCAAACGCCAGCGCGCGACCCTCTCCGGTGCCACCAAGGATCAGCACGTGCCCGCTCACCCGAGCATCCTCCCAAGGGCCACGCCACCGCCCTGCAGCGCCTCAACGAGCTGCGGCCGGGGGCTGCGGCTCCACGGCAGAGGGCAGCGTCGGCGCGCACCCGGGTCAGCGAGCTCGCCGAGCCCGGTCCCACGCCTTGTCGGTGCACGGCATTAAGTTGCTGATCATGCTCGTGGACGCTCTTGCGACCGGCCGGTCGACGTGACGCCCATCGGCCGGCGCCTGCCGTTCGCCGTCGCGTCGCTGCACCGCCATGCGCCCGAACCCGTCGGCGCCGCCCTGCACGAGGCGCGCGACGACCTGGCAGTGCTCGCCCGCCTCGGCGAGACCGTGCTCGGGCTGCCGGTGCACGGCGTCGACGGGGCCGGCCTACCGCTGCGCCAACGTCTGGAGGCGACCGCCACCGACGCCTTTCTCGTCGTGCACGCGGGCAGCCTCGCCGTGCAGTGGTACCGCGACGGGAGCGTCCCGACCCGGCCGCAGGCGCTGATGTCGATCACCAAGTCGATCGTGGGGTGCCTGGCCGGCTCGCTCATCGGCGCGCGCCAACTCGACCCCGACCGGCTCGCCGCGGATTACGTTCCGGAGTTGCTCGACGGTGGGTACGCGCCGGCCAGCGTGCGTGACTTGCTCGATATGCGTACCGGCGGTCCCGGTTACCGGGAGGACTACGACGACCCCGACGGCGAACTGGCGCACCTGGCGCGCGCCGTCGACGGCACCCCCGGGGCAGCGACCCTGCGCGACCTCATCAGGTTCAACCCGCGGGTGGCCGAGCACGACGGCCCGTTCTGCTACCGGTCGTTGGACACCGACGCCCTCGGCTGGGTGCTCGAACGTGCGTCGGGGGTGGCGATCGCCGACCTCATCGCCTTCTTCCTCGCCCGCCTCGGAGTCACCGGCCCGGTCGACATGGCGATCGACTCCGCCGGCGTGCCGCAGTGTTCGGGTGGGCTGGCGATGACCCCGCTGGACGTCGCCCGTTTCGGGCTCATGGTGCTGCACGGCGGCGCGGTCGGCTCGCGCCAGGTGGTCCCCACGTCGTTCTTCAAGGACACTCGCAGCGGCGGCCCGGACAGCCCCGAGGCGTTCCGGTCGCGGGTTGATCAGCTGCTCGATGAGCAGATCGACACCGATGTCGAGGGCTTGCGCACAGGCCACTATCGCAACCAGTTCTGGGTGCCACGAACCGGCGGACGTGCGCTAATGTGCCTGGGCATCCACGGACAGTGGATTTTGGTCGACCCCGACACCGACGCCGTTGTCGTCAAGCTGTCGAGTTGGCCAGACCCGCAAGACCCGGCGAAGTTCTCCGACGCCGTGGAGGCCGGTCGGGTCGCGACCGCGCATCTTGCCGACAACCAACCACAGGCGGCCCCATGGCTCATCTGACCTGGCTCCACCGACTGCTCTCGAAGCTCACCCGAGCTCGAGTCGGCTCACGTCACGCCGCCCACGCACAGACCGCACTGCCGTCGCGCCACACCACAGCGACCACTACGCTGCTGGCCACCCCGCCCCCCGCCCCGCCCGCATCCTCGACCTCACGGGAGGAACCACCGATGAACCAGCCGCCGGACACGCTCGAGACCACTCACACCGCTACCGACGCCGCCACCGATGCCTCGGGCGACGGCGACAGCCCGACGGGGGCGCGCGCCGAATCCACGCTGCGTGCCGCCGAGGCCGCGCAAGACGGCTCTGCTGAGGCGACCGCCGAGGCCGCTGGCTCGGGCGCGCCTGCCCGCCGCAAGCTCCGCAACATCTCGGAGATCCGGGCGTTCTTCCGCACCAACGAGACCCCGGTGTTCTTCATCGGCGCGACGTCGTTCAACCTGCTGGGCATCGACCGCTGGGTGCGCAACTTCTCCTACATCCCGTTCTACGACAGCTGGGGCGGCTACCACCCGCGCGTGTTCTCACCACCGCTCATCGCGCACGCCGACTTCGAGAGCGGCGAAGACATCAACAACTACCTGCTGGAGCACCCGTCGGTGCAGCAGCACATCGCCCGCCAGATGGAGCGCCACGCCCCCGGCGAGCGGCCCAAGGTCGTGATGGTGTTCTTCGACGAGCGCACCGAGGCGATCTGCGAGCGACTCGGCTACGACCTCATCCTGCCCAGCTTCGAACTGCGCAATCACCTGGACTCCAAGATCACGACGACCCGGCTGGGCAACGAGGCCGGCGCACCGTCGGTGCCGAACGTGCTGACCACCGTCGAGGACTACGACGACCTGCTGGCCCAGGCGCAGGCGGCGGGGCTCGGCGACGACCTCGTGCTGCAGTCGGCCTATGGCGACTCGGGCAAGACGACGTTCTTCGTGGCCTCCCGCGACGACTGGAACAAGTGCTCCACCGACATCGTCGGTGAGCAGGTCAAGGTCATGAAGCGGATCCGTAACCGGGCCACCGCGGTAGAGGCGGTCAACACGCGGCACGGCACGATCGTCGGCCCGTTCATGACCGACCTGACGGGCTACCCCGAGCTGACCCCGTACCGCGGCGGATGGTGCGGTAACGACGTGTACCCCCAGGCGTTGCGTCCCGACCAGCGGGCCCGCGCCATCGAGCACGTCTCCCGGTTGGGCGACCGGCTGCGGGAGGAGGGCTACCGCGGCTTCTTCGAGGTCGACGTGCTCGTCGACCTCGACTCCGACGAGGTGTACCTCGGCGAACTCAACCCCCGCATCTCCGGAGTGAGCTCGCTGACGACGGTGACGGCCGGCGCCTACGCCGACATGCCCTTGTTCCTGTTCCACCTGCTGGAGTACCTCGACGTCGACTACGACATCGAGGTCGAGGAGATCAACGAACGGTGGCGTGAGCTAGCCGCCACCGACGTCTTCAGCCAGCTCATCATGAAGACCTCGAAGTCGGAGCTGCGGCTCATCACCGAGGCCCCCGAGACCGGTATCTACCGGCTGGGAGACGACGGCACCCTGACGTTCGAGCGCAAGACCCTGGACTGGACCTACCTCAACGAACCGGAGGAGGCGTTCTTCCTGCGCGTCTACGGCCCCGGCGAGTACCTGTTCAAGGGCGCCGACCTGGGCATCCTCGTCACGCGGTCGCGGATGCAGACCGAAGAGGGCGAGCTGACCGACGCCGCGCGCGCCTTCATCCAAGGCATCCACAACCGGTACCGCGCCACCCCGGTCGAGACCTCTCCGGCTCCGATGAACTATCTGGCCTACCTCAAGTAAGTCGGCTATTAGCTCGGCCATTAGGTCGGCGCAGCGTTGCGGCCGGGTCGCTCGTTCGGAGCGGCCCGGCCGCCGCGCGGTGACGGCGCCGGGAGGCGGTCGCTGCGGGTGCGCTGTGCCGGGTCGCTACGACTCGCTGTCGAGAACCCGGCCGATCTGGCGCAGGGCCCAGATGGTGCCGAGCAGCTTGGTCGGGTCCTGCGGCAGCTGCCAACTCGACAGCTTGACCGCTACGATGCCGGTGCTGCGCTCGACGAACACCATCTGTCCGTGGATGCCCAGCGCGAGCTGGATCGGCCCGTTGTCGCCGGGCACGAACCAGAACTGGTTGCGGTACCACCCGCCGGTCAGGTACGGCTCGTTGTCGCTGGCCGCGAAGGCTTCCCGCACGTCCGCCGGCGGGTAGCAGGCCGTGTGCATCCACTCGGCGGGCACGACCTGCCGCTCCCCGACGGCGCCGTCGGCGGCGATCATGAGCCCGAAGCGGGCCAGGTCGCGCAGGGTCGTCGACACGCCACCGTCGTGGATGGCGGTGGCCAGCGGGTCGAGTGTCACCTCGGCATCATGGAAGGCGCCGATGGGCTCCCAGATCCGCTCGCTGATGAGGTCGGCCATGCGAGCGTCCGCGGCGCGCTCGCAGATCCAGCCGAGCACGTCGGTGTCGATCGAGCGGTACTCGAAGACACCGCCGCGCTCCTCCTGTGCCGCGATGCTCAGGATGTAGGGGTACATGCCGAGCGGGTCGCCGTGGTTGCGCGGCGCCCAGCCCATCGAGCGCTCCATGACCCGCACCTCCGACATGGGGTCGAGATAGGCCTCACTGAACTGCACCCCGCTGCGCATGTCGAGGATGTCGCGCACGGTGCGGCCGGCGTAGCCGCAGCCGGCGAGCTCGGGCACGTACCGTTCCGCCGGGGCCTCCGGGTCGAGCAGGCCGTCTCCGGCCAGGCTGCCGGCGACGCACGACACGATCGACTTGCTGACCGACATCACGAGGTGGCGGGTGCGGCGCACCATCGGCGGCGTGTACTGCTCGGTGACGATGCGGCCGTGGTGCATCACCAGGAAGCCGTCGGTCTGGGTCGCCCGCAGCAGGTCGGCGACGCTGGGCGCCCACTCCAGCTCGGTCTCCAACCCGTCGAGGTCGAAGTGCCGCTCGGGTAGCGGCCGCGGGTTGTCGTTGCCGTGGATCACCGCGCTGGGCATGAGCTCACGCATGTGCTGAAAGGACCAACGAACATTGTGCGGCTCCTGCCAGTTGGCCAGGGAGACCAGGGGCTCCTTCATGACGAGCAGCGGCTGCCATTGCTCCACTTGGTCCCACGCCGAGCCCGGCTCGGGCTGGTAATAGGGATGCTCGACGTGTGTATCCGGTGCCATGCTCGGCATGTTATGCCCGTCAATTCCAACTTGACGCAGGCCCATCGTCAAGTCACTGTTGACGTCATGGATTGCTTGACGCAGCATCGTTCCGCCCGCCGCCCTGTCGCTCCCGCACGCGCCGATGACTGGGCGGGGTGGATCGCCTACGGCCTGGCCTGGGCCGCCCTCGCTCCTCCCGCTCCGGCGACGGCGACGTCCGGATCGCGCAGACTCACCTTCGTCGGCTACCGCGAGGAGGTGCCGGGCCCCCGCTGGCAAGCGCTCTTCCGGGCGACATGGCCGGCCTACCGTGCCTGGTACCTGAGCCAGGGATGGTCGGCGCTCCCGACGCTCGCCGAGGCCGAAGCGGCCCTGCGCACCCACATGCCGGAGCTGCACGACACCTGGCTAAGCCTGGCCTCCCTCTCCGGTTCTGACCCGGTGGCGGCGCGCATGTTGACGATGTGGCGCATGCCGCTGTTCGCGACCGGCTGTTCGCAGGTCGTCCGAGCCGAGCCCGAGCCACTCCTGATCCGCAACTACGACTATGACCCGCAGCTGTTCGAGGGGGTCGCCGCCTCGACCAACTACTCCGGCTCGCGGCGGGTGCTCGGCACGAGCGACATGCTGTGGGGCCTGCTCGACGGCATGAACGACGCAGGCCTGGCGGTGAGCCTCACGTACGGCGGGCGGCCGACGGGCTCCGACGCCGCACCTGGCTTCGCCATCCCGCTCGTGGTGCGCTACCTGCTGGAGACCTGCAGCGATGTCGCCGAGGCGGCTCGCACGCTGCGTCGCTTGCCCGTGGCGCAGAGCTACAACGTGGCGCTCGTCGATGCCGGTGGGGCGCACGCCTCGGTGTTCGTCGCGCCGGGCTGCGACGCGATCGTCTCCGACCTGGCGGTCACGACCAACCACCGCCTACAAACGGTGGAGCACCCCGAGGTCGCGGGACCGCTGGCCAGCCGCGAACGTCAGCGGTTGCTGCAGAACCACCTGGCCGCTGACAGCGCCGATCTCGTCACGACGTTCCTGCGGGCACCCGTACGCAGCACGGACTACGCGGGCGGCTTCGGCACCCTCTACACCGCGCAGTATCGGCCGGCCGCCGGCACCCTGACCTACCATTGGCCGGATGCGACGTGGAGTCGCGGCTTCGAGGACGGCGAGGGGCAGATCGAGACATGGGTGAGCCAGGGACGGTAAGCGCAGACGAGCCGGGCTCCGCAGACGTGGCGCAGCTGGCGGCGCAGGTCCGGGCGCATCTCGACGAGCTGGCCGCCACCCCCGACCCGGCCGCCTTCCGGGAGCTGCTCGCCATCAGCGAGTACCTCGGCCTGGCCCTGGGCACCTCCGCCCGCACCTTGGCCGCCCAGGGCTCGTGGAGCCGAGTGGCCGAGCAGGCCGGCACCACCAAACAGGCCGCCTGGTCCCGCTGGCACTGACGCCGACCCCCGGCTCTCCCCCTGAGCACCGCCCCCCGTGAGGTGCCGCCGCGTTGGCGACACACGTTGGTGACACGCGTTGGTGACACCATGAGCCGGTGAGCGACTCCGCACGTGGCGACACCCCGACCTCGCACTCGACCCCCGATGCAGCTGCCCCTGCGGCGGGGTCGCACTCGGGAACACCCTCGGGCGCCCCGACGGCTGCGACCCGCGGTGGGCGTTCGGGCCAGCTGGAGCACACCGGTCTGCGCCCCGGGTGGACGACGGGGGCGTGCGCGACCGCCGCCGCCACCAGCGCGTATGCCGCGCTGCTGACCGGCGAGTTCACGGATCCGGTGACGATCACCTTGCCCAAGGGGCAGACCCCGGCGTTCGCGCTGACGACCGAACAGCTCGGCCCGGCCAGCGGGAGCGGCGACCCAGAATGGGCGGCGGCCGCGGTCACCAAAGACGCCGGCGACGACCCGGACGTCACCCACGGCGCGCTCATCGAGGTGCGGGTGCGTGCCGCGACCCCCGGCGCCGGGGTCACCTTCGAGGCCGGCGACGGCGTGGGCACCGTGACCTTGCCAGGGCTGCCGCTGGCGGTCGGCGACCCGGCGATCAACCCGGTGCCGCGGCGCCTGATCACCGAACACCTGCAAGCGGTCGCCGCTGACCACGGCCGCGCCGCCGATGTCGTCGTGCGCATCGGGGTGCGCGACGGCGAGCAGATCGCCCGGGCGACCTGGAACCCGCGGCTCGGCATCCTGGGGGGCCTGTCGATCCTGGGGACCACCGGCGTCGTCGTGCCCTACTCGTGCGCGGCCTGGATCGACTCGATCCACCGCGGCATCGACGTCGCCCGCGCCCTGGGGCACGGGCACGTCGCCGGCTGCACCGGCTCCACCTCCGAGCGGGTCGTCACGCAGCTGTACGACCTGCCTGAAACGTCGCTGCTGGACATGGGCGACTTCGTCGGCGCGGTCCTGAAGCATCTACGCCGGCACCCGGTGGCTCGGTTGACGATCTGCGGCGGGTTCGCCAAGCTCTCCAAGCTCGCGGCCGGCCACCTCGACCTGCACTCTGGCCGCTCCCAGGTCGACCTGGCTCTCCTGGCACGCCTGGCTCGCGAGGCAGGCGCCGACGACGCCCTGACCCGCGCCATCGAGGAGTCCACCACCGGCCTCGGTGCCCTGCAACTGGCCCAAGCCGCCGACATCGCCCTCGGCGACGAGGTGGCGCGTGCCGCCTGCGCGCAGGCCCAAGCGGTCCTGCGCGACGCCCCCGTGACGGTCGATGTCATCTGCATAGACCGAGCCGGCCGCATCGTCGGCCGCCACACCCCGCCTCCACAGCCATAGTTCGCGGCGACATGCGGAGCTACAACTCTGAAGCTGGGCCGAGATCCGAGCTTTCGGCGGGGTGAGGGGTCACCCTTTGCGTGGAGCAGGTGTGGCGCTCGCGGGCGGCGGAGTAGAGGTGGGAATCGGGGAACGTCTCGGCGGCCAGCACGCGACCGACCAGGATGACGGCGCTGCGGACCAGTCCCGCCTCGTGCACCTGGTCGGCGATGTCGGCCAGGGTGCCGCGCAGGACGACCTCGCGGGGTTGACTCGCGTAGGCCACGACGGCTGCCGGGCAGTCCGGGCCGTAGAACGGGGTGAGGCGGGCGACCACGTCGTCGACGGCCTGGGTCGCCAGGTGCAGCACCTGCAGCGCGCCGCTGGCGGCGAAGGCCTCCAGGGTCTCGTTGGCCGGCATCGGGGTGGCGCGCCGGGCGATGCGGGTCAACACCACGGACTGCCCCACGGTCGGCACGGTCAACTCCCGCCCCAACGCGGCCGCGGCCGCCGCGAACGCCGGCACCCCCGGCACCAGCTCGTAGGCGATCCCCAGGGCGTCGAGGCGACGCACCTGCTCGGCGACCGCGCTGAAGATCGACAGGTCCCCCGACTGCAGCCGGGCCACGTCGGCACCGGCGGCATCGGCCTCGGCGATGGTCGCGACGATCTCATCGAGCGTCAGGTTCGCGGTGTCGACGAGCCGGGCCTCGGCGGCGGCCTCGTCGAGCAGTTCGCGCGGCACGAGCGCCCCGGCGTAGAGCACCACCGGGCAGCGGGCGACGAGCCGCTGACCGCGGACGGTGATGAGGTCGGCGGCGCCCGGCCCGGCGCCGATGAAGTAGACGGTCACAGCGCGTCCTCGCCTTCGGGAGTCTCGTCGGTCCAGTCTTCGTGCCGGTGCGGCTTGATGGCGCTCCACTGCGTGACCGGCCGCGCGGGCACCCAGCCGGTGAACCCGCCGATCGCCTCCGCTCGGGCGACCTCGAGGCGCACCAGTCGTCCGCCCAGCCGGGCCTGCAACTGCACGAGCAGCGCCTCCGACTCCAGGGTTACCGTGTTGGCGACGAGCCGGCCACCCGGTCGCAGCGCGGCCCAGCAGGCGTCGACGACGCCGGGCGTGCCCAGGCCCCCGCCGATGAACACGGCGTCGGGTCGGTCGGCGTCGGGTCGGTCGGCGTCGGCAGCCTCGCGCAGGGTCGCCAGCGCTTGCGGCGCAGCTCCCAGCACGACCCGCAGGCCGGGCACGCCGAGCTGTCCGGCGTTGCGGGCGATGCGGGCGGCCCGGTCGCGGCGCCGCTCGAGGGCGATGGCGCGGCAGGAACGGTGGGCGCGCATCCACTCGACGCCGATGGTGCCGGTGCCCCCGCCGATATCCCACAGCAGCTGCCCGGGGGCCGGAGCCAGCGCGGCGAGGGTCAGCGCGCGCACCTCCCACTTGGTGAGCTGCCCGTCGGTGTCATAGGCCTCGTCGGGCAACCCAGGCACCAGGTGCGGACGCGCGGGCGCCTCGGCCGGTGCCCCAGGTGCCGGATCGGCCTGGACGTGCACCGCCACGACATTCAGCGCCGGCACCTGGGTCTGGCCGTCCCAGTCCGCCGCGCCCCCCTCGAACCTCGACTCGTTCGGCGCGCCGAGATCGGCGAGGACCGTCAGCGTGGACGCGCCGTAGCCGCGGTCGCGCAGCAGCCCGGCGACGGCGGCCGGGGTCGTCGCGTCGGCCGAGAGCACGACAATCCGAACGTCCGGATGAAGCACGGCGGCCAGACGCCGCGGGTCGCGTCCCACCGCCGAGACCACCTCGACATCCTCGACGGGCCAGCCCAGCCGCGCGCACGCGAGGGTGATCGACGAGGGGTGGCTGTGCATCTCCAGCCGGTCGGCCCCCAGATGGCGCACGAGCAGCCGGCCGATCCCGTAGTGCATCGGGTCACCGGAGGCCAGCACGCCGATGCGGCGACCCGCGTGCTCGGCCAGCAACCGCGGGACCGCCGGCGGCAGCGGCGACGGCCAGCTCACCCGTTCTGCGGCCAGCTCCTGCGGCAGGAGGTCGAGCTGCCGCCCCGAGCCCAGCAGTACCTCGCAGTCGGCCAGTGCCGCCTGGGCGCTGCTCGTCAGTCCACCCCAGCCGTCGGCCCCGATCCCGACGACCCGCACCAACGGGTCGACGCTCCGGTCCGGTCGCTCGCGCTCACGCGGGAGAACCGGCTGGTCGGGGGCGGTCGCGCTGGTCACGGCCAGCGAGCCTACCCCTCGATCGCGTCGGTCACGGAGCCCACGGCCTCAGCCCGCGACAGCCTCGCCCTCGCCCAGGCACTTCTCGTCCGGATCCTGCTCGCCCTGCTCGTCCAGGAGCGCAGCCGCGGCCAGCCCCTGCTCGGTGAACCACGCCCGTTCGACGGCTCGTCGGTGCTCGGCGAACAGGGCGTCGCCGACGGACGAGCCGCCGAACAGGGAGATTTCGATGGTGACCATGCCGTGCGTCGATGCCCAGATGCTGGTGGCCACCAGCACGAGGGGGCCGGCCGGATGTCGCCGGAGTCGATGAGGTTCGCCACGACGGTCAGCAGGGGCGCGGCCGATTCGGGCATCTGATCCCGTTCGCTCGCCGGGCGGGCGCTGCTCAGCGCCGAGTGCCCGAACATCGCGGCGTAGAACGCCGGATTGGCCAGCGCCCACGCGCGATAGGCCGAGCCCATGCGACGCAGGTCGGCGACGGAATTGGCCTGACCCATCGCCTCCAGCTGCGCCGCCGAGAAGCCGTCGACGGCCTGCTGCAGCACCGCGACGACGAGCTCTGCCTTACCGCCGAACATCGAGTAGACCGCGTTGGTCGAGGTCCCCAAGCTGGCGGCCAGTTCGCGCAGCGACAGGCCGTCGACACCGCCGGCGGCCAGCCGATCGGCCGCGGCACGCAGCAGAGCCCCGCGCAATTGCTCGTCGTACATTTTGGGCCGGGCCACAGTTCGAAGGTAACAGAGGGCAGTTTCGTGCCCCTGACTGTGAACGGGGACGGCGCTCAGACGATCGTGTACCCGCCGTCGATGACGAGGTCGTGCCCGAGCACGAACGCCGCCGCGTCGCTCAGTAAGAACGCGACGGCGGGAGCGATATCGTCGGGCGTACCCAGCCGCCCGATCGGGGTGCGCCGCAGCCACTGCGCGGAGCGCTCCGGCTGCGCCTCGATGACCTGCCGAGTCATGTCGGTCACGACATAGCCCGGTGCCACCGAGTTGACCCGGATGCCGTGCGGCGCCCACTCGATCGCCAGGCTCTTGGTGAGCATCGCGACCCCCGCCTTGCTGGCGTTGTAGGCGGCCTGCGGCTGGGGCAGATTGACGATGTGCCCCGACATCGAGCTGATGTTGACGATGCTGCCCGGGCGCCCCGCGGCCACGAGGCGGCGCCCGAGCTCGCGACACACCAGATACGTGCCGGTGAGGTTGATGTCGATGACCCGCCGGAAAACGGCCGGGTCGGTCTCGTGCGCCGGGGTGTTGTTCGCGATGCCGGCGGCGTTGACGAGCGCGTCCGGTTCGCCGAGCCGATCGGCGACCGTGTCGAAAGCGGCCGCGATGGCGTCGGCATCGGTGACATCGGCGAGCACGCCGGTGCAGCGACGCCCGGTCGACTCCCCCAGCTGATCGGCGACCGCGGCGACGTCCGGCAGGAGGTCGAGCAGCGCGACATCCGCGCCCTGCTGCGCCAGCGTGGTCGCGATCGCGTGGCCGATGCCACGACCGCCGCCGGTCACCACCGCGACGCGGCCCGCCAAGGCCCCCCGCGCCTCCTGCGCTGCGCTACCCACCGAACTTCTCCGTTCTTGTCGAGACCGGCGTCACACCCGAGCTGGGCACTTGACGAAGCCTGTCAGGTCTTTACTGAATGCAGACCAACAGCGAACCATTATGGGGCCGAACGAGACTGGGCCCGCCGATATGGTGAAACCGGTTCGACAGCCTCCCCCCGGCTGAAGGCCACGCGGCCCCGGTCCCCCCCACCGGGGCCGTGATTATTTCCGGGGCGTCAGGCTCTGCGGGGTGTCGGGCAGCGGAGCAACGAGCAGGTCAACGGACGGTGACCCCGGCCGCGCGCATCGCGTCCTTGACCTCACCGATCGTCAGCTCTCCGAAGTGGAAGACGCTTGCGGCGAGCACCGCGTCGGCGCCGGCGTGCACCGCGGGCGCGAAGTGCCCGACGGCCCCGGCGCCGCCACTGGCGATGATCGGGATCGAGACGGCGCCCCGCACGAGCGCGATGAGGTCGGTGTCGAATCCGGCCTTCGTGCCGTCGGCGTCCATGGAGTTCAGCAGGATCTCCCCCGCTCCGCGCCGCGCCGCCTGGGCGCACCACTCGATGGCGTCGATGCCGGTGCCGCGTCGCCCCCCGTGGGTCGTCACCTCGAAGCCGGAGTCGGTGGCCTGCCCGTCGGGACGGCAGCGGCGCACGTCGGCGGAGAGCACGAGGACCTGCGCGCCGAAGCGGTCGGCGACCTCGTCGATGAGCTGGGGGCGGGCGATGGCGGCCGTGTTGACGCCGACCTTGTCGGCCCCGGCGCGCAGCAACCTGTCGACGTCGTCGACCGTGCGCACTCCCCCGCCGACCGTCAACGGGATGAAGACCTCCTCCGCGGTGTGCCGCACGACCTCGTAGGTGGTCTCCCGGTCGCCGCTGCTGGCGGTCACGTCGAGAAAGGTCAACTCGTCGGCGCCCTGCTGCCCGTACCGGCGGGCCAACTCGACGGGGTCACCGGCATCCTGCAGGTTTTCGAAGTTGACGCCCTTGACGACGCGCCCGGCGTCGACGTCCAGGCAAGGGATGACTCGGGTGGCGAGGCTCACCGCGTCAGTCTACGAGCGCCGGTCGCGGGCCTCGAGCCTGCTCGGCCGCCGAGCAGGCACCCACGGCAGACGGTGCGTTCGTGCTCCGCCGCACAGGTCGTTGGGCCCGGGCCCCCCTCCCCTGGGCGCCCGAGCGACAGGCCTGCGCCGACGTAGCGACTTCTCGACGTACTGGGGCGACTTCCGGCGCAGGGCCCAAGTCTCTGACCTGGGGTTATGCAAACCGGCCGCTTCGCGAGTACGTCGAGAATCCGCTACGTCTCAGGTGCCCCGCCCACAGGAGGGGGCCGCGTCCGGGGCTGCGCTTGCAGCCGAGTCGTCACTGTGACGGTCGAGTTGTTCAGTTGCCCTGACCACTCGACCTCGCAACTGACCACTCGGCGATGCCAGCCGCCCACGAACCTGTGTCGTGCGGGCAAGCACTGCCAGGCATGGGGCATGCGCCACGTCGGAATAGGCCGATTCCGGGGACACCGGCTGCGCATAATGTCGAGCGTCAAGGACGCGTACCCGCCGCCGGAGTCGGGCCCGCAGCCACCCCGCACTGACCTAGGAGTGTGCGCATGTCGGCCTTCGGTTGGAAGCTCCACGGAGACGGTAGAACCCCCAAACCCGGCGCGGTCGTTGCCCCCGACGAGCGCCTCAGCTGGGGCAAGACGGTCGGGCTCGGCGCCCAGCACGTCGTGGCGATGTTCGGTGCGACGTTCGTCTTCCCGCTGATCATGGGCCTGAACCCGCAGTTGGCGATCATGATGAGCGGCATCGCGACGATCTGCTTCCTGCTCATCGTCAACGGCAAGGTGCCCAGCTACCTGGGCAGCTCCGCCTCCTTCGTCGGCGGGGTCGCCGCGGTGCACGCCCAGGGCGGCACACCCCAGCAGGTGACCGGCGCGATGCTGGTCGCCGGCCTGGTGCTGGCCCTCGTCGGCCTGTTCATCCACCTCGTGGGGGCCGCCGTCCTGACTCGGGTGCTGCCCCCGGTGGTGACCGGCGCGGTCGTCATGCTCATCGGCTTCAACCTGGCGCCGGTCGTCGCGAACGTCTACTGGCCGCAGGATCAGTGGATCGCGCTGGCCACGATGATCGTCACCATCCTGCTGGCCACCGTGCTGCCCGGCTTCTGGGGTCGCGTCTCGGTGCTGCTCGGCCTGGTCTTCGGCTACCTGGCCTCGTGGCTGGCCGACCTCTTCTTCGGGCAGATCACCGCCTACAACGCCGGCATCGACGCGGTCGACACGCACTACCGGGTCAACTGGGAGGGGGTGGCGAGCGCCCCCTGGTTCGGTCTGCCGCCGGCCACCGACAACGCGACGGGTGTCGTCGGCTGGCACGCCCCCGACATCCAGTTGACGTTCGTGCTGCTCATGCTGCCCGCGGTGGTCGCGCTGGTCGCCGAGAACGTCGGCCACGTCAAAGCCGTCGCGGAGATGACGGGGCAGAATCTCGACCCGTACATGGGTCGCGCGTTGGGCGCCGACGGTGTCGGCACGATGATCGCCACGTCGGTCGGCGGCGCACCCACGACCACCTACGCCGAGAACATCGGGGTGATGGCCTCGACGCGCGTGTATTCGACCGCCGCCTACTACGTCGCCGCGTTGGTCGCGATCGTCTTCGGCCTCTCGCCGAAGTTCGGGGCGTTCGTCTCCGCGGTCCCCGGAGGGGTGCTCGGCGGCATCACCGTCGTTCTCTACGGCATGATCGGGCTGCTCGGCGCCAAGATCTGGGTCGAGAACAAGGTCGACTTCTCCCGCCCGATCAACCTCGTGCCGGTCGCCGCGGGCATCATCATCGCGGTCGGCGACACGTCACTCGACATGGGCGATTTCTCCCTTGCCGGCATCGCCTTCGGCACGATCGTCACGATCCTCGCCTATCACCTCGTGCGCGCGCTCATGCCGCGGTCGATGCGCGAGGAGCAGTTCGGCACTGCGACGCTCGCCGAGCAGCCGGGCACGCAGAACCTCGAGACGCTCGGGCTAGCCGACGACTACGGCCTCTACGGGCACCGCATCCTGGGGCGCACCGAGGAGGGGCACCTCATCGTGGAGGAGCAGCGTTCCACCGGCGGGCGGCCGTAGGCGGCCTCAGTACGCCTGCAGGCCGCGCGACCGGAACACCTCGCGCGCAGCCTGGGTCGCCTCGGGCGTGGGCGGCTCGACATCGCCCAGCCGGTACTCCATCCGCACCTGGCTCCACTTCTCGCGGCCCATCTGGTGGAACGGCAGCACCTCGACCCGCTCTACGACGTTGCTCCAGCGGGCCGCGATGTCGGCGACGCGTTCGATGTTCTCGGGGGCGTCGGTCCAGCCCGGCACGAGCACGAAGCGCACCCAGATCTTCGTGCCCAGCGCCGAAAGGCGGTCGCCGAAGGCGATCGTGGGTGCCAGCTCGCGGCTGGTGACCCGCCGGTAGGTCTCTTCGTCGCCGGACTTGACGTCGAGCAACACGAGGTCGAGGTCGGCCAGGAGCTCGTCGCGGGCGTGCGCCCCGAGGTATCCGGAGGTGTCGAGCGCCGTGTGGATCCCCTGCTCCTTGCACCACGCGGTGACATTCGCGATGAACGGCAGCTGCTGCATCGCCTCCCCGCCGGTGAAGGTGACCCCGCCGCCGCTGGCGGCGAAGATCGACCGGTAGCGCCGCAGCCGCTTGGTGACCTGCTCGAACGTGCGGATCGTGCCGTAGTGGGCCAGCATCGTGTCGGGGTTGTGGCAGAACACGCAGCGCAGCGGGCACCCGGAGAAGAAGATGCTGAGCCGGGTGCCCGGGCCGTCGACGGCGGTCACGAGCTCCCAGGAGTGAACCTGGGCGGCCCGCCCGGCCCGCAGAGCTTCCAGCTCGTCGGACCGGGCACCGAACGGCGCCAGTTCGCCCCGCAACGGCAGCAGGGTAACGTCGCCGAGCGGCTTGACGACCTGCCGCTTCGCCGTCTCGGTCTTGCGCTCGCCGTCGCCGCGGGAGGCGACCGCGGGGTCCGTCGCGGTCGCCTCCCGGTCGAGCGGCTCCTCAGCCTTGATGGAACGTCCGGTTGAGGATGTCAAGCTGCTGCTCCTTGGTCAGCCGCACGAAGTTCACGGCGTAGCCGGAAACCCGCACGGTCAGCTGCGGGTAGTTCTCCGGGTGCTCCATGGCGTCGACGAGCGTCTCTTGGTTGAGCACGTTGACGTTGAGGTGGTAGCCGCCTTCACCGACGTAGGCGTCGAGCAGGCCGACGAGGTTGGTGACGCGCTCGGCCTCGTCGCGCCCCAGGCCGCTGGGCACGACCGTGTTGGTCAGCGAAATGCCGTCCTCGGCGTCGGCGTACGGCAGCTTGGCCACCGACAGCGCGGAGGTCAGCATGCCGTGGGTGTCGCGGCCGTTCATCGGGTTGGCCCCGGGGGCGAACGGCTCGCCGGCGCGGCGGCCGTCGGGGGTGTTGCCGGTGGCCTTGCCGTAGACGACGTTGGAGGTGATCGTCAGCACCGACTGCGTGTGCACGGCCCCGCGGTAGGTCTCGAACTGGCGGATCTTCTCCATGAAGACGCGCACGAGGTCGGCGGCGATGTCGTCGACGCGGTCGTCGTCGTTGCCGAACGTGGGGAACGCGCCCTCGATCGTGTAGTCCACGACGAGGCCGTGGTCGTCGACGACGGGGGTGACCGTGGCGTACTTGATCGCCGACAGCGAGTCGGCCGCGACCGACAGGCCGGCGATGCCGCAGGCCAGGGTGCGTCGCACCTCCCGGTCGTGCAGCGCCATCTCGATGCGCTCGTAGGCGTACTTGTCGTGCATGTAGTGGATGACGTTGAGCGCGTTGACGTAGATCGAGGCCACCCAGTCGAGGGTGCTCAGGTAGCGGGCGTAGACCTCGTCGTAGTCCAGGGGCTTGCTGGGGTCGTTCAGCGGCACCGTCGCCGGCGCGATCTGCTTGCCGCTCATCTCGTCGCGGCCGCCGTTGATCGCGTAGAGCAGCGACTTGGCGATGTTGACTCGGGCGCCGAAGAACTGCATCGCCTTGCCCTGCTTCATCGGCGAGACGCAGCAGGCGATGGCGGCGTCGTCACCGGAGACGCTGCGGATGAGGGTGTCGGATTCGTACTGGATCGCCGAGGTGTCGATGGAGACCTTGGCGCAGAAGCGCTTGAACCCCTCCGGGAGGTCGGTCGCCCAGAACACTGTGAGGTTGGGCTCCGGGGCGGGGCCGAGGTTGTAGAGCGTCTGCAGGAAGCGGAACGAGCTCTTGGTGACCATCGAGCGTCCGTCGTCGCCCATGCCGCCGATCGACTCGGTGACCCAGGTCGGGTCGCCCGCGAAGATCTCGTCGTAGTCCTTGGTGCGCAGGAAGCGCACGATGCGCAGCTTGATGACGAGGTCGTCGATGAGCTCTTGGGCCTGCTCTTCGGTGAGCACGCCGCGGGCCAGGTCGCGCTCGATGTAGACGTCGAGGAAGGTCGAGTTGCGCCCGATCGACATGGCGGCGCCGTTCTGCTCCTTGACGGCCGCGAGGTAGCCGAAGTACAGCCACTGGACGGCCTCGCGGGCGGTGCCGGCGGGCCCGGAGATGTCGTAGCCGTAGCCGGCGGCCATCGACTTCAGCTCTTGCAGGGCGCGGATCTGCTCGGAGTTCTCTTCGCGGTCGCGGATGACGCTCTCGATGGAGGGCTGGGCGTCCAGCTCCATCCGGTCGACCTTCTTGGCGTCGATGAGGGCGTCGACGCCGTAGAGCGCGACGCGGCGGTAGTCGCCGATGATGCGACCGCGACCGTAGGCGTCGGGCAGCCCGGTGATGATGTGGCTGGAGCGGGCGGCTCGAATGGCGTTGGTGTAGGCGTCGAACACGCCGACGTTGTGGGTCTTGCGGTAGGAGGTGAACGTTTCCTTCAGCTCCGGGAGCACCGGGTAGCCGTAGGTGTTCAGCGATTGTTCGACCATGCGCCAGCCGCCGTAAGGCATGATGGCGCGCTTGAGCGGCGCGTCGGTCTGTAGACCGACGATCAGCTCGTTCTCCTGGTCGATGTAACCGGGGGCGTAGGCGTCAATGGCGGAGACAGTTCGATAATCGATGTCGTAGACGCCCTTTTCGCGCTCGACCGGGAACATCTGCGACAGACGATCCCAGATGCCGAGCGTGCGCGAGGTCGGCCCCGCAAGGAACGAATCGTCGCCCGCGTACGGGGTGTAGTTGCACTGGATGAAGTCGCGGACGTCGATCTGGTCCTGCCAGGGTCCGTTGGTGAAATCCGCCCACTGCTGCGCCAAGTGGCCCACTGAAGGCACGGTGCTTGTCATGTTCTGAGGTTCCCTCCACCGATGGCTTGGCGGGCATTGACCGCCGCTGCGCATCAAACGGGTAACGGTGTGATGTGGCTTACATCAGCCTAAACCCGGATTCTCCCTCAGGTGCTGTGGGGTTCAAGGGTGAACGTCACCGTCTCGTACGGCGAACCGACAGGACGCGCCGGGACATTTCGGCTAGGACCATGGCGAGCGCCCAGCGGGCCGGCGATCAGCGGAAGACGCGGCTGATACCGGAGCCGAGCTGGTTGAGCTGGAGCCAGATCACGGCGCGGTGCAGCGGGCGCAGGGCGGGACCGAGCAGGCGTCGGGGCAAGGGGCGGCGGGCGCGGTCGGGGTGGCGCTCGAAGGAGAGCGTGAGGCCGAGGCTGGTGCCGCCGGCCGCGGGTGCGAGGTCGATGCGGACGATCCGCGCGTTGGCCCGGTCGGCGTCCGGGTACGTCAGGCTCCAGGCGATGGTCGTCTGCGGCTCGAAGGCGATCAGCTCGATGCTCAGTCGGCGCCACGCCGGTTTGACCTTCAGCGCCCTGCCGTCGGGGCCGACGCTCGGAGCCAGGGCGCTCCATCGGGCACCCGGCTCAGGCGGCTCAGGCGGCGCGCCGACCAGAACGGAACCCACTCGTTGGTCCCATTCCGGCATCCGGCCGGGGTCGGCCAGCAGGTGCCACACCTGCTCGAGCGAGGCGGGCACGAAGGCTCGCGAGGTGCCCGTCAACGAGTCGGTGTTGGCGCGCGAGGTGTGCACGGGAACGCTCTCGACCTCGTCGAGCCGGGTCAGCACCGCAGCAGGTGAGGAGTCGAGTCGACTCAGGAGGTCTTCGATGAGTCCGCTGGGTTCGGCGACCAACTCGCGCAGCACGGCCGTTGCGTCGCCCCTGCGCCCACCGTCTGCGGAGCGCTTGATGAGGTCGAGCGCTCGCTCGCTCCAGTCGTATCCGTCGGTCTCGTGAAAGACGATGCGGCCCGGTTCGGGCATCGAGGCCTGCACTCCGAGGGCCGCCAGCTGCGCGTCGTGCTGGGCCGACACCGCCGCGCGGGCGGCCGCCAGGGTGATGCCCATGCTGCGCAGCACCTGGCCGGCGCTCTGCTCGTTGACGGTGAGGGCCAGCAGCAGGTGGTCGATGTCGGCGATGCGCTGCCCGGTGCGCGAGGCCTCCTCCATGGCAGCCAACGACAGCGCGTGCGACGTCTTGGCCAGGTCGGTGAACTTGCTCATCAGCTCCTCCTCGGTACGGGGATGGACGGGTCGACCTTCTTGGCGTACTTCTTGTGCACCGCCTGGCGGGTCACCCCCAGGGCGTCGGCGATCTGCTGCCAACTCATCCCGGAGCGCAGCGCCGCCTCCACCTGCCGCAGCTCGAGCACGTCGGTCAAGGTGCGCATCGACGCGACCGCCCGCAACCCCACCCGGGGATCGCTGGTATTAGCCGCAGCCTGCGCCACCTGTGTCGACTCCATGCCGTCAACCTACGTTGCTATTCGGGGCTCGTCAACTTTGGTTGCTATTACGTTGCTCAGTCCGCACCGCAGGGCATGGCTAGGCGCTCGAGCGCCCTCGAATCGTGGCGAGCGATCCGACGACAGCCCACAGCAGACCGGCCGCTCCGACGAGCGACAGCGCCCCCAGCGGATAGGCCCACACCGTCGCCCGTAGGTCGCCGCTCGCCATGGCGAAGGCCATCCACCCCGTGGCCGCCGCGCCGAGCAGCCAGGCGGGTCCGACGGTCAGCGCCATCTCCCACGCGATCATCGAGCGCACCTGCCCCGCGGTGGCATTCAGGCGCCGCAGGGCGCTCACCTCGCCGGTGCGATCAGCAACCGAGAGCCCGAGAGCGTTGGCGGCCGCGAGCACGAGGAAGATGCCGACGAGGACGACGGCGATCGTGCCGAGGTTGTCGACCGCGGCCCGGCGGGTCTCGATGTAGGAGGCGAGGAAGTCCGGCTTGTGCTGCACCGTGACGCTGCCGGGCCCGCCACCCAGGGCGTCCCACAGTGCGTTCTGTAGGGAGTCCTGCTGGGGCTCGCCCTCTCCGGAGACGAGCACATAGTCGAACCAGGCGGCTGCCACGTGCTGCCCAAGGGCCTGCTGCGACACGACCGCACCCTGGTCGCCGCCTTCGGCGCTGAACAGCGCGACGACCTCCAGGGCGACGGGGTGGGCGGCGCCGGGCAGGCGCACCTGCACCGTGTCGCCGAGCGCGACGCCGCCCCTGGCCGCGTTCTCGGCGCCGAGCGCGATTCCGGAGTCGAGTCTGGCCAGGTCGCCCTGAACGTCGCCGAGATCGAGCAGTCTCGCGGCGTCGCCGGTGACGACGCTGCTCCACGTGGCGGTGGCGGGCCCACCGTCCTTTGCGGTCTGCAGCCACGTCTGGCGCAGGCCGGCGGTCGCCACCGCCGGTGTTGCGGAGAGGGCGGCGACGGCCTGCGGTGAGAGGCCGGTGTGGGTGTCGCGCACGATCGGTGTCGTGATCACGTAGTCGGCGTCGAAGCGGTCGGCCACCTGTTGGGCGTTGCTCATGGCGAACAGGGGCAGCCCGGCCAACGCCCAGCCGGCGATCGCGATACCGACGGCCAGGGGTGCCGCCATGCCCGCCAGGCGGCGGTGGGTGAAGCGCACGGTGGCGGCCGCCAGGAAGCCGCCTACCCGAAAGGCTGCCGCGACGGGGCGTTGCAGCAGGCCGGACAGCACCCGGATGGCTGTGGAGCTCAGCAGCGACTCCAAGCATCACGAGCAGGCTCGCGATCATCCCGTAACTGGGCAGCAGCGCCTCCGGCAGGGCCGTGGTCATGCCGGCCAGCTGCAGCGCCCCCGCGCCGAGCAGCAGCACGATTCCAGCGGCGGTCGGGGCCCGCGTGCGGATGGTCGGGCCCGCGCTGAGCTCCCCCTGGCCCGCCAGGGCATCCGCGGGCCGGATGCGCAACGCGTAGCGCGAGGCCCACCATGCGGCCACCTGACCGACCACGACGGTGACCGCCCCGGCGGCCAGCATCGCCGCCAGGCCGACGTGCAGGCGGACGGCAGAGCTGACGACCCCCAACGCTGCGAACCCCTCGATGAGCCCCCACGCCAAAGCGGCACCGAGCAGGGCGCCCGTGACTGCCGCGACCAGCGAGAGCACCAGGGCCTCGCTCTGGCACAACAGCCGGATCTGGTTCGGAGTCGCTCCCACGGCCCGCAGGAGGGCCACCTGCCTGGCTCGGCGGCGCACCGCGGTGATGAGCGCGCCGCCGATGATCGCCACGGCCATGAAGGCCACGATCCACACGAGCATCCGCAGGACTTGCGCGGAGGCTCGATGATCGGGCATCGCCACCTCCAGCTCGCCGCGATCAGTCCCGACGGCGACCCGGTACGACGGTGTCCCCGACGGGACCACCATGTCGCCGCCCAGCGCCCTGGCCACCAGGTCGTGCGCCGCCTGCGCGACCGGGTGCGGGTCGGTGCCCGAGGTCAGCGCCAGGCCCACTGCATCGACTCGGCCCTGCCCACGGCCCGCGACCGCGGCCGCCTGCTGGGGAGCCAGGAAGAGCGCGTGCTGACCCTCGAACGACCCCGCGGCGCGGGCGACTCCGGTCACGACAAGGTGCTCGACGAGTCCGCCGATCTGTACCGGCACCCGCTGCCCGACGCCCGCTCCCGCCCGCTGGGCCAGCGCAGCATCGAGCACTACCTGGCCCGCCTGCGTTGGCGCAGCGCCCTCGACGATCTCGAACGGCGTGAGGGAGGCGCTGGTCCAGGAGTGCGCGAACTGCGCGATCCGCTCCTGCTGCACAAGTGGCGTGCCGTCGGCCCGGAGAACCTGCGCCGGCATGCTCACCTCGCCGATGGCGTGCGCGACCCCTGGGATCGCCTCCAGCTGCGCGACCGTCGCCGGCGTGAACAGGCCCGCGTTGCCGCTGGTCCCGGCAGCGACCACCGGCGCTGCGGCGTAGCGCTCGACCGGCGCGCGGGTCTGCTCCAGCGAGTCGCGCACGAGGAGGAAGGCTGCGATCAATGCGGCACCGACGGTCATCATGACCAGCACCCCGGCCAGCGTGCCGCTCTGGCGACGCACCAGCGCCCAGCCCAGGCCGATCATCGCTGCCGCACCAGGGTCGTCATCGTGCGCGCCACCGACTCGGCGGTGGGGCTGGTCGCCGTGTGGGTGATCGACCCGTCGAGCAGGAAGATCACCTCGTCGGCGTAAGCCGCCACGATCGGGTCGTGAGTCACCAGCACGAGAGTCTGGCCGAAGTCGTCCACCGCCTCCCGGAGCAGGGCCATCACCTGCCGGCCCGACTCCCGGTCGAGGTTGCCGGTGGGTTCGTCCCCGCAGAGCAAACCGGGGCGAGTCAGCAGGGCGCGGCACAGGGCAACCCGTTGCTGCTGGCCTCCGGAGAGCTGGTCGGGCCGATGGTCGAGTCGGTCCTCGATCCCGGCGCGGCGGGTGAGCTGCGCGAACCACTCCTGCTCCGGGGCGCGGCGGGCCAGCCGCAGCGGGAGCGTGATGTTCTCGGCCGCGGTCAACGGCGGCAGCAGGTTGAAATCCTGAAAGACGAACCCCACCTGATCGCGGCGCAGCACGGCGAGTTCACGCTCCGGAAGATCGTCGATCCGCCTCTCCCCGAGGTGCACCTGGCCCCGCGTGGGACTGATGAGCCCGGCGATGGTCTGCAGGAGGGTCGTCTTGCCCGAGCCCGACGGCCCCATGATCGCGGTGAAACTGCCGGCGCGGAACTCACGGCTGATGCCGTCGAGCGCCACGACGGCGGCCTCGTTGCGACCGAAGATCACGGTGACGTTGCTCAGGGCGGCGGCGCAGGCGCAGGTAACGGTCGACATGGGAACAGTCCACGCCGCGCGCGCCCCGCGGCGCAGTAGGGGTTCCCGCCCGAAAGCCGGGTGGAATCCCCCCGGCCGCACTCGTCAGCGGGTCATGGCTCGTCGCGGCGCAGGTAGGCGAGCACGGCCAGGACGCGACGATTGCCCTGCTCACCGCTGAGGTCCAGCTTGTCGAAGACCGCGCTGACGTACTTGACGACCGCGCCTTCGGAGACGTGCAGGGTGCGGGCGATCTGCTGGTTGGTCTCCCCCGCCGACAGCAGCCGCAGCACGTCTCGCTCTCGATCGGTCAGGGCACTCAAGCCGGTGTCTCGTCGGTCCATCAGCGCTGCGACGACCTTGCGGCCCACGACGATGCCGCCGGCCGCGACCGCCTCCACGGCAGCCATGAACTCGCGCACGTGCCCTACGCGATCCTTGAGCAGGTAGCCCACGCCACCGGCGTCGGGGTCGTCGCGAACCGAGTCCATGATCCGTCCGAGGTACTCGTTACCTAGCCATTGCGACAGCAGCAGGATCGGCAGGCGGGGGTGCTCGATGCGGATGGCTACGGCGGCTCGCAGTCCGTCGTCGGTGTTGTCCGGGGGCATGCGGACGTCGGTGACGACGAGGTCCGGCAGATCCGCGCGGTATCGGACCGCTCGGCGCAGCGCGTCTGCGCTGTCGACGGGCGCGACCACGTCGTGACCCGCGCGCTCCAGGAGTGCGGCCAGTCCCTCGCGCATGAGTGCCGAGTCCTCGGCGAGCAGGATTCTCACGGCGCCTCCTTCCACGGAATCCGCACAGTGATCTGTGTGCCTGTGTCGGGAGGTGCTGCTCCGGTCGGGCTGTGCAGGGCGACGGATCCGCCCCACCGCGCGGCCCGTGTGCCGATCCCGAGCAGGCCGGCACCGGTCGGCTTCGCCCCACCGGCTCCGTCGTCGGTGATCGTGAGGGTGACCTGCCGCTCGTCGGCGCGCAGATCGATGGTGGCGCGGGTCGCCCGGGCGTGCTTGACGGTGTTGGTGACCGCTTCGGCAGCGATGAAGTACAGGTCGGCCTCCAGGGCCTCGCCCGCGCGTGGCAGTTCTGCGCGGACGGTCACCGGTAGGGGCAGGTCGCGCACGAGTGCTCGCAGCGCCGGCCCGAGGCCGCGCTCCCGAAGCAGCGGGGGCGACAGGCCCTGGGCCGCGTCGCGGATGGCATCGACGGCGCCGTCCAGGCTCTCGCGCACCTGGGCCAGGGTCGCTAGCACCTGCGGACGATCCTGGTCACCGACTGCGGATTCGAGGTCGTACTCCAGCACCCCCAGTCGCACCCCGGCCACGCTGATCTGCAACTGGGCCCCGTCGTGCAACTGCTGCTGCAGTAGCCGACGTTCGAGCAACAGCTCGTCCTGGGTGCGCACGGCGGCCGCCGCGAGCGCTTGCACCTGCGCCTCCAGCTCCTCGACCCGCGGCGAGAGCAGCCTGGCGGACAGCCACGCGTTGGCGACGGCCGCGGCGCAAAGACCCCACAGGACCAGGGGCGCAGACAGCAGACCCAGCGCGACGGCGACCGGCTGACCGACCGACGCTGCCACCTGCGCGAGGGTGAACCGCTGCGCGCCGGAGACGGGGCTCAGGAGGGTCGAGGCGACCCAGACCGCGAGCGCTCCGGCACCGAGCATCCCGATCGGAGTCAACGACGCCGTCACCAACGCGAGCGCGATCTCCCGCCACGAGACTCCCCCTCCGTGCGGCGCCGGCTCCTGCAAGGCCTCCCGCCCGGCGCACTGCACGAGGCGGCGCTCAACGCGGGCCCATCCCCGGGCCCACAGCGGGAAGAGGATCACGGTGCTGATCGTGATCCAGGTGATCAATCCGCCGAGCAGGTGCGCGAGCAGATACGCCAGGCACAACCAGGGCCATCTGGTGACCAGCAGACGCCACGGCCGTCGCAGCAGGCCAGGGTCCATGGAGCGAGTCTAAAGTCAGCGCGACGATGCGCTGGCGGGTGCGCGCCCGCCCCTGTCACGGGTGCCTCGGGCGTTACGGCGCCCATTCCGCACTGACGCGCCACACCAGGCCCGACTGCTGACTCAACAGCGTGACGCCGGTCGTGAACGGAGTTCCGTCACTGGTGCCGTCGACGACGACGTATTTCATGCTCGGCGTCTCGCCGTCTGCCACGGTGACCCTGGAGATCACCACCGGCGCCGTGCGCACCTGGCCGTGAACGTGCCCGAGGATCTCAGTGGCCGACGTGCCGCCGGGTGAATCGACGACCCCGCTCAGGGCATCCCGGTCCCCCGGCTCGGCAGTCGCGACCACGTACCTCTGCGCGACGGCCGATGGCGAGTTGATCCGCGCGTAGGAGAACATCGCGGCGGCGGCCAGCAGGCCCAGCACGACAACAGCTGCCACTGTTCGTCGCCGCAGTTGTCGCACGCGCGGTCGCTCGATCTGAATCGTTTCCACACCCCAGTGACGCACACCGCAGGCAGTCCTGTGAAGACACTTCGCACGCTCTTGACCAAAAGCGGATGGCGCTGCTCTTGCACCCCGCTCCGCGCGAAAAGATGAACCTGACCCGCCAGGTTCAACTTTTTGCCGAGAAGGGCGAGCACCGTCGCAGCATCCTGCAGCCCAATCCAGCCGGGCCGAAAACGGTTGGGTGATCTAGGCCGGTGACTATCGCTGGCATCTACCCGACCGGCTCAAAGGACCCGATCTCTCTCTTGGCGACGACACTCGCGAGCTGCTCGAATGACTTTCGGCGGGAAGATCGGCAAGAGACGACGAAGCGCAACGCGTCGAAGGAGCAGGACATGAGGATTGTCGTGGCCCTGGGGGGCAACGCGATGAGCGGCCCCGATGGAGCGTCCCGTCCGCAGGATCAGCAGGTGGCGATCGAGTTGGCAGCCGGGCACATTGCGGAGCTCGTCGCGGCCGGTCACGACGTGGTCGTCACGCACGGCAACGGACCGCAGGTCGGCAACATCCTGCTGAAGAACGAGCTGTCGGCACACCTCCTGGCACCGGTGCCCTTGGATTGGTGCGGCGCGCAGACCCAAGGCACTCTCGGGTTCACGCTGGTCAACGCGCTCGAGCGGGGGTTGGCGGCACACGGAGACCACCGGGACGTCGTTGCCCTGGTCACCCGAACCCTCGTCGACCCGGACGACCCGGCGATGTCGACACCGACGAAGGCCATCGGGCCGTACGCCTCCGCCGAACGCGCCGCGCGAGGCACGGCGGACGGGCAGGCGTGGCGCGACGAGGGCGAGCGAGGGTGGCGGCGGATTGTTGGCTCACCCGAGCCGCAGGACATTCTTGAGGGCGCCGCCATTGCTGCGCTCGTGTCCTCGGGCTTCCTGGTCATCGCGGCGGGGGGCGGCGGCATTCCCTGCGCCCCGGATTCCCGCGGCGGCTACCGCGGCATCGAGGCCGTCATCGACAAGGACCTCTCCGCGACGCTCCTGGCGCGCGCCATCGACGCCGACACCCTCATCATCGCCACCGACGTCGAGCACGCCGTGCTCGGCTGGGGCACCGACGACGAACGCCCAATCGGCCGCGTCACCACCGGCGACATGCGCAGATACCTCGACGCCGGCCACTTCGGCGTCGGCTCCATGCTCCCGAAGATGGAGGCCGTGACCCGGTTCGTCGAAAGCGGCGGCCGTCGCGCCGTCGTCACCTCACTGGCCAATATCGCCGCCGCCGTCGACCGCGACGTCGGCACCGTCATCCTCCCGACCTGAGCGCCCCGTCCTCCCGGCGCTGGCACGCGTCAGGGGCTGGTGCGGCGGCGGATCAGGCTCACCACGGCGAGCCCCAGCAGGCAGGCGGCCACCAGCGGCAGGGTCAGGCCGACCTCACCGGTGCCCGCCGAGCCCGGCGATGTAGCCTCGGCGACCCAGAATGTGAACGGCAACGTGACCACGGCGCCGACCGCCGCATTCAGCAAGGCCCACTGGAGAGCGCCTAGCCGGGACGGCAGATAGCCGCGGCGCCGCATGTACCGCGCACCGCACACAAGGGCGAGGCACCAGAGCAGCCAGGGCCCGGCTACCCAGAGGGCAGTTGCCCCATCTGTGTGGTGGAGCACGTCGGTGCGCAGCGCCGGCCGGACGAAGAAGACAGCAAGCGTCAAGAGAATCGGGCACGCCACCGCCAGCAGGTACCGCTCGCTTGCCCCTGCCACGCTAAACCGCCCACCGGCCACGATCGAGTGGCCCCTGTGTGAACGCACCCGCCCCCGTTCAATGATGCGGTCATAGCTGCCGGTTGTGGTCCCCTCCGCAACCGGCTGGCCGGACGTAGCGGATTCTCGACGTACCTGCGGCGGGTCGCCCGCCGACGCGTTTCCTATCGCTGCAGGTCAGCGACTTGAGGCTGCTCGGGGCCGAATCCCCAGTACGTTGAGAATCCGCTACGCCTGCCGGCATCGGTGGGGTGGGTGAGCCACGCGAGATCGTGATCGACCGTCTGCGACCGGGAAGCACCTCGAGGACACCCGCCGGCTCGTCGACCTCTGGCACGCCATGGTCGACAACGGGCGGCACCCTGCGTCTCGAGGGCGGGCAGCTCGACCCAAGGGGATGACTTTCGGCGGGCTGGGCGGGCCGCGCACACGGGCGCCGGTCAGGGGCGAGAATGATCGCATGGAACCGGCGGACATGATGGCGGCCGTGGTGACGGGCCTGAAGCAACGAACCGGACGCGACCTACCCGACTGGTTGGAGGCGGTGAGCGCGGCCGGTCTCGACCCGCTGGATCAGCAGGGGGTGCGCGCCTGGCTGCGGGAGCAGGGGGTGCCGCAGAACTCCCAGTGGGCGATCGCCGACGCGGCGGCTCGGGAGGCCGGCTGGGTGCCGCCGGATGTGCAGGACGCCACCGACTCCCTCTACAGCGGCCCGAAGGCGGCGCTGCGGCCGCTGCACGACGCGATCTTCGAGATGACCCACGCGCTCGGCGAAGACATTCAGGCCCAGTCGCGCGCCACCTACATTCCGTTCGTGCGCCGCACCCAGTTTCTGGCGCTCGCGCCGGGGCCGCGCGGCACCCTGCGGGTCGGGCTGCGCTTTCGCGCAGACGTGCCAGACGACGACCGCCTCTCCCCCGCCAAGGGATTCGCGCAGGCCACGCACTGGGTGCATGTCGAGGCGGACGCCCTCGACGAGGATCTGCTGACCCTCGAGCCGCTCATCGCCACCGCCTACGACCAGAACGGCTGAGGCGTGACCGACTCGCCCTCCCCGTCGCGCACCCCAGTGGAGCGGGCGTGGCGCGGCTTCGCCGCCGAGTTCGCCCCGCGAATGGCCCGCCGGTCGGCCAGCTCACTGCAGGACCGGTGGCGGCGCCTGGCGGACCGGGCGTTCTTCATCGTGCAATGCGGAATCTCCGCGGGCATCGCCTGGTTCGTCGCCGGTCATCTGGTGGGCAACCAAGACCCGTTCTTCGCGCCGATCGCGGCCGTCATCACGTTGGGGATGTCGTTCGGGCAACGGATCGAACGGGCGGTGCAGGTCGTCATCGGCGTCGCGGTCGGCGTGTTCGTCGGCGACCTGTTCATCCACGTCTTCGGGTCCGGGTACTGGCAGGTGGCGCTCATCGTCGTCATCGCGATGTCGCTGGCGACGATGCTCAACGCCGGCGTGCTCATGACGACGCAGGCCGGGGTGCAGGCCATCTTCGTCACGCTGCTGGTGCCCGCCACGGGGGCCGCGTTCTCTCGGTGGACCGACGCGGTGATCGGGGGGCTCGTGGCCCTGGCCGCCGCGACGGTCACCCCGGCCAGCCCGCTGCGCAAGCCGCGCCGGCACGCCGCCCGCATCGTCACCGAGATCGCCGACGTGCTCAGCGTCAGCGCCGCGGCCCTGCGCAGCCGCAACCTGGAGGACGCCGACGCGGCCCTGGAGCGGGCCCGTGCCTCGGAGCAGGCGCTGACGACCTTGCACGACCTGGCCGACGACGGCCTGGCCGTGGTGCGCCAGTCCCCCTTTCGCCGGGGCCACCTGCCGGCGGTGCAGGCGATCGCCGACCTGCTGGTGCCGCTGGACCGCGCGATCCGAAACATCCGAGTGCTGGTGCGGCGCGTCAACGTCGCCATCCGCGAGGGCGAGGACGTGCCCAAGGCCTATCTCGACCTCATCGACGACCTCGCCGCCATCGCTCAGGGCATGGCCGACGAGCTGCAGGAGCGGCACCTGCCGCGCATCTCCCGCGCCGGTCTGGCGGATCTGGCCGAGCGCAGTTGTTATGTGACCGTCCATCCGAGCCTGTCCAGCGAGGTCATCCGCGCCCAGGTGCGCTCGGCGATCGTCGATCTGCTGATGGTGACCGGGCTGACGCACGAGCAGGCGCTGGCGTACCTGCCCGTCTCCTACTCCCTGGAGCCCGAGTACGACGCGGAGCAGGACGACGGCACCGACCTGCCCACCCAGACCCTGCACCGGATGGAGGACACCGACGACGAGGACCCGACCTAGGAGCGCAGGCTCTACTCGGCGGGTTCCGCCGCGGCCTCGCCGCCGTCACCGTCGCCGCCGTCACCATCGTCACCGTGGAACTCGATGAGCGCGGCCAGCCGGGCGGCCTGGGCGCGGCCGTGGGCGCCGTCGGCCTTCTGGATCGCCATGACGGCGACCGTGTCGGTGTCGGTCAGATCGAGACTCACCCACGGGGCGCCGCCGCCGAACTGCATCCGCAGCACCTGCGCCCACTCCAGCCGACGCGTCAGAAACAGGTTGCGGATGACGATGCCTTCGCGGGAAGGGCGCGCCATGATGCGCGAGTAGCGCCACAGCAGGCCGGCGATCATCGCGCCGAGCGCGAAGAAGAAGAACCGGTCGATGATCGACCAGGTCACGCCGGGGATCGTCGCGCCCCCCACTGCGGAGGCGACGAAGATGACGATGGACAGCACCCGCGGCACCCGGTAGCCCCAGCGGGGCCGGAACGGCGCGTACGGGTCGCCCTTGCGCGCGCGGGCGGGGCCGGTCATAGGCGACAGGCCCGGATCTCGGTGACGAGGATGCCGCGGGCGCCCAACTCGTACAGGGCGTCCATGACGCGGTTGACCCCCTGGCGCTTGACCATCGAGCGCACCGCGACGTAGCCGCGGTCGTGCAGCGGGGAGACCGTCGGCGACTCCAGCCCGGGGGTGATGGCGCACGCTTCGTCGACGAGTTCGGCGCGCACGTCGTAGTCGACGAGCACGTAGGTGCGGGCTGTCACCACTCCGCCGAGCCGACGCGCCAGCACCCGCAGCCCGGGCAACTCCGCGTCGTCGTGGCGGGCCACGAGCACCGCCTCGGAGTGCAGGATGGGCGCGCCGAAGGTCTCCAGGCCCTGGTTGCGCAGGGTCGTCCCGGTCTCCACGACGTCGGCGATGACGTCGGCGACACCGAGGGTGATCGAGGTCTCGACGGCGCCGTCGAGCCGCACGACCTCCGCCTCGACGTCGTGCTTGCCCAGGTGCGCCCGCACGAGACCGGGGTAAGAGGTGGCGATGCGCTTGCCGCCGAGGTCGCGTACGTCGGCGGCGGTGTTCGGGCGGGCGGCGAAGCGGAACGTCGAGGAGGCGAAGCCCAGCGGCATGATCTCGATGGCCTCGGCCTGGGAGTCCAGCAGCAGGTCGCGGCCGGTGATGCCGGCGTGCAACGTGCCCGAGCCGACGTAGACGGCGATATCGCGGGGCCGCAGGTAGAAGAACTCGATGTCGTTGTCAACGTCGGTGATGACGAGCTCTTTGGTGTCGCGGCGCACTCGGTAGCCGCACTCCTTGAGCATCGTGACGGCGGACTCCGACAGGGAGCCCTTGTTCGGAATGGCGATCTTCAGCATGGTTCTGGCGGTCCTTCGGCGGGTCGGGGCAGCGGTCGGCGGGCGCGCCTACAGATGCTCGTAGACCTGCTCGAGGGTGATGTCCCGCTCGACCATGAGCACGGCCAGGTGGTAGAGCAGCTGGCTGATCTCCTGCGCGGCGCTCTCGTTGCCCTCGTGCTCGGCGGCCATCCACACCTCGGCAGCCTCCTCGACGATCTTCTTGCCGATGAAGTGCACGCCGGCGTCGAGTTCACGCACCGTGCCCGACCCGTCCGGCCGGTTGACGGCCCGGTCGGCGACGAGCGCGTAGATCTGGTCGAAGCTGTTCACGATGCTCCACTGTAGTCAGCGCGCCCGCAGCGCCCGACTGGCGTCTCGCCGGTGGCCTGCTCCGGCACCGGCTTGCCCGGGCTCAGGCGGCGACCCGTTCATACAGGGTGCCGCGTTGCACGGCGGGTCGGCCGATGCCGGCGGCGATGTGCGCGATCTCCTCCGGGGTCTTGGCCGAGCCGTGTTGCGAGCCGGCCATGCGGCTGATCGTCTCCTCCATGAGGGTGCCGCCGAGATCGTTGGCGCCGCCGCGCAGCATCGTGCGGGTGCCGTCGACGCCGAGCTTGACCCAACTGCACTGGATGTTGTCGATGCGCCCGTGCAGCATGATCCGCGCGAGGGCGTGCACGGCGCGATTGTCGCGCAGCGTCGGCCCGGGCCGGGCGATGCCGGCGAGGTAGACGGGGGCGTTGGTGTGCACGAACGGCAGCGGGACGAACTCGGTGAAGCCGCCGGTCTCGTCCTGCACCGCGGCGAGCGTTCGCAGGTGGGCGACCCAATGCCGAGGGTGGTCGACGTGGCCGTACATCATCGTCGACGTGCTGGGGATGCCGAGGCGGTGCGCCGTGCTGACGACGTCGATCCACGCGCTGGTGGGCAGCTTGCCCTTGGTGAGCACCCAGCGCACGTCGTCGTCGAGGATCTCCGCCGCGGTGCCGGGGATCGAGCCCAACCCCGCCTCCTTCACCTCGCTGAGCCAGTCGGTGATGGAGACACCGGCCTTGGCGGAGGCGGTGACGATCTCCATCGGTGAGAACGCGTGCACGTGAATGCCGGGTGCGCCCTCGCGTACGGCCCGGACGATGCCGGTGTAGGAGTCGCGGCCGAGTTGGGGGTCAATCCCGCCTTGGAGGCACAGTTCGGTGGCGCCGACCGATTGCGCCTCGCGCGCGCGGTCGGTGAGTTGTTGCAGGGAGAGGCGGTAGGCGTCGGCGTCCTGCGCGCGTTGGGCGAACGCGCAGAACCGGCAGCCGACGTAGCAGACGTTGGAGAAGTTGATATTGCGGTTGACGACGTAGGTTACGTCGTCGCCGACCGTGTCCTTGCGCAGGCCGTCGGCCAGCGCGCAGACGGCCTCCAGTCCGGCGCCCTCGGCGGTCATGAGGGTGAGGTAGTCGTCGTCGGAGAGGCCCGCCGGGTTGGCTTCGGCGCGGCGCATGGCCGCCGCAACGTCCGCCTCGACGTACCTGGCGAGGCGGGTGGGGTTGCCTGCGTCCTTACCCGCCGCTTCGGTGCCGATGCGGCGGGAGGCTGCGGCGACCGCCGCCCAGTCGCCGTAGACCGAGTCGAAGTCGCTGCGGCGGTCGTCCGTGCGGCCGGAGGTGTCGACCTCCTGGTGCAGGTCGACCCGACCTGACGCTCCGTCTCCGAAACCACCGTCGGGCTCCTGCCACGGCCGCCCCTGCGGGCGGGCGCCGTCGGCGAGCAGCCCGTCAGGACTGGCGAGGGCGGCGACGTGGGCGTGCAGCCGCGGATCGATCCAGGGACGGGTGCCGTTGAGGCTGTCGCGCACATATCGGGCGTGAGCGGTCAGCCGCGGCTTGAGCTGCAACCCGGCAGCTTGCACTTGGGCGGCGAGGGCGTCGAGCTGGGGCCAGGGCCGCTCGGGATTGACGTGGTCGGCGGTCACCGGGGAGATGCCGCCGAGGTCGTCGACGCCCGCGGCGAGCAGGTCGGGCAGCTGCGCCAGGCCGGAGAGGTTCGGCGGGGCCTGCACCGACACGCTCGGGCCGAGCAGCAGCCGGGTGACCGCGATCGTCGCGAGGTACGCCTCGTGCTCGAGATCAGGCGTGCCGCGCATCGCGGTGTCGCCTTTGGCGCGGAAGTTCTGCACGATGCACTCCTGGATCGCGCCGGACTCGCGGGCGGCGGCACGGATCGCCAGGATCGTCTCGACGCGCTCGGCCGGGGTCTCCCCGATGCCGACGAGCAGTCCGGTCGTGAACGGGATGCCGATGCGCCCGGCGTCGGTCAGCACCCGCAGCCGCACGTCGGGGTCCTTGTCCGGGGAGCCGAAGTGCGCCTGCCCGGGAGTCTCGAACAGCCGGCGCGAGGTCGTCTCCAGCATCATTCCCAGCGAGGGTGCGACGGGCGCGAGGCGGGTCAGCTCGGCCCAGCTCATGACGCCGGGGTTGAGGTGCGGCAGCAGACCGGTCTCCTCGAGCACGAGGATCGCCATGGCGCGCACGTAGGAGAGGGTGTCGTCGTAGCCGTGGGCGTCGAGCCATTCGCGGGCGGGTTTCCAGCGCGTCTCGGGCCGGTCGCCGAGGGTGAACAGCGCCTCGGCGCACCCGGCGGCGGCCCCGGCGCGAGCGATCTGAAGTACCTGCTCGGGGGCGAGGAAGGGCTCCTCGACGCGGCCGGGTGTGGTGGCGAACGTGCAGTAGTGGCACCGGTCTCGGCACAACCGGGTCAGCGGGATGAAGACCTTGGGCGAGTACGTGACGACGCCCGGGCGCCCGGCCGCGACCATCGCGGCGTCCCGCACCCGGGTCGCCGCCGCGCACAGTCGAGCGAGGTCGTCCCCGCGCGCGTGCAGCAGCACCTGCGCCTCACCGGCATCCAGTGCCTTACCGTCCCGCGCCCGCGCCAACGCCCGCCGCATCTCCTGCGGAGTCGGCTCCTCGGGGCGGGCCACCGAACCCGGGGTCAGCCTGCGCTTCCCGGACATTCCGCCTGTTCTCCCGGAATCCACCATGACGCCAGGCTAGGCCGCGCCGTTTGGTGGCTGCCGCAGGGCCTTCAGGCGGGTACGGGCTTTGTCTTTGTGGCGAACTAAGTACGTGCCCCCTCGAGCCGTTTTCCGTCGAGTCGCTGACCTGCAGCGTTGCTGACGCCAGGCAGCTCGGCCCCGGGGGCACGTAATTAGTTCACCACAACTACAAAAACTGGCGACCCACCCTGGGCGCCCGCGGGCCTCCAGCGAGGCGAAAGCCACCAGCCCCGGCAAGCCCGGACCGCCCGAGCCCCAAGAGGCCCACCCAGCCGACCTTTCGACGGTCGAGACACACTGTGCGGCGACGTTCAGAGCAATCACTCTGGACGCCGCCGCACAGTGGTGACTTCGGGAAGGTGGGGGTCAGTGCTCCGAGTGGTCGGGGGCGTCCCGGTGCTCGGCGCACTGCAGGTGTTCCGAGTCGTCACTCTCGGCCCAGGCGGCGGGGACGGCCAGGGTCGTGAGGAATGCACCGAGGCGGCTCGCCTCCTCGTCGGTGAGGTCCTCGGGCAGCGCGAGCCGAGCCTGCAGGCCGGGGCGCAGCGGGAACGGGTAGTCGAGCATGTTGTCGGGCCCGCTGACGGGCTTGTGATCGGCGGACATGGCGCTGCCTTCCGGGAGGGGTGTGGTCAGGGCGGCGGCGGCCCAGGGGTCGCGCGCAAAGAGGTCGGGCGAGGTATCGACATCGCTCTCGTCGGCACCGGGACGGGCCGGCGGCGAGACGATCGGCGCGACGTGGGTGGTCGCCGCGACGGCTGCGGCAGCGTCATTCGCAACAACGCCGTTCGCACCTGCCGCGCCGTTCGCACCTGCCGCGTGGTTCGCACCTGCCGCGTGGTTCGAGCCACCGGCATTGTGTGCAACGGCTGCGTGGGAACCAGTTGCGGCCGACCCATCGGCTTCCGACTCCACCTGCTGGCCCTCCTGGGCACGGGTGGCCAGCGGCCGCTCGGGGATGAAGAGGGTGAGCACGGTGGTCACGAGCAGCACGACGATCGCCATCGTCAGCACGAGGCTGATCGAGTCGGAGAAGCCCGCCTTGAACGGCTCCGTCAGTCGCGGGTCGGCGGTGTTGAGGAATGCGGTGTCCGAGAGCATCGAGCCGCCGGAGCCGCCGCCGTCGAGCATCCCCAGGATCGGCCGGTTGGCCGGGTTGCTCAGCACGGCGGGGTCGTGAATCGCGGCGACGAACTCCGGTGTCGCGGCGGCGGCGCGGTAGGCGTCGGCGATCTTGTCCTGCACCGTGGAGAAGAGCACGGAGAGGAAGACGGCCGTACCGAGCGTGCCACCCATCTGTCGGAAGAACGTCGCGGCGGAGGTGGCGACCCCCATGTCGGTGCGCGCAACGGCGTTCTGCACCGCCAGGGTCAGCGGCTGCATGCAGTTACCGAGACCGAATCCAAAGACGGCCATCGCGACGCAGACGTACCACATCGAGGAGTCGACCTCGACGCGCGAGAGGAGGAAGGCACCCAGCGTCATCAACGCGGTACCGATGATCGGGAACGCCTTGTAGCGCCCGGTGCGCGAGATCAGCTGGCCGGAGATGAGCGAGGCGGTCATGATGCCCGCGGTCAGCGGCAGCATGGCCAGGCCGGACTGGATCGCCGAGTAGCCGTGCACGATCTGCAGCCACAGCGGCAGGGTCATCATCGCGCCGAACATGCCGAAGCCGACGAAGACGCCGACGAGAAGCGGCATCCCGGACGCGGGGTTGGAGAAGAGCCGCATCGGGATGAGCGCCTCGACCCCGGCCGACCGCTCGGCGAGCAGCAGGGCGATGAGGCCGACGACGCCGATGACGTAGCAGGTGATCGCGGCCCCGGAGGTCCAGCCCCATTCGCGGCCCTGCTCGGCGACGATGAGCAGCGGCACCAGCGCGGCGACCAGGGTGACCGCGCCCCACCAGTCGATGCGGTGGTTGACGCGGGTGTGCGAGGTGTGCAGGTTGATGTAGACGCCGATGAACGCAGCGATGCCGATCGGCACGTTGATGAGGAAGACGTAGCGCCAGCCGGCGATGCCCAGGATCGAGCTCTGGTCGGCGAGGAAGCCGCCGACGACCGGGCCGAGCACGCTGGAGGTGCCGAAGACCGCCAGGAAGTAGCCCTGGTAGCGGGCGCGCTCGCGCGGCGGAACGATGTCGCCGATGATCGCCAACGCCAGCGAGAAGAGGCCGCCGGCGCCGATGCCCTGTACCGCGCGGAACGCGGCGAGCATGTACATCGAGGTCGACATCGTGCACAGCGCCGACCCGACGACGAAGACGGCGATGGCGAAGAGGAAGAACCGGCGCCGACCGTAGATGTCGGACAGCTTGCCGTACAGCGGCGTCGCGATCGTCGAGGTGATGAGGTAGGCGGTCGTCGCCCACGCCTGGCGGTCCAGGCCGCCGAGGTCGTCGGCGATCGTGCGGATCGCAGTGGAGACGATCGTCTGGTCGAGCGCGGCCAGGAACATACCCGCCATGAGGGCGAGCAGGATGCGCATGACCTGCGAGTGGTCGGGATAGGTGAAGCTGTCCGCCGCCGGTTCGGGCGGGGCCGAAGGGCGCCCCGCAGCGCGGTGGGCGCCGGCGTCGGCGGTGTGGGCGCCGGCGTCGGCGGTGTGGGCAATGGTGCTCATCGAGGCTCCTCGGAAGGTGGGACGCCGCGGTGTCGAACCCACGGTCGGGCTCGGGCCACCGCGGGTCAGACTGACGGCCCGCTGATGTCGGTCGCGCCGGGAAAACGGGCGTGAACGTCGCTGTTGAGACGCCCGAGGAGGGCGGACAGGGTGCGCAGGTCAGCGACGCTCCAGTCCGCCAAAAGGCCGTTCAGGGTGCTGCCGATGGTCTGCAGGTGCTGCGTGAGCGCCTGTTCGCCGGTGTCGGTCAGATGCACGAGGGAGGCACGGCCGTCGTCCGGGTCGGCGAGTTTCTCGACGTACCCGGAGCGGGTGAGGGTGTCGACCTGACGGCTGACCGTCGAGGGGTCGAGGAAGAGTTTTGCCGCGAGGGCGGTGGTGCGTTGCGGTCCGAGCCAGTGCAGCATGCCGAGCATCGGCAGGCCCGAGGGTCCCAGGTCAGGGTGCGCGGTATTGGCTCGCAGGAGGTTCAGCGTGCGCTTGAACAGCACGAACTGCGAGCGCAGTTCATTGACCGACGCGAGGTGGTCGGCGGAGTCCGCAGGACCCTCCTGCGCGGTGGCGTCTGCTGCAGCCGATGACTGCAGAGACCCCTGTGGAGTGTTCGTCACAAGCAGCGACCATACGGTTGCTTGGCACATGCAACCAAATGTCCGTCGCCCATTCTCAGGGGAGCTTCATCTACGGCCCGACCAGCCGCCGACCGCCCTGCGACACCCGCGTCGTCACTTCCGCCTGGGGCGAGTCGTCACTTTCACACCCGAGACGTCACATAAGAACGACAACTCGGCCCCACTAACGACAACTCGGACTCCCGGCCGGCCGGGCGAACGCGGGCTCGGGCTCGGGCTCGGGAACGCCGAGAAGCGGGAGGAAGACGTCGTCGACGATCTCCTCGATTTCGGAGCGGGGCAGAGGTGCCAACCGCATCATGAGCCCATGGCGCACGAGGTCGATCGGCACGGCGAGTACGCGCGCGCGCACCCGCTGCGGATCGACCTCGCCGCGCTCGACGGCGCGCGCCACCACGGTGCGTAACGGGTGGACGGTGTTGCCGCGCAGAAACCGGTCCCTCAGGTCGGCAGGTGTGACGTCGGTCTGGGAGTACAGGACACCGAGGCGCGCCACGAGCATCGCGGAGAAGTCGGCTCGGGTCTCATTGAGGTCCAGGAGCACCTGGATGACGTCGCCTCGGAGCAACCCCGTGTCCGGAATCGTGCGCCGCACCTGGCGCCCGCCGTGCTCCACGGCGGCCAGTACCAGCTCTTCCTTCGTGGCCCACCGGCGGTAGAGCACAGGCCGACTCGTGCCCGCCCGGGCCGCAACCGAGGCGAACGTGAAGTTGGCGTAACCCTCCTGCGCCAACTGCGCCCAGGCGGCATCGAGGATCGCCACCTCCAGATCGGCCCCACGACGCCTGCGACGGGGGGCATCAACCCTTTGCTCAAGAGTCACTTGTGTATCTTAGCAGCCGAGGCGCATATTAGATACGTGAGTGCATCTAACCCGTCGAGCTCCACGCCGCTCGACCCGGCAACCCGGCACGTGATCGCCACCCTCGTCCTCGGCGGCATCGCTGCGATTCTCGACACCACGGTAGTGACGATCGCACTGCATTCCCTGGTCGTCGACCTGCACAGTTCCGTCGGCGAGATCCAGTGGGTCGCCACCGCCTACCTCCTGGCGTTGACCGGCGTGATCCCGACCGTCGGCTGGCTGGAGGCTCGCGTCGGCGGCAAGCGTCTCTGGATTCTCGCTCTGACGGTCTTCCTCACCGGCTCGGTGCTGTGCTCGTTGGCCTGGAACCCGACGAGCCTCATCTGGTTCCGGGTGCTCCAAGGCCTGGGCGCCGGCGTGCTCATGACCTTGATGCAGACCCTGGCCGTGCGAGCCTCCGGGGGTCGATCGACGGCCCGAGTCACCGCGGCGATCAGCCTGCCGCTGGCCGTCGGACCCGATCCTCGGGCCAGTGCTCGGCGGCATCCTGCTCGCGCTCGGCGACTGGCGCTGGGTGTTTCTCATCAACGTGCCGTTGTGCCTCGTCGGCATCGTCGCGGCGTGGCGGGTGCTTCCCGCGGACCCGGAGGCGACCGGCCCACGGCCCGGCCTGGACGCCCTGGGGTTCGCACTCCTGGTCCCCGGCATCACGGCGGTCGTGTACGGCTTCTCGCAGTTCAGTGAGGCACAGTCCCCGGCGCTGGCCTGGGGCGCGCTGGCGGTGGGGGCGCTGCTCGTCGCCGGATTCGTGCTCTGGGCGCTGCGCCGCGGCGAACGGGCCCTCATCGATCTCACCCTGCTCGCCCGACGCAACATCGGCTCGTCGACGCTCATGATGTTCCTTCTCGGCGTGACCCTGTTCGGCGGCATGTTCCTGCTGCCGCTGTACTGGCAGATGGAGCGCGGCCAAGGTGTGCTCGCCGCCGCCCTCCTGCTCATCCCGCAAGGCATCGGGTCGCTACTGACTCGCCTCGTCATCGCCCGCGTCGTCGAACGCCTCGGAGCGCGGACCACCACGATGGCATCGTTCCTGCTGGTCGGCGTGGCCACGCTCCCCTTCGCGTTCGCCGGCGAACACACCAGCGAGGTGCTGCTCGGAGCCACCCTGCTGGTGCGCGGGCTCGGCCTCGGCGCCCTGATGGTGCCGATCATGGCCAACGCCTTCGAGCAACTGGAGCCCGAAGCGGTCGCGCAAGTGTCGATGCAGACCCGCATCATGCAACAACTCGGCGGAGCGCTCGGCACCGCCGTGGCCGCAGTCATCCTGGCTGCGCTGACCACCTCGGTCGGCCTCGAAACCGCCTTCCGGATCTCGTTCGCGGTCTCGGTCGCCGGCTGCGTCATCGCGGCGGTCGCGAGCCTGACCATGACATCGGGGACCTCCCGCACACCCGCCCACGCATCCGCCGCGGCGTGAAACCGACACCCCACCTCACCTCACCTCGGAGGACACACATGAGCAACCTCATTCGACTCGGCACGTCCGGATTGCGCGTCTCGCCCGTCGCGCTCGGCTGCATGAGCTTCGGCGCCCCACCGGCCGGCGGCACCGGATGGATGATCGGTGAAGACGACGCCGATGCGTTCTTCCGCACCGCCCTGGAGTCGGGAATCACGCTGTGGGACACGGCCAACTCCTACGGGCACGGCGCCAGCGAAGAGATCGTCGGCCGCGCCATCCGACGGCTGACGCGGCGCGAGGAGATCGTCCTGACCACGAAGGTCTTCTTCCCGATGGGCAGTGGGCCGGGCGAGAGCGGGCTCTCCCGTCGCGCAATTTTCGAACAGGTCGAAGCCTCCCTGCGGCGACTCGACACCGATTGGATCGACCTGTACCAGATCCACCGCTTCGACCCGCACACCCCGGTCGAGGAGACGATGCAGGCGTTGCACGACCTCGTGGCCAGCGGCAAAGTGCGCTACCTCGGTGCTTCTTCGATGCACGCGTGGCAGTTCGCCAAGCTCCAGCACGCGGCGCGGCTGCACGGCTGGACTCCGTTCGTCTCCATGCAGAACCAGTACTCGCTGCTGCAACGAGAGGAGGAGCGCGAGATGTTCGGGCTGCTCGCCGACCAGGGCGTCGGCAGCCTGCCGTGGAGCCCGCTCGCTCGCGGCCGCGTCGCCCGCCCCTACGGCACGACGACCACACGCTCGGAGCAGGACGCCAACGGCAAACGGTTCTTTGGCGATGGCGACCCCGAGATCATCAACGCCGTCGAGCGGATCGCCCGTGAGCGCGGGGTCCCGATGGCCCAGGTCGCCCTGGCCTGGGTGATGCGCCATCCCGTCGTGACAGCCCCGATCATCGGCGCCACGCGCCTGGAGCACATCACCGACGCTGCCGCCGCCGTGGCCATCGAGCTCACCGACGATGAGGCGGCCGCCCTCGAGGCCGGCTACACTCCCCGCGATCCGACGGGCTACTGAGGCAACGACCCTGCGCCCCTCGACATAGCGGGTATCAGGGGAGGTCGCGCAGGGCTACGGCGGTAGCGATCGCGGCCTGGGCGGCTTCGTAGCCCTTGGACTCGTGAGAGCCGGAGAGGCCGGAGCGGTCACGGGCCTGCGCTTCGTTGTCGCAGGTCAGCAGGCCGAAGCCGACCGGCTTGCCGGAGTCGACGGCGATGCGGGCGAGCTGCTGGCTCACCGCGTCGGCGACGAAGTGGAAGTGCGGCGTGCCGCCCTTGATGACGACGCCCAGCGCGACGACCGCGTCGTGGGTCCGGGCGAGATGGGCGACCGCGACCGGCAACTCGAAGCTGCCCGGCACGCGCACGACAGTCGGGTCGTTGACGCCCGCCTCGCCCAACGCCCGAGTGGCGCCGTCGAGCAGACCGTCCATGAACGCCTCGTGCCAGCGGGCCGCCACCACGGCGACCGACAGGCCGCTCGCGTCGACGCTGAACTCCGGCGATCCTGCTCCTACCATCACTGCCTCTCCCGCGGCGCGCCGTTCGCGCGCGACTCACTCGACCTATCGGCTGCCATCGCAGGGCCCGACACCAAGCCCTGCGACGGGTTCGACACACTGTCTGACTCACCGCCACCGACCAGGCCGAGCACAAAGTCCGACCCGCCGGCGCTGACCAACTGGTGCCCCATCCGCGCCGCTTTGGTGTGCAGATAGGCGATGTTCTCCGGGGTGGCGCCAGGGCCGACCGGCCGAGATGCGCAGACCTCGATGCCGCCCTCCCCCAGCGCCGCGATCTTCGCGGGATTGCCGGTCAGCAACTCGACGCGCAGCAGATCCAGGTCGTGCAGGATCGCCACCGCCGCGTCGTAGTCGCGCGCATCGACCGGCAGCCCCAGCGCGGTCTGCGCGTCGACGGTGTCCAGCCCCTCGTCCTGCAGCGCGTAGGCCGCGAGCTTGGCCAACAGACCGACGCCGCGGCCTTCGTGCCCGCGCAGGTAGACGACCGCGCCGCCGTGCCGGGCGACCAGCCGCATCCCCTGCTCCAACTGCGGCCCGCAGTCGCAGCGTGCCGAGCCGAAGGCGTCGCCGGTCAAGCACTCCGAATGCACCCGCACCAGCGGCGGGACGCTCGTAGCCACCGATCCTCCGTCGTGCACCAGGGCGACGTGCTCGGCCCCGGTCAGCCGGTCGCGGTAGCCGTGCATCGTGAACCGGCCGTGGCGCGTCGGCAGCGACGTGGTGGTGATTCGCTGCACCCGGTCGTGCCGCCGCCGCCACGCGATGAGGTCCTCGATGGTGATGACCGGCATCTCTGCCTCGCCGCCGAGTTCAAGCACGGCGGGGCCGCGCATCATCTCCCCCTCGTCGTGCACGAGCTCACCGATCACCCCGACCGGAGGCAGCCCGGCCAGCCGGCAGAGGTCGACCGCCGCCTCGGTGTGTCCGCCGCGCACGAGCACCCCACCGTCGCGGGCGCGCAGCGGCACGAGGTGCCCCGGGCGGATGAGGTCGCCGGGCCCGGCCTGCGGGTCGGCCAGCACCCGGGCCGTGCGGGCCCGGTCGGCAGCGCTGATGCCGGTGGTCACCCCGGTGCGCGCGTCGACGGTCACCGTGTAGGCGGTGCGCAGGTCGTCCTCGTTACGAGTCACCATCTGCGGCAGCTCGAACCGGTCGGCCAGTTCACCGGTCAGCGGCGCGCACAGGTAGCCGGAGGTGTGTCGGATCGCCCAGGCGCAGGCCGCGTCGCTCATCGTCGCCGCGGCGAAGACGACATCTCCCTCGTTCTCTCGGTCGGCGTCGTCGAGCACGAGCACTCCGCGCCCCTGTCGCAACGCCGCCAAGGCCTGCGGAATCGTCGCCAACCCCGTCAGGCGATCGGGCTGTCCCACCGCGACGGCCTGCGGCCCCTGCGTCGGCCAGTCGGCCCGGATCGGTTCCGCACTCATGAGAAGACCTCCTGTTCCTCCGGCGATCTGCGTTCCGCACGCGCGGCACGCAGCCACACGATGAAGCCGCAGATCACCAGCACCCCGTAGACGATGTAGAGCACGGCGCTCGGGTAGTAGGCGCTGTGCCACAGCAGCGGCACCCCGACCAGGTCGACGGCGATCCACGCCAGCCAGAAATCGACCCAGCCGCGAGCCATCGCGAACGTCGCGACGATCGAACCGACGAAGATCCACGCGTCGGCCCAGAAGTACCAGCGCGGCGCGTCCCAGCCCGCCCCGACGCTCGCAAACACTTGTTGGCAGACTACGACGCCAAGCACCCAGACCGCCACGAAGGCCAGGCGTTCGCGCGCCGTCGCCCAACGCGGCACGATCGCGGGCGCCTCCTTGCGCTTGCCGACGCGCGCACGCCGCCACATCCACCAGCCGTAGATGCTGGTGATGATGAAGAAGATCTGCCGGAACGCCTGCCCGTACAACGGATGCCGGTCGTCGGGGACGCTCAGGGCCACCCCGAAGAACACGGTGAAGAGGATGACGTTGCCGATGATCCCCACCGGCCAGGCCCACACCCGGCGCCGCAGCCCGCCAATCGCGGAGGCGAATCCGAAGCCGTTGCCGATGATCTCGCGCACGAGCAACGGATAGCCGGCGATGACGAGGTGGGCCTCGAAGAGCCGCAGCAAGAAGTCGCTCACGCGGGCACCTGCGCCGACCCGCCCTGCGCGGGCAGCTCACCGGCAACCAGTAGCCGCTCGACGTACTTGGCCAGCACGTCGACCTCGAGGTTCACGCGGTCGCCGACGGCCGCAGCACCCAGGGTGGTCGCCTCCAGCGTCGTCGGGATGAGGCTGACGCAGAACCCGCCGGGCACCAGTGCGGAAACGGTCAGCGACACTCCGTCGACGGCGATCGACCCCTTCTCCACCACGTATTTGGCGAGCTGCTCGGGCAGTTCGATCGTCACGACCTCCCACCGGTCGCCGGGCTCGCGGGCGGCGATGACGCCGGTGCCGTCGACGTGGCCCTGCACGATGTGCCCGCCGAGGCGCCCGTCGGCGCGGACCGCTCGCTCGAGGTTGACGCGAGAGCCGGGGCGCAGATCGCCCAGGGCGGAGCGCTCGAGGCTCTCGCGCATGACATCGACGCTGAAGGCGTCCTCGCGCAGGTCGGTGACCGTCAGGCAGACGCCGCCGACCGCGATGGAGGCGCCGTGGGTCGCGTCGCTGACCACGAGGGGGCCGCGGACGCGCAGCACGGCGGAGTCGGCCCCTTGCGTGACCTCGAGGATCTCGCCGACCTCCTCGACGATTCCGGTGAACATGACTGAGGTGCTCCTTGGCTTCGGGCTGTGCTGCGATCGGTTCTGCGATGGCGGCTCTGTGGCGCAGTGCTGCGGCGACGTCACTGGCGCCGCGGGATTTCGAGGGTCAGGCGTACGTCGGGACCGAGGCGGGTGACGTCGCGGGTGTGCAGCCGCAGCACGTCGTCCATGGCGGTGATGCCGAGGTCGCCGATGAGGGAGCCGCCCGCGCCGAGCAGGGCCGGGGCGATATAGGCGACGACCTCGTCGACGAGGCCCTGGCGCAGGAAGGCTGCGGCCATCGTCGGTCCGCATTCCAGCAGCACCCGACGCACCCCCTCCTCGTGCAGCCGCGCCAGGGCGGCCCGCGCGTCGCGGGAGCGCAGCACCAAGGTCGGCGCGGCGTCGTCGAGCAGGTGCGCGTCGGCGGGCAGGGCGCGCTCGCCGAGCACGACCCGCAGAGGTTGCCGGTCGGCCAGTTCACCCTCGGGGCGGCCACCGTCGCGCACGGTGAAGTGCGGGTCGTCTGCCAGGGCGGTGCCGGTGCTCGTGATGACGGCACCGCAGCGAGAGCGCAGATCGTGCACGTCGGCGCGGGCCAGCGCGGAGGTGATCCACCGGCTGGTGCCGTCGGCGGCGGCGATGCGCCCGTCCAGGGTGGACGCGGTTTTCCACGTCACCCACGGTCGGCCCAGCGCCATGGCCCGCCGCCATCGGCGGGTCAGCGCAGCCGCGGCGTCGTGGTGCCGCAGCTCGGTGAGCACCCCGGCCTGGGTCAGATACCGGGCGCCGCCACCGGCGACGGGATTGGGGTCGGGCGCTGCGTAGACGACGTGTGCGACCCCGGCCTCGAAGAGAGCGTCGGCACACGGTCCCGTGCGTCCGGTGTGGGCGCACGGCTCGAGGGTGATGTACGCGGTCGCGCCGCGCGTCTCGTGGTCGCCGGATCGAGCGCGATGGAGCGCGTCGATCTCGGCATGCGACGTCCCGGCGCCGCGGTGGTGCCCACCGCCGATGAAGCGGCCGTGAGCGTCCAGGAGGACTGCCCCGACGCGGGGGTTCGGATCGGCTTCTGGGCCGTTGGCCCCCAGCTCGGCCGCCAGGTCCATGGCCTGGGCGGGCATCAGCGGCGCCAGATCGCGCGGCATGGAGGCAGGCCCTACCCCGTGCAGTCCGCTCATGATGTCTCCCGGCTCGGCGAATTCGTCCGAGCTCCGGGGTGCGCGAGGACGCGCATCGCAACGACAGCGAACTCGCCGACCAGCACGTCGTCATCGACACGCAAAGGCCGGTCGCCGCCGCTACCGAACACTGCTCGGTAGCGAATGCCGTCACCGCACGTGCTGCCTCTCATCCGGACTTTCACCGTCGGTTCTGGAATTTCACCAGATCAACCGCCCCACCGACCTCCGGTTGGAGGCCCGTGGCCGCGGGTCGCGGACTATCACCGCCGGTTCGGAATTACACCGACCCCGGAGCACGTGCGGCTCAGTATGCCAGGCACACCCCACCGCGCGCACCACCGCGTTCGAACGAGCAGCCCGGGGCGAGCGCCGGGACGAGCGCCGGACGAGCCCCGGACGAGCAGGCAGGCGAGCAGCCCTGCGAGCGGGCTACCCTCCGGGGCCCGCCTGCGCTGTTTCGGCCGCGTCGCTGGTGAGCGTGGCCAGCACACCCGGGCCGTACCGCTCGAGCTTGGCGGCGCCGACCCCGCTGATGGCGCTCAGCTCGTCGAGCGTGGTGGGCGCGGCGGCGGCGATACCGCGCAGCGTGGCGTCATGGAAGACGACATAGGCGGGCACCCCCTGCTCCTTGGCGGTCGCGGCACGCCAGGCGCGCAGGCTCTCGAACACCGCCGCGGACTGCGGGTCGAGGTCGGCGGCAGCCTTCGAGCCGCCCGAGCCACTGGGCCCGCCCGAACTACCTCCGGCGCGTGAGCCGCCGCCGGCGCGCCGTGCCTTCGGCAGCTCGCGTCGCAGCATGATCTGCCGCTCGCCCCGCAACACCGCACCGCTGGCCTGCGTGAGCCCGAGCGTGCCGTACTCCCCCTGCACCGCCAGCAGCCCGCCGGCCAGCAGCTGGCGCACGACCCCGCGCCATTCGGGCTCGGAGCACTCGGTGCCGATGCCGAAGGTGCTCAGGTCGGAATGGCCGAGTTGCTCGACGCGGGCGGTGCGCTTGCCGAGCAGAATGTCGACGAGGTGCCCGGCGCCGTAGCGCTGCCCGCGGCGGTCGAGGCGCACGACGGTCGACAGCAGCTTCTGGGCGGGGACCGTGCCGTCCCAGGAGTCGGGCGCGGCTGGGTGCACGTGTCGCAGTTGCCGCAGGCCGCGCGTCCCTCCTGCCCGAAGTAGGCCAGCAGCTGAGAACGACGACAGGTGACGGTCTCGCAGAGGGCGAGCATCGCGTCGAGGTGCTGGCCTTGGCGGCGACGGTGCGCGGCATCGCCCTCGCCGCTCTCGATCATCCGGCGCAACTGGACGACGTCGGCCAGGCCGTACGTCATCCAGGCCGTGGAGGGTAGGCCGTCGCGGCCCGCGCGACCCGTCTCCTGGTAGTAGCCCTCGACGGACTTGGGCAGGTCGAGGTGCGCGACGAAGCGGACATCGGGCTTGTCGATGCCCATGCCGAACGCGATGGTCGCGACCATGACCAGGCCCTCCTCGCGCAGGAACCGCGCCTGATTGCTCGCCCGCGTGTGCCGGTCGAGGCCGGCGTGATATGGCAACGCCGGAACGCCCGCAGCGGCCAAGTACTCGGCGGTCTGCTCGACGCTGTTACGGCTCAGGCAGTAGACGATGCCGGCCTCACCGGGGTGCTCATCGCGCAGAAAAGCGAGCAACTGGGCGCGCGGGTTGTCTTTGGCCACGATCCGATAGGTGATGTTGGGCCGGTCGAAGTCGGCGACGAAGTGGCGGGCGCCCTGCAACTGGAGGCGGTGAGCGATCTCCGCGTGCGTCTCGCGGGTGGCGGTCGCGGTGAGCGCGATGCGCGGGACGGTGGGCCAGCGTTCGTGCAGCATCGAGAGTTGCAGGTAGTCGGGGCGAAAGTCGTGGCCCCACTGGGAGACGCAGTGCGCCTCGTCGATGGCGAACAGGGCGATCCGCCCGGAGTCCAGCAGACGGGCCGTCTCTTCGCCGCGCAGCCGCTCCGGCGCCAGGTACAGGAGATCGAGTTCGCCACTGCGGTAGGCCGCTTCGGTCGCGCGGCGCTGCTCGTGGGTCTGGGTGGAGTTGAGGAAGCCGGCGCGCACACCCAGGGCCGCGAGCGCGTCGACCTGGTCGGCCATGAGGGCGATGAGCGGGGAGACGACGATGCCGGTGCCCTCGCGAACGAGGGATGGGACCTGGTAACACAGCGACTTGCCGCCGCCGGTCGGCATGAGCACGAGGGCGTCGCCCCCGTCGATCAGCGTGTCGACGATCGCGGCCTGGTCGCCGCGGAAGTGCTCATATCCCCACACCCGCCGCAGCTCCGCAAGGGCAAGCCCGTCGGCGGCGCGGTCGTCGGGCTCGCCGACAAGCGTCGGCTGCTCTGCCGGCACAGCGGACTGCGCCGGCAGCACGGGCTGCGCCGGCATCACGGAGGGCTGCACCATGGGCCCCACCCTAAGCGGCGCCACCGACAGGCTTCGCCGGTCTTCCACAGCCCGCGCAGCCACCTGGTGTGTCAGTGGCCCGGCGCGGCTGTTCCGCCGCGGTCGTCGGCTTTCTAGAGTGTGGCCATGGCCGAGTTCAGCGTCGCCCGCAGCGTCCACATCGAGGCGCCGCCCAGTCGCGTCCACGACCTCATCGACGACCTGCGCCACTGGGAGCACTGGTCACCCTGGAACGACCTCGATCCCGACATGCGCCACCACTACACCGGCCCGGAGCGCGGCGTCGGCGCCCGGCACACCTGGACCGGCAACAAGACCGCCGGAGAGGGGTCGATGGAGATCACCGCCTCCAGCCGCAGCGAGGTCGACCTGCAACTGGTGTTCGTGCGGCCCTTCCCCGCCCGGCAGCGCGCCCGCTTCGACATCGTCCCCGCCGGCGGCGGCACCGATGTGACCTGGACGATGACGGGCCGACAGAACCTCGTCGGCAAACTCTTCTTTGTGGTGATGCGGATGGACAAGCGCCTCGGCGGCGACTTCGAAAAAGGCCTGGCGCGCCTGAAAACCCTGGCGCAGAGCTGAGCGGGAGCGCCGGAGCGGGCTGCGGCGCCTCAGCCGTGATTGTGGGCGTGGTGGTCGGCGTGGTCGTGGGCCCGGGCCAGGGCGCGCAGGGCCTCGACGGCCAGCTCGGGGTTGTCGGCGCCGTAGACGGCCGAGCCCGCGACGAAGACGTCGGCGCCGGCCTCCGCGCACTGCTCGATGGTGTCGGCGGCGACTCCCCCGTCGACCTGGATCCAGATCTCCCCGCCGTGGCGGCGCACGGCCTCCCGCGCCTGGCGCACCTTCGGCATCATGTCGGCCATGAACTTCTGACCGCCGAAGCCGGGCTCGACGGTCATGATGAGCACCATATCGAGCTCGGGCAGCAGCTCCTCGTAGGGCGCGAACGGCGTCCCCGGCTTGATCGCCATCGCCGCCCGGGCGCCCTCGCCACGGATCGCGCGCGCGAGCCGCACCGGGTCGGTCGCCGCCTCGATGTGGAACGTGACGCTCTGCGCGCCGGCCTGCGCGTAGCCCGGCGCCCAGCGGTCGGGGTCGTCGATCATCAGGTGGCAGTCGATGGGGATCGGGCTCACCTTGAGCAGCGCCTCCACGACGGGCAGACCCAGGGTCAGGTTCGGCACGAAGTGCGCGTCCATGACATCGACGTGGGCCCAGTCCGCGGTGGCGATCGCGTCCAGCTCGTGCTGCAGGTTGGCGAAGTCGGCCGACAGGATGCTCGGTGAGATCTGCACGCCCCGAACCTACCCGCAACCGCTGGTGGGCGGCGTCGGCGCGGGCCGGCGCCCGGGCCAGACTTTCAGGCTTGCTGGGCAGCCCACTCGCGGACGCGCGCCTCGCTCTCGTGCTCGCTGAGGTCCTCGACCCGAGTCATCACCGACCACCGCACCCCGAACGGGTCGAGGATGCTGCCGAAGCGATCGCCGCTGACGAAGGTGACGACCGGCTCGCGCACCTGCGCGCCCGCAGCCTCGGCGGCGGCGACCACCGCGTCGACATCCGGCACGTAGATGGCCAGGGAGTAGCAGACGTCGTCGGCGCCGGTCAGGCTGCCGGGAGGCGGCACCAGCCCGTAGTCGGGGTTCGGCTCGCCGAGTTGGAGGCGGCCGTTGCCGAAGTCGAGCTCGGCGTGCACGACGACGCCACCCATCTCGGTCACGCCGAGGACGCGAGCGCCGAAGACCTGCTCGTAGAAGGCGATGGCGTCGGTGGCGCGCGGTACCACGAGGAAGGGGGTGAGCCGGGTGTAGCCATGCGGGGTTCCGTCGGTGGTGTGTCGGCCGTCAGCGGGGCGGGGCGGGGTCTCGTTCGTCATAGCCATGACGCTAGGCGCGGGCCGGGTCGGTGGAATTGAACATTCGCGTCAGCCTGCATTCGCTGACCTCCCCCGCTGCGCTGCCTCGAATAGCTGCTGGCTCGTATGACTTCAGAGGCGCCACCTGGGCCCGCGGCCCAGCTAGCGTCGGTGACGTGGCGTCGACCCGCGGGATCCTCTACCCAAACCAGCTGCCCTCCTTCTCTCGGCACGCCCCGAGCCCGGCGGTGGGGCACCTCGTGCGGTGGTTCTGGGTCTCCCGCTGGGACATCGCGCCCGGGCGCATCTCGCGCCAGGAGTTGCTCGCGTTTCCCGCGCTCAACCTCGTCGTCGAGGACTCCTGCGTCGGGATCTCCGGCCCGACCACGACGCGCAGCCACCGTGACCTGACGGATCGTGGCTGGGGCGTCGGCGCGTTGCTGCGCCCCGCCGCGACGCCGGGGATCTGTCCCGACCCCGCGCGGGTGCGCGATCGGTACGAGCTCGTGACCGAGCCCGACCTGCACGCCCGCGTCGCAGCCCCGATGGCCCTCGATCCTCCGGAGCCGGAGCAAGCGTGCAGAGCCTTCGAGGCGTGGCTGCTCGAGCGCGTGCCCACGGTGACGCCCGACGACCTGGCGGCCAACGACCTGGTGTCCCGCATCGAGGAGGACGCGACCCTACGCAGGGTCGAGGACGTGGCCGCAGCGATGAACCTCTCGGTGCGCACCGTGCAGCGCCTGACCCAGCGCTATGTGGGGCTGACGCCGCTGACGATGATCCGGCGGCGCCGCCTGCAGGAGGCGGCCGTCGTGGCCCGCGAAGACCCGGACGTCACCCTGGCCGCGCTGGCGGCCGACCTCGGCTACGCCGACCAGGCCCACCTCATCCGCGACTTCCGCGACGTCCTGGGGTTCACTCCCGGGGCGTACCGGCGCTCCAGCCACGGCTCCTGACTGGTGCGATCGCGCGGCGCGCCGTCTAGGTGCACCCCCATTAGGCTCGGGCGGATCATGTCCGTTGGGGCCGGTCGCGGCCGACCCCAGTGCACCGGTGAAGGAGCAGCCCGTGTCCGAGAACGTCTACTCGATCAGCGAGATCGTCGGCACGTCCAAGACCTCGGTCGACGACGCCATCAAGAACGGCATCGAGCGCATGGCCAAGAGGGTGCAGAACCTCGATTGGTTCGAGGTGACCAGCATTCGCGGCCACCTGCAGGACCAGAGCGTCGAGCACATCCAGGTGACGATGAAGGTGGGCTTCCGCTACGACGAGGTCTGACACGACGTCTGAAAGCTACGACGTCGCAGAAGCCGTCGCCGCGGAGCGCTTGCGCAGCAGCGCCAGGAACATCGCGTCGGTGCCATGCCGGTGCGGCCACAGCTGCACGTAGGGGGCCTGGCCGAGGTCGGACACCGGTTGACCGGAGGCGTCCCGCACGTACGGCTGGGCGTCGAGCGCCTCCAGGTTCTCGTGGCGAGCGACGGCGTCGGCGACGACGAAGCGGGTCTCGGCCGGGTGCGGGCTGCAGGTGATGTAGGCGATGAGCCCGCCGGGCTTCGTCGCGGCCACCGCGGAATCCAGCAGTTCGCCCTGCAGCTGCGAGAGGGAGCCGACGTCCTCCGGGGAGCGCCGCCACCGGGCCTCCGGACGTCGGCGCAGCGCCCCCAACCCCGTGCACGGAGAGTCGAGCAGCACCAGATCGAACGAGTCCGGCTCCTGCTCGCCGATCTCACGGCCGTCGCCGGTGCCGACGAAGACGTCCGCGCCGGCATCGATTGCCGCACCGACCGCCTGGTCAACGAGGCGGGTGCGGTGTTCGGAGGCGTCGTTGGCGAACAACGTCGCGCCCGCGCCGATCGACGCGGCGGCGAGCAGAGCGGCCTTCCCGCCGGGCCCGGCGCACAGGTCGAGCCAGCGCGCGCCCTCCGGCTCGCCGGTGGGCTCGTCATCGCCTCTGTGCTCGTCGGGACGGTCGTTGTCGGGCTCGTGCAACGGCTGCCCGCCGTCGGGCTCGGTCGGCCGGGCCTCCACGGTGCCGTTTTCGGCCGCTGCCGCCAGCGCCGCGAGGGCGACGAGCTGGGATCCCTCGTCCTGCACCGCGGCTCGGCTCGAGCGCACCGCCGCGATGCGGCCCGGGTCGCCGCCGGACTCCAGGAGCGCCGCGATCGGCGAGAGTTGCGAGCGGGTCGCGCCGGCTGCCACGAGTTCCTCGACGTCCGCCAGGCCCGGCCGCGCCACGAGGGCAACGGTCGCGGGCGCGTTGTCGGCCTCCAGGAGGGCCTCGATGCCGCCGCCGGAGTCGGCATCCTCCCCCAGGTGCGCCTCCAGAGCAGCACGCAGGGCACGGACGACCCAGGCGGGATGGGAGTGGCTGACGGCCAGCGCCTCGTCGGAGCCGGGCTCAACGCCCTTGAGCAGGATGTCGCGCCACTGCTGCGGATCCTTCTCGCTGACGCGCCGCAGTACCGCGTTGACGAAGCCGGCCCGACCCGTGCCGAGCAGTTCGCGCGTCAGCGCGACGCTGGAGTCGACCGCCGCGTAGGAGTCGACCCGCATGCCGAGCAACTGGTGGGCGCCCAGGCGCAGCACGTCGAGCACCTCGGGGTCGATGTCCGTGACGTCGCGGCCCGCACCGCGCCCGATGATCGGGTCGTAGCGTCCGCGCAGTCGCGTTGCGCCGTAGACGAGTTCGGTGACGAACGCCGCGTCTCGGCCGGTCAGCCCGGCCCGCCGCAGCGCGCGCGGGAGTTCGAGGTTGGCGTACGCGCCGTCGTCGATCGCCCGCATTACCTCGAACGCCACGAGGCGCGCGTCATCGGCCGAGCGGGAGCGTTGAGAGGGCGCGGTGGCCGTGCGGCGCTGCGGACGGCCGGCCCGCAGGTCCCGGCGATCCGCGCGCGACCGGCCACCTTCGCCACCACGATCTCGGCCGCGATCCCGCCCGCCCGCGCCACCGCGAGCACTATCGCGAGCACCGTCACGAGCACTGTCGCGATCACGGCCTCGATCGCGGCCGCCGTCACGTCGATCCTGCGTCACTCGAATCGCTCCCCGTCGGTGATGCGCGCGCCGCGCGCCCAGTCGGCCGCCGCCATCGGACGCTTGCCGGGCGGCTGCACGGCCTGCAGTTGCACGGGCGTGCTGCCGGTGCCCACCAGAACGGCGCGCTTGCCGGCCCGCACCTCTCCGGGCGCGAGCGGTTCGGCCGCCGACTCGTCGGCACCCTCCGCCACGGCCAGAGTCACCGGACCGAGTTTGACGCGCTCGCCGCGCAGCGTGCTCCACGCACCGGGCGCCGGCGTGCACCCGCGGATGCGCCGGTCGATCTGGGCGGCGGTGTGCCCCCAGCGCACCCGCGCGTCATCGACGGTCAGTTTCGGCGCCAGGCTGACACCCTCGGCGGGCTGCGGGCGGGCCTCGAGCAGGCCCTCCTCCAGCGCGTCGAGGGTGTCGGTCAGCAGCCGGGCGCCGGCGTGCGCGAGCCGGCCGAGCAGGTCTCCGGCGGTGTCGGTGGCGCCGATCGGTTCGGTGCACAGGCCGAGCACGGGCCCGGTGTCCAGGCCCTCCTCCAGCCGGAAGGTCGTGGCGCCGGTCAGTTCGTCGCCGGCGATGAGCGCGTGTTGCACGGGCGCGGCGCCGCGCCAGGCGGGCAGCAGGGAGAAGTGCAGGTTGATCCAGCCGTGCGCCGGGACGTCGAGCAGGGCGGGTGGGATGAGCCCTCCGTAGGCGACGATCGGGGCGGCATCGGGAGCCAACTCCGCCAGTCGGTCGGCGAACTCGGGATCGCGGGGCCGGGCCGGAGTGAGTACCTCCAGGCCGGCGTCGAGGGCGACCTGTTTGACGGGGCTGGGGTGCAGAGATCGGCCGCGGCCGGTGCGCGCGTCGGGGCGGGTGAGCACGGCGACGACCTCGTGCCGGGAGGCGAGCAGCGCCTCCAGGGCGACGACGGCCGGGTCGGGGGTGCCGGCGAACAGCAGCCGCATCACTGCCCCGTGCCACGGGTCGGGTGCGGGCTGACCTTGACGATCGGCCCCGGCAGCCCGGCCCACTCGGCGCTGCGGATCGCCTTGAGGGCCTCCTTGCGCGCGGCTCGGTCGAGGCGGTCGATGAACAGGATGCCGTCGAGGTGGTCGGTTTCGTGCTGGATGCAGCGGGCCAGCAGCTGCGAGCCCTCGATGGTGACCGGCTCGCCGTGCTGGTCGAAGCCGCGAGCGACGACCCGCAATGCCCTGGGCGTGTCGGCGACGAGCCCGGGGATGCTCAGGCACCCCTCGTCGCCGTCCTGCTGCTCGTCCGAGAGGCGCAGATCGGGGTTGATGAGGTGGCCCAGCTCCCCGTCGACCCACCACGTGAAGACCCGCAGGCTGACACCGATCTGCGGTGCGGCGAGCCCGGCTCCCGGGGCGTCGCGCATCGTGTCGGTGAGGTCTCGCACGAGGGTGCGCAACTCCTTGTCGAAGTCCACGACCGGGGCGGCAGGGGTGCGCAGTACGGGATCGCCGAAGAGGCGGATGTCCTGGATGGCCACGTGATCCTTCAGGTCGAGGTCGTCGGCTAGGCGGCGGATGCAGCAGCCGCCAGTCTAGGCGGGGACCCATCGCCCCGCCCCGCCCGACCGTCGCGCACCCTGCCGACCGTTGCTGTTGCGACCGCAACCGTCGGCAGGACCCGCACCGCCCAACATGTGAGACCGCAGCCGCCCGGCTCACCGTTGCGCTCCCTGCCGAGCGATGCCGTTGCGACCGCAACCGTCGGCAGGGACCACACCGCCCAACATGTGAAACGGCAGTCGCCCCGGCCAGTCGCGCCAACCGTGCCATCGGGTCAGCCGCCGAGCTCGTGGGCGCCGACCCGGACGCTCACGCCCCCGCCGTCCTTGCGGACGCTGCGCAGTCGGCGCCAGCGGCTCAGGGCTGCGGTTGCCGCGGCGGCATCGGCGGGGTCAGCGCGCAGCAGCACGTGCGCGGGCCGCTCGGCCTCCGGCGTCGGGGGTACCGAACCCAATGTCGCACCGGAGATCATCGCCACAGAATTGTGTGGACTCTGGTCCAGCAGAACCGGCCCGATGTGCTCGACCGACGGCGGCAGCCCCACGGCCGGCAGCGCGGCAAGCGCGTCGCCCAGGGCGCCCTGCGGCCCGGAGAGGCGCGCGGTCCAGACCGTGGGTGGCAGTCGCAGGGCGGTGCGTTCGGTGAGCTCGCGGTCGGCGAACCACTCCGGCGCCCACCGCACGAGCGCCTCCACGGGCGGCAGTCGGTCGTGGGTCGGCGCGCCGGCGAGCACGACGACGCCCCCGCGGT
>NZ_BAHD01000041.1 GCF_000298215.1 Kineosphaera limosa NBRC 100340 | reverse complement strand
GAATGGTGCCGTGCACGGCGTCCTGCCAGATGACGGCTTTGAGGCCACCGAAGATCGTCTTCAGCGTCAGCATCACCCACGCGATGAAGATCGCCAGCGTGACGTCGATATTCGCGGTGACATTGAGGATCAACGCGACCGAAACGAACTGCATACCGGTGATCGCGCAGTACGCCGTGAGCACCGAAACGGTGGTCGGCAGGCGCGCCGCGGAGCCGAACCGGTGCGCGGTGAAGTCGCCGATCGTCACGTAGTTATTGCGCGACCCGAGCACCCGGATGCGCTTGACGAAGAACACCGCCATGACGACGCTGGCGACGAAGATCGCGATGTTGAACCACTGCTGACCCATGCCGAGGCTGTAGCCGTTGGTCATGATGCCCAGCAGCAGCGACCCTCCGATCGCCGTGCCGACGTAGGTGAGGATCAGCGGAAACAGCCCGACATTGCGGGAGGCGACGTTGTAATCGTCGTACGTGTGAATCTTCGTCATCCCGATCCACACGGAGACGAGGATGAGAAAGACGAAGTAGCTGATCGTGATGGTGCCGAGCACCATCTGCTGTCCGGCGTCGTACATGCCTGGCTCCTGTCGTGGAGGGCCGTCCGGGGCCTGTCGGGGTCTGTTTGAGGGCCTGAGTAAGGCCCGGTCTCGAGCCCGACTCGAGCCCTATCCGGGGCTCGGTAAAGGTCTCACCGTAGCCGCGAAGCCCCGACAAGCCGACGCCTTATGTCCGAATAGCGAGCTGTGGGCCTACCCAATCCGCCCGGACCGGACACCCACGCGGCCTGGCTCAGGACGTTCGTTGCGGGCTCGCGCTTCCTTGCGGGCCCGGCGATGCGCGGTCGCGTTCTGGCCGTCGTGGTCGAAGGTGACGTCGACGTTCTGGAACCCCTTGAGCGACTGGGTCTGCACGAGGTGGGTGTACGCCACCTGGTCGGCGACCGTGAGGTCGACCCGGTCGGTCATCGGAGTCAGCAGCGCCCGCGGGTAGAGGCGCCGAGCCAGCACGACGTTGAGTTCGAGGCTGAACACCAGGGCCATCGCGGCAATATAGAGCCACATGACAAGCCCGAGGACGATGCCGAAGACCCCCTCGGCGGCACCGGCGCGCCCGATCGCCATCTGCACGATCGACGCGCCGCCGGCCTGCAGCGCCTGCCACAACACCGCAGCCAGCACCGCCCCCGGGAGTACCTGGCGCACCGAGACCTGCGCGGCGGTGCCGAACCGGAAGATGACGACGAACAGCAACGCCGAAATGACGAGCGAGCCGCCGAGCGCGATGGACTGGAAGTACCCGGAGAGCCGCAGAAATCCCGCGAGCGCGCCCCCGACCTGCGACAGGATCGTCGTGCCGAAAACGAACAGGCCCAGCACGCACAGCAGCCCGACGCTGCGCAGGCGCAACACCACCGGATTCGGTCGCTGGTTGCGGCGCACGTTCCACGCGACATTCAGTGCGTTCTGCACCGCGGAGGCGACGGCGATCGCACCGTAGAGCGCGGTCAGGCCACCGATGGTCACGGCGACAAAGCTGCCGGAGAGTTCCTGCGCCCGGATCTGTCCGCCGATGACCGGCAACTGCGCCATCGCCGTCTCCAAAATCGCCTCCCGCAACTCCGGATCGTTGTCGAGCACGAATCCCAGAATCGAGGTAAGCAAGAGGAACAACGGGAAGATGGAGATGAAGCCGTAGAAGGCGATGAGTGCGGCGAGGTAGACGCCCTGGTCGTCGAGGAACTTGTAGATGACCGCGACCGGCACCCCGAGGACCGGGTGGCGGCGTTGGAAGCCGTCGAGGCGTCGGTGGATGGACACGGTTCGGCTCCCCTCGGCGCCAGTCTGGTTGGGTCGCCGTCATTCTGGCAGAGCGGGCGACCGGCTCCCGGGCGCCGGGCTGGCAACGGGCTGAACCGTTGCAGCAGTCGGCTCGCGGAGCGTGATCGGCGGGGTCAGCAGTGGGCTCAGCGGTGGGCGGATCGGCCGGATCGCTGCGGCGTAGGCTCGGTGCGTGCCTGAGTCAGCCTCCGACAACGCCGCCGACGCGCTGCGCGTCGCGGCCGACATCCGGCCCCTGCGTGCCCCGCGTGATGCCGGTGACCGCTGCCCCGGGGCGCTGCGGCTGCACCAGGCCGCCGACGGACCCCTGGCGCGGGTGCGGCTACCTGGCGGCCTGCTGACGCTCGACCAGGTCGACGCGCTGGCGAACGCCGCCATCGAGACCGCCCAGCCGCAGCTGCACCTGACCGCCCGCGGCAACACCGAGTTGCGCGGCGTGCGCGACCCTGAGGCACTGACCGCCCGACTCGACGCGGCCGGCCTGCTGCCGGCCGCCAGCCACGAGCGGGTGCGCAACGTCGTCATCTCCCCGATGGCCGGACTGGACAAGGAGGGCCACTGGCCCGCCGGCCCGGCGGCTGCCGAGCTGGCGGACGCGCCGCAGATCGTGCGGGAACTCGACGCCGCAATCGTCGCGGAGCCCCGGCTTGCCGGACTGTCGGGTCGTTTTCTCTTCGGCATCGACGACGGCCGCGGCGACATCCTCGCCCTCCAGCCCGACGTCGCCGCGGTGCTGCTCGATGAGGATCAACCTGCTGACGGGGGCGATCGTGCTGATGGGGGCGTCGCGCCGCTGGCGCGCATTCTCTTGGGTGCCGGAGGCGACGGGCCTACGGTGCGGCTGCCCGATGTGCCGGCTGCGCTCGTGGCCGCGGCGCTGGCGTTCCTGGAGGTCGCCGACGAGCAGACCGCGGGCGCGGCGTGGCGCGTCGACGACCTGCCCGATCGCGGTGCCGCGGCCGCGGCGCTGCGAGCTGCTGTCGAGCGAGCCGCACCGACGTACGACGCCACCGCTCCCACTCCGGACCCCGCGCCCGGCGTCGGACCACCGCCGGGGCTCCACTTCAACCCGCACGGCTCGGTGACGGTGCGGGTCACGCTCCCCCTCGGGTCCGCCTCCGCCGAGGCGTGGTTCACCGCTGCAGAGTGCGCGCGCGCCGGTGACGGGCTCGTGCGCACGACACCCTGGCGCGGGCTCGTCATCGCCGGGCTGTCCCCCGACGACGCCGTCGATGCCTTCGGGCGGTTCGACACCCTCGGACTCGCCGTCGATCCCGGAGATCCCTGGGTCCGGCTCGGAGCCTGCACTGGCCTGCCCGGCTGCGCCTCCGCGATCGCCGACGTGCGCGCCGACGCCACCCGCCTGCACGCCCAAATCGTCCGATCGCTGCTGGCAGACGGCACGCAGGAGGAGCTGCTCGGCGAACGAGAGGAGCACCTCCGGCAACTGCCGCTGTACGTATCCGGCTGCGAGCGCCGCTGCGGGCATCCCCGCACCGACCACGTGGAGGCGGTCGCCACCGTTCCTGACGACGGCGGCGCCCCCGTCTACCAGGTCCGCCGCACCGGCTCCCCCGACCCGGGCCCCACCCCCCTCCCGCCGAAAGTCATACTTTGCGGCGAGATCCACAGTTCTTTCTCTGAACGTCGCCGCAAGGTATGACTTTCGGCGGGAGCACCCTTGAGGAGCAGCGCATGACCCCGGCGACGAGCCGCTACGACTACATCACCGACGGCGCGAAGATCTACGAGCGCTCGTTCGCGACGATCCGCGCGGAGGCCGACCTGTCCGGCTACGACGCCGACGAGGAGCGGGTCGCGGTGCGGATGATCCACGCGGCCGGCGAGATCGACCTCACCCGCGACATCGCGTTCTCCCCCGGCGCGGTCGCCGCGGGCATGGCGGCGCTGCGGGCCGGCGCGCCGATCCTCACGGACGTGCAGATGGTCGCCTCCGGGGTCACCCGCAAGCGTCTGCCCGCCGACAACGAGGTGATCTGCCTGCTCTCGGACCCGCGGGTCCCGCAGCTGGCCGCCGACCTGGGCACGACCCGCACCGCTGCCGCCGTCGAGCTGTGGCGCGAGCGGCTCGACGGGGCCGTCGTGGCGATCGGCAACGCGCCGACCGCGTTGTTTCACCTGCTCGACCGGCTGCACGAGTGGGAGCAGCGGCCCGCGGTGATCCTCGGCATCCCCGTCGGCTTCATCGGCGCCGCCGAGTCGAAGGAGGCGCTGGCCGGCAACGACCTCGACCTGCGCTCGATCGTCGTGCACGGCCGCCGCGGCGGCTCGGCCATCACGTGCGGCGCCATCAACGCCATCTCCAGCACGCAGGAGTGACGCGATGAGTACACCCGGCACGCTCGTCGGCGTCGGCGTGGGCCCCGGCGACCCCGACCTGCTCACCCTGGCCGCCGCCAAGGCGATCGCTGAGGCGGATGTCGTGGCGTTCCACTCCGCGCGGCACGGCCGGTCGGTCGCGCGCGGCATCGTCGCCAAGCACCTGCGGCCCGACCACATCGAAGTCCACCTCGTCTACCCGGTGACGACCGAGACCAGCGAGCACCCCGGCGGCTACGCGGGGGCGATGGCCGACTTCTACGACGAGGCCACCGAGCGGCTCGCCGAGCACCTGGCCGCGGGGCAAACCGTGGCGCTGCTCGCGGAGGGCGATCCGTTCGTCCACTCCTCGCACCAGCACCTGCACTCCCGGCTCGCCGGGCGTTTTCCGACCCGCGTCATCCCCGGCATCAGTTCGATCACCGCCGCCGGTGCCTCGCTGGGCCGCCCCCTCGTCGAGGCGACCGAGACCCTCGCCGTGCTGCCCGGCACCCTGCCCGAGGAGGAGCTCGCCGCCCGTCTCGGAGAGGCCGACACCGCCGTCGTCATGAAGCTCGGCCGCACCTTCGGCCGGGTCCGCGACGCGCTCGTGCGCGCCGGACGGTGGGAGGAGGCGTGGTACGTCGAGCGGGCGAGCACCCCTGACGAGCGGGTGCTGCCGGCCAGCGAAGTCGACCCCGAACAGGTGCCGTACTTCTCCCTGCTCGTCGTGCCCTCGCGCGTCGGCGACCCGGCGAGCAAGCGCGACCCCTCCCCCGCGGCCACAACGGCCGACGACTCCGCGGCTAAAGAGACCGGCACTGAGGAGACCGGCGCTGAGGAGACCGGCACTGAGGGGGCCCCCGCTGAACCGACCATGGGTGAGGTGACGGTCGTGGGGCTCGGGCCGGCCGGCCCGCTGTGGCTGACCCCCGAAGCCAAGGCCGCCCTGTCGGCCGCAACCGACCTCGTCGGGTACACGACCTACGTGCGGCGGGTGCCGCTGCGCCCCGGGCAGGTGGCGCACGACTCGGACAACAAGGTGGAGTCCGAGCGCGCCGAGTTCGCCCTCGACCTCGCCCGCCGTGGGCACCGGGTCGCGGTCGTCTCCTCCGGCGACCCGGGCGTCTTCGCCATGGCGTCGGCCGTCTTGGAGGTCGCGTGCGAGCCCGAGTACGCACACGTTCCTGTGCGGGTTCTGCCGGGCGTCACCGCAGCTCACGCCGCGGCCTCCCGCGTCGGCGCCCCCTTGGGGCACGACTACGCGACGATCTCCCTCTCCGACCGGCTCAAGCCGTTCGAGGTCGTGCGGCAGCGGGTGCGCGCCACCGCGCAGGCCGACCTCGCGATCGCCCTGTACAACCCGGCGAGCAAGGAGCGCACCTGGCAGGTCGGGGTCGTGCGCGACGACCTGCTGGCCATCCGCGATCCGCAGACGCCGGTCATCGTCGCCCGCGCGGTCGGTGCGCCCGACGAGCGGGTGAGCGTCACGACGCTGGGCGAGCTCGATCCCGGCGTCGTCGATATGCGGACGCTGCTCATCATCGGCTCCAGCCAGACGCTCATCGCCCAGCGCGGCGCCGACGCAGCCGATAGCGTCGTCTACACCCCCCGCCGCTATCCCGACCTCGCCACCGACCCTTCGACCGACGCCCAGGCCGACGCGCCGACGGACACACAGGCTGACGCGCCGACGGACGCACAGGCTGACGCGCCGATCGAGCAGACCGCCGGAGCCGGCCCGACCCAGTAGTCCGGGCACCCCGGCATGGCTCCGCGGCAACTCGGAGCTTCGCGCGACGGTGACCGCGGTGGACGAACCCGAATCAGGAGGCCGATTCGCATGACCCAGCACCTTCGGATGCGCGCCGCGCACAGCGTGCTCGTGCTCGTGGACTACCAGGAGCGGCTCATGCCGGCGATGACCGGCGGCGCGGAGGCCGTGCGGCGGGCCGCGTTCCTCGCCCAGGTCGCCTCCCAACTGGACATCCCCGCGGTACTGACCGCACAGAATCCTGGGCGACTCGGCCCGAACGACGGGGCGATCAGCGCGCACCTGGCCGACCCCGGACTGGTCGTGGAGAAGATGGCGTTCGGAGCCTGCGAGGGCGGGCTCGACGACACCCTCGCCCGGTACTGGGACGGGCCGAACACCGACCGGGCGATCGTCGTCGCGGGCTGCGAAGCCCACGTCTGCCTGCTGCAGACCGCGCTGGGGCTCTTGGAGGCCGGGCGGCAAGTGTTCGTCGTGGCCGACGCGAGCGCCTCCCGGCACGTGCACGACAAGGAGTTGGCGATGGCGCGGCTGCGGCAGGCCGGGGCGATTGTCGTCTCCGCCGAGATGGTCGCGTTCGAGTGGCTCGGCACCGCCGAACACCCGCAGTTCAAGGCCGTCTCCAAGCTCGTCAAGGAACTCTGAGCTCGCCCGCACACATCTCGCCCGCCGACAGCTCGCCCGTCGACATACGGTGGGAACCATGACGACCCGCACCGAACGCGACAGCATGGGCGACATCGAGGTCGCCACCGACCGCTACTGGGGCGCGCAGACCCAACGCAGCCTCGGCAACTTCGACATCGGCCGCGACACCTTCGTCTGGGGGCCGGCGATGGTCAAGGCCCTGGGCATCCTCAAGTTGGCCGCGGCCCGCGCGAACGCCGGGCTCGGCGAGTTCGGCCCCGACAGCTCCGCCCACCTGACCGACGAGCAGCTCGCGGCGGTCGAACAGGCCGCCGGTGAGGTCGCCCAAGGCGCGCTGACCGACCACTTCCCGCTCGTCGTGTTCCAGACCGGCAGCGGCACCCAGTCGAACATGAACACCAACGAGGTCGTCTCCAACCGGGCCATCGAGATCCTCGGCGGGCAACTCGGCTCCAAGACCCCGGTGCACCCCAACGACCACATCAACCGCGGCCAGTCCAGCAACGACACCTTTCCCACGGCCATGCACATCGCCGTCGCGGTCGAGCTGCACCAGCGGCTCTACCCCGGCGTCCAGCAGCTGCGCGACACCCTCGCGGCCAAGGCGGAGGAGTTCGCCGACGTCGTCAAGGTCGGGCGCACCCACCTGCAGGACGCGACCCCGGTGACCCTCGGGCAGGAGATCGGCGGCTGGGTCGCACAGCTCGACGCCGCGCTGGCAGGGGTTCGGCACGCGGAGCAGGGCGTGCTGGAGCTGGCGATCGGCGGCACCGCGGTCGGTACCGGGCTCAACGCCCATCCCGAGTTCGGACGCACCTGCGCGGCGCAGATCGCCAAGATCACGGGGCTGGACTTCCATCAAGCGCCGAACCTGTTCGCCGCTCTGTCGGCGCACGACGCCCTGGTCGCGCTGTCGGCGACGCTGCGCACCCTGACCACCGCGCTGATGAAGATCGCCAACGACGTCCGCTGGCTGGCCTCCGGGCCGCGCAACGGCATCGGCGAAATCACGATCCCGGAGAACGAGCCGGGCTCGAGCATCATGCCGGGCAAGGTCAATCCGACCCAGTGCGAGGCGATGACGATGGTGTGCACCCGGGTCTTCGGCAACGACGCGACCGTGGGTTTCGCCGGGTCGCAGGGCAACTTCGAGCTCAACGTCTACAAGCCGGTGATGTCGCATGCGGTGCTGGAGTCGATCCGCCTCATCGCCGACGCGTGCGTCTCCTTCGACGAGCACTGCGCGGTCGGCATCGAGCCGAACACCGAACGCATCGAGGCGAACCTCGCGTCCAACCTCATGCTCGTCACCGCACTGAACCGGCACATCGGCTACGACAAGGCCGCTGCGATCGCCAAGAAAGCCCACAAGGAGGGCAGCACCCTGCGCGAGGCCGCCCTCGCCTCCGGGGTGAACGGCGACGACTTCGACGCCTGGGTCGTGCCGGCCGACATGACGGGCCGTTGAGCCGGAGGCGCCAGCTCCCGGTGCCTGCGCGTCAGCGCTGGCTGAGCCGCACGACGACAGCGACGAGGGCCGTCAGCGCCGCAAGGCCGAACAACGCCCAGCTGAGCAGCAGCAAGAGCCCCGCACCGATGTTGGCGCCGACCACCTCCTCGTCGCGCAGCGACCATTCGCCCAGCCCCCACACCACGGCTCCGGCGAGCGCCAACACCCCCGCGAACGCCGCCGGCCACCGCCACCCCCTCGACACGCCGCGGGCGGCACCACCCTCCCCGGGCGCCTCTGATCTGGTCATGGGGCGAATCTACGTGCGCCCGAGCATGGCGGCGAGAGTCGAACTACTCAGCTCGCAGGGCCTGCGCGGCGGCGTGACCCTCGGCCCCTGGGCGGGCAGGATGCGGGTATGCGCGACGACGTGGCCGCCGAGCTCATCGCCCGCGAACCGATCCTGCACCTACGTCAGTTCGTCCACGACGAGCCGTCCCTGGCCGCCGTCACCGCCCCGGACTTCTGGGAGGTCGGCGCGTCGGGCCGCGCCTACACCCGCGACGTCGTGCGCGAGGAGGTGCTGCGTCGCCTGGCCACCCAAGAGCACGACAACCTGGTGACGCAGGGCTGGACGACCCACGGGCACCGACTGCGCGAGCTGGCTCCCGGCGTGCACCTGCTGACGTACGTACTCGATCAGGCCGGACGCCGGAGCCGACGCGCGACGATCTGGGAGCGCACGCCCGAGTCGTGGCGCATGATCTACCACCAGGGAACCCTCACGGCGGAATCCGCCGAACCAGAAGGAGCACCGTGATGACTGGCACCGACCGATCCGCCCTGCCCGAGCTGCCCGAGGACTGGGAGCGCGCGCTCGTCGTGGTCGCGCACCCCGACGACATCGAGTACGGCACCGCGGCCGCGGTGGCGCGGTGGACGGCCGACGGCAAGACCGTCACCTACCTGCTGGCGACGTACGGGGAGGCCGGGATCGACGGTCTGCACCCCGGCGAGTGCGCGCAGGTCCGCGCCCAGGAGGAGCGGGACGGCGCGGCCGAGGTCGGCGTGGATGTCGTCGAGTTCCTCGGCCACACCGACGGGGTCGTCGAATACGGGCTGCCGCTGCGGCGCGACATCGCGCGGGAGGTGCGGATCCGCCGCCCCGACGTCGTCATCGGCCTCACGCACCACGAGCGATTCGGCGGCGGCGGCACCAATCAGGCCGATCACCGGGCCGTCGGTCAGGCGCTGATCGACGGGGCGCGCGACGCGGGCAACCGGTGGATCTTCACCGATCTCGTCGACGACGGGCTGGAGCCCTGGTCGGGGGTGCGGTTCGCGGCGATGACCGCCTCGGCCACCCCGACGCACGCCCTCGACGTGTCCGAGTACTTCGAGCAGGCAGTGGCCTCGCTCGAGGCGCACGCCCAATACCTCGAGGGTCTTGACGACGACTACCCCGCGCCGCGGGAGCTGCTGACGGGCATCCTGCGCGGCGGCGCCCAGGCCGCCGGCTGGGATGTCGAGTACGCCGTAGCGTTCGAAGTCTACGGCTTCTAGCCCAAGCCCCGCGGTCCCCCGGCTCCCCCGACGGTCCCCGGGCTCCCCCGACGGTCCCCGGCTCCTCCGACCGTCCCCGGCTCCTCCGACCGTCCCCGGCTCCTCCGACAGTCGCGGTCCCTGCCGACCGGCGCGG
>NZ_BAHD01000042.1 GCF_000298215.1 Kineosphaera limosa NBRC 100340 | reverse complement strand
GGGCGTCCGCGGCGACGAGGGACTTCTTGGCCATCAGCGGGTCTCCTTGAAGTCGACGTGGGCGCGGACGACGGGGTCGTACTTGCGGATGACCAGGCGGTCGGGCGTGCTTCGCCGGTTCTTCGTCGTGACGTAGCGGAAGCCGGTGCCGGCCGTGGATTCCAGGGTGATCTTGGGGCGGATCTGGGACTGCTTGCTCGCCATCAGAACTGCTCTCCCTTCGCGCGCAGATCGGCCACCACGGCCTCGATTCCGCGCTTGTCGATCGTCTTGATGCCCCGCGGGGACAGCATGAGCGTGATGGTGCGGCCCAGCGAGGGCACCCAGTAGCGGTGGGACTGCACGTTGACGTCGAAGCGGCGCTTAATGCGCACGTGCGAGTGCGAGATTGCGTGGCCGAAGCGGGGCTGCGCTCCGGTCACCTGGCATTTGCGTGACACGGACAACTCCTTCATAGTGATGAGAACGGTTCTCATTCTAATCACAACCCGATCCGGGAAGGACTTCCGTGACCCTCGAACCCTCGCCCCGCTCCCTGCGGGGGCTACCCACCGTGCTCGTCACGGGTGTCGACGAGGTGGCGACCGCCGGCGCGACCATGGCGCTGGCCTGGGATCTGCCCGACGCCGTCGTCGTCCGCCACCACATCGACGTCGAGACCCAGCAACTGCACCGCACCGTCAGCGATCTCACCGGGGTCCTCGAGCGGGAAGTGATCGATCTGGAGCACCTCTGCGTGAGCTGCGCGATCAGGGAGGACGTGCTGCCGACCCTGCGCCGGCTCGCCGGTCTCGGACGCTGGGGCGCGATCGTCGCGAACCTGCCGCTGTCTGCGTCGGCCGACCACCTGTGCCGGGTCCTGCACCTCGAGCGGGAGACCGACGTGCGCATCGCCGCGGTCGTCGCGGCCCTCGACGGCGAATCCCTCGTCGACTCCCTGACCGGCGACGTCCTGCTCGGCGAGGTCGGCCTGCACACCTCGCCCGAGGATCACCGGGGGCTGGCCGAGACGACGGGCGCGCTCGTCGCGTACGCCGACGTCCTCATGGTCGGCGACGCCGCGGACCCCGACGGGGTGGAGTTGCTGCGGGCCCTCGTCCGGCCCGGCGCCCAGCTGCTCGTCGACGGCGCAGTGCCCGACGCGCGCGGCCTCCTCCTCGGGGTCCACGACGACACTCGCTCGCGGGCGTGGACCGCCGAGACCCGAACGCTGCCCTGCCCCGAGCTGGACGCGCGGGCCGCGGCCGCCGTGTGGCGTCTCGATCTGCGCTCGGCACGGCCCTTCCACCCCGAGCGGCTGCACGAGCGGCTCGAAGAGATCGGTGCCGGCGCGCACCGCTCCCGCGGGTGCTTCTGGCTACCGACGCGGCGCGGGCAGATCTGTGCCTGGGACGGTGCGGGCGGCCAGGTGAGCATCGGGACGCTCGGGCCGTGGGGTCGCTCCGGCGCTCACACCCGTCTCGTCGTCACCGGCCTGCGCTCGCTCACGAGCGAGGCCCAGATCGCGGCGATCCGGGCGGCGTTCGAGGCGTGCCTGCTCACCGATGCCGAGATGGCGGCACCGCCGCACCACTGGAGTTGCGTGCAGGACGGCTTCGAGCCGTGGCTCGGGGACGTGCGGTCCTCGGCGGCCTGACCTCCACCCACTACGAGCCGGTCGCGTTCCGCGACATGCTGACCGGCACCGTCTACCTCTCCCGCTCGACGCGCATCCACCTCAGAGAGAGAAGTCGTCATGGCCGTTCCCAAGCGCAGGACCTCCCGCAGCAATACCCGCCACCGGCGCGCGAACTGGCGTGCCGACCCCGTCGCGCTCGTGCCGGTGCGGGCCGCCGGAGGCACCGTCCAGGTGCCCCGACGGCAGGCCCGCGCCGTGCAGCGTGGCCTCGTCGATCCGGTCGGCCACGATCGAGCGGGGGTGTGATCGCGATGCAGGTCCGCAACTCGCTCCGCGATCTGAAGTCCAAGCCAGGCTCCCAGGTGGTCCGCCGGCGCGGCCGGACCTTCGTCATCAACAAGCGGACCCCCCGCTTCAAGGCCCGGCAGGGCTGAGGCCCGCCGGAGCCCTGCACAGGCGGCGGCGATCCCTGGCAGTGCCGACGCACAGGCGTGACGCCGACCGTGGACCCATGGACCAGGCCCCGCACCGACTCCGCGGGATGCTGCTCGTGGGCGGCGGCGTCGTGCTGATTCCGTGGATCGCGGTGCTCTGGGCGCAGGCGCGCGCGACGCCGGACCCCCTCGCCTCCTTCTGGGTGGTGCTGGACGCGCTGGAGATGCTCGGACTCGTCGCCGTCGGAGCGGCAGCGCTTGCAGGGTCCCGGTGGCGTCGGCGGCTGGCGCCCCTGGCCGTCATCACGGCCACGATGCTTGCGTCCGACGCCGTCGTCGATGTCTCGACGGCCGTGGGCGACGCAGCGGTCGTCCACGCCTGGGGCATGGCGGTGCTCGTCGAGCTGCCGATGGTCGCCGTGTGCCTCTCGCTCGGGTCGCCTGGTCCGCCCGCGCCGGCCGGGGATCGGCTACCCCAGCGCTCCCCGCAGATCTCCTCGTCCCGCCAGAGCGGTTCCCCCGCGGTCGCACCGATCGTGGTGCGTCCATCGTTGCGGCGCTCCACGAACGGCTCAGCCGCCCGGATCCGCAGCAGAGGCCTGTCGAGGACTGGCTGACCTGACGGGCGGACGGGCCCGGCGGCGGTGCGGGCCCCATCCTGCCGCGCGCGGCCGCGAGTAGCTTGAAGCGCATGACTACCGTGCCCGAAGACCTCCTCCACCTGCTCACCGACCCCAACTACGGTGACCTCGCGACGGTGCGCCCCGACAACACCCCGCAGGTCAACCCGATGTGGTTCCTCTACGACGCCGACTCGAACACCATCCGCTTCACGCACACCTCGAGGCGCGCGAAGTTTCGTAACCTTCAGGCGAATCCGGCGATGGCGCTCTGCGTCGTGGATCCGGACAATCCGTATGTCTTCATCGAGCTGCGGGGCCGGCTCGTCGAGGTGATCCCGGACCCCGAGGGCGCGTTCTACCCGATCCTCGGCGCGCGCTACGGCAACCCGGACACGCCCGTGCCGCCGGACGCCGCCGACCGCGTGATCCTCGTCATGTCCATCGATCACCTCACGCGCAAGTAGACCGATCCGCAGCAGCGCCACGTCGCTGGCGCGTCAAAGGTGCGCTGGTCTGGCATGAGGCGGGTCGGGCGCGCGAAAAAGCCGGGCCTTGGGCCGTGGCGAATGTAGTACGTCAACGCGTCGGGCCCGGTCTGCCCGTTGCTACGCCGCAGGTCAGCGACTCGGGCACCGGGCGGATATCGGTTGATGTACTACGTTCGCCACCGGAACGCGGGCGTCAGCCCCAGCGCTGCCGCGATGAGGCCTTTCGCGGCGTTCGCCGCCGGACGTAGCGGATTCTTGACGTACTCGCGGCGGATCTCGCACTCGGGCTCGCGGTATCACCGCAGGTCAACGTGGTGTGGTTCGGCGGCTAGAAATCCCGAGTACGTCGAGAAGTTGCTACGTCCGTCAGCATCGGTGGCCTGGCGCCCCACGATGGGCCGGTAGCCGTCGGCGAAGGCGGCGGTCGTTGTCCGCCCGCGGCTCGGGACCGGGCCTGCCCCACCGATAGGGTCAGCGGACGGCAATCAAGGGGGAGGACGGCGATGGCGACGCAGGCTGCGACCGCAGGTGAGCGTTTGGCGAGTCCGTGGTGGCGACTGAGGCACAGTGCGTGGCTGCTCCCGGTGCTGCTCGGTCTCGGGATCTTTGCGTGGGTCGGCTTCGTCTATGTCGCCGCGCGCACGCGCAGGCCGTCGTTCGTCGCGCTCGCGGGGTTCTTCCTCGTGGCCGGCGCGGTCGCCGGGTTCTGGCCGAACGACGCGGACAACACCGGCGGCGGGGTCATGCTCTTCGTGTGGGCGGCGGCGATCGTCACCGCACTCATCATCAACCCGGGCTATCTGCGCTGGCGGGCCCAGTGCGGTCTACCACAAGAGGGTTCACCGGCCGCGCCGCCGGCTCAGACCTGGAACCCCTCCGCCGGCGACGGTCCGCAGGATTCGCTCCGCCGCCCCGGCCAGGCGCAGGGCCCGGTCTTCGGCGAGAGCGGCCGCTGGGAGACCCCGGAGCGTTGATCGGCCGGGGCCTGCGGCCGCAGACCCCGACGGAGGTCCCGAACGCCGACGCGAGAGAGACCTCAGCGGTGCGCTGAGGGCTCGGGCAGGGCGCACGAGTCGTCGGTGCACACGCCGTCGGCGGTGTCGGTGCCGAGGTGCTGGATCGGGTGCTGCTTGGCCCACACCTCGTCGAGGGCGGAGCGGAACGCCGCGACCGGCTGCGCCCCGGAGAGCGCGTACGTGTCGTCGATGAGGAAGAATGGCACGCCGCTGATCCCGAGCGCACGAGCCCTGGACTCATCCGCGCGGACGTCCTCGGTGTACTCGGTGCCGGCCAGCACCGCGCGGACGCGAGCCTCGTCCAGTCCGACCTGCGTGGCGACCTCGACGAGGGCGTCGTGGTCGCCGGCGCGCAGACCGTGGGCGAAGTAGCCGCGCATCAGGGCGGCGAGGAGCTCGCGGTCCCGGCCGCTCTCGCGGGCGAGGTGGACGAGCCGGTGGGCGTCGAAGGTGTTCGTGACGCTCGCTGTGCTCGTGTCGAACTCGAGCCCCACGGCGTGCGCCTTGTCGGCGATACCGCGCTGCATCGCGGTGACCTGGGCGGAGCTCGTGCCGAACTTCGCAGCGAGCGCGTCGGCCATCGGCCGATGCTCGCCGGGGGCTGCGCCGGGGTCGAGTTCGAAGGCGCGCGGCACGATCTCGACGTCGTCCCGGTGGTCGAACGACTCCAGGGCGAGCTCGAGGTGGCGCTCCCCGATGTAGCAGAAGGGGCAGGCGATGTCGGACCAGATCTCGATCTTCATGGCCTCACAAACTGTTTCACTCACACAACTATTCCTGGCCGGAAGGCGCTGCACCTCCAGCCGATGCGGCGGATTGCCCGGGGCCCCGCCATGCGGTGAACTGGCGGTCACCACGGTCGCAGCTGACCACGCGAGATCGGGAGGGACCTCATGAGCCTCGACACGATAGAGCTGCGCGGCCTGCGGCAACACAACCTGGCGGGCTTCGACCTCGACCTGCCCAAGCGCTCGCTCATCGTCGTGGCGGGGGTCTCGGGGTCGGGCAAGTCCTCGCTCGTCTTCGACACGATCGCGGCCGAGGCGCAGCGTCAGGTGAATTCGACGTTCAGCGCGTTCGCCCAGACGTATCTGCCGTCCTACGGGCGCCCGGAGGCGGACCGCATCGACCACCTGAGCGCATGCATCGTCATCGACCAACGCCGCCTGCAGGGCGGGCCGCGCTCCACGCTCGCGACGATCACCGGGATCGGCGACTGGATGCGGATGCTCTACTCCCGCGGGGTCGAGCCCTTCGTCGGCTACTCGAACGCGTTCTCCTTCAACGACCCCGCCGGCATGTGCCCGACGTGCCACGGGCTCGGGGTCGAGAAGGTGCTCGACGTCGACGCCTTCGTCGATGAGTCCCGCTCCCTGCGCGAGGGGCCCTTCGCGCACCCGGACTATCGGCCGGGCAAGCTGACGTGGCGGCGGTTCGCCGACAGCGGCCTCTTCGATGTCGACGTGCCGATCGAGCAGTACTCGACGCGGGAGCGGCACCTGCTGCTGCAGGCGCAGCCCGGCGAGGTGGAGCCGGCCGGCGCGCACGCGCTGCCCGGCCACTTCGAGGGCGCGCTCGTGCGGTTCCGGCGGATCGAGCTCGCCAAGGATCCCGCCGGCCTCAAGGGCGAGGCGAAGAAGGCGCATGAGCGGCTCGTGACGACCGGCCCGTGCAGCGAGTGCGACGGCACTCGGCTCAACGAGGCCGCCCGCAGCGCGACCCTGGGCGGCCTCACGCTGCCGCAGGCCTACGCGATGCAGGTCGACGACCTCGCAGCGCTCGTCGGCACGTGGGACCTCGGGCCGCTCGCCCCGCTCGCCGGTGACGTCCGCGCCCAGCTCACGCGGCTGGTCGACCTCGGCCTGGGCTACCTGAACCTGGCCCGCGACACCGCGACCCTCTCCGGCGGCGAGGCGCAGCGCGTCAAGATGGTCCGGCACCTGGGCAGCACCCTCAACGACATGCTCTACGTCTTCGACGAGCCGACGACCGGCCTGCACGCCCGGGACGTCGAGCAACTCGGGCGGATGCTGCTCGACCTGCGCGATCAGGGCAACACGGTCCTCGTCGTCGAGCACGACCCGGCCGTCATGGCGCTGGCGGATCAGGTGGTCGAGATCGGGCCAGGCGCGGGGCGCGAGGGCGGCGAGCTCGTCTTCCACGGTTCGTTCGAGGCGCTGCGGGCCGCCGACACCGCGACCGGCCGGGCCCTGCGCGAGGGGTCGCCGCCACCGCGCGAGCCGCGGAGGTCGACCGGCGTGATCCGCATCGAAGGCGCGAGTACCCACAACCTCAAGGACGTCAGCGTCGACCTCCCGACCGGTGTGCTCACCGTCGTCACCGGCGTGGCGGGTTCGGGCAAGTCGAGCCTCGTCCACGGCCACCTGCGCGCCGCGGCCCCGCAGGCCGTCATCGTCGACCAGGCGCCGATCCGCGGTTCGCGCCGCTCGACCCCGGCGTCGTGGACGGGGATGCTCGACGAGATCCGGCGTCTCTTCGCCCGGGCCACCGGGCAGCCGGCGGGGAGCTTCTCGCCGAACTCCGACGGCGGCTGCCGGGAGTGCGAGGGCACCGGCATCCGCTTCGTCGACCTCGGCTTCACCGACCCGGTGACCTCGACGTGCGAGACGTGCCAGGGCCGCCGGTTCCGGCCCGGGGTGCTGAAGTACACCGTCGACGGGCTCTCGATCGCTGACGTCTTCGAGCTGACGATGGAGCAGGCCCGCGACGTCTTCGGCGACACCAAGCTCGCCGCCCTCCTGGACCGCACCATCGAGGTCGGGCTCGGCTACCTCACCCTCGGGCAGAACCTCACGACCCTCTCCGGAGGGGAGCGTCAGCGCCTCAAGCTGGCCCGCGAGCTGACCGGCGACGCGCCCGTCGTCGTGCTCGACGAGCCCACGACGGGGCTGCACCTCAAGGACACGCGCCGGCTCATCGGCCTCCTGCACGCGATGGTCGACGCGGGGCGCACCGTCATCGTCATCGAGCACGACCTGCAGGTCATCGCGGCGGCGGACCACGTCATCGACCTGGGCCCCGAGGGCGGCCACGACGGCGGGCGCGTGCAGTTCACCGGCACCGTCGAGGAGTTGGCCCGCACCGACACGCACACGGGGCGGCACCTGCGCCTCGGGGTCGAGCGCTCTGCACCGGTTCAGGACACCTGCTGGGCGAGGGCGACGAGGATGCCCTCGGGCCCGCGGACGTAGGCCATCCGCCAGGCGTTCTCGAACTCCCCGATGCCGCCGACGAGCCCGTACCCGTTCCCCTCGAGGCGGGCGACCAGCGCGTCGAGGTCGTCGACTTCGAAGGCGACGCTGCGCAGCCCGAGCACGTTGGCCGCCGCGTCGTGCGTGCCGGGCTCGCCTGGGGGAGAGGCGAACTGCGAGAGCTCCAGTCCGGTGCCCCCGCCCGGCGCGTGGAGCATGACGATCTCCGTGCGCGCCCCCTGCATGCCGATGACCGTGTCGATGAACTCGCCCTCGATCGGCGTCCGGCCCTGCACCTCGAGCCCGAGCGCCACGAAGAAGTCGGTCACCAGGTCGAGGTCTGCGACGGTGATCCCGATGTGGTCGAAACGTCGAATCGCTCCCACGTGCCTCAGTCTCCCGGGCCGATCCGCGGCGCGGGAAACCCACGCGTCGTGAGTCGGTTCAGAGGGCGCTGGCGATATCCGTCTGGGTGAAATCGCCGCCCTTGAACAGCAAGGGCGCCCCCTCGACCTTGGCTAGTGCGTACGAGAAGCAGTCGCCCAGGTTGAGCCCGGCCACATGCCGTCCCTTGCCGAATCGGCGCCACGCCGCGATGGCGGCATGCGTCTGATCGGCATCGACAGGGACGGCCTCCACACGCAACTCTGTGAGGAGCGCCCTCAGGTCCTCGGATGCGTCAGGGCCCTGTCGGGCCTCGACGACGATGCCGAGTTCCACTTGCGTCGCGGCGCTGATCGACAGCTCTCCCGCTGACCGGGTCATGACCGAGAGCAGCACTTCGGCGTCGGGCTCACCGAACACGACTGCAGCGACGGCTGATGTGTCCAGCACGACCGTCACGTCGGGAGGCCCGTCTCGTCATATCCGAGGATCTCCTCCGCGCTCCGGCTGTCCAGCACCGCTCGGCGCCGGCCACGCGCGATGATCTCTCCGAGTCGATCATCCGCGCGGCTCGCGGAGGCCCGCGCGCGGACGCGCTGCAGCCGCTCCTCGAGCGCGCGTCGGGCCGCCACCGTGATGCTCTCGCCTGTCTCTGCCGCCAGCTCGCGGGCAAGACGATCCGTCTCCGGATCCTTGATGTTCAGCGCCATCTATCCACCATATGAGGTGGAAAGCTCCCTAGCAAGGAAGAACTTCCGCCGGGGATGGCACCCGACGATGCAGAAGAGCGCGGCGGCTCGGGCGCGGGCGGCCGGGCTCGTCAGCGGCGGCGGTAGATCTCGGCGTCGAGGCGGTGCCGGTCGACCTCGAGGGCGCCGCGGTCCCAGTGGCCGAGGTCGGCGCCGAGGGCGTAGGTCTCGTCGAGGAAAGTGAGCAGGGTCTTGGCCGGGTCGGCGCTGGTGCGCACGTCGGCGTAGGGCAGGATCCACTCGCCGAGGCTGTCGTCGTAGTGGCCGACGCTCACCGAACCCGTGTCGTAGCCCTTCGGCGCCGGGTAGGTGTAGGCGTAGAACGACCCCTCGGCCGACCCTCCGGACCAGAAGCCGGCGGCGGCGTTCTCCCGCGATTCGGCCTCCGTCATGACCCAGCGCGGGCACGACGGCGGGGGGCTGCCCGCCCACTCCGGGGCGACGCGACCCGAGAAGCGCACGCACGACAGATCCAACGAGCCCCAGAAGAGCTGCACCGGGCTGTCCTTGCCGGCGAACCCGGCCCGCCAGTCCTCGAAGACGCGGTTCATCGACAGCAGCTGACGCCAGTAGGTCGTCACGGGCTCGGCGTCGTAGGTCTTGTGCTCGGTGTCCTGCGCGAACGGCACGGCCGGCGACACCTCGTTCGGGCTGGGCACGATGATGCAGTCGAGCTTGAGTGCGGACATGGCGTCCAACGTCGCGGCGTAGAAGTCGGCGACGGTCCGCGGTTCGAGGGCAACGGAGCGCGTCGCCCCGTCGGTAGTGCGCAGCACGAGCTGGTGGTCCACGAAGTCGAACTCGGCGTCGAACGCGCGGTCGCCGGAGCGCATGAGCCGGGTCCGCAGCCCGCGGGAGCTCACCTCGTAGGTGACATTCCACCAGTGGTTGAGCAGCGGGGTCGAGACGAGCTGGATCTTGCCGACGATCTGCAACCACATGTGCAAGGTCTCGCGGGTGTCGGTCCAGCTGTCGACCGGCAACGCCGGCCACGAGGTGGAATCGGCCATGACGGGCTCCTTCGCGTCGAGGACGCCGCTGCACGGCGATCACCCGGCGGGGAGATCGGCTCGGCGGCGAGCAGGTGACGGTGACGATACCGAAGGCGGCGGCGCGTGCGGTCGGACAACGCCATCGGTCCGTTGGCGCTCGGCGACGTACACCTGTGGCCGCCGGTAGCAAGCCCCAGAATCGGGCGAGCGAGGTCGATCAGCCCGACCACCCTTGACGCGACTGATTAGGTGAGGGGCATGAAGAAGCTCATCAACGACCCCGCGGACGTGGTCTCCGATGCGTTGCGGGGCATCGAGGCCGCTCACCCCGGCCGGCTGCGGGTCGACCACCGGCACAAGCTCGTCGTGCGCGCCGACGCGCCGGTGGCGGGCAAGGTCGGGCTCGTCTCCGGCGGCGGCTCCGGCCACGAGCCGCTGCACGCGGGGTATGTCGGGCCGGGGATGCTCGACGCGGCGTGCTGCGGCGAGGTCTTCACCTCCCCGGTGCCCGAGCAGATCATGGCCGCGACGACGGCCGTCGACGGTGGCGCGGGCGTGTTGCACATCGTGAAGAACTACACCGGCGACGTCATGAACTTCGAGATGGCCGCCGAGCAGGCGCGGGCCGAGTCGGGCGTGCGGGTCGAGGCGGTCGTCGTCGCCGACGACGTCGCGGTGCAGGACTCGCTCTACACGGCCGGGCGGCGCGGCGTCGGCGCGACGGTGTTGGTGGAGAAGATCGTCGGGGCGGCCGCCGCGCAGGGCCGCGACCTGGACTCCGTCGCCGAGTTGGCGCGCCGGGTTGCCGGCGCGGGCCGCTCGATGGGCGTCGCACTGACGTCGGGCATCGTGCCGCACGCCGGCACTGCGACGTTCGACATCGCCGACGACGAGCTCGAGATCGGCATCGGCATCCACGGCGAGCCGGGCCGCGGCCGCGTGCCGATGGCACCGGCTCGCCAGATCGCGGCGATGCTCGTCGAGCCGATCCTGGCCGACAGAGACTTCACCAGCGGGCCCGTCATCGCCCTGCTCAACGGCATGGGCGGCACGCCGCTCATCGAGCTCTACCTCATGTACGGCGAGGTCGCGGCGCTGCTCGAACGCGCCGGCGTGCGCGTAGCCCGGTGCCTCGTGGGGGACTACGTCACGAGCCTGGAGATGGCCGGGTGCTCCCTCACGCTGCTCGCCGCGGACGAGGAGATGCTCGCGCTGTGGGATGCGCCGGTGGACACCCCGGGCCTGCACTGGGGGAGTGAGGGGGTCGGCACTTCGTCGGGTCCGGCACCCGCTGATTCGACGATCGCCGGGCCCGGGTCGCCGGCCGAGGCAGCGGCGTCCGAGTCAGCCGCTAGTCACGCGCCGGTGGAGGGCTCGGCCTCCGAGCCGACCGGCGCCCCGGCCTCGGAGCCGACCGGCGCCTCGGCCTCGGAGCCGACCGGCGCCTCGGCCTCGGAGCCGACCGGAGCTCCGGCCTCCGAGGGCACCGCGTCCGCGGCTGCGTGGACGCTCGATGTGGCCGCAGCTCACGCGTGGCTTGCCGACTTCGCGGCACGCGTGCACGCGAACGTCGACCTGCTCACCGACCTGGACCGGCAGATCGGCGACGCCGACCACGGCGCCAACATGGACCGGGGCATGCGCGCGGTCGCGGCGCTGCTGGTGCAGGACTTCGCGGACGCGGCGGCGCTGCTGAAGAAGGCGGGGATGACGTTGGTCAGCACCGTCGGCGGGGCGTCCGGGCCGCTCTATGGCACGTTCTTCCTCCGGCTGGCTGCCGCATTGCCCGACGGGGCCCCCGGCTCACCCGGCGTCGATGCCCGAGCCTTTGGTGCGGCCTTGCGGGCCGGCTACGACGGGGTGGTGGCCCGCGGCAAGGCTCAGGAGGGGGACAAGACGATGCTCGACGCGTTGGCCCCGGCGCTGCGCGCCTATGACGAGGCGGTGGGGCGCGGTGCGGCCGCCGCGTTCGAGGCAGCGACGGCTGCGGCGAACGCCGGTCGGGACGCGACGATCCCGCTCGTCGCCCGCAAGGGCCGCGCGTCCTACCTCGGGGAGCGCAGCGTCGGCCATCAGGATCCGGGCGCGACGAGCGCGGCGCTGCTCCTGGAGTCTGCGGCCGCCACGCTGGGCCGATGATCGGCCTCGTCGTCGTCTCGCACTCGTGGCCGCTGGCTCAGGCTGCGATCGAGTTGGCGCTGGAGATGGTCGGGGACGGCCGTGCGCCGATCGTGCTCCCGGCCGCCGGGCTGGACGAGACGACGCTCGGCACCGACGCGGCGGCGATCGCGGAGGCGCTCGAGCGAGCGGACTCGGGCGATGGCGTCCTCGTGTTGGTCGACCTGGGCAGCGCCGTGCTGTCGGCGGAGCTGGCGGTCGAGTTCGTCGATCCTGACCTCGCCGAGCGCGTCCTCATTTCCCCGGCGCCGCTGGTCGAGGGGCTGGTAGCGGCGGTCGTCGCAGCCGCCGCCGGGCGCGGGCTGCGCGACTGCGACGCCGAGGCGCGCCGCGGCCTGGCCGCAAAGGTCGCGCATCTGGGCGACCCCGCCGGGCCTGGCGATACCACACAAGAGCGTGTAATTGACTCGGCCGCTGTCGAGCCGGAGCTGGTCTTCACCTCGGTCATCGACCTGCCCGACGGGCTGCACGCCCGCCCGGCTGCGGCGCTGGCCGGCGCCGTCGGCGACCTCGACGTCGAGGCTTACGCCAGCAACCTCGGCCCGCCCACCTCGGGGCCCTCCCCGACGCAGCCCGAGGAGGTGGACGCCGGCAGCGCGATGAGCCTGCTGACCCTGGGCCTGCGCCACGGCGACACGCTGCACGTCCGCCTCCGCGGACCCGACGCCGACGCCGCGCTCGCGGCGCTCCAGGTGCTCGCCGCCGCCCGCTTCGGCGAACAGTAACTGGGCGAGCCGGTCGGGTCGGTCCCGCTTGCTCTGGTGAACACCACCACTGTCGACCCGCCTGCTCCTTTGCGCGGCTCAAGGTCTGAGGTGATCTGCGGTCGAACGCCTCGGGCGGTAATGCTCGACGTCGTGCCGGACATATTCGGGTCATGACGACAGATCGAGCAACGGCCGACGCGGACGACCGCGCCCGCTACGAGCGGGTCTTCGCGGCGACGCATCGACGCGTGCTCGCCTACGTCGTCCGTCGTGTCAGCGACCCGAGCGACGCGGTCGACATCGTCGCGGACACCTACCTGGTGGCCTGGCGGCGGGTCGCGGACCTTCCTGACGACGAACAATCGGTCGCGTGGCTCCTGGCAGTTGCCCGACGGTGTCTCGCCAACCATCGCCGAAGCCACACTCGACGCGTCGCACTGACCGATCGGTTGGCGGCATCGTTGGAAGCCATCGTGCCTCCTCCCGGGGAGCCGAAAGAGCTGTCCGACGTGCATCGGGCCCTGTCGCGTCTCGAGCCCGAAGACCTGGAACTCCTTCGCCTCCTCGAGTGGGACGGCCTCGACCGCGCGGAGATCGCCACCGTCCTGGGGATCAGCCGCAACGCCGTCCGGGTCCGCCTCCACCGGGCGCGACGTCGCTTCGCGAACGCGCTCGCCTCCGAACAGCCTCCGCAGCCGCACCCACGGGTCGCTGCACCTGCCTACTCCCGGGAGGGATCATGACCAGCACCCCAGACCACGCCCACCGCGCGCACGGCGACCCTCGTGGCCCCCTGGCCACGATTCCGGGCGCGGCCGCCCTGCGAAACGCGGATCCCGCCGCCTCGATCGACTGGGATGCCGTCGACATCGCCGACCTTCTGCGGATCCCCGATCTGGACGTCGCCGGCTCACGTGCCGACGAGGTTTCCGACAGCCCGAGCATTCGGCGGAGCAGGCGTCGGCGCGCCGCCACCGGCGTCGGGGGAGCGGTGGCCCTCCTTGCCGCCGGTGGCCTCGCCGCTGCCGCCGCGGCCGGATTCTTCGACGGTCCCCGGCCGGAGGTGGTGGGCGTGCAGTGCCGCAGCGGTTCCACCACTGCGGGCCTCGGCGCGATCGGCTCGGGCTCACCGATCGATGCCTGCGTCAAGGCGTGGCAGGAGCTCGGCCCGGTGCCGAACGATCTCGTCATGGCATCGCTGCCCGGTCAGGTCGTCATCGTCGCCCCGCGGGACGAGGTGCCGCCGGGCGCGACCGTCCTCGACGCGGCGCCCGCCATCGACGCCCGGACGGCCGAGCTGTCCGATGCCCTTCAGGACGAGATCCGCGGCGTCGGCCCGGGCGCCACGTGTCGCTCGGCCGACGACGTGCAGCGCCGCATCGGGGAGATCACCGGTGCGCTCGGGCTCCACGACATCCCTGTCACGCGTTCAGAGGAGGGCGGCTCGTGTGCCTTCGCCGCGCCGACCCCCGACGGCCACGGCATCCTTTTGTTCCTTCGGCCGCCGCCGCAGACGTCCGTCGAGGCCGATTGGCCTGGAGCGGTGGAGGCGAGTCGGGGGTGGCGGCTCTACATCGGTGACCTGAGACGCCTCACCCAGCAGCCCGGTGTGAGTGTGGAGGAGTTGAAGGCCGGTGCCGAGGCCGCGGCCCGTCACCGACTCGACATCGGCGCTCCTGGCAAGGAGCCGTTCCGGGTGGACATCGTCCCGACCACCGTCGGCAGCTCACCGAGGCTCTATCTGCGCGGCGGAGGTCCCGTGCAGATCTACGCCCCGCAGTGACCTTGTGCCGTTGCGCGCTCAGTCCATGGCCTCGATGCCCAACTCCCTCAGCTGCGCGGTGCTCGCCCGCATCCGGGCGATGAGGTCGGGGTCGGGCAGCTCGAAGCCGTGGAGCTCCTCGACGACGCGCAGTGCCTCGGTGGTGCGGTAGGAGCGGGTCGGGTTGCCGGGGAACCGCTTGTCGGTGACGTTCGGGTCGTCGTGGATCACCCCGAGCGGTTCGACGCGGTAGACGCGCGGCGGCCCGTCGCCCTGGGCCAGGGCCGCCGCGAGCGGGGCGCCGCCCTGCGAGGCGGTGAGGTAGATGTGCCGCGAGGGCTTGCCGGTGCCGTAGTTCGTCTGCCACCCGGGGGTGAGGAGGTCGCCCGGGCGCAGGTCGGCCTTCGTGCCGTGGAAGAACGGTCCCTCGTCGTCGACGACCCGCGGCGGCGGGGGTGGGTCGCGCAGCAGGCCGTCGAGTCGGTGCATGAGCTCGGCGACGCGGGTGCGACCCTGCGGCGCGCGCGGGTAGCGACTCAGGATGTCCCGCACGAGCGGGGTGGCGCGCACCTGCGCGTTGTACAGCAGATATTCGCCGACGACCGGGTCGTCGCCGCGGGACAGCTCCCCGGCCCGCGCCGCGTGGGCCGCCGCTCCGAGGATGTGCCGCACCTGCGACGCCTTGGCCAGCGGATGCAGGTAGGCCGAGGCGGCCGCGTCGCCGGCCGCGATGGCGGCGTGTCGCGCGGCTTCGGTCGGGGCGTCGGCCCCGGCGCGGTGCGCGGCCGGCGCGGCGACCCGCTGTCGGCGCGATCGGCGTTCCCCGCCCGCGAACGCCCGCGCGGCCGCCAGCGCTTCAGCCGGCCGCGGATCGGTCGGGCACGCCTGCTCGAAGAGACTCAGCGTCGGCTCGGCGCACGCCGCGGCATAGGCGGCGACCGCCCGAATCTCCGCCATCGTCAGCGCGAGCTGATCGCTCGAAGAGGCTGCGGCCGACGCCGGGCTCTCGGGGTTCATGTCCGCAGGCTAGTGCGGCGTTGCGTGAGCAGCTCAGGTCGCGCCCGTGGAGAACCGCGCGACGACCGTGACCGTGCCGGGGGCGACCTCGGTGAATCCGGCATCGCGCACCGCGAGGAGGCGATGGTCGCGCCAGCCGGCAGCGGGGTCGGCGACGTCGGTGAGTAGTTGCTGCCACGCCGCCGACGGGGTGCGAAGTACGCGGCTCGGACATCCGGCCTCGCGCCAGGCCGCGAGCGCCGGTGCGTCGGACGCGGCGAGGAGTGCGGCGGCGATCATGCCGGCGTGCCCGGTCTGGGCCATGAGCTTGCCCGCGGTCATTGCGGCGGCCGGTCCGTCGGCGGGGACGTGCACCGTGAGCAGCGGAGATCCCCCTTCGCGGAGGGGAGTGGCCGCTCCTGCGATGGGCTCGTCCGCTCGCCCTCGCGGGCCTGAGACGACAATCGGGTCGTCGTCGATCGGCATGTCGGTGCCGCCGACCTGCAGCTTCGACACCCGCTTGTCGAGCGCGGTCACGAGGCTGGGCACGAGCACCCGCACCTGCGTGTCACCCTCGGTGAGGGTGAGGCCGGGCAGGTCGGCGGTCGCCTCCCACTGCGCGCCGCGCGCCCGGCGCGTGACCTTGCGGATGTGGCCCTGGCTGTAGGCGCTCACGGCGTCGAACCACTCTCCGCCCGGCTCGGCGCGCGGGTCGGTGCACAGGGCCGCGCAGCCGGTGGCCGCGAGGGCGAGCGCCGCCTGCCAGCTCGGCGGATCGCCCTTCTCCAGGCGCAGCACGATCTGGATGGCGCGGATCTGCTCGGGATCCTCGTCGCGGTCGGTGAGCACCTGTGCCTCGTCCAGGCCCATCCACGCGGCATAGCGGGTGAGCAGGGGCTCCAGTGCGGCCCCGACGGGCGATCCGTTCGACACGATGCACTCACTTCTCTGGGCGGAGAGGGGAATCCCGAGCACTGTACGGCGACACCGTGGAGTGCCCCCCCGACTGCTGTCACAGAGGAATCGTGAAGCGCCGGCGCGGAACGCCGACGTCACGGGCTGGACGCCCCCTCTCGTTATGCTTCGGCCATGTCTCTGAGCAGCCCGCAGGAGCGACTCCGCGTCGCGCTCGACCTGGCTGACCTGGGTGAACAGATGATGCGAGCCCGTCTGCGTCGCGAGCAGCCCGACCTCGACGACGCTGCGGTGCAGGCCGCCGTCGAGCGCTGGCGCCAGGAGCGCCCCGGCGCCCTTCTCGGCGACTGCCCCGGCCGGCCCTACCCGCGACCCCTGGGAGGCCTCGGCCGATGACCAATGCCCTCGCCGAGTCGCTGACCCAGCTGGCACGCGATCTCGATCGGATGCAGGCGGCGTGGGCGTTGATCGGTGGGTTCGCGGTGTCCGTGTGGGTGGAGCCTCGATTCACTCGCGATGTCGATGTGTGTGTCCTGGTCGATGACGACGCGTCCGCGGAGCGCACGGCCCTCGAGCTGCGGAATCTCGGCTACACCGTGACCTCGGTCGTCGAGCACGAATACCGGGATCGGCTGGCCACTGTGCGCCTCGTCTCCCCGGTCTCGGGCGGGATTCTCGTCGACCTTCTTTTCGCGTCCTCCGGGATCGAGCCGGAGATCGTCACGGCCGCGACGGCATTGGAGATCGTGCCGGGACTCGTGGTGCCGGTCGCCGGTCCGGCCGAGCTCGTCGTGCTGAAGCTGCTGGCCCGCGACGACGACCTCCGACCGCAGGATGCCGCCGACCTGGTCGCGCTCCGCCCGACGCTGACCGAGGCGGACGTGGCGCGAGTCCGTGATCTTTCGGCTCTTGTCGTCGCGCGCGGCTTCGACCGTGAGCGTGACCTCGTCGGCCTGGCGCACGACTACCTCCACGGTCGGTGACGACCGCCGCCGACGGCCGGACCGTCGAGAGATCTGAGGACGACAGTCGGGGTCGCCTCCCGTAGGTTCGGCTGGTGACGATCTTGGATTCCGAGGAGTGATTCTGCCGAAGGTGCGGGATCCGCGGCTCGTGACGATCCGGCGTGGGGGCACGCTGACCGACGAGGACCACCACCTGCTGGCCCTGTGGGCGGCGACGTGCGCCGAGCATGTCCTTCCGCTGTTCGAGGCCGCGGTGCCCGACGACCCGCGGCCACGTGAAGCGATCGCGGCGGCCCGGTCGTGGGTGGCGGGCGAGCTGCCGATGATGCAGACGCGGGCCCTCGGCGGTCACGCGATGGGGGCGGCGCGACCGCTGCGCGGTGCGGCGCGGTTCGCCGCGTACGCCGCGGGTCAGGCGGCGGTCGTCGCGCATGTCGCGGAGCACGACCTCGGGGCGGCCGCGTATGCGATCAAGGCCGTGCGTGCGTCGGTGCCGCGTGCCGAGTCCGACGCCGCCGGCCGCGCCGAGTGCCGCTGGCAGCGGGCACAACTCCCTGACCAGATCCGTGCGCTCGTCATCGACGACCAGGCGCGTCGCAACGACATCTGCTGGTTGGTCTTCGCGGAATAGCCGAATCGAGTTTCCCGCCAGTGACTGGCACGGCGGGTCCCCATCGCGTCACCGCGCGCTGTCCTGCGCGGCGCATCCCGGGGCACCCACCTCTGCTTCCGGTCAAGCGCCCTGGGAGACGACCAGGTGGTCGAGGAGGAGTTCGCGGTCGCCGGTCGGCGCGAGCACGACGGAGACGGTCGCGATCCGACGCAGGTCGAGTTCGGGGTTGGCCGTGGTGAATTCGCGGGTGGAGACGACCCGGGTCTGCAGGACCGGTTCGCTCGATGCGCCCGATCGCATCCACGCCGCCTTGAGCGGGTCGGCGACGATCGGCGGCGGGATGTCGCGGACGCCTGCGCTCGCGCGGCGTCCGGCCGCGTCGGTGACCTCGACTGTGATCGCGGCCGGTTGGCTGCCGTCGACCGCGGCGACGTCGAGTCGCAGGGAGCCGCGAGCGCCGATCGCGACCGGCTCGGCGGGTCGGACGTCGAGCCTGCCACCGGAGCCCTCGAGGCGGACGATCCGGTTGTCGCCCGGACCCCACCGCAGGGGCTGCGCCACCACCTCCCACGTGGTCAGGCCCGACCCGGAGACCGTCACCCCCTTCGTGCCGACCGCCTTGTCGGGAGCCTGCGCGTCGAGCAGCACGACGTCGCGGCCCGAGCGCAGCGACGTGATCGTGCGGAGACGGTCGTCGGTCCGGTTGTCGGCGAAGAGGTTGCGCTGATCCTGCCCGCGCAGCGTCGTCGCGAGGAAGGCGGAGACGGCCTCCATCGTCGCGGCGCGCTGCTGCTCGGGGGTGATGAGCCGGCCGGTGTCGATGAGGTACTTCGCGGCTCCGTCGCCCAGGTCGCGACGGCCCCACAGGGTGTTGAACTGGCTGTGATCGGCACCGCCGAGATAGAGGGTCGCGCCGAGGTCGTCGCGGCCCAGCGTGGTGCGGGCGAGCTGGTCGAGCCCGCCGAACGAGGCGACGTCGACGTCGTGACTGCCCTGGATCGCGAGGTAGTCGACGCCCTTGAGCTGCACCTTCGCCCCTGCGCCCGTGAACTGACCGTCCGCCGGGGCGAGCGCGACGACCGAGCGGATCGGCACGTCGTAGTCGAGGCGCACGTCCTCCTGCCCGGGCACCGCGTCGCGCGGCTGCAGCATGGCGGCGACCGCGACGGCCTCCCCGCCGCGCGAGTGGCCGATGAGCGCCACCTTCGTCAGGTCGACGCGGCCCTTCAGCGGGCCGTCCGTGGCGATCTGCCGCCAGGCCTCGAGGTGCTCGAGCGGGAGCAGGGCGCGAGCGAGGTCGGCGCCGCCGATGCCGCCGCTGCGATCGAGCAGGGTCGTGGAGAGGAAGTTCGCGTCGATGCTCGCGACGACGGTGCCCTGGCTCGCGAGTCGCTCCGCGAGGTAGGCGAATCCGCCCTCGGAGAACTCCACGCTGCTCTTGTTGCCGTGGAGGATGAGCGCGAGCGGATAGGGGCCGGGTCCCTCGGGATACCAGACCTGCGCGTTGAGGGGGATCTGCGTCGCGTCGAAGCCCCAGTGTTGTGTGCGATCAGAGTCGCCGGTCCAGCCGGTGATGACCCGACTCAGGTCCACGGGCTTCGTCGTGAACCTCGCGCCACCGGCATACTCGGGGCGCAGCCGATCCGTGCCGCTGCCGTAGGCGAGGGTCTTGACCGGCAGGCTCCCGGGGCTCCCCGGATCTCCGGTGACATCCACCGTCGCCGGCCCCAGCGCGAGAGGCGCCGGAGGAGCCCCGGTCGGCGTGAGCAGCCACGCGAACGTGCCCCCCACGAGCGCCACCGACGCGATCGTCGAGACCGCTGCGACGGCGCGCCGCCCACCCTGCGTCAGCGCCCAAAGGCTCGTGCCGAGGCCCACCGCACCCACGAGGACGATCGCGACGAGCGCCCACCACCCGACGCGGCTCGCCCCCGGGCTCAGCGTCACGAGCAGCACGAGTGAGGCGAGCAGCACCGCGACGAAGCCCGCCGGAACCGCGACGAACCGCCCCACAACGAACCGGAGGACGAGCCACAGCACGAGCCCGACCGCGGCGACGATCCCCAGATCGGGGGCCAACGTGCGGAGCGAGGCCCCGAGGGCGGACGGGACGATCCGGTCGGCGGCGCTCCACCCCCACAACGCCAGGGCCGCGGTCGCCACCGCGACCGCCGCCCACACCCACCTCCCCGACGACTTTCGCCGCCACTGTCCTCGTCCGAATCGCCGTGTCGTCCGGCTTCTTTCGTCGTCGAACTCGCGCATGCCCCATAGCCCCTGACTGTTGGCTGCCCTTCGACGCTAAACAACTCCCGCCCCGATCGGTGCCTTCGCGCTGTGACCCCAGAGGTCGCGAAATCCCCAGTACGTCAAGAATCCGCTACCTCGAGCGAAAGCGGGCGTCGAGGTAGGCGCGCAGCCCACCGGGTAAGGCCGCGCTGGGCCGCCCCGGCGTCATAGTGGGGCCATGGGGCAGCCTGCGGAGCCGAGATCGATCTGGACGGTGGGGCACTGGACCTGCCCGCAGGACAAGGTCCTGGCGAACCTCGCCGGGCCGGGGATCGAGGCGCTCGTCGATGTGCGCGCGCAGCCCGGGTCGCGGCGCAGCCCCCAGTTCGGTCAAGACGAGCTGCGGCGCTGGCTCGGCGAAGCCGACATCGACTACCTGCACGTGCCGGAGCTGGCCGGCCGCCGCCGCAAGCAGAACGCCGACCCGGCGATCAACGCGGCGTGGCAGAACCAGAGCTTTCACAACTACGCCGACCACACCCTGACCCCCGAGTTCGCGGCCGGCCTGGCCCGGCTGGAGGAGCTGGCCGCCCGGCAGCGCACCGTCGTCATGTGCGGCGAGCCGATGCCGTGGCGCTGCCACCGGCTGCTCATCGCCAACGCCCTGGCCGCCCGCGGCTGGCAGGTGTCGCACCTCATGACCGACCAGCCGCCTCGCCCGCACGTGCTCGGCCAATGGGGCGCCACGCCCGCCGTCGACGACAACGGGCTGGTCACCTACCCCATCGGCGGCGTCCCGAGCGAGTGAGCCTGCCGACCAGGCAGGGCACACGCGGGGATCAGAGACGGGTGGGTCCTGAGCTCCAGCCGGCGGTGTGGAGGCGCTCGACGGCGTCGAGCATGAGGTCGAGCGCGAACGTGAACTCGTAGTCCTCGTCGCAGGCGGACGCTCCTGGGCGGCGGGCCCGAGCGTCGGCGGAGATGGCGAGAATGCCCGGGTAGTCGCCGGGGTCCGGCGATGCGGTCGTGCGCCGAGCGCCATCGGGGGCGGGCGAGCCTTCAGGAAACAGCTCGGGGCTGAAGCCCCAGATCCGGTTGCCGAGCGCGTGCATGACGTGGTGGGTGAGGTCGACCGACAACCCCCCGCGCAGGAAGTGTTGGACGAGGCACTCCATGTGGGCCAGGACGGCGGGGCTGCGCACGGTGCGCGTCTCGATCGCGCGGCGGGCCCACGGGTGCTCCCCGATCGCGCGTCGCGCGGCCAGAATGGCCGCGCGTACCTGCGCCTTCCAGTCGCCCTCCCGGGCCTGGCCGGGGATCTCGCGCAAGACCGCCTCGACCATGCCGTCGAGCAGGTCGTCCTTGCCGCCCACGTGCTTGTAGAGCGCCATCGGCACGACGTCCAGCGCGTCGGCCAGGTGTCTCATGCTGATGGCGTCGACCCCCTCGGCGTCTGCCAGTTGCACGGCCGCGGCCAGCACCGTCGCCCGGTCCAGGGGAGGTCGGCCAGGGGGGCGTGGCGGCATGAGCGCTTCCTCTCTTGACGTGGTGTACATCGTACACCTACCGTCGAAGCTCCAAAGGTGTACGCCGTACACCCAGTCATTCGAGGAGCTGCCATGCTCAGTCGTCGCACCACCGCCCAGATCGCCGGCGGCCTGTATCTGCTGACGCACGTCACGTCGGTCGCGGCCGTCCTGCTCTACGGCGGGCTGGGCTTCGACCCCGACGCCGCCCTCGCAGGCCGCTCGCCCGTCCTGCTCGGCGGCCTGCTCGAGATCGTCCTCGCTCTCGCGGTCACCGGGACGGGCATGGCGCTCTATCCGCTGGTGCGTGCCTATTCGCACGCGGTCGCGGCCGGCTACCTCGCGCTACGCGCCCTGGAGTCGTCGGTCATCCTCACCGGGGTGGCCGTCCTCCTGCCGCTCGTGGCCCGACCTGCGACCCAGGCGGCACCGGGGCTGTCGGCGGAGGCCGCGCAGGCCCTGCGGCTCGTGCACGACTGGACCTTTCTCATCGGCCCCGGCCTCATCGTGCCGATCCACACGGTGTTGTTGGCGATCCTGCTGCATCGGTGGCGGCTCGTGCCACGCGTGATCTCGGTGCTGGGCCTGATCGGCGGACCGTTGGTCGGCGCCGGCAACCTGCTCGTGATGTTCGGCCTCACCGCGCCGCTGGCCGCCGCGGCCATCCCCGTCTTCGCGTGGGAGCTCGGCCTGGCGTTCACGCTCATCGCGGGAGGGCTGCCCGCCGTGCCGACGCTGCCCGCCGTGCCGACGCTGCCCGCCGTGCCGACGCTGCCCGCCGTGCCGACGGAGCCCGCCGTGCCGACGGTCCCGACGGTGCGTGCCGGGGATGGCTAGGCTCGCGGGCGTGGACACGCTCAGATCTGTCGCCCTCTTCGTCGCCGCGGCAATCGCGGAGATCGGGGGGGCCTGGTTGATCTGGCAGGGCGTGCGGGAGCATCGCGGGTGGATCTGGATCGGCGCCGGGGTGATCGCGCTCGGCCTGTACGGCTTTGTCGCCACGCTGCAGCCGGACGCCAACTTCGGGCGAATCCTCGCCGCCTACGGCGGCGTCTTCGTCGCCGGCTCGCTCGTCTGGGGCATGGTGCTCGACGGCTTCCGCCCGGATCGCTACGACGTCACCGGTGCCCTGATCTGCCTCGTCGGGGTGGCCGTCATCATGTACTCACCACGGCCCGCCTAACAGATCGGGGCCCGCCTACACTTCGGCCCGTGCGAGCAGAGGTGCGGCGGGTGGAAACGCAGGAGCAGCAACGTGGGCAGCGGCTGCTCGACCGGGCGCGAGCCAGGTCGCGGCCGCTGGACCGGGTCGTGCGGGCGGTGGCGCACTACCGGGAGCGGGAGGGGTCGACCCTGGCGGCGGCGGTCACCTATTACGCGTTCCTGTCGTTCTTTCCCGTGCTGGCGTTGGCCTTCGCCGCCGTCGGCTTCATCAGCGCCTACATGCCGCACGCGCGCACGGAACTCGTCGAGGGCCTGCAACTGCTGTTGCCGGGGATGATCGGCACCGGCCCCGGGCAGTTGTCGCTGGCCACCCTGGAGGCGGCGGCCGGGCCGGTCGCCGGCATCGGCTCCCTCGCGGTGCTCTACTCGGGTCTGAGCTGGATCACGAGCATGCGCTCGGCGCTGCAGTCGATGTTCGACACTCCTAAGGCCGACCAGCCGGGGCTGGTGCGCGCTTACGCGCGGGATTTCGTGATGCTCGTGGTCATCGGGGTCGTGCTCGTCGTCAGCGTCGGCCTCGCCGGCATCGTCACCGCGGCGTCGTGGCGGATCGGTGACGCGCTGGGCCTGGGTGAGGGGCTGACGTGGCTGATCACCGGCAGCTCCGTCGCCCTCGGGATCGTCGCCAACGTCGTGCTCTTCGTCGCGATGTTTCGGCTGCTCGGCGAGCCGCAGTTCAGCGACGTCGCGGTGCGCCGCGGGGCTCTGCTCGGTGCCCTCGGCTTCGAGGCGCTCAAACAGGCGTCGACGTGGCTCCTCGCCTCGACCAGCAGCCAGCCGGCCTTCCAGGCCTTCGGCATCGCGCTCATCCTGCTCGTCTGGATCTACTACTTCTCCCGCGTCGTCATGTTCGCCGCCGCCTGGGTCGCCACCTCGGAGCAAACTCACCCGGAGCAAACTCACCCCGGGCAACTCACCCCCCGCCACCGATCCACCCTGCCAGGAAAGTAAGGATGCCGGGCAGGGTGAATCGATGGGCCCTCCTCAGAGGCCGTGTCGCTCACGGCTCGCTTTCTCCTGGGCCTTGAACTGCCCGAAGCGGGGCAGGAACTTGTCCCAGTCGATGATGTGGGCGTCGATCTCCGGGCCGTCGATGCAGGCGTGCTTGCGGATGTTCTTGCCGTCGATGACGACCGGAACCATGCACGCTCCACACATTCCTGTGGCGTCGACCATGATCGAGTTGAGGCTCGCGACCGTCTTGACGCCGTAGCGCCGGGACAGGTCGCTGACGGCCCGCATCATCATCGGCGGCCCGATCGTGACGACCTCGGCGACCGTGCGGCCGGTGCCGGCGGCCGCCGCGTCGAGCAGCTGCTCCAGCGGCCCGGTGACGAAGCCCTCGACGCCGAACGTGCCGTCGTTGGTCGTGTAGATGACCTCCAGCTGGTCGCCGAACTCGCGTTGCAGCGCGGCGACCCGCTCGTCAGGGCCCGTCCAGAAGAGCAGCCCTGCGCTGCGGAAGCCGCTGATGAGCGTCACGTGGTTGCCGGCCTGCAGGTGCGCGCGGGCGATCGGGTAGACCGGCGGCAGGCCCAGCCCGCCGGCGGTGAAGACCACCGTCTCGTCGTCGGCGTACCGGTGGATGTCACTGGCCCGCCCCAGCGGACCGGCGATCCCGGCGAACGAGTCGCCGACCGACATCGCGTTCATCTCGATGCTGCTCGTGCCGACCCCCTGGATGACCAGGCAGATCGTGCCCGCCTCGGTGTCCCAGTCGGCCAGCGTCAACGGGATAAGCTCCCCGTCGTCCCACGGCAGCACCCGCACGAACTGCCCGGCCTGCGCGGCGGCCGCGATGACCGGCGAGTGCACGACGATCTCTTCGATGCCGTCGGCCAGGTGCTGCTTGGACACGATGACCTGAGCCGTCGCCGCCTTGTCCGTGTAGTCCTTCGCAGCGGCCACCATCTCCCGGATCTGCGCGGGCGGCACGTCGAGGTGACCGATGATCTCCCTCGCCGCCGCCTGCCCGTCACCGGCGGCGTTGATGGCGGTCGACCCACCGCGAGCCGCGTCGCCGCCGGAGTACACGCCCTCGACGGACGTCTCCTGCGATCCGGCGTGCTCAAGGTCGATCGTGCCCCACTTCGTGGTGTGCAGGTCGGGCACCGAGTCCTTGATGATCGGGTTCGAGGAGTTGCCGAGCGCCATGATGACCAGGTCGGCCTTCATCACCTCGGTGGTGCCCGTCGCCATCGGGCGACGTCGACCGGAGGCGTCCGGCTCGCCGAGCTCCATGACGTCCAGCGTCGCGGCGGTGACGAAGCCCGTCGCGTCGTCACCGAGGAACTCCTGCGGGGAGCGCAGCGGGAGCAGGTTGATGCCCTCCTCCAGGGCGTGCTCGAGCTCCTCGACGCGGGCGGGCATCTCGCCCTTGGTGCGGCGGTAGACGATCGTGACGTTGCCGCCGAGACGGCGGGCGGTGCGGGAGGCGTCCATCGCCGTGTTGCCGCCGCCGATGACCAGCACCTGCTTGCCCTGCGTCGCCGGCAGCGGAGTCTCGTACTCCTCCCGCAGACCCTGCATGAGGTTGACGCGGGTGAGGAACTCGTTCGCGGACATCACGTTGAGGTAGTGCTCGCCGGGCACGTCCATGAACTTCGGCAGCCCCGCGCCGGTGCCGACGAAGACCCGCCAGAAGCCGGCCTCCCGCAGCTGCTCGATCGTCGCGGTCTTGCCGACGACGAAGTTCGGCACGAAGCGCCCGCCGAGCAGCTTGATCTTGCCGACGACGTCGTCGATGAGGTCGTTCGGCAGCCGGAACTCCGGGATCCCGTAACGCAGCACCCCGCCGAGCGCGTGAAACGCCTCGAAGACCGTGACCGGGAACCCCTCCGCGGCCAGCAGGTACGCGTTGATCAGCCCCGATGGTCCGGAGCCGATGATCGCGACCGGCGGCTTCGTCGCGGCGATCCACGGGTCGCGGCGGCCAGAGAACCGACGCTGGTCGGAGGTCGGGTCGACGAGCTTCTCCCGCTCGGGCAGGAACCACTCGAGCTGGCCGATGGCGATCGGCATCTTGTTCTGGATGCACACGCCCTGGCACTGCAGCTCCTGCGGGCAGACGCGGCCGGTGACGTCGGGTAGCGGGTTGCACGACTCGATGAGCTCCATCGCTTCGTGGAAGCGGCCGGTGCCCACCAACTCCAGCACCCGCGGGATGTGGATCTTGACCGGGCAACCGCCCTTGACCTGGGGTTTTCCGGCGATGTGGACGCCCACCTCGCAGGGCTTCTCCTCGCACTGCTTGTCGCGCAGCGCCTCCAGCCACACCAGCACGTCGACCTCGGTGCGGGTCAGCCCCTCGTTCATGTACCCGAGGTAGCCCTCGTTGACCAGGCCGAAGTCGGTGGCCCGCTGCTCGGGGGTGCGGATGTGCGGCGGGATCGAGTTGCCCGCCGGCCAGTCCTTACTCAGCCCCTTGAACATCGGATAGCGATCCGACAGGTGCGCGTCCAGTGCCCGGATGAACGACCGCTTGCCTTTCAGCGGCAGCGCCCACACGTACCGCATGAGCACCCGCGAGGCGTCGTCGCCGCGGGCCAGGATGCGCCACATCTCCCGCGCGAAGTCGGGACTCAGGTCGCTCTGCGCGAACTCCCACGCCACCGCGTTGACGCCGTCGTCGATGAACATCTGCCGGAACGCGACGGGGTCGCTGATGAGGCGGCGCCGCAGCAGTTCGAGCTGACGGTTGAAGCCCTCGACCTCCTCGCTGTGTTCGAGGACGTCGACGCGGCTGCGCGTCGACTCCAACGTCTGGTTCGCCTCGAGCCACTCGCCGAGCCGGTCGTTACCCGACCCGGCCGATGCCCCAGGATTCTGTGTGGTCGTCATCGGATGATCTCCGCATCGCACGTCTTCTTGACCCGATCCATCCGCTTGGTCAATTCGGGGGTGATCGGCACGGTCTCGAGCGCGCCGGGGATCATGCGGGCCACCTTGGCGGGGGCGCCGTCGATGACCATCGTCGTCGACTCGAAGAACTGCGGCAGCTCCTGGTAGCAGGTGCCGCAGTCGTTGCACAGCGGCACGTCGGCCTCCGCGAGGAAGATCGGTGCGTCCAGAGTCGCCGTCGCCGTCGCCGGAGCGCTCGGCGCCGCAGCGGGTGCGCTACCGGGTGCACTGCCCGCTGCACTGCCGGGGGCGACCGCGCCGGGCGCGACGCTCGCGGGTCGCATCCCGATCGAGGCGCCCAGCGTCACCGGCGCCCGACTGGTCGAGGCCAGCGACGCCATCGCGTTGGCGATGTCGTCGATCGCGCTCTCCCGATCACGCATCGACTGCTCGTAGCGGCCGCGCAGCTCCTCGAGGTCGTGCTTGTGCAGCGCGTCGAGCTGCGCCGCGTGGGTCCCGGAGAGGTACTGCAGCATCTGCCAGTACCGCTTGCGGTCCTTGACCAGCGCGACGATCTGCGCCGAGCACTGCACCTTGATGAGGTGCTGGTCGTCGTCGGTGGCGTACACGAACGGCATGTGCCCCGCCTGCTGCTCGCGCGGCAACTCGATGTACTCGCTCACCGGCAGCGCCACGGCCTCCAGGTCGGTCGGCAGCTTGTGGAACTGCTTGCGGAAGCGGGTCTCACCGAGCGCGAACTCCGCCGGCGTCAGCGGCGTCGTCAGCAGTTGGATCGAACCGTCGTCGCCCTTGTAGGCCAGGTCGGTCGTCGTCCACGTCTTGTCGAGGTCGGGGTTGCCCTCGATGGAGAACCAGTCGCTCAGCGTCGATCCGCGGCGCGGGTCGTGCACGAACACCGGGTTCATCCGCGACTCGACGGCCAACCGCGCCCGCCGTGCCGACGCCTCCTCCGGGATGCCGTGTTCGGAACCGCAGGGCGTGTAGATGTCGAGCACCGCCGGCCCGTCGCTGTACTGCAGGTAGTGCATCGAGTTGGTCAGGAAGTGCCCCTGCAGCGCCGTGCTCGTCGCGCAGACGAAGACGCCCGGGTGGAACGAGGCGAGCAGCCCCAGCTCCTTGCGGGACTCGTGCTTGCCGTCGTGGGCGGCGCCGAAGCGCGACAGGTCCGAATCCTGCGAGGTCAGGCTGGCCGTAGACGCCTGCCCGCCGGTGTTGGAGTAGACCCCGGAGTTGAGCACCATGACCTTGATCGGCGTCTCGCTGGCCAGCACCCGCGACATCGCGCCGAAGCCGATGTCGTAGGAGGCGCCGTCGCCGCCGATCGTCATCACCGTCGGCAGGAGGTTGAGTTCGGCCCTGGTGAAACCCGTCCAGCCCAGCGTCGCGATCGCCCGGTCGTGCTGCGCCGGGTCGTAGGCGTCGGCCAGCTCGAGGGCGGCGACTCGCATCGCGCGCACGTCGGCGGCGATGTGGGCGGCGGTCCCCTCGAAGATGCCCTTGGCCAGCGGCTGGGCGTCCTGGAACAGGCTGTTGACCCACGGGTCGACGTACGGGTTGTAGGGCATCGTGGAGGCGTAGACGCTGCTGCAGCCCGTGGCGTTGGCGATGATCGTCGGCGCCGGGCCGTTGCCCGTCGGGCCACCCTCTTGCAGGTAGAGCCGGTGCTCGAGGGTCTTCAACGCCGCGCCGATCCGGGCCTTGCGGGCCTCGTCGGTGACGGTGGCAGCCTTCGCGTACAGCCGGTCGACGAGGTCGCTGAGCTCGCGGATGTGCTCGGTGCGGCGGCGCTTGCCGATCGCGTGGCTGGTCGACATGACGAGCCGGATGGCGGTCACCTCACCGCAGCCGCGGCAACCGCCGTGGCCGCCGGTCGTCGCCCAGAACGTGTCGTGGTCGAGCATGAGGCGCTTGATGTCGCCGTCGGGGGTGTCGGCGCCCTCCATGAAGCGGCCCGGCGTGTTCGGCGTGGCCGACATGAACGCGAACCGCTGCTGCAGGCTCGTCAGCAGGTCGTCGTCCTGCTCGACGGCGGTCAGCGCGCCCGGCCCGCAGACGTCGACGCACTCCAGGCAGCCCGTGCACTTCCACGGGTCGATCGTCGCGGTGAACAGGCCACCGTTGCCCGGCTCCTCCTTCTCCACGGAGTCGAAGAACGGGCGGGTGCGCGCGACCGGATAGGTCGACAGCTCCGCAACGACCGCGTCGAACGTGCGGGTCAGCGCCGCATCCGAGCGCACGTGCGAGCCGGCGGCACCGGCGACGATCTCGTGGAACGGCTTGGCCTCGCGGTGGCGCAGCGCCTCGCGGGTCCGCTCGGAGATGCCGTACACCTCGCGGCGCAGGTCCTCGCGCTGCCCGGCCGTGGCCTCGATCCGCGAAATGGCGGTGAGCAGCAGGTCGTGGATCTCGTGGACCGTGTTGGGGATCGCGGCGTCGGGGCAGGTCAGCGCGCAGTCCATGCAGCCGGTGCAGATGTCGGGGTTGAACTCCGGCACGGTGCGCCGGAAGAGCCCCTTGTCCTTGCCGGCGGCGGTGCCCGCGGGAATGAACAGGCCGGCGCCCGGCAGCACCGGGGCCTCGCCGATCGTGCCCTCGCGGAACGGGCGCGCCATGACGTCCTCGTAGTACGCCGGGTCGAAGAGGCCGCTCGTGCGCTCGGCGCGGGTGCTCGGACACATCGACGCCGACAGTGCGACGGTCAGCAGCGGCTTGGGAGCCGGCGTGGAGCCGATCTCAGGGAACGCCTCCGACTCGTACTCCACCCGTTGGGTCGCGTCGATGCCGTCGAGGATGACGGCCATGTTCGACTCGACGACCGTGTCGCCCTTGCGCCCGAACTTCTTGACGATCTGCTTGCGGACCCGCTCCAGAATCTCCTCGCGGGAGGCACCGGAGGCGACCTTGTCGACATACGCCGCGACCGCTCCGATGAACGCGATGCCCATCATCCGGGTCTCGAGGTCCTGGCTCGGTGCGTGCTTCTTGGCGACCGCGAACGCATCGACGACGAAGAAGTTGATCTTCTTCTCCCGGATGACCTCGCGGGCACGTCGCGGCAGGTCACGCCAGATCTGCTCCGGCGACAGGCTCGTCTGCAGAATGAACGTGCCGCCGTGGGCCAACCCCTTGAGCGGATTGGCGTGAATGAACGCCTTGTGGTCCGGAGAAATGACGACCTCGACCTCTTCGAGCTCGGCGTTGGTCTGCAGAATCGGCTCGGGGCTGAGGGTGATGTAGTAGTTCGTCGGCGCGCCGGACTTCTCCGAGCCGTACTTCGGCGCCGACTTGCTGTGCATCCCCAGCACCCCGGCGAGGATGTCGGTGAGCAGTTTGCCGGTGGCGATCGTGCCGTAGCCGCCGACGGAGTGGAACCGGATGCGCATCGCCTCCGGCGGCAGCAGCACCGGGTTGTCGCCGGTCTCCAACGCCATGAGCTCGGTCTCGGGGTAGGCGGTGCGCAGCCGCTCCTGGATGTCCGCCATGTGCGGGTCCGGGTCCTTGTCGAAGAACTGGGAGCCGAGGTAGATCAGCGGCGCCGGGGCGTCGGCCGTCATGGCCTGCGCGGCGGCGATGAGGTGCCGCGGTTGTAGATCGTGGCCGCCCAGACCGAAAATCGCAGTGGTCAGTGTGGGGAGCTGCGCCAGGGCCGGGATGCCCGGGTGGCGTTCGGCGATCACATTCTGACCGGCCTTGAACAGGGCCGCGGTGACCAACGAGGTCAGCGCCGTCTGGTCGGAGCGTTCGAGCACCGTGACGCACTTCTTGCCCGCCAGGGCCGCCACGACGTCGGCCTCCGGGAAGGGCTGCAGCAGCTTGACGCTGACGAGGCCCGCCTTGATGCCCTGGGAGCGCAGGTACGGCAGCACCGCGCGCACGTCGTCGCCCACGGAGCCCAGCCCGACGAAGACGTAGTCGGCGTCGTCGGTGTCATAGGTGTGCACGGGGCTGTACGTGCGGCCGGTGAGCTCGGAGTATTCCTCCATCGCCTGCCGCACGAGGGCTGGCACCGCGGAGGCGAAGTGGGTGCGGTGATCGACGGAGCCGGCCTGGAAGTCGGGCTGGTTCTGCACCGGGCCGGTCAGACCCGGGTTGTCGACGTCGACGAGGGCGGGCACGAGCTGCCGAGTGCCCTTGGCCCACGCGTTGACCCACTGCCGGCGCCAGGCGCGGTGCAACTCGCTCGGCAGCCAGGCCAGGGTGGTGGCGACGAGTTCGCCGGCGTCGTCCGCCTCGATCTCCTCGCTGCGGGCCTCGAGGAACGCACGCAACGCTGTGACGTCTGCTTCGGGAATGTCCCGGCTGTGCCTGGTCAGGAAGCCGCCGAGCTGGAACGCGCGGCCCTTGGCGCCGAACAACATCTCCTGCGCCAACGTCGGGCACTGGATACGCCCGGCGGGGTCGCCGAGGTACTCACGCAACAACTCCGGCTCCGGCATGAGCGCCTCGGAGAGCATGTGGCTCGTCGCGAAGCCGTCCATCGTGTTGGCCACGGGGATCAGCGACAGCGACGACACGCGATACGAGATCGCCGCCAGGTCGGCCGCCTCCTGCGGGTTGGACCCGAAGAGCACCGTGTAGCCCGAGGACAGCAGCGCGTAGATGTCGTCGTGGCCGGCCATGACGTTGAGGGAGTGCTTGGAGACGACGCGCGCCGCGACCTGCAGCACGAACCCGCCGATCTTCTTGCCCACCGTGACGTAGTGGGACTCCATCGCGTAGAGGATGCCCTGGCTGGAGGAGGCGTTCGAGATGAACTGGCCGCCGGTGAGCGCGGCGCCGAGCGCGCCGCTCTGGGCCGAGTGCTCACCCTCGGGTTCGAAGAAGAACGAGTGCTTGCCCCAGACGTTGACACCCCCCTCCGCGCGGGCCGCCTCGTAGAGCTCGGAGATCTCGGTCGAGGGGGTGATCGGGTAGCCGATGACACCCCCGCAGACCTGACTCATCACGTGCGCGACCGCGCCGTTTCCGTTGATGACCGATGGGTTTCCCGGGTAGGGGGCATTGCTGTTCATGACGGCTCCCGCGGACGCCTTCGTCCGGCCGTGGGCCGCAGGTTTCACCACCGGCCCACATAGTGATCGGGTGGTACAAGGCCGATCATCCGCCGCTGCACCATGCGCGATCCGGGACCTTTGGGCCGCGTGATCCAAGTCACAGTCTTGTGTGCGGTGCGGCTTGTCGCGCTCGCGGCGTTCGGGCAGACCCTGCTGTACCCCCACCCGGCGGGCGCCTCACAGCAGGGGAGCGAGCATCCCCACGGTGTTCTGCACGAGCCGGGTGTGGAAGGGCCACGCCGCGACCTTGGCGTCGAGCACCTGGTGGGAGACCGACAGGTAGGTCTCCTGGCGAGCGCGGACCGCGGCCGTCGTGGTGGGGTCGGCGACGACGAGGTTGTTCTCGAAGTTCAACTGCAGGCTGCGGCGGTCCATGTTCGCGGAGCCGACGAGCGCGAACTCACCGTCGACCGTCATCGACTTCGTGTGCAGCAGCCCCAGCGGGTACTCGTAGATCTGCACCCCGGCCGCCAGCATCTCGGCGTAGTCGCTGCGGCTGGCGTCGCCGACCAGCCGCGAGTTGTTGCGGGCCGGAAAGATGATCCGGGTGCGCACCCCGCGGCGCGGGGCGGCGCACAACGCCCGCAGCAGCGCCTCGTCGGGCACGAAGTACGGCGTGGTGATCAGCAGGTCTGAGCGCGCGGCGAAGATCGTCGCCACGAACATGTCGGACATCGAGTTGCCGGGCGTCGTCGGTCCGGTGCCGAACATCTGCGCCACCGGGCCGTCGGAGAAGACCTGCGGCCCCGGCTGGGCGCTGGGCAGCGCCATGAGCTCCGCCTCGTCGGCGGGATTCTCGGCGAGCCAGCCGGTGAGGAAGATGTACTGCAACTGGCGCACGACGGGGCCCTCGCAGCGCAGGAAGATGTCGGCCCACGGCGCGTATTTGGCCGCCACGCGGAACTGCGGATCGGCGCAGTTTTGCGACCCGCAGTAGGCGATCGTGTTGTCGATGACAACGATCTTGCGGTGATTGCGCAGGTCCAGGCGTCCCACCGGCAGATGCCCCAGCCGCGGGATGTCGTTCAGGGTCACGACGGCGTGCACCCCGGCGTCCTTGAGCTGGCCCCACCGAGGTGAGCGGGTGAAGGCCCGCGAGCCGAGCGCGTCGACAGAGACCCGGCAGGAGACACCGCGGCGGGCGGCGGCGGCGACCGCGTCGGCGACCTTGCCGCCGGAGACGTCGTCGAGCCAGATGTAAAACGCGATGTGGACGCTGTCGGTGGCCGCGTCGATGTCGGCCACGAGGCTCTCGATCGCGAGCTCCGAGTCGAGCATCGGTCGGTCGGCGGAGGCGTCCGGGTCGCCGAGCAGGCGGATGTGGTTGCCGGCGACGGGTCCCAAACCGTCGATCGTCGTCCCCAGGTCGAAGACCTCACCGATGCGGTCCGGCATCGCGCTCTTGGGGGCCGTGGGGGTGCTCGGCTTCGGCATCGCGGCGATGACCTCGCGCAGCCGTCGTTCGCGCGCGCGGCCGATGCTCGTCTCGCCGAGCAGCAGGTAGGCGACGATGCCGAGCAACGGCACGGCGGTGATGACCGCGACCCAGGCGACCCGGGAGGCCGGGGTGCGGTTCGGCCGGGTCAACGCTCGGGCCGCGACGCCCAGGTGCCCGACGAAGATCAGCGCCGACAGCAGCGCCGTGAACCAGCTGTGGGGCCAGGAGAGCAGGGCGGACAACTCGAACCTCCACAGTGGTCGGGCGCTCTCGGCGCGATGCGGTGAGCTTAGCCCCGGCCTATCGCCCTCCGGCCCGTTGCCGTCGGTCTGCCCCGTCGGTCTGCGCAGTCGTCTGGAAAGGTGCGGGCTGCGGGCCTCCCGCGGGCGGCCGGGAGGGGCGGCTCCCGTGGCCCGGTCGACGGCATGCGAGGGTTTAGGGGAGGATCGAGCAAGCCCGACGCGGCCGACCGAGGAGGGACAACTGCCCATGTTGACCGTTATCTGCATGGTCCTCTGCGTGGCCCTGGTCGCCGGGGCCTGGCCGTTGGCGGGCCAGTGGCGCGATCGGCACGCGAGCCGTATCTACGAGGGACTGACCCCGGGCCTGACCCCTCCGGTCGGCGCGGAGCAGCCCACGCGGCCCATCACCGAGCGAGAACTGCTGGCCACGAACTACGCGGTGGCGTTCAACCCGCCCGAGGGAGTGCAGCCGCGCGAGGTGGGGCTGCTGCTGGACCGGCAGACGGGGCCCCGCGACTTGGCGGCCTCGATCATCGCGCTGGTCGTCAACGGATACCTGACGATGCGCAAGGACGACGAGGGCAACGACTGGATCGTCACCGTCAACCGCGACCCGCAGCGCCCGCCGCACGCCCCCGAGCCGGACAGCCTGTGGCTGCTGGACTACTTCGACTTCGGCGACGGGCAGCCGGTGAGCCTGTCGGCCGCCAAGCCGGGACTGCGCGACGCGTTCGCCCGGCTGGAGTCGGAGGTGCTGTCGTCGGCGGTCGAGAAGCAGTACATCGACCTCGACCCGCGGGGCCGCAAGGCTCCCACCGGCGGTCTGACGTTCGGGGCGGTGTTCGCCGCGCTCATCGCCGGCTTCCTCGGGCTCGCCGGCAACCCGCTGGCCTGGGTAGCGGCCGGTGGCGCGGGGGCGTTGGCCATCACCGCCGGGCGGGTGCGCGGCCCGATGGGTCGCCCCGCCGAGGGCACCGCCGCGTACTTCCGCACGATGGGCTTCAAGCGCTACATCGACACCGCCGAAGCCAACCAGATCAAGGTCGAGGACGCGGCCGGCATCTTCAGCCGCTACCTGCCGTGGGCCATCGCGTTCAACGCCGCCGACCACTGGACCGGGGTCTTCAAGGACGTCGCCCGCGGCGTCGACGAGGACATCGCCGCCCTCTGGGCCCCCGACCTCATCTGGATGGCGTTGTGGATGGACATCGCCTCCGGCGGCGCCCTCTTCGCCGGCCTCGGTGAGGCGCTGACCGACCTCACCGACGGCATCGGCGACCTCACCGGCGATGTCTTCGGCGACGGCGGCATGGGAGACGGTGGCTTCGGCGACGGCGGCGACGCGGGGGATGCCGGCGGTGGCGGTGACGCCGGCGGCGACGGCGGCTGGTTCGGCGGCGGTGGCGACGGCGACGGCGGCGGCTTCTTCGGCGACTTCGACTTCTGAGGCGCCGATCGCGCCGGGCCTGGCTGGTCAGTCGGGCAGCAGCAGGGCGTCCTCGTGCGGCTGCGGCGCGCCCGCCCGGATGCGCTCCCGGTGTTGCGTGTGGGTGCGGGTGAGCTCGGCGAGCACCGCGACGGCCTCCGGATCGTCGTCCACGCGCAGGTCGACGAACGGGTCGTCCCACGCCCCGGTCGGATGCTGCGTGGCGTGCCGCGGCGAGATCCGCACTTGCCCCGGCACCACCAGAACGGCCGCCGACTGACGGCCGCGGGAGTCGCCACCCTCGGCCTCACCGGCCAGCAACCCGGCGACCAGCCGCTCGAGCAACGACCCGTCACACCGCACGAAACCCTCGAGCAGCGCGGGCACCACCGACGACCCGGCCAGCGTGTTGCCCTGCGCGGACACCCAGCCCGGCGCCAGCGCCTCCCGCCCGGGCCGCGCCCCGTACTCCGTGTCCAGATTCCCGGCAGCCGCGGTGCATCCCGCGTCGGTGAACGCCGCCGCGCCGCTGGCGCTCACCACCGCCACCTGAGCGTCCGCCAGGTTGCGCTCCGCGGCGAGCCGGTCGATGGCCTGCGCCGACGAACAGCCCAGCTCCACGGCATCCAGGAGGTTTCGCCGCCACAGAGTCCAGGCCCCGGCCTGCGTGGCGGCCGCGCCGACCCCCGCCCGCGCCGCCAGGACGCGGGTCCCCACGGCCAGTACCCGGCTCGCGACGATCGCGCCGAACTGACCCGTCTCCGGGCAGCGCGCCAGCAGTGAGAAAGTCACCGCCCTACCGTGCCACACCGGCTCCCCGCCCGCGTCGTGATCAGGGCATTGACCAGGGCATTGACCGCTCCGGAGCCGCGCCACACCATGGAGCGATGGACGCCGATGTGATCGTCGTAGGGGCGGGGCTGGCCGGGTTGGTGGCGGCGGCCGAGGCCGCGGACGCGGGGCGCCGCGTCGTGCTGCTCGACCAGGAGGGGGAGCAGAGCCTGGGCGGGCAGGCGTTCTGGAGTCTGGGTGGCCTGTTTCTCATCGACAGCCCGGAGCAGCGCCGGATGGGCATCAAGGACTCCCCGGAGCTCGCTCGGCAGGACTGGTTCGGCAGCGCGCAGTTCGACCGGGAGGAGGACCGGTGGCCGCGGGCGTGGGCGCAGGCGTACCTCGACTTCGCCGCGGGGGAGAAGCGCAGCTGGCTGCACGCCATGGGGCACCGGCTGTTTCCCGTCGTCGGCTGGGCCGAACGCGGCGACGGTCGCGCCGAGGGGCACGGAAACTCGGTGCCTCGATTCCACATCACGTGGGGCACCGGCCCCGGCATCGTCGCGCCCTTCGAACGCCGGGTCCGGGAGCACGCCCTGACCGGTCGGATCCGGTTCGGGGCCCGTCGCCAGGTCGACGAGCTGATCGTCGACCAGGGCGCCGTCGTCGGCGTCCGCGGCACCGTGCTGGCCCCCACGACCGCCCCCCGCGGCGTGGCGAGCAGCCGGGAGGCGCTGGGAGAGTTCGAGTTACGCGCCCACGCGGTCGTCGTCACCGCCGGCGGCATCGGCGGCAACCACGACCGCATGTGGCACTACGTCGAGGGGCTGCGCAACTGGGATCCGATCTGGGCGAACCACGGCATCCGCATCCTGCCCGGCCCCTCCTCCCTGTGGCTCGACGCCGCCGGCCGCCGCCTTCCGGCCCCGTACTTTCCGGGGTTCGACACCCTCGGCACCCTGCGCCACCTGCGCGGCACCGGCTACGACTACTCGTGGTTCGTGCTCACCCAGCGGATCATCGAGAAGGAGTTCGCCCTCTCCGGCTCCGAGCAGAACCCCGACCTGACCGGCAAAGACCTCACCCTCACCCTCTCCCGCGTCAAACCCGGCGCGCCCGGCCCCGTCGAGGCGTTCAAGCGCCACGGCGAGGACTTCGTCGTGGCGGACACCCTCGAGCAGCTCGTCGCCGGCATGAACGCCCTCGCCGACGACGACGCGCCGACCCTCGATCCCGCCGACGTGCGTCGCACGATCGAGGCCCGCGACAGCCAGATCGACAACGCCTTCACCAAGGACGCTCAGATCACCGCCATCCGCGGGGCCCGCCACTATCGGGGCGACCGACTCATCCGGGTCGCCCCGCCGCACCGCCTGCTCGACCCCAAGGCCGGCCCGCTCATCGCCGTGCGCCTCCACGTGCTTTCGCGCAAAACTCTCGGCGGACTGGAGACGGATCTGTCCGGCCGGTGCCTGCGCGCCGACGGCTCGGTGGTCGCGGGTTTGTACGCAGCGGGCGAGGTCAGCGGCTTCGGCGGCGGCGGAATGATGGGTTACAACGCCCTCGAAGGCACGTTCCTCGGCGGTTGCCTGTTCTCCGGTCGGGTGGCCGGACGCGCGGCCGCGGCACAGACCGGCTGAGCACGGATTCGGATCGCTGGCCGCCGATCCGGCTCACCCCGGTAGGGTCCAGGTTGAGCACGCCGTAACAACGTTGATCGTCGCGCGACCCGATCGGCTCGCGTGGCCCTTCAAGGAGACGACATGACCCCCGATCTCACCCCCAAACTGCCTGGCCAGGAGCCCGACAGCGCGGCCCCCCCGCGGCGCGAGTCCCGCGGCCCGGCGGCTGAGCCGACGCACGCGCTGGCCCGCGGGCCGGTGGTGCCCCCCACCCGCTCGAGCGAGGGCTTCCTGCGGGAGTTCTTGCGCGAACTGCAGTACGGGCAGGGGGTCACGCTCGCGCGGTCCTCGCCCAACGACCAGTACCTCGCGATGGCCCGGGCAGTGCGCCACTACCTCATGGCCGACTGGCTGGAGACCGCCCGCCGCCGCCGCGAGCACCCGGCCAAGATGGTCGGTTACCTCTCGGCCGAGTACCTGTTGGGCCGCCAGCTCGACAACGCGCTGCTGGCCACCGACATGGTCGACATCGTGCAGGAGGCCCTCGCCGAATGCGGCATCTCCCTCGACACGATGCGCGCCCAGGAGGTCGAGCCGGGGCTGGGTAACGGTGGCCTCGGCCGTCTGGCCGCCTGCTTCATCGACTCCTTGGCCACGCTCGACGTCTCGTGCGTCGGCTACGGCATCCGCTACGAGTACGGCATCTTCCGCCAGACGTTCGTCGACGGCCGCCAGGTCGAGGTGCCCGACACGTGGCTCTCGTTCGGTAACCCGTGGGAGTTTCCGCACCCCGAGCGGGAGGTGGAGGTCAACTTCGGCGGACACACCGAGCAGTACACCGACGAGGACGGTCGCGAGCGCACGCGCTGGATCCCGGGTTGGAACGTGCTCGGCGTGCCGTACCACTACATGGTGCCCGGCTACCAGAACGGCGTCGTCAACACGCTGCGGCTGTGGAGCGCCCGCGCGACCCACGCCTTCGACCTGCAGATCTTCAACTCCGGCGACTACGCCGAGGCCGTGCGCGCGCAGACCTTCGCCGAGAACATCACCAAGGTGCTCTACCCCGAGGACTCCACCCCGCAGGGGCGTGAGCTGCGGCTGCAGCAGCAGTACTTCTTCGTCGCGTGCTCGCTGAAGGACTACATCGACCAGACGCTGCCTCCCGACTTCGACCTCAAGCGGCTGCCCGACCAGATCATCTTCCAGCTCAACGACACCCACCCCGTCATCGCGGTCCCCGAGCTCATGCGCCTGCTGATCGACGACAAGGGGATGGAGTGGGACGAGGCCTGGGAGATCACCCAGAAGTGCTTCGCCTACACCTGCCACACCCTGCTGCCGGAGGCCCTGGAGGTCTGGCCGGTCGAGCTCGTCGGGCGCCTGCTGCCGCGGCACCTGGAGATCATCTACGGGATCAACGAGCGCTTTTTGGAGCAGGTGCGGGAGGCGTTCCCCGGCGACGAGCTGCGCGTGCGCCGGATGTCGATCGTGCAGGATCACCCGTTCCGCGCGGTGCGGATGGCGCACCTGGCGACGGTGGCCGGGGCCAAGGTCAACGGGGTCGCCGAGCTGCACTCGCAGTTGCTGCGCGACAAGCTGCTGCCGGACTTCGCGCAGATGTACCCCGACAAGTTCACTAATGTCACCAACGGCGTGACCCCGCGTCGCTTCGTGCGGCAGGCCAACCCCGCTCTCTCCGAGCTCATTTCGGAGGCGGTGGGCCCGGGTTGGGAGCGGGACCTGAGCCGGCTCTCGGGGCTGGAGAGCTTCGCCGAGGACCCGGAGTTCCGCGAGCAGTTCCGCCAGGCCAAGCAGGCCAACAAGGAGCGGTTGCGTGCGCTGCTCTTGGTGCGCGACGGGGTCGAGCTACCCGAGGGGCACCTGCTCGACGTCATGGTCAAGCGGCTGCACGAGTACAAGCGGCAATCGTTGAAGCTGCTGCACGTCGTCACGCTGTACGAGTCGATCCGCTCCGGCGAGGTGGCGGCCGAAGACGTCACGCCGCGCACCGTGATCTTCGGCGCCAAGGCAGCCCCGGGCTACCACATGGCCAAGGAGACGATCGCGCTCATCAACGCGGTGGCCAAGACCATCAACGCCGACCCGGCGGTCAAGGGGCGGCTGGCGGTGGCCTTCCCGGCGAACTACAACGTGACGCTCGCCGAGACGCTCATTCCGGCCGCGGACCTCTCCGAGCAGATCTCGCTGGCCGGCATGGAGGCCTCCGGCACCGGCAACATGAAGTTCGCGCTCAACGGGGCGCTGACCGTCGGCACCGACGACGGCGCCAATGTCGAGATCCGGCAGCTGGTCGGCGACGACAACTTCTTCCTGTTCGGCATGAGCGAGCCGGAGGTCGCGGCGTTGCACGCCTCGGGCTACGTGCCGAGCCAGGTCTACGCCGACAACCCGCGGCTCAAGCGAGTCATCGACCTCATCGCCTCCGGGGCGTTCACCGACGGTGACCCGGGCCGCGTCAGCGCGTTCGTCGACGACCTGTTGTACAACGACCGGTTCATGGCGCTGGCCGATTACCAGTCGTACATCGACGTGCAGGAGCGGATCGACGCGGCGTACGCCGACACCGAGGCCTGGACTCGCTCGGCCATCCTCAATGTGGCGCGCGCCGGGTTCTTCTCCTCCGACCGCTCGATGCACGACTACCTCGACCGCATCTGGGGCGCCGGCATCCGGCTCTGAGGTAGCGCGTATCGACGTCGCTCGAAGCGGCGGTGGCAGATTGCCACCGCCGCTTTCGCGCTTCTTGTGGCGGGTGCTTCAGCGCCAGCCGAGTTCGCGGCCGACGGCCAGCACCTGCTCGACGACGTGGGCGTTGTACTCGACGCCCAGCTGGTTGGGCACGGTCAGCAGCAGGGTGTCGGCTGCGGCGATGGCCTCGTCCTGGGCGAGCTGACGAACCAGCTCCTCGGGCTCCGCGGCATACGTCTTGCCGAAGGTCGACCGCATCCCGTCGATGATGCCGACCTGGTCGGAACTGCCGCGCTCGAGCCCGAAGTAGCTGCGGTCGGTGTCGGTGACCAGCGGGAAGATGCTGCGCGACACCGACGTGCGGGGCTGCCACTGGTGCCCGGCGGCGCGCCAGGCCTCGTGGAAGAGGCGGATCTGCTCGGCCTGCAGTTGGTGGAACGGGAGGCCCGCGTCCTCGGTCAGCAGGGTGGAGCTCATGAGGTTGAGGCCCTCCTTGGCCGCCCATTGCGCGGTCTCCCGCGACCCGGCTCCCCACCAGATGCGCTGGCGCAGGCCCTCGGAGTGCGGCTCGATCCGCAGCAGCCCGGGCGGGTTGGGGAACATCGGCCGCGGGTTGGGCTGCGCGAATTGCTGCCCGTCGATCACCTCCAGAAACCGGGCGGTGTGCCGGCGCGCCAGCTGCGCGTCCGACTCGCCCTCGCGGGGGTGGTGGTCGAAGTGGCGGTAGCCCTCGACGACCTGCTCGGGTGACCCGCGGCTGATGCCGAGCTGCAGGCGTCCGCCGCTGATGAGGTCGGCCGCGCCGGCGTCCTCGGCCATGTACAGCGGGTTCTCGTAGCGCATGTCGATGACGCCGGTGCCGATCTCGATGCGCTGGGTCTTCGCGCCGACGGCTGCCAGCAGCGGGAACGGCGAGGCGAGTTGCCGCGCGAAGTGGTGCACGCGGAAGTACGCCCCGTCGCCGCCGAGCGCCTCGACGGCCTCGGCGAGTTCGATCGATTGCAGCAGCACGTCGGAGGCCGAGCGCGTCGCCGACTGCGGATGCGGGGTCCAATGCCCGAAGGAGAGAAAGCCGATGCGCTTCATGTGACGTGTCAACAATTCGGGCCCGCCGCTATTCCCGGAGCCGCCTCGGGGCCGGGCGCTGCGCTGCTGGCGCAGGGCGCTAGCAGCGGTCCCGTCAGGTGGGTGGCGCGTCGAAAGGGTCGACGATGTCGAGTTCGGCGATGTCCTCGAAATCCTTGGTGTTTCTCGTGGCCAGCGTCGCGCCCAGAGAGCGGCAGATCCCCGCGATCTGCGCGTCCGCCAGGGTCATCTGGTGTCCGCGGCGCAGGCTCTCGACGAGCACGCCGGCCGTAGCGTGGGCGGCCGCAAGATCGTACGAGGTGATGGAGTCGGTGAATCGGCGCAGCAGCCCGTCCCAGCGCTGCTCGAGATCTCGGCGACGGCGACCCGCCGGCATCCGGCCGAGGCCCCGCTCGACCTCCTCGACGGTGATGACGGTGATGGTCAAATCCGCTCGACGAATGCCCTGCGCCCACCGCAGGACCGCCGTGTTCGGCGCGTCCTTCATGAACTCCGAGACGACGTTCGTGTCCGCGATGATCACGAGATGATCACGACAGGTCGATCGGTCGGGCGTGGTCCATGCGCTCGGGGATCTCCAATTCCACGCCGTTCCCGGCGAAGGCGTCATGCAGTCCAAGCAAGATGTTCTCGCCAGGCGGCCCGACGGCATGGTCCAAGATGGCCCGCACCTCCGCCTCGACGGACCGACCATTAGCGGCCGCGCGCTCCCGCAGCCGGGTATGCGTTAGCTCGTTGACTTGCCTGATGGTGAGCGTGCCCATGGCAACCACCTCCGTGATAGCAATGCTAGCACTCGCCAGGCATGTCGTCTCGGGGTGCGGCGATGGCGCTCAGGCCGCAGCCGTGATCGCGGCGAGGGCCTCGTCGAGGGGGGCGCGGTTGCCGGGGCGCACGACGCGGTCGACCTCGGTGCCGTCGCGCAGGAAGATCAGGGTGGGCCACAGCTTCACGCGGAACGAGCGGCCGAGGGGGCGACCCGGGCCGTCTTCGACGCCGATCACGGGCACGTCGGGGTGGTCGGCCAGCGCGGCGCTGACGTATCGGTCGGCGGCGAGGCAATAGCCGCACCATTCCGTGCCGAAGGCGAGCACCAGGGGTCCGGTGGTCGCGTCGATGTCGTCACGGGTCGGCTGCTCAGTGCGGTAGTCGGTCACCACCCCAGCATGCCCGCCCCCTGCCCGCCCCCCGCATCTCGCCCCCACGCGGGCCGCCGCC
>NZ_BAHD01000043.1 GCF_000298215.1 Kineosphaera limosa NBRC 100340 | reverse complement strand
GTTCTGACCGAAGCGGTGGCGGATCTGGGCGTAGTGGGTGGCCGCGCGGTCGTCGTCCCAGCTCCAGATGTCCTCTCAGCGCGTCGACACGTCGGCGCCGCCGTCGCAGAGGACATTCTGCCCACAAACGTGTGTGTTCTCGGCTGACGTGAGCCAGACGAGTAGCCCGGCGACTGCCTCTGGCGGGGCGTAGTAGTTCAGCGGCATCGGCACCATCGCGTCGACGAAGGCGCCGGCTCCCGGTGTGGCGAGCAGCTGCGTGGTGTCGTCGGTGAGGGTGACGCCGGGGCCGACGGCGTTCAGGGCGATGCCTGCTCCCGCCCAATCCGGCGACCCGGCGCGGGCCCGCATCCACTGCGCCAGCGCGCGTTTGGTCGACGGCTCGACGAGCTCGCGGCCGGCCGGGTCGCCATCGAGCGCTGCGGCGATCGTCAGGGCCCGCGGCTCGTCGCCGGCGCGCAGGGCAAGCACCAGCTCGGGGTGGCACGGCTGCACCACCGACACGGAGGTGACCACCGCGGCGCGCGCAGCTGGCGAGGCCGCCAGCGTCGGCCGCAGCGCCTCGAGCACCTCCACGGCGCCGAAGTAGTTGACGGAGACCGTCGTCGCGCTCGTCGCCGTGTTGGCCGCGCAGGCGATGACCCCATCTATTCGCCCACCGGCCGCCTCGACTGCGGCCCGCGCGCCCTCTTGTCGACCCGCGCTCGTGCCGAGATCGACGACGACCTCGCAGTCGCGGCGCCCGATCCCGATCACTGAGTGCCCCGCCCTGCGCAGCAGCTGGGCCGCAGTGGCCCCGATCCCGGCGCGGGCGCCCGTGATGACGTAGGTGCGACTCATCGCTCAGACGTATCACGCCTGGTCGCGCGGTGGCCTGACTGGCTCGACGGCTCCCTGCCGTCGGGTGCGGCTGCTCACGCACCCTTGTGCAGGGTGCGCAGTCGGCGGCACTGCCCCGTCGATCGGGCGCGGGTACGTGACCACCGAGACGAGCGGCCGCCGCGCCTGCGGCTATCAGCCCTGGTTGTTGGCGATGAGGCCGACGCTGTTGCCGTCGATGTTCAGCACGGACAGTCGGGTGCCGCCGCCCACGTCGCCGGGCGGCATGGTGACGCTCGCGCCGGCGGCGGCGAGCTGCTCGGTGGCCGCCTCCAGGTCGTCGACGCCCCAGAACGGGGTCGCGCCCGTCATGCCCATGCGGCTGCCGCCGGGGTTGAGCGCGATCTCCAGCCCGCCGACGTTGTAGCCCACGTAGTACGGGGTGTCCGTGTGCGGCTCCACGCCGAAGAGCGCGCCGAACGCCTTCTTCGCCGCCTCGAGGTCGGTCACCGGGAAGTTGATATTCGCCAAGGTCATGGCCTGCTCCTTCTCGAAGGTCGCGGTCGGCGTCGAGCGGGCTGGTGCCAGGGTTTGCGCCGACGAGTCGAACGCTAACCCAGCCGCCAGGCGGCGCTGCCCGCTGGAGCCTTCGTGGCAACGCCGAAGCGGTCGCCGAGCAGGTCAAATGACCTGGTCGAGGCCCTGCTGATGCCCACAACAGGCTCAAGGTGCCGACCTACGCTGGTGGGGTGAGAAGTGACGCAGCAGGTGGCGGCCCGGTGGCGACGGTGGCGCCCGACACCCTGTCCCCACCTGACCCCGGACTGACCGCCGCGCAGGTCGCCGAGCGCGTCGCCGCCGGCGAGGTCAACGCGGTGGAGAACGTCACCTCCCGCCCGCTCATCGAGATCATCAAGACCAACGTCTTCACACGCTTCAACGGGCTGCTGGGGATGCTCATGGTGATGGTCATGCTCACCGGCCGTTTCCTCGATGGCATCTTCGGCGTCGCCGCCCTCATCAACTCCATCTTCGGCATCGCCCAAGAGCTCACGGCCAAGCGCAAACTCGACTCCCTCGCGGTGCTCAATGCGCCGACCATCCACGTGGTCCGGGACGGGGTGACGGAGTCGATCCCCACCGGCGACGTCGTCAAGGGCGACGTCGTGGAGCTGCGCTCCGGCGACCAGGTGCCGGCCGACGGCACGGTCATCGGCGATCAGGGCCTGGAGATCGATGAGTCGAACCTGACCGGCGAATCCGACCCGATGCCCAAGGCGGTCGGCGACGAGGTGGCCTCCGGCACGGTGGTCGTCGCCGGCCGCGGCTGGTTCCGCGCCGACGTCGTGGGCGCGGCGACCCAGGCCAACCGGCTGTCCGCGCAGGCCCGCAAGTTCACCCGCGCCCACTCCGACGTGCAGCACTCCATCAACATCCTGCTGCGCTGGCTGACCTGGATCGTCATCGTGGCGATCCCCGTCGTCTTCTTCAACCAGTGGCGGGCCGACGGTGAGAACCTCGCGCAGTGGCGCGAGATCATCGTGCGCGCCGCGGCCGCCCTCGTCGGGCTCATCCCCGAGGGCCTCGTCCTGCTCACCACACTGGCCTTCGTCACCGCGACCATTCGGCTCAGCCGCCGCAAGGCACTCGTGCAGGAGCTGCCCGCCGTCGAGGGGCTGGCGCGCGTCGACGTCATCTGCCTCGACAAGACGGGCACGCTCACCGAGGGCGAGATCGCCTACGACCGCCTTGAGCCGGTACGACCCGACCTGGTCGCAGTGGCCGAACGTGCCCTCGGCGCGCTGGCCCACGGCCCCAATCCCAACGGCACGACGAAGGCCCTGGCCGCCGCGTTCACCTCCCCCGACTGGAGGATGACCGGCGAGATCCCCTTCAACAGCGCCCGCAAGTGGAGCGCAGCCTCGTACGCCGACCACGGCACCTGGGTACTCGGTGCTCCGGACGTCCTCATCGCACACTGCGAGCCGAGCGGTGCAGGAGGTCTCGATGTCGCCGCCCGGGTCCGCGAGCTCGCCGACACCGGTGACCGGGTCGTCCTGCTCGCCCGCGCCGACGAACTCCCGGATGCCGCCGGGCCGAGCGGGCTCACGGCGTACGCCCTGGTGGTCCTCACCGAACAGGTGCGACCCGACGCGGCCGCGACGCTGGCCTACTTCAAGGAGCAGGGGGTCACCGTCAAGGTGATCTCCGGTGACAACCCCGACACGGTCGCCGCCGTGGTCCGGCGCCTCGACGTCGACCCGGGCACTCCCGTCGACGCCCGCACCCTGCCCACCGACGACCCGGAGAAGCTGCGTCAGATCGTCGAGGACACAACGGTGTTCGGGCGGGTCACCCCGGATCAGAAGCAGGCGATCGTCAAGAGCCTGCAGGAGCAGGGGCACGTCGTCGCGATGACCGGCGACGGAGTCAACGACGTTCTGGCCCTCAAGGATGCCGACATCGGCATCGCGATGGGCAATGCCGCCCCGGCCACCAAGGCCGTCGCTCAGATCGTGCTGCTCGACGGCCGGTTCTCCAACATGCCGGCCATCCTCGCCGAGGGCCGCCGGGTCATCGCCAACGTCGAGCGCGTGGCCAACCTGTTCGTCACGAAGAACGTCATGAGCGCGGTCATCATCGTCGCCACCACGGTGGTCGGGCTGTCGTTCCCGTTCCTGCCGCGCCAGTTGACGCTGCTGTCGACGTTCGCCATCGGGATCCCGGCGATGATTCTGGCGTTGGCCCCCAACGCGCAGCGCTACCAGCCGGGGTTCCTCAAGCGAGTGCTGGCCCTGGCGATCCCGTCCGGTATTGCCGCGGGAGCCGTCTCGTTCCTCGCCTACAGCGACGCCGTGAGCTTCGGTGACATGGACCCGCTGGAGCGCTCCGTCTCGGCTCTCGTCGCGCTGCTCGTGACCTTCTTCGCGCTGTTGCTGGCGCTGGCCCGCCCGTACGCCGTCTGGAAGCTCGCCCTGGTCGGCGCGATGGTGGCCTGCGTTTCGCTGGCATTCGTCACGCCGATCGGCAACCAGTTGTTCCAGATCCGCGTAACAACCGAGTCGATCCTGGACGGCCTCATCTTCGGGGTCGTCGGTGTCATCGTCGTCGAGATCGCCTATCGCTGGTCGCAACGCCTGCGCCGAGAGCAGCCGCCCCCGCCCCAACCCGGCGCCGGCACTGCCCCGTAGCGACCTCGGCCGCGGGGCGGCTCGCGCGACGTAGCGACTTCTTGACGTACTCGGGCGCGCCCGGCCGAGAGGCCTGGCGCGTTTGCGCTGGTCAAAAGTGTGTCCAGTCCGGGAGCACCATGCTGGGTACGTTGAGAATCCGCTACGTCCCCAGAGTTCGACGAGCTGTGCTCGCCTGTGCTCACTCCCGAGCAGCTGAGCCGGCCTGACCGCGGGCCCCCACGATACGCAGCGCGTTGTCGCGGTAGTGCGCGGCGACCTGCTCGGTGCTCCACTCGCCGTCGCTGCGGAACCAGCGTGAGATGTCGACGCCGAGGGAGGCCAGCGACACGCACGCCATCGACACGTCGTCCACGTCGAACTCGCCGGTTGCCACGCCGGCCGCGACGATCGAGCGGAAGACGGTGTCGATGCCGTGGCGCAGCTGCGCCACCTCGCCGTAGTGCTCGGGCGTCAGCGCCAGCAGCTCGTAGTTGACGACCCTGGCCTGCACGTTACGTTCGGCGTGCCACGCGCCGAACGTCAGGGCTACCGAGCCGAGCCGCTGCGTGGGGGTGACGCCCTGCGCCGACGCCTCTTGGATGGCGGCCAGGAGCCGCTGGTGTCCGACCAGCGAGATGGCGTAGAGCAGTTCTTCCTTCGAGCGGTGATGGACGTACATCGCGGTCGGGCTCATACCCGCGCGCGCCGCGATATCGCGGGTCGTCGTGCCGCGGAAGCCGAGTTCGGCGAACGCGCTGGTCGCGGCGGCGAGGATGCGTTCGGAGGAGGTGGTCGTTGCCTCCGCTGCCGTGGCTCGAGCCATGTCTACCTCGCCTATCTCACTTCGGGTGATCGCTTGACGGACGCTACTGTCATCAGTCAGAGTAAGCAAGCGCTCATTAATGAGCAAGCGCTTAGTTAGGAGTTGGACATGCCGGAAGCAGTGATCGTAGCCACCGCCCGCTCGCCGATCGGGCGCGCCGTCAAGGGGTCGCTGGCCTCGATGCGGGCCGACGAGATGACCGCCCAGATGGTGCGCGCCGCGCTCGCCAAGGTGCCCGCGCTGGACTCGACCGACATCGACGACCTCATCCTCGGCACGGGCTCGCCCGCCGGGGAGGGCGGCTTCAACATGGCCAAGGTCGTCTCTACGCTGCTGGGCATGGACCACGTGCCCGGCACGACGGTCAACCGCTACTGCGCCTCCAGCCTGCAGACCACCCGGATGGCGATGCACGCGATCCGCGCCGGCGAGGGCGACGTGTTGATCTCCGCCGGCGTCGAGGCCGTCAGCCGGGCGGTCTTCGGCTCGGCCGACAAGGCGCCTGACTCGGGGCCCGACACGAAGAACCCGCGCTTCGAGGCGGCCCGGGCCCGCTCGCAGCGATTCGCAGCCGGCGGTTCCACGTGGAACGACCCGCGTGAGGCCGGCGAGTTGCCCGACATCTACCTCACGATGGGCCAGACCGCCGAGAACGTCGCCCAGCTCACCGGTACGACGCGCGAAGACCAGGACCGCTTCGGCGTGCGCAGCCAGAACCTCACCGAGCAGGCCATCGCGAACGGCTTCTGGGCCAAGGACATCACCCCGCTCACGCTGCCCGACGGCACCGTCGTCAGCGCCGACGACGGCCCCCGCGCCGGCGTCACCTACGAGAAGGTCGCGCAGCTGCAGCCGGTCTTCCGGCCCGACGGCACGGTCACGGCCGGCAACTGCTGCCCGCTCAACGACGGCGCCGCCGCGGTCGTCATCATGAGCGACGTCAAGGCCAAGCAGCTCGGCCTGACCCCCCTCGCGCGGATCGTCTCCACCGGCCTGACCGGCCTGTCGCCGGAGATCATGGGCCTGGGCCCGGTCGAGGCGACCCGCCGCGCGCTCGCCCTGGCCGGCATGAGCATCGCCGACATCGACCTCGTCGAGATCAACGAGGCCTTCGCCGCGCAGGTGCTCCCCTCGGCGCGCCGGCTCGGCATGGACGAGGACCGCCTCAACGTCAACGGTGGCGGCATCGCCATCGGCCACCCGTTCGGCATGACCGGGGCCCGCATCACCACCACGCTCATCACCTCCCTGCAGCACCACGACAAGCAGTTCGGTCTCGAGACCATGTGCGTCGGCGGTGGCCAGGGCATGGCGATGATCCTCGAACGCCTCAGCTGAGCGCGACCCCTTCTTTCCCACCTCACTACAGCCCAAGGAGATCTCGTGAACGACTCGTCCCAGCGCGTCGCCATCGTCACCGGAGCCGCTCGCGGCATCGGCGCCGGCGTCGCCACCCGCCTGGCCCAGGACGGCATGGCCGTCGCCGTGCTCGACCTCGACGAAGCCGCCTGCCGACCCGTCGCCGACGCCATCACCGCCGAGGGTGGCCGCGCGCTCGCCGTCGGCTGCGACGTCAGCGACCCCGCCGCGGTCGAGGCCGCCGTGACCCGCATCGCCGACGAGCTCGGCCCGCCGGTCGTGCTCGTCAACAACGCCGGCATCACCCGCGACAACCTGCTCTTCCGGATGGGGGTCGACGAGTGGGATGCCGTGATGAACGTGCACCTGCGCGGCGCCTTCCTCATGAGCAAGGCCTGCCAGAGCTACATGACGCAGGCCGGCATGGGGCGCATCGTGAACCTGTCCTCCACGTCCGCACTCGGCAACCGCGGCCAGGCGAACTACGCCGCCGCCAAAGCGGGGATGCAGGGCTTCACCAAGACCCTCGCGATCGAGCTCGGTAAGTTCGGGATCACCGCCAACGCCATCGCCCCCGGCTTCATCGAGACCGAGATGACCCAAGCCACCGCCGCCCGCGTCGGGATGTCGTGGGAGGACTTCCGAGCGGCCGCCGCCGCGAAAATCCCCGTCGGACGCGGCGGCACCCCCGCGGACATCGCGGCGACCGCATCGTTCTTCGCCCGCGAGGAGGCCGGCTTCGTCAACGGCCAGGTCGTCTACGTCGCCGGCGGACCCCGAGACTGAACCGCCCGATCAGCTCCGCAATAGCCCGAAACCACCACAGACCTAATAGCTACGAAGCAACAGCACAAGGGAGTGCAACGATGAGAGTTTTCAACGGTATCGACGAATTTGCAGCCGCCGTCGGCTCGCACCTCGGCGACAGCGAGTGGGTCGAGGTGACCCAGGCCATGGTCGACCAGTTCGCGGAGGCCACCGGCGATCACCAGTGGATCCACGTGGACCCCGAGCGCGCGGCGCACGGCCCCTTTGGCACGACGGTCGCCCACGGCTACCTCACCCTGTCGCTGGTGCCCGCGATGATCTCGCAGACCTACCGCGTCGACGGGCTGGCGCTCGCCCTGAACTACGGCAGCGACAAGGTGCGCTACCCGTCTCCGGTACCGGTCGGGTCGCGAGTGCGCGCCCACTTCGACCTGCAGTCCTTGACCCCGATCGCCTTGGGGATGCAGGCGGTGACGCGGGTGACGGTGGAGCTGGAGGGCTCGGCCAAGCCCGCGTGCGTCGCGGAGGTCGTCAGTGTGCTCGTGCCGGGCGGCAACGATGCCACCACCAACACCACGGACGCCACCACTGACGCCGCCGACCCGGCCGAGGCCGCGAACGTGGCTCAGGTTGCCGACCCGGCCGAGGCGAGCCACCCGAATCACCCGCGGCCCGGCAACCAGCACCGTCCGCACCAGCGGCGGGTCACCGAGCAGCGGACGCACGAGCAGCCGATCGACGAGAAAGTAGCGACCCGATGAGACTTCACCTGTCCGATCAGGACGCGGCCTTCCGCGCCCAGATGCGCGAGTTCTTCACGACGCAGGTGCCGCAGGAGATCCGCGTGGCCGGGGTCGAGGGTGCGGAGGCGCCCCACGACCACATCGTGGCGGCCCAGCGCATCCTCAACGCCGCCGGCCTCGCGGTGCCGTCGTGGCCAGCCGAGTGGGGCGGCCGCGACTGGACGCCGCTGCAGAAGCACATCTGGCTCGAGGAGCTGCGCTTCGCGCACGTGCCGCAGCCGCTGTCGTTCAACGCCTCGATGATCGGGCCGGTCATCGCCGCCTTCGGCTCCCAGGAGCTCAAGGAGCGCTTCCTGCCCGCGACGGCGAACCTCGACATCTGGTGGTCGCAGGGCTTCTCCGAGCCCGACGCCGGCTCCGACCTCGCCTCCCTGCGCACGACCGCGGTGCGCGACGGCGACGACTACATCGTCACCGGGCAGAAGACGTGGACGACGCTGGGTCAATACGGCGACTGGATCTTCACGCTCGTGCGCACCGACCCGCACGCCCCCAAGCGGCAGATGGGCATCTCGATGCTGCTCATCGACATGACCTCGCCCGGGGTCACCGTGCGCCCGATCGAGCTCATCGACGGCTCGGTCGAGGTCAACGAGGTGTGGTTCGACGAGGTGCGGGTGCCGGCGAACAACCTCGTGGGCGAGGAGGGCCAGGGCTGGACGTACGCCAAGTTCCTGCTCGGCAACGAACGCGTGGGCGTCGCCCCCGTCGCCTCGATCAAGCGGGCCCTGGCCGACGCCAAGGAGCACGCGGCCACGGCCGGGCCCGGTGGCACCTCCCTGCTGGAGGACCCGCTCATCGTGGCCCGCATCGCCGACCTGGAGAACCGCCTGCTCGCGCTCGAGCTCACCGCGTTGCGCGTCGTCGCCAACTCCGACCGGGGCAAGCCGCACCCGGCGTCGTCGGTGCTCAAGCTCACCGGCACCGAAACCCAGCAGGCCGTCACCGAGCTCATCGTCGACCTCGCCGGACCCGCCGCCCTGTCGCGCGGGAGCGAAGCGGGGGTCCTGCCGCAGTGGGCGGCACACGCGTCACCGCGCTACCTCAACATGCGTAAGGCGTCGATCTACGGCGGCTCCAACGAGATTCAGCGCACCATCATTGCCGGCACGATCCTGGGACTGTGAGGACACCATGGACTTCGAACTCGACTCCGAACAGAGCGCGCTACGCGAGGCCGTGCGCGACCTCCTGAACGACGCCTACCCCTCGACCGAGGAGCGTCGCGCCGCCCAGGCCGACGAGCCCGGCTTCAGCGAGAAGGCCTGGACCCAGCTTGCCGAGATGGGCGTGCTCGGGCTGCCCTTCGGCGAGGACGTCGGCGGGATGGAGGCCGGCCCGATCGAGGTCGGTCTCGTCGCCGAAGAGCTCGGCCGGGTCATCGCCCCCGAGCCGTTCGTCGAGGCGGTCGTGCTCGCCGGCGGGCTCGTCGACGCCGTCGGCACCGACGCCCAGCGCGGCGAACTGCTGCCCGGGCTGTGCGAGGGCGCCAGCGTCTTCGCGTTCGCCCACGCCGAGCCCGGCTCGCGCTGGTCGCCCCAGGCCAGCACGGTGCGCGCCGAGCGCACCGGCGATGGATGGGCCCTGACCGGTGTCAAGAGCCCCGTCGTGGTCGGCGCGCGGGCCGACGTGCTCGTCGTCAGCGCCGTGACCGACGCCGGCACCGAGCTGTTCGTCGTTCGCGGCGAGGACGCGGGCGACATGGTGGCGGGCTCGCGCGAGTCGTTCGTCACCGCCGACAGCGGCCGGGCCGCGACGATCACCTTCGAGGCCACTCCCGCGCAGCTGCTCGGGGAGGCCGGCGTCGACCGCACCGACGACATCGCCCTGGCCCTGGCCAACGCCCAGATCGCCTCCTGCCGCGAGGCGGTCGGCGCGATGGAGCGCGCGTTGTGGATCACCGTCGACTACCTCAAGACCCGCAAGCAGTTCGGGGTCACGCTCAGCACCTTCCAGGCGCTGAAGTTTCGCGCGGCGGACATGTACGTGCAGCTCGAACTCGCGCGCAGCGTGGCGCTGTGGGCCACTCTCGTGCTCGACGCGGGTGCCGCCGGCGGCGCGCGCGACATCCTCGACGCCGCTTCGCGGGCGTCGCTGCAGGTGGCGACGAGTGCGCGGCACATCGGGCAGGAGGCGGTGCAGCTGCACGGCGGCATCGCGATGACCGCGGAGTACTCCGCCGGCCACTACCTCGCCCGGATGCTCGTGTTGACCCACGGCTTCGGCGACGCCACCCACCACCTGGGTCGGCTCAGCGCGAGCCTGAGCGACCACGAGTGGATCGACCCGCTCACCTACGGCGCAGTCTCCGCCTGAGCGGACTCGCTAGACCCAGGCGCTTCTCCCGAGGCGTCTCCCGCAGCGTTGGCGGCGGCGCGCTCCCGCGCGTCGATCCGCCAACGCTGCGGCGTCGCTCCGAACCAGCGGCGAAACGCCCGCGTGAAGCTGCTCTGGCTGCCGTAGCCGAGCAGGCCGGAGGCCTCGGCGACGGACAATTCCGTCGAGGTGAGCAGCTGCTCGGCCAGCTCGCGGCGCACCTGCTCCACCAGCTGCTCGAACGTCGTGCCGCGCCGCGCCGCGCCAGATGCCGATGCAGGGTCTGGCGGTGCAAATGGAACAGCGCCGCCGCCCGCTCGGCCGTGCACTCCCCGCGCGGCAACAGGCTGCGGATCGTCTCGCGCACCTGACCGACAAAGTCGTCCTTGCTGCGCAACTCGGCGAGCTGGGTCCGCAGGAACGTATCGAGCTCGACATCGGCCGTGAGGGCGCGCCGCGTCTGCCCCAGCAGCTCCCGCGGGAACCACACCTCGTTGACGCCCTGGTCGAAGTACACCGGGCAGCCGAAGAAGGATCGGAAGGGCGCCACGGACGCCGGGGTGCGATGGGCGACGCGGACCGACACGGGATGCCACGTCTGCCCCAGCACGATCTGCAGGATCCGCACGTTCGCGGCCAGATAGCCGGTGAGGATCTGATCGTCGCCGGCGCACGCCCGCCGGATCGCCACACTGAAGCGTGCGTACTCGGCCTCCTGGTGCATCGTCAGGGCGATCGCGGGGTACCAGATCGGGCCGAACGCCATGAGCGCCTCGATCGCGGCCCGGACGGTCGGTGCATTGAGCATGACGAACCGCAGCGGACCGGTGTTGCCGAGGGTGGCGTTGCGCCCCAGCAGCAGACCGATGTGATCGCACCCGCTGGCCTCGACCGCGGCCTGCAGGATCGCCCCGTGCGTCGCGGCGGGCAGCGCCATCAGCGGCTCGTCGAACGACCGTGGGCCGATTCCGAACGGACGCAACAGAGCCCACGGTTCGGTGCCGAGCCCGGCGAGAACCTGCGGCAACGCTCCCAAAGCGCCGATCGGGATCGTCGTCAGCGAGGGCTCGCCGGGGGAGACGAGCGGCGTCATGCGACGTAATGCTAAATAGTCGCGACGAAGTGCACAAGATCGGACCTTGGTCCCACCCCATCCTGGAGATGGCAGCGACGCCACCCCCACGGTTCACATCGTGTTCTTTTCGTGGCGTCGGCATACCCCGAACAGCGAAAGGAACAAGCCATGCACTTCATGGACGACAGCCTGTACCCCGAGAACCAGGAGAAGCTCGTCATTCAGGTCGCTCCCTACGGCCCCCAGTGGCTGCCGAGCGACTCCGACGACATCGCGGTGACGATGGACGAGCAGGTCCAGAAGGCCGTCGACTGCTGGAACGCCGGCGCCACCCTGCTCCACGTGCACGTGCGGGAAGAAGACGGCAAGGGCTCCAAGCGTCTGTCGATGTTCAACGAGCTTCTCGCCCGCCTGCGCCAGGCCGTCCCCGAGATGGTGCTGCAGGTCGGCGGTTCGATCTCCTTTGCCCCCGAGGGCGAGGGCGAAGAGGCCAAGTGGCTCGACTACGACACCCGTCACATGCTGGCCGACCTCGACCCCAAGCCCGACCAGGTCACGGTCGCCGTCGGCACGAGCATGATGAACATCACCGAGATGCTCGACGAGAGCGACGTCGCCGGCACCATCCTGCAGCGCCCCGAGTACCACAAGGCCTACTCCGAGATGGTCTCCGACTCCCGCCCGAGCTTCTACCTCGAGCACCTCGCCCGCCTCGAGGCGGCCGGCATCCAGCCGCACTTCATGCTCGGTCACGTGCACCAGCTCGAGTCCGTCGAGCGCCTGATCCGCAAGGGCTACTACAACGGCCCGCTCATCCTCAACTACGTCGCCATCGGCGGCGGCGCGGCCGGCTTCAACCCGGCGGACCTCATCGAGTTCGCGCGCCGCACCCCGGACGGCGCCGTGCTGACCATCGAGAGCGCGATGCGCGCCTGCCTGCCGATGAACGCGATGGCCATCGCGCTCGGCCTCCACGTCCGCGTCGGCATCGAGGACAACCTGTGGGGCCGCAAGGGCGAGCGCATGACCAGCGTCGAGCAGGTCGAGCAGATGGTCCGCCTCTCCAATGAGTTCGGCCGCGAGGTCGCCACCGGCGCCGAGGCCCGCGAGATCTACCGCATCGGCGAGACCTACTCCAGCGTCGAGGAGACCCTGGCCCAGCTGGGTCTGCCGCAGAACCGTCGCCCCGGCCAGCGCGGCTTCATCGTGCCGGGCGCCGGCACCGACTCGATCGTCGTGCCCTCGGACGCGGGCTCCCTCGCCGAGGTTCGCGAGCACGCCGCGTCGACCCGCTGACCCACCCCTTTTCGCCACCCGGCGGTATCACTGCGAGACGCCGGGGTGCCCGTCACGACCGACGGCACCCCGGCGTCGCTCAACCCACACGACCTTTCACTCTCCAGAGGACCGCCATGACCACCACCCAGACCGCGGTGCCGGCACCAACCGGCCCGACTCCCACGCAACTCGACCCACGCCTCGCCGCCCTCGTTCGTCTCAAGCTCGAGGTATCGGTTACCCACCTGCACGAGGAAGGCATCCGCCGCTGCGTGCGCGAAGCGCTTGACGCCGGCGCCACCAGCGAGGAGATTTTGCAGGTCATCCAGCTGTCCACCGTCATCGGTGTGCACGCCATGGCCAAGGGGGTGCCGATCCTGCAAGACATCCTCGACGGCGAAGGTCACCCCCCGGTCCACGCGCAGGCCCACGCTCCCACGCCCGTGACCGACGGTCTGCAGCGGCGCGGCGCGTTCAACCCCGCCTGGCGCTCCATCGCCCAAGTCGCACCCGACTGGCTGGAGGCGTTCTTGGCCACCTCCCTGCCGATCTGGCGCGACGGTCCCCTGCCCCCTGCGTGGATCGAACTCCTCTGCGTCGCCGGCGATGCCTCGATCACGCACCGCTACGACGCGGGCACGGCGCGGCACATCCGCGCCGCCCTCGAACTCGGTGTCGACAGTGAGGTGATCGTGGCCGTCTTGCAGATCGTCGCCGATCAGGCCTCCGAGGCGCTCTCCAGCGGGCGCGCCATTCTTGCCGAGCAGCTCACCGAATACACCGAAGGAAACAAGTCATGACTACTACGGCAACGCCCGATCACGGCGCCGGCATCTCCGCGCGCCTCGAGCGCCTCCCTCTCTCGCGCTGGCACCGCTTTTTCATCGGCGTGCTCGCGATCGCGCTCCTCTTCGAATACATGGACCTGTACACCTTCGCCTTCACCGCCCCGGCGTTGATGGAGCGCGAGGGATACACGCTGGAAGATGTCGCCCGAATCACCGCGTTCACGGCCTTCGGCACCCTGATTGGCGCCGCCATGGCGGGCCGCCTCGCCGACCGCTTCGGACGGCGACCGGTGCTGCTCGTCTGCGTCGCGACGTACTCCATCGGCTCGATGATCAACGGCCTGGTGACCGCGCCGGAAATGTTCATGGGCCTGCGTTTCCTCACCGCGGTGGGCTTCCAGGGCATGAATGTCGTGGCGATTGTGCTGGTCACCGAGCTCATGCCCGCCGCCTTCCGCGGCCGCGCCCTGGCCTGGGCCATCGGTATCGGCGGCATTGGCCCCGTGATCATCGCGTGGGTCGGCTACGGCGTCGTGCCGCACATCGAATGGGGCTGGCGCGTGCTCTACCTCATCGGTGGCCTGGGCGTCGTGCTGCTCTTCGCGCTGCGCAACCTGGTCCCGGAGTCGCCCCGTTGGTTGGCATCTGTCGGTCGCGTCGACGAGGCCGAAGCTATTGTGCGCAAGCTGGAGGGCCGCGTCCTGGCCGAGGGCCTCGACATCAAGTCTGCGGCGGCCGTCCCGGCACCGAAGATGTCGGTCGGGTCGACCAAGCGCCGGCAGGGCCTCTTCGCGATGCTGGGTGCCGGCTGGGGTGGGCGTCTCGCCTTCGTCTCGGTCGTGTGGTCCCTGGGCGTCGTCACCTACTTCGGCTTCAACTACTGGGTGTCGACGATGCTCAAGCTGCGCGGCTTCGACCTGCACGAGATCACCCTGTACACGGCGATCATCGTCACCGTCAGCGCGCTCGGCCCGCTGGTCGCCACGATGATCATCGACCGGTTCGAGCGCAAGCACATCCTCGTCGCCCTCGGCACGATCATCGCCGCGACCGCCATGATCCTGACCACCGTCTCCTCGACCGCGATGCTGATCGGCCTCGCCTGCCTGCTCGGCTTCTTCTTGCAGATGGCCGTCGCGCCGACCAACACCTTCGCTGGTGAGGTGCTGCCGAACGCTTACCGTTCGACGGGTCTCGGCTCGGCGAACTCCGTGGCGCGGCTCGCGAATATCGCTGCGGCTCCGCTTATCGCCACGCTCCTGCTCGCCTTCGGTGTCAACGGCGTCTTCTTCCTCATCGTCGTCCTGCAGGTCGCGTTCGTGATCGTCATCGCGGTGTTCGGGCTGCGCACCAAGGGAACGGCTCTGGAGCACATCAGCCGAGAGAGCGTGGCGGTCGACGCCGGGCCCGTCGAGACCGCCGAGGCCGTTGCCGTCGGTGCCGTCTCGAACGAGGGCCCTGCTGGTCAGGAGCACAGGTCATGAGCGTCCAGGCTGCGCCGCAGGTCACGCCCGGGCGGATGAGCGGCAAGGTGGCCGTCGTGACCGGCGTCGGTCCGGGGCTGGGGCGGGCGATCGCCGTCCGCCTCGGCGCCGAGGGCGCCTCCGTCGTCGTCTGCGACATCAGCGAGGACGCCGTCGAGCAGACTCGCCAAGAGGTCGAGGCGGTCGGGGCGCAATGCCTGGCGATGCGCTGCGACGTCTCCGACAGCTCGCAGGTGGCCGCGCTCTTCGCCGCCGCTGTGCAGCGCTTCGGAAGCGTGCACGCCCTCGTCAACAACGCTGCGATCACCCCGAACTCGCCGGCGGACACGGAGCGGCGCAACCGCCTCTACGGCTACATGCAGTCGCCCGTGGCCCGCACCTCGCTGGAGATCACGAGCAGCATCGAAGACGACGAGTGGCACCGCTTCTGGGGTGTCAACGTGCACGGTGTCTTCTACTGCACCCGGGAGGCGCTGCGCCTCATGGAGCCCCAGCAGTACGGGCGCATCGTCAACGTCGCCTCGATCGCCGGCATCTCCGCGCGCAGCGCACACAGCCCGCACTACAGCGCAACCAAGGGCGCGGTCGTCGCGTTCACCCGCTCGGTGGCCTACGAAGTGGCGGGGGCGAACATCTTCGTCAACGCCCTGGCCCCGGGCGGGGTCGCGACCCCGGCCTTCAACGCCTACCTCGACGGCATCGGTGAGGAGGGCCGCAACCGCCTCTGGCAGAGCTGCCCCGCCGGTCGCTTCGGCACCGTGGAGGAGTACGCCGCGACCGTGGCCCACCTCGCCTCCGACGAGCACTACCTCGTGGGGCAGATCATCAGCCCCAACGGCGGATCCGCGATCTGACGCGCTCTGCGTCCGATCACCCCACCGCCCGACCACTCACCGCCCGACCCACTCACCGCCTGACCGCTTGATCGCGAGTGGCGGACGCACGACTCATCTCGCCACGTTCACCGCCGCGCATCGGCGCGCCCACCGCAGGAGATTTCGATGGACCTTGCCCTGACCGACGACCGGCTCGCCTTCCAGGAGGTGGCCAGGGACTTCGTCGAGGCGCAGATCGTGCCCCACCGCACCGAGTGGGACCGCCGCGAGTCCGTCGACACCGCGCTCATTCCCCGCCTCGGGGACCTCGGCTTCCTCGGCCTGGGGGTCCCCGAGGAGTACGGGGGAGTCGGTGGCGACTTCCTCACCTACTGCGTGGGACTCGAGGAGCTCGGGGCCGGCGACAGCTCCGTGCGGGGGATCGTCTCGGTCTCCCTCGGGTTGGTGGCCAAGACGATCCTGGCCCACGGCACGCAGGAGCAGAAGGAGCGCTGGCTGCCGGGTCTGTGCAGCGGCACCACGGTGGGCTGCTTCGGGCTCACCGAGCCCGACACCGGCTCCGACGCGGGCGCGCTGCGCACCAAGGCCACCCGCGAGGGCGAGGAGTACGTGCTCAACGGGTCGAAGATCTTCATCACCAACGGCACGTGGGCCGACGTCGCCATCATCTTCGCCCGTACGGGCGAGGCCGGCCCCAAGGGCGTCTCGGCGTTCCTTGTGCCCTGCGACACCCCTGGCTTCCAGGCCACCGTCATCAAGGGCAAGCTCGGCCTGCGCGGTCAGGCCACGGCCGAGCTGTCGCTGGAGAACGTCCGGGTGCCGGCCGACGCGCTGCTGGGTAGCGAGGGCCAGGGCTTCAAGATCGCGATGGGCACCCTGGACAAGGGGCGCATCTCGGTGGCCGCCGGCTGCGTCGGCATCATTCGCGCCTGCTACGAGGCCGCCGTGGCCTACTCGACGGAGCGCAAGCAGTTCGGTCGGCCGATCGCCTCGTACCAGCTGGTGCAGGACATGATCGCCGAGATGTCGGTGGAGCTCGACGCCGCGCGGCTGCTCGTGTGGCGGGCGGCCGACCTCGTCGACCGGGGCGAGAGCTTCGGCGTCGAGGCGAGCAAGGCGAAGTACTTCGCCTCCGAGGCGGCCGTGCGCTCGGCGAACCGGGCCATCCAGGTCTTCGGCGGTTACGGCTACGTCGACGAGTACCCCGTCGAGAAGTTCCTGCGCGACGCCCGCGTCATGACCCTCTACGAAGGCACGTCGCAGATCCAGAAGCTGCTCATCGGCCGCGCCGCCACCGGCGTCAACGCCTTCCTCTGACCCCTACCCGTGCCACCTGTCGAGCATCCAAGGAGCCCTGACATGACGACTCTGAGTCTCGCCGCCGTCCTCGCCGAGCCGGCTCGGCGGACCCCCGACAAGATTGCGCTGATCCAGGACGGCCAGCGTTTCAGCTACGCCGACCTGTGGCGCGACGCGCTCGCCTGCGCGACTGCGCTGCGCGAGCGCGGCGCGACCGACGGCGATCGGTATGCCCTGCTCGCACCGAACGTCGCCGACTTCGTGCGTGGGTACTTCGGCATCCTGGCCGCCGGCGGGGTCGTCGTGCCGATCCCGACCCTGCTCGTCGGCGGCGAGATCGCCGCCCTCCTGCAGCAGTCCGGGGCCGTCGCCCTGCTGCACCACGAATCGCTCGCCCCGGTCGCGAAGACGGCGTCCGCGAACAGCGGTGTGCCGGCCTTGCAGATCGGGACGGACACCACCCCGACCGGTCCGCTGCTGCCCGGCGCCGTGCCGCGGCAGGCGGAGGACACGGCCGTCGTCTTCTTCACGAGCGGTACGACAGGGCGACCCAAGGGCGCGCTGCTGACCCACCTCAACCTGGTGCTCAACGCGACGACGAATGCGATCGACAGCCTGGAGCTGCGCCGCGACGACGTCGTCATGGGGTGTCTGCCGCTGTTCCACACCTTCGGGCAGACCGTCGCGATGAACGCGACCTTCCGGATGGGGGCCACGCTCGTGCTCCAGCCGCGCTTCGACGCGGGCGCGGCGATCGAGCTCATGGTCGAGCAGAACGCCACACATTTCTGTGGGGTACCGACCATGTACCTGGCGCTGAGCGAGGCGGCCGCCGGTGCCGAACGTCTGCCCCGGCTGCGCACCTGCGTCTCGGGTGGGGCCGCGCTACCCGTCGCGGCGCTGGAGCGCTTCGAGTCGCTCTTCGACGCGACGATCTTCGAGGGCTACGGCCTGTCCGAGACCTCGCCCACCGCGACGGTCAACCAGTCGTTCCGCGGGCCGCGCGCCGGGACCATCGGGCACCCCTTGTGGGGCATCGAGGTCGAGATCGCCCATGCTGGCCTCGAGGACCGGGTGGAGCTGCTGGCGCGGGGTGAGGTCGGCGAGATCGTCATCCGCGGGCACAACGTGTTCGCCGGCTACCTCGACGACCCGGCGGCCACGCAGCTCGCGATGGTCGACGGGTGGTTCCGCACCGGTGACATCGGGCAGATCGACGACGAGGGCTACATCAGCATCGTCGACCGCAAGAAGGACCTCATCATCCGCGGCGGGTTCAACGTCTACCCGCGCGAGGTCGAGGAGGTGCTGGCGACCCACCCGCAGGTGGGCCAAGTCGCGGTTGTCGGGCTGCCCGACCCGGTGCGCGGCGAGGAGATCTGCGCCGTCGTCGTGCCGCTTCCTGGGGTGCCGGCGCCGGACCCCGACCAGCTCATCGCGTGGGCCTCGCAGCGGCTCGGTAAGCACAAGTATCCGCGCCGCGTCGAGGTCGTCGAGTTGCTTCCGCTCGGTCCGAGCCACAAGGTGCTCAAGCGCGCCCTACGCGACCAGCTCATCGCCGCACCCCTGGCCGGCTGAGCGCACAGCGTCGGTGTGGCGCCGGCCCGCGAGTTCGCCCGGCGCCACACCGCTACAAACTTCTCGCCACCGCATCTGCCCGCGAACGGACGGGCCCCAGCCCGACTACCAGCTGGACTTCGTGATGCCGGGCAGCTGCCCGTCGTGCGCCATCTGCCGGAAAAGCACTCGGGAGAGGCCGAACTTCGCAAAGACGGCCCGCGGCCGGCCGTCGACGACGTCGCGCGAGACGAGCCGCGTCGGGGACGCGTCCCGCGGGAGTGCGGCGAGGGCGGCCCGCGCGTCGGCGCGCTCCGCAGCGGTCGCGCCGGTGCGCGCGATCTGCTTGAGCTCGGCGCGGCGGGCGGCATACCGCGCCACGATCCGGCGCCGGCGGG
>NZ_BAHD01000044.1 GCF_000298215.1 Kineosphaera limosa NBRC 100340 | reverse complement strand
GACGCCCAGATCATCCCCGCCGTCCTCGGCACCCGCAGCGAACTCCTCGACCTCGGCCACGCCCACCGACTCGCCAAACCCGGGCTGGTCACCGCACTCGAGCTGCGAGACAAAACCTGCACCTACCCTGGGTGCCGAATACCGGCCGCCTGGACCGACACCACCTCATCCACTGGGCCAACCACGGACCGACCACCGAATGGAACATGGCCTGCGTCTGCCGGCACCACCACACCGTCATCCACCGCCACGGACACATCGGAACAGTCACCCCCACCGGGGTCACCTGGACGCGCGCCGACGGCACCCCCATCGGCAACCAACCACGCCACAACGACACCTCACCTGCCGCGACGGCGACGCCTGCCACGACGACCACGACCACGACGACCACAGCAGCGACAGGGAACACGACGGCGGTCGCGACAACGACGACCACGCCCACAGTGGCAACTGCGTCAGCGACGGCGGCAACGACGATGGACGGGCCGACGCTCTCGATAGGCGTAGACGCCCGCACTCCGGCCCAGCCGGCCGAACGTAAGAAGCTGAGCAGCGCCCCACTCACCGTCACCACCCAGTAGCAAGCGCGGGCGACAGCGAAGGCACCCCAGGCGCACTATCGCAGTGGCGCTGCGCGGCCATTGCGCCCACGCTGGGCACGACCATGACTCCTCTGGAGACGGGCGGGCACTAGCGGCACTCCATGGTCGAAGCAGCGCGCGCCTCCGAGGAGCCGCCCGTCGGCGAAGTACCTCGCCATGCGATCAAAGGGGGCTGCGGCTCTGAGCGACGCGCCGCACAAGCCCGACGGGCGCCCATCCTGACGCGGATCATCCGGCTGTCACGCTGTCGCATTTCGGTCAGGCCCGATATATCCACACTCTTGTCTGCAGACCGCATCTGCACATGGGGCCCTGGAACCACCTGCCGCCGATCCACCATGTAGCCGTGGATCGGGGTCTAGGAGGCGTGCACGGGCGCTCCCTACTCTGCGATTCATGGCAACACAGACGGAACCACCACCCGCGCCCGCTCGTAACCGGCTCGCGGCGCTGGGACCAGGCATCCTCATGGCCTCGGCCGCCATCGGGGCCTCGCACTTGGTCTCCTCGACGCAGGCCGGGGCGGTCTTCGGTTGGCAACTGGTGGGATTGGTGATCATCGCCAATCTCTTGAAGTACCCGTTCTTCCGGTTCGGGCCGCAGTACACCGCCGAGACCGGCCGCAGCCTGGTCGAGGGATACGCGCTGAAGGGCAAGGCGTACCTGTGGGTGTTCTTCATCCTGTGCGCCGTCTCGTCGGTCATTTCGACCGCCGGCGTCGGGTTGCTGACCGCCGCGATCCTCGCGCACGCGGTCCCCGAGGGCTGGCCGATCGGGGTGCCCGAACTGGCCGGCATCGTCATGGCATCGGTGCTGCTCCTGCTGCTCGGCGGCAAGTACAAGGCGCTCGACGCCCTGAGCAAGGTGATCGTCATCGTGCTGTCGATCACGACGGTCATCGCCGTCATCCTCGCCGCCAGCCAGGGCGCGCAGGCTCAGCCCGGCTTCGAGGGCCCCTCGCCCTGGTCGCTGGCCTCCCTGGCCTTCCTCATCGCCCTCATGGGCTGGATGCCCGCGCCCATCGAGATCTCCGCGCTGAACTCGCTGTGGATCAAGGCCAAACAGCAGGCCCGCAAGGTGCACCCCAAGGACATCATCTTCGACTTCAACACCGGCTACATCGTCTCGGCCATCCTCGCGCTGTTCTTCGTGGCGCTCGGCGCGCTCGTGCAATACGGCACCGGCGTCGAGGTACCGACCGTCGGCGGCGCGTACGTCGCCCAGCTCATCGGCATGTACGGCGCCACGATCGGCACCTGGGCCATCCCCCTCATCACGATCGTCGCGTTCTTCGCCATGTACGGCACGACGATCACCGTCGTCGACGGTTACGCGCGGGCCAGCGCCGAATCCGTGCGCCTACTGCGGGGCCAGTCGGCGATGTCGCGCCGAGCCATCAGCCTGTGGATCATCGCCATCGCCCTCATCGGCCTGGCCATCATCATCTGGATGAGCGGCTCCCTGGCCACGATGCTTCGGTTCGCGATGATCAGCGCCTTCCTCACCGCACCGGTCTTCGCCTGGCTCAACTACTCCCTCGTGCGCGACCGGCACGACCTCTCCCCGGTGCTGCGCTGGCTCTCCTACGCCGGGTTCGTGTTCCTCTTCGGGTTCACGGCCCTCTTCATCGCCAACCTCCTGGGCTTCCTGGGCTGACCGCCCGGGCGCGATGCGGGCGCTGCCTGACTTCGACCGGCCCGGCCGGATTGTTGTGGGGGTGAACTAATGACGTGCCCCTCCGGGGGTCGACCACCCCAGGGCGCTGACCTGCGGCAACGCTGAGCGCCCCGAGCGCTTCGAGGGGGGCACGTCATTAGTTCACCACAAACCCAAATGCAAGCCGCGGCTGTGCGACTACGCCAGCCGGACCGAGGTCCCGGGCATGCCACGTGACATGTCCGGGACCTCAGCCCTTGACGCAGACGATCGTGTCGAGCTTGCTGACGACCTCGACCAGCGGCGAGTCACCCTGGGTCTGCGCGGCGATGACGGCCCCGAGATCCTTGTAGGCGCTAGGGATCTCGTCGAGCACGCCGGCATCCTTGCGGCACTCCACGCCCGCGGTCTGGGCCTCCAGGTCCTCGACCGTGAACGCCTTGCGCGCCTTGTTGCGCGACATCCGCCGACCCGCGCCGTGCGACGCCGAGCACAGCCCCGCCTCGTTGCCCAGGCCGCGCACGATGTACGAGCCGGTGGCCATCGAGCCCGGAATGAGCCCCAGGTCGCCGCGGCCCGCCCGGATCGCGCCCTTGCGAGTCACGATGACGTCGACTCCGTCGTAGGTCTCCTGCGCCACGTAGTTGTGGTGGCAGGTCACCCGCTCCCCGAAGCCGACACCCGGGAAGGCGCCCCGCACGACATCCTCGACGAGCGCAAGCATCACCTCCCGGTTGAGCCGCGCGTACGTCTGCGCCCAGTACAGGTCGTGCAGGTAGGCGTCCATCTCCGGCGTGCCGGCCAGGAACACCGCGAGGTCGCGGTCGGGCAGGTCGAGGTTGTGCTCCAGCCCCTTGGCGGCGGAAATGTGCCGGTCCGCCAACTCCTTGCCGATGTTGCGCGACCCGGAGTGCAGCATCAGCCAGACGGCCTGCGCCTCGTCGAGCATCACCTCGATGAAGTGGTTGCCGCCGCCGAGGGTGCCGCACTGCGCGACCGCCCGACCGTGCCGCTCACCGATGCCCGGCGCCCGCAACGAGCCGAAGCCCCGCAGGTGCTCATCGACTCGAGAGGTCAGCCCCGGGTCGTGCCGTACGTCGGCGTGCCCGTCGTGGGCGTTCCAGCCCACCGGCACCGCCGCCTCGATCGCCGAACGCAGCGGTCCCAGGTCGTCGGGCAGGTCCGAGGCGGTGAGGCTGGTGCGCACCGCGGCCATCCCGCACCCGATGTCGACGCCGACCGCGGACGGGCTGACCGCCCCGTGCATCGCGATGACCGAGCCGACCGTGGCGCCCTTGCCGAAGTGCACGTCGGGCATGACGGCGAGGCGGTGCGTCCAGGGCAGCGCCGCGACATTGCGCAGTTGCTCCTGGGCGGCGGGCTCGATGTCGGCCGGGTCAGCCCACATGGCAACAGCGGCCCCGGAGGAGTGCGGCAGGTCGGTCGGAAACTGGACAGTAGTCACGAGGACCAAGTGTGCGCAGCGCCCCAGGCCGAGTCACCTGGTTTTCGGCGCTGCCGCTCGCGCCGCCGCCGCCCCGCCGCGGCCCCGGGCCGCCGACCGTTGCGCTCCCTGCGTTGCGTTGTGGTCGCGACAGCAACGCAACGCAGCGGGCGCGACCGTCGAGAATGGGAGCCAAGCTTCGGGCGGCACGGGTGGGGCCAGGCGCGCGCTTCGCGGCACTAGCCCGCTGCCGGGAAGCGGCGGGCGTGTCAGGATCGGGGGCATGCCCACCGACGACTCCCCCTGGCCGCAGACCCCCGATCTCCCAGGGCACGAGCCCGCCCGCCATGTCACGTTCCTGCACGGGCTGGGTGGGTCGCCGCTGTCGTGGGAGGAGCAGGTGTCGAAGCTCCCGCGGGACCTGCCGGCCGTCGCGCCCTGGCTCAAGGGGATGCGCCCAGGCGGCAACGACGAGTTCACCCTCGCCGGGGCGGTCGGCGACGTGCTGCTGAGCCGGCAGCTCGACGGGGTGAGCACCGGCGCGCTCGTGGGGCACTCCCTGGGCGCGATGGTCGCCCTGCAATGCGCGCTCGACGACCCCGATTCGGTCTCCCACCTGGTGTTGGTCGCCGGGCAGGCGCGCCCGCCCAAGGCCGTGATGCAGCTGCAGCGGGTGGCGCTGAAGTTCGTCTCCAAGCGGCGGCTCGCGGCCCAGGGCGTCAGCAAGGAAAACCTGATGGAGGCGCTGCGGGACGGCAGCCAGTTCGACGCTCAGGGCTCGCTGGACCAGATCCGCTGCCCGACCCTCGTCGTCTACGGCTCCCGGGACCGCCCCAACCAGCCCGCCGCCAAGCACATGGCCGCGGCCATCCCCCGCGCTCGCCTGGAGATCGTCGAGGGCGCCGGCCACGACGTCATGCGCGACGCCACGCCGACCTTCAACGCCCTGCTCTACGACTTCCTCGGCCACCCCCTGCCCGGCTGACCGCGCCGAGCGCCGCCGACCCGGAGAGGAGCGCCGCAGTGATCTACCGGCTCATCGCCGACGCCGCGATGACGGCGCACTTCGGCTTCCTGGTGTTTCTCGTGGTCGGCGGCTTCCTGGCCTGGCGGTGGCGCTGGCTGATCTGGCCGCACCTGGCCGCCGCGGCCTGGGGCGGCGGCACGGTCGTCTTCGGATTCCCTTGCCCCCTCACGGATCTGGAGAATTGGGGGCGCTCGATGGCCGGAGGGCAGACGCTCACCTCCTCCGGCTTCATCGACCACTACCTCACCGGAGTCGTGTATCCGGCCGAGCACCTCGAGCTCATCCAGGCCGGCGTCGCGGTGATCGTGCTCGCCTCATGGATCGGCCTGGCCGCCCGCGTCACCCGAGCGCCCAAGCCCTGACCCCAATGGGCGCGCCGGGTCACACGGCGCGCAGGTCGCAGTGGAAGCCCTTGCGGAAGGTCTCGTGGATGGTCCACGTCGTCTCGTCTCCGGGAAAGAAGGCGCCGGCGACACCGGGTTCCAGCTCCAGCACCTGCCCGGTGCTGAGCTCGACGGTGGCGCGCCCCGCCACCACCACGAAGTACTCCTCCCAACCGAACGTGAAGGAGAAGGCACCGGGGTCGGCCTCGAACACGCCGCGCTCCAGCAGGCCGTCGTCGCTGCGCCACATCAGCCCGGACCTGGGCCGTGGCGCGCCGGCGAGGATCCGTCCGGGGATCTGCTCGCTGAGCTGCAATTCCACGTCGGTCGTGGCGACGGCGAAGGCACCCGACGTCGTGGGCGCGTTCACAGCGGGCCCAGCCAGACGTTGGGGTCGGTGCTGGAGGGGCCGGTGCGGCCGATCATCCCGGTCGCCCGCATCTCCTGCGCAACGGCGTGGTCGTTGCTGTCGCCCGACCCGGCCAGCGAGGCCTCGATGGACCGCACGTCGTCGCCCGCCTTGTTCTGGCTCAGCTTGTAGCCGCCCTCAACGCGATCGGCGACGATCCGGAACCCGATGATCCCGCGGATCATCGAGCGGTACTGGCCGGACGCCAGGTCCGCGACCGTCCACGCCTTGCTGCCCGGACGCTGGTCGCTCTCGAACTGGGCGACGGTGCGCTTCAGGATTGTGTGCAGCTCGGCATCGGTGGCGCGGTGGAACGTGCCGGAGACGTGCACGGCGGTGTAGTTGACCGTCGGGGCGCTGCGGTCCACGTGATACAGGCTGGGATGCACGTAGGCGTGGGCTCCGGGGAAGATCGCGAGCACCCGGGCGCCGTCCTCGAGGCTCGTCAGCGCCTCGTTGCGGATGGCGCAGTGGCCGACGAGCCCCGTGGGAGCCGCCTCGTCGTCGACGAGCATCGGAGTGTGAGTGGCCGCCAGGCCGGTGCCGGCGCTGACCAGGATGCCCAACGGGTTGCGCCGCACGTGGTCGTAGGCGCGCTCCGCCGCGTCGTCGCGGAACTCAACGGGCTGATACACAGAGGGTCTCCTCGTACTCGGTGGCGATCTCGGTCGCGATGTCGGTCGCGATGTCGGTCGCGATGTCGGTGGCGATCTCGACGGGCGTCTTTGTGTGGATGCTCAGGCCGGTCTGGCCGGGCAGGATGTCGTCCTTGAGGACGTCGCGGTCGTAGTCGCCGAAGTTCTGGAAGCGGTAGGCGATCGGGTCGGTCTCCTCGATCGCGGTGACCGCGGATCGCACAGTGTTCACGGCGTTCGCGTAGCCGTGCTCGCCCAGGCGGTCGGCGCTGTCGATGCAGACCAGGGGCAGCACGGAGAAGCCCGTGTACCAGAGGGTGCCGTGCAGCAGCCCGAAGAGCACCTCGTCGAGCTGGCCGCTGATCCCCCGCGGCCCGACGGCGTAGTCGGCGCTGCCGCAGGAGGTGATGACCAGGGCCCGCTTGCCGGCCATGTTTCCCTCGCCATAGCGCAGCGTGCGGCGCCGGTCGTGCGGGTCGCGCACCCGGTAGGCGTAGCCCTGCACGAAGACCCGGTCGAAGTAGCCCTTGAGCATCGCCGGCATGCCGTACCACCACAGCGGGAAGTGGAAGATCACGGCGTCCGCCCAGGCCAGCTTCTCCTGCTCCGCGACGATGTCGGCTGCGAGCGTGCCGCCCTCGTAGGCCTTCTGCGACTCGCCGCCGACGCGCAGCGGGCCGTCGATGTCGTGACCGTAGTCGGCAGCGGTGACGAGCGGGTTGAAGTTCATCGCGTACAGGTCGGACACCCGCACTTCGTGGCCCTGCGCCTGCAGCGCCTCCAGGCCCTCGCGGTGCAGAGAGTGGGTGAGGGACTGCTGCTCGGGGGATACGACCACCCAGAGAATCTTCATGGTGTTTCCTTTTCGTCAGTCGCTATGCGCGGGTTCGCCGCACGCTCTGCAACCAGTTTGGGTCCGGCCCAGGCCCCCGTTCTAGTGGCCCGCGGGCCAGATAGTGCAAGAATCGGGCCATGAGCGCTCCCGCCGGGCCAGGCCGCCACCGCATCGTGACGCTGGTGCGCGATGGCGTCATCCCCCTGGAGGTCGGCATTCCGCATCGACTCTTCGGCCAGGCACGATCCATCGACGGCGAGCCGCTGTACGAGGTGCTGACCGCGGCCCTGCAGCCCGGGCCGGTGCGCGCGGAGGCCGACTTCTGCCTCGACGTCCGCCACGGCGCCGAGGCGCTGAGCGAGGCGGACACGGTCATCGTGCCGGCCGCACCGGAGGACTACGACCCACAGACCCAAGGCCGGATCTCGGACGAGCTGCGCCAGGCTCTCGCGACCATTCGGCCCGGCGCGCGCGTCGCGTCGATCTGCACGGGCGCGTTCGTGCTCGCGGCCGCCGGGATCCTCGACGGGCACCGCGCGACGACCCATTGGAAGAACGCCCCGGACTTCGAGCGCCGGTTCCCGCAGGTGGATCTCGACCCCACGGTGCTCTTCACCGACTGCCACAACGTGCTGACCTCGGCCGGTGTCGCCTCGGGGCTCGACCTGTGCATCCACATGATCCGCTCCGACCACGGGGCGGCGGTCGCGAACGAAGTCGCGCGCGGCACGATCATCCCGCCGCACCGCGAGGGCGGTCAGGCGCAGTACATCCAGCGCCCGGTGCCGGAGCCGGCGTCATCGAACGTGAGCCGGGCCCGGGCATGGGCGTTGGACCATCTCGACCGTCCGATCACGCTCGATGAGCTCGCCCGCACCTGCGCGATGAGTAAGCGCACGTTCACGCGCCGGTTTCGGGAGGAGACCGCGCTCTCCCCCATGCAGTGGCTCGGTGAGCAGCGTATTATGCGCGCGCGAGAGCTGCTGGAGACCTCCGACCTGACGGTCGATCGCATCGCCGCCCAGGCAGGTTTCGGCTCCGGGGCGGCCTTCCGGCAACTCTTTCGAGCGAGCCTCGGAGTCAGCCCGCAGACCTACCGCACGACTTTCCGCGACCCGAGCCTCGCCGCCCCTGCCTCCTGACCCCGCCCCCTTTTCGCCGCAGAGCGCCCCGCCTCTCCCGCCGATCGTCGAGAAGTGGGCTAGCGCAGGTGCTGGTGCAGGGGCCAGTGACGTATGCGCTTGGGGCGGGCGGGTGCGTAGGTGCGCATCTTGCTGGTGCTCAGCCCCAGGGACACCAGCGACTCGGCGAGTTTGACTGCGGCGGTGACGCCTTCGACGACGGGAGCTCCCCCGGTGGCGTCGTGCACCGCCTCCGCCAGGCCGGCCATGCCGCCGCAGCCGAGCACGATGACCTCGGCCCGGTCCTCCTGCACGGCGCGGCGGGCCTGCGCGGCGATGACCTGCACGGTCCGCTCCGGCGACTCCTCCAACTCCAGCACCGACAGGCCGGAAGCCCGCACCGAGGCGCACCGGCTCATCAGCCCGGCCAGCAGCAACCGATCTTCGATGAGCGGCACGGTGCGGTCCAGCGTCGTGACCACCGAGTAGCGGTGCCCGAGCAGCATCGCCAGCTGCGCAGCCGCTTCGGTGATGTCGACGACCGGCACGTCGAGTAACTCCTGCAGGCCCTCGCGGCCGTGTTCGCCGAAGCCGGCCTGGATCACCGCGTCGTAGGGCCCGTCGTAGGCGAGCACCCGGTCCAGGACGGCGATCGCGGCCAGGTAGCTCTCGACGTTGCCCTCGACCGATTCGGCTCCGACGAACGGGGTCAGCGCGACGATCTCGGTGCCCGGCGCGGCCACGGCGCGGGCGGCCGCACCGATCGCGGCGGTCATCGACTCCGTAGTGTTGACGTTGACGACGAGGAAGCGCATCACGCCACGCTGTCACGGTCGCCGTGACCCACAGCGTTGCCAGCGGCCACAGCGTCACCGGCGGGCAGGAACCGACGACAGGCCGGCCAATGCCGCATGAGCAGCCAGTAGGTGAGGCCGGCGGGTAGGAGGCTGGCGTACCAGCCGATCGCCGGGATGGCGAAGGCCACCGCGACCCCCACGACCGTCGCGATCAGCGCGGCCGGGTTCACCCCGCGGTACGGACCGTCGGCGTCGTAGAGCGCGGTCAGGTCGAGTTGGCGGCGCCGCACGATGTAGTAGTCCGTCACGAGCACCGCGAAGATCGGGCCGAGGAAGGCCGAGTACGTCTGCACGAAGACCTGCAGGCCGGCGGCCGACTCGTCCCGCACCAACAGCCACGGGAACGTCGCGAATGCCAGGAATCCGACGACGACGGCGGCCGCGCGGAAAGGCATCTTGAAGACGTCCATCAGCACATAGGTCGGCGGCACGACATTGTTCAACACATTGGTCGTGACCTGAGCGAACGCGATGAACAACAGGGTCACCACCATGAGCAGGGTGTTGTCGACGGCGTTGGCGAACACCTGGATGGGGTCGACGACGCCGGTGGCGCTGGAAACCATGAGGCCGATGAGCCCCATGAACACAGTGACCGGCAGGATCGACATCGCGTAGATCGTCACGAGCAGACCCGGGCTGGTGCCGTGCGCGTGCTCGCGGGAGTAGTCGCTGACGTTGAGCATCATCGTGGCGTAGATGCCGAGGAAGAGCATCGTGGCATTCCAGAACGGCAGCCCCCACGTGCCGTCGGTGGCGACCAGCGACTCCTGGATCTGGGCACCGTACCGGTTGATGACGCTGAAGAACATATACACCAAAGCCACGAGAATGAACGCGGCACCGATGTTCTCGAGCCACTTGATTCCGTGGAATCCGAAGATCGACAGCAGGATCTGCAGCAGCTGGAAACCGATGAAGAATGCCACGAGATTGTCGAAGCCGAACAGGGTGGCGCTGACCTGGTTGAGGGCGGCCGCGCCGATCCAACTCTGGAACCCGAACCACACCAGGGCCGGCACCGCCCGAATGAACCCCGGGATGCGGGTGCCGGAGAAGCCGAAGGCGCTGCGGGCCTGCACCATGAACGGGATGCCGTAGCGGTAGCCGGCAGCACCGTTGACGGCCAGGCCGACTCCGATGATGAAGCAGCCGATGGCCATGGCCACGACGGATTGGGTGAGGTTCAGCGTGCCGACCAGGCTCGATCCCATCGTGAAGGTACCGATGGAGACGCACCCCCCGAGCCAGGCCAGCAGGTAGGAGACCTTGCCCATGATGCGTTTCTGCTGCGGCGCCAGGCTCTCCTGACCCACGCCCTTGTCGGTGACGACATCGACACCAGATGGGTTTGTTACGTGATTGTTGCCGCTGCTTGACAATGTCATAACGCCCTCCAGAACTGCCGACCGCACACGCCGACGACGAAACACATTAGATTGTGAATCTGGCACGGATAACCGTCGGCGTCCACCAAATCAGGGCGCAATGGGTGAAGATATATTCGCGCCCGACTGCACACCATCTGGTGCAGCCGGGCGCGCGTGAGAGTCGGGTGCGGGTCAGGCCGGCATCAAGCCAAGGTCGCTGTGTCGATGACGAAGCGGTAGCGCACGTCGGAGCCCAGCACCCGCTCGTAGGCCTCGTTGACCTGGTCGGCGGAGATCACCTCGACCTCCGCACCGATGCCGTGCTCGCCGCAGAAGTCCAGCATCTCCTGAGTTTCTGCGATGGAGCCGATCATCGACCCGGCCAGCGTGCGCCGCTGCGTGATGAGCGCGAACGCCGGCACCTCCATGGGGTGCTCGGGGGCGCCGAGCTCGACGAGGGCCCCGTCGGTCTTCAGCAGCTTGAGGTACTGGCTGAGGTCGAGGTTGGCCGAGACGGTGTTGAGAATGAGGTCGAAGCGGCCCCGCAGGTCTTGGAACGTCGACTCGTCGGAGGTCGCGTAGTAGTGGTCGGCGCCCAGGCGCAGGCCGTCTTCCTGCTTCTTCAGCGACTGGGACAGCACGCTGACCTCCGCACCCATCGCGTGGGCGAGCTTGACGCCCATGTGGCCCAACCCGCCGAGGCCGATGACCGCGACCTGCTTACCGGGCCCGGCACCCCAATGGGCCAGCGGGGAGTAGGTGGTGATGCCGGCGCACAGCAGCGGCGCGGCCTCGTCCAACGGCAGGTTGGCCGGGATGCGCAGCACGTAGTTCTCGTCGACGACGAGATGCGTCGAGTAGCCGCCGGCGGTGGGCAGGCCGTCGCGGCCCGTGCCGTTGTAGGTGCCGACGTTGCCTTGAGGCAGTAGTTGTCGAGCCCGGCGCGGCAGTTCACGCACTCGCGGCAGGAGTCGACGAAGCAGCCGACGCCGACGTGGTCGCCGACGGCGTACTTGGTGACGCCGGAACCGACGGCGCTGACCACGCCGGCAATCTCGTGCCCGACGACCATCGGGTACTCGATCGAGCCCCACTCGGCGCGCACGGTGTGGATGTCGGAGTGGCAGATGCCGGCGAACTTGATGTCGATGAGCACCTCGTGCTCGCCGACCTCGCGCCGCTCGATCGTCGTGCGCTCCAGCGGAGCGTCTGGGGCGAGCGCCGCGATGGCATTGACCTGCATGGAGATTCCCCTCGGGCTTGAGACTGGGAGGTGGTCGGCCTCAGGCTACGCCTGGCGCGCGGCCCGACCGGGCACCGCCCAAGCCCCCATCACTCGCCCGGGCGCCAGACGACCAGGGCCTGGGAGCGGGCGGCGGGGCGGGAGGGCCGCTGCCCGGCGCGCACGGCGACGACGTCGCCGGCGCGCCCGGCAGCAAAGACCCGCTGGGTGTGGTGCGCGGCCGCGCGCAGCTGCGCGTTCTCGGCCTCCAGCTCGGCCAGTCGCCCGCGCATCGCGTCGACCTGCAACTCCAACGCCAGGATGCGCTGGATGCCGGCGAGGCTGACGCCCTCGTCTTGGGAGAGTCGCTGCACCTCGCGCAGCCGCGCGATGTCGCGGGAGGAGTAGCGCCGCCCGCCGCCGCGGGTGCGCGAGGGAGTGACGATGCCGAGCCGGTCGTACTGACGCAGCGTCTGGGCGTGCATGCCCGCCAGTTCGGCCGCCACCGAGATGACGAACACCGGGGCGTCGTCGTCGTGGGTGAATCCGCGGGCGGGCGCCATCATCAGTCGCTCCTTGCCTTGCGGAACACCTCGGCGCGCGGATCGTGGCCCGCGTCGGCCCGCTGCAGCGTCTCAACGGCGGCCTTGCTGGCCTCGTCCAACCGCTGCGGCACCTGCACCAGCACCCGGGCCAGCAGGTCGCCGGCCCCGTCCTTCTTCGGCACGCCGCGGCCTTTGACGCGCAGCGTGCGCCCCGACGGGGTACCCGGCGCGATCTTGACCTTGACGTTGGTGCCATCGAGCGTCGGCACCGCCACGGTGGCGCCGAGGGCGGCCTCGGCGAAGGTCACCGGCAGGTCGACCACGAGGTTGTCACCGTCGCGGGTGAACACCGAGTGCGGGTTGACGGAGATCTTCAGCAGCAGGTCACCGGCGGGCGCCCCGGCGGTCATGGCCGGCTCGCCCTTGCCGGCGAGCCGGATCGTGGCGCCGTCCTTGACCCCCGAGGGGATGCGCGCGGTAATCGGTTTGCCACCGACCCCGTTGACGCGGACGGTGTCGCCCATCACGGCCTGCCGGAAACTCATCGTGGCGGTCGCGTGCACGTCCCGGCCCTTGCGCGGAGCCCGGCGGGCCCCGCCGTAGCTGCCGGCACGATCGCGGGTACCGGCGAACCCGCCTCCGGCCCCGCCGTGCCCGGCCTGCTGGCCGAACATCGACAGCAGGTCCTCCAGGTCGGGGGCCTCGCCGGCGTAGGCGCGGCCGCCGGGCTGCCCACCGGGCGTCCCGAACCGCGGATCGCCTTGGGCGCCGCCCTGACCGAAGAGGTTGGAGAAGATGTCCTCGAAGCCGGCGTTGCCGCCTCCGCCCGGACCACCGGCGGTGAACCGGGGCCCGCCGCTGCGCATCGCGCGGATCGCGTCGTACTGCTTGCGCTGCTCGGCGTCGGAGAGCACCGCGTAGGCCTCCCCGATCTCCTTGAACCTCTTCTCGGCCGCGGCGTCACCAGGCTTGCTGTCCGGGTGGTACTCGCGGGCCAGCTTGCGGTACGCCTTCTTGATCGCGTTCGCGTCAGCGTCGGACGCGACCCCGAGGACGGCGTAGAAGTCCTTCTCGAACCAGTCCTGACTGGCCAATGTCCCCTCCTTCGCTGATCGCAGGAATGTGTGTGGTTGCTGCGCCTGCCCGCCGGGGCCCGGTCACTGGGACCGGGCCCGGCGGGGCGCAGGTGGTGGTGCTCAGGTCGGGTCCGCCACGGCCACCAGGGCCGCGCGCACCACGTGGTCACCGATCTTGTACCCCGGCTGCATGACCTGCACGACGGTCGTCGTGGTCGTGCCCGGAGCCAGCTCGGCCTGGGTGTGCATGACGGCCTCGTGGACCATCGGGTCGAAGGCGTCGCCCGGCTGCCCGTAGCGCTGCACTCCGTACTTGCCGAGGATCGCCTCGAGCTTCTCGGCGATCTTCGCGAACGGCCCGCCCTCGAGCTCGCCGTGCTGGCGCGCGAGGTGAACCTCGTCGAGCACCGGCAGCATCGCCTCGACGACGCCGGCGACAGCGCGCTGCTTGGCGACATCGCGGTCGCGGTCGACGCGCCGCTTGTAGTTGACGTACTCGGCCTGCAACCGCTGCAGGTCCTGCCGCAGTTCGGTCGCGAGCACGGTGTCGGGGTGCTGGCCGTCGGCGTCACCGGCCGGCTCCGGCTGCTCTGTCGTCGCGCTCTTGCGCGCCGGGTCGCTGCCCTTGGGTGCGTCGGCGTAGGCGGCCCGCGCGGCCGCCGCGGAGGCGTGGCTGTGAGCCGGAGAGGTCGGGCGGTGTCCCCGCTCGTCTTCGCCGGGCCAACCGCCGGGGGCTGCCGGCTCGGCCTCTTCGTGCTGGCGTCCAGGTAGGTCGTCGCCCACGGCACCGCCGAAGGCGTCGTCGCCGCTGGAGCGCGGATTGCCGTCGGTCATGCTCGCTGCCTCCTGCGCGTCGTTGGTTGCTCGGGTCTGCGCGGTGCCGGTGGCACCGTCGCGTAGGTCTCCAGTGTGCGGATCCAGGCGGCGCTTGTCGCGGACGACGTAGCGCGCCTGCTCGTCATGGCTGTCGATGATGTCTCCCAGGTGCTCTAGTGTCCCTTCGGCAGCGGGGCCGCCGGCACTGATGCCGACGGCCCCGCCGATCGCCGATCAGGTCACTTCTTGTCCTGGGTCTTGTCTTGCGGCTCGTCCTCGACGACCTCGGCGTCGACGACATCGTCGTCACTACCGGGGCTCTTCTCGCCGGCCGGACCGGACTGGGTGCCGGCGTCGGGGCCCGGCTGGGCACCCTCTCCGGCCTGCTGCTCGGCCTGAGCGGCGGCGTACATCGCCGAGCCCATCGCCTGGCTGACCTCGTTGAGCTTGGTCACCTTGGCGTTGAGGTCCTCGGCCGAGGCAGCCTCGTCGCCGGTCTTGGCAAGTGCGGCCTTGAGGTCGGCCAGCGCCTCCTCGACGGGCGTCTTGGTGTCCGCGGGAACCTTGTCACCGTTGTCGGCGAGGAACTTCTCGGTCGAGTAGACGACCTGCTCGGCCGTGTTACGGGCCTCGGCCTCCTCGCGACGCTTCTTGTCTTCCTCGGCGTGCGCCTCGGCCTCCTTGACCATGCGCTCGATCTCCTCTTTCGGCAGCGCGGAGCCACCGGAGATCGTCATCGACTGCTCCTTGCCCGTGCCGCGGTCCTTGGCGGATACGTGCACGATGCCGTTGGCGTCGATGTCGAAGGTGACCTCGACCTGCGGCACGCCGCGCGGGGCGGGTGCGATGCCGGTGAGCTCGAAGGTGCCGAGCGGCTTGTTGGCGCTGGCCAGCTCGCGCTCGCCCTGGAAGACCTGGATGAGCACCGAGGGCTGGTTGTCGTCCGCGGTCGTGAAGACCTCGGAGCGCTTGGTCGGGATGGCCGTGTTGCGCTCGATGAGCTTGGTCATCAGACCACCCTTGGTCTCGATGCCCAGGGACAGCGGGGTGACGTCGATGAGGAGGACGTCCTTGCGCTCGCCCTTGAGAACGCCGGCCTGCAGCGAGGCGCCGATAGCGACGACCTCGTCGGGGTTGACGCCCTTGTTGGGCTCCTTGCCGCCGGTCAGCTCCTTGACCAGGTTGGTGACGGCCGGCATGCGGGTCGAGCCACCGACGAGGACGACGTGGTCGATGTCGCTGACCGAGATACCCGCGTCCTTGATGACCTGGTGGAAGGGCGCCTTGCAGCGGTCCAGCAGGTCTTGGGTCATCTTCTCGAACTGCGCACGGGTGATCGTCTCGTCGAGGTGGATCGGGCCGTTCTCGCTCATCGACAGGTACTGCAAAGAAATGTTGGTGCTCGTCGCGGTCGAGAGCTCCTTCTTCGCCTGCTCCGCGGCGTCACGCAGACGCTGCATCGCGATCTTGTCGTTGGCCAGGTCGACGCCGGTGTTGTTCTTCACCGTGGTGAGCAGGTGCTTGACGATCCGGTCGTCCCAGTCGTCGCCACCGAGCTTGTTGTCACCGTGGGTGGCGCGCACCTGGATGGTGGAGAAGCCGTCCTCCGGGTCCTTGCCGACCTCGAGGAGGGAGACGTCGAACGTGCCGCCGCCGAGGTCGAAGACGAGGATGAGCTCGTCCTCCTTGCCCTTGTCGAGGCCGTAGGCCAGGGCCGCCGCGGTCGGCTCGTTGACGATGCGCAGCACGTTGAGGCCTGCGATCTCGCCGGCCTCCTTGGTGGCCTGGCGCTCGGCGTCGTCGAAGTACGCCGGGACGGTGATGACCGCGTCGGTGACAGGCTCACCGAGGTAGCTCTCCGCGTCGCGCTTGAGCTTCATCAGCGTGCGGGCGCTGATCTCCTGCGCCGAGTACTTCTTGCCGTCGATGTCTTCGGACTTCCAGTCGGTGCCGATGTGGCGCTTGACCGAGCGGATGGTGCGGTCGACGTTGGTGACCGCCTGGCGCTTGGCGATCTCGCCGACGAGAACCTCGCCGTTCTTGCTGAAGGCGACGACGGACGGGGTGGTGCGACCGCCTTCGGCGTTCGCGATGATGGTCGGCTCGTTGCCCTCGAGGACAGAGACGGCCGAGTTGGTGGTGCCGAGGTCGATGCCTACTGCACGAGCCATGTGGTGATGCTCCCTTGTTGGTGAGGTGGCTGCCCGGCACGCGCGCGTCGATCGCTGACGCGTGCCGGCCAGATCTGGTGGTCTGAGCTGTCCGCCGCAAAGTTGCGGTGCCGTCGCTCAATCTCGTCGGCCGCACGGCCGGTGTCAAGTGGAGGCTCTGCAAAGTTGCGCTTACTCGACTCAACTCTTGTATGCGGGGGATCATTCCCAGATCCGGGAGGAGTTTCTGGCGTCGTGCGGTGTAGGTTCCGCCGTAACTTGTCGTTGTCCAGGTTTCTTGTCGTCGGCGTGTCGTTGTCCGGGGATCTTGTCGCGAGGTGGACCCTGGAGCCGTGGCCAGGGAGAAGCCGGGAAGGCTGGTCGAGGTCCGCTACACGTCCCGAGACGGCGAGGACGTCGTGACGACTTGGGATGCTGTCCGAGCGGACCTGGTGGTGCGCGGGCTCCCGGTTCGCCGGTTCGGGTCGTACGCGGGGATGGGTCACTACCCGGGCTGGTGGTGGGCGGCGACGATGGGTGACCTGGTCGGGTACGAGAGCCTGCTCGAACGGGACCGGCTCATGCTGGCTGACTTCGACCAGGACGTGGTCGCCGTAGCCAGTCAACCGTTCGGGCTCGCCGGTCGTGATGGCGACGTCGTGCGCCGACATGTCCCGGACTACCTGCTGCAACGACGTGATGGGTCGGTCGAGGTGGTCGACGTCAAGCCCGGACATCTGGTCGACAAGCCAGAGGTCGCCGAAGTTCTCGGCTGGACGGGCCGGGTGCTTGCTGAACGAGGGTGGCGCTACTCGGTGTGGTCCGGCACCGACTCGCGTCGGTTGACCAACGTCCGGTTCCTGGCTCAGGGGCGCCGGGCACACCTGGTGGACCCCGGAGCCACGATCCAGCTCCATCGCCACGGCGCCGTGGACCGGTCACTGGGCGAGTCGCTCAGGGCCGCGAGCCGCGCCACCGACTACACGGCGCACGCCCTGCGGGCAGCGATGGTTGGCCTCCTTTGGCACCAGGCGTGGGAGATCGACCTGGATGAGCCCCTCAGCTCGGCGACGCGGATCGATCGCGTCCGGGAGGTGTCCCGAGGGTGACAGGGTCCTTGCTTGAGGTCCGGGTCGGCACTCGACTGTGGTTCGACGGCGAGGGCTGGGCCGTCTGCGAGGTCCGCGGCACGTCTGTGCGTCTGCAGGGAGACGGTGGACGGTATCGGACAGCTGCGGTGACGGACCTGCTCGAAGGTGCCTCCGGACTGGACCCCGACAGTCACGCCGTCGATGCAGGGCAGCGGGACCTCCTGTCAGCTATCGGCCTGGAGTCCTTGACCCTCAAGCAGCGCACCCGGTTGGAGGCGGAGGTGGAGATCTTCGCTGAGCTGCTCGCGGTTCGAGGAGCTGACGAGGCGCCCGCCCGGATGCGCTCAGCGGCCACGAAGCTGGGGTTGTCGCTGCGAACGGTGCAACGGCGCCTGCGCCGGTTCGACGAGCTGGGCCCGGCCGGGCTGATCGATGAGCGGCTCCTGAAGGACACCAGGCGCAGCGTCGATCCCCGCTGGGATGATGCGTGCACCGAGGTCCTCTCCCGCTATACCAACCGGTCCACACCCTCGCAGCAGACGGTCATCCGGGAGACGAACCGGGTGTTCCTGGAGTCGGTACCCGACGGCGTAGTACCCACCCGGTCGGTGGCCTACGAACGCGTTGTCGAGCTGGACGCCGGCCGGCACACGTTCGGGGACGCTCCGCGGCGTCGTTCGGTTGCCAAGCGCCCGCAGGGTGTCCTGGGGCAGCTGCGTCCGAACCGTCCCGGTGAGTACGTGCTGATGGACGGGTACAAGCTGGACGTGTTCGCGATGGAGCCGGTGACGATGCGGTGGGTGAACACCGAGCTTACGTTGGCGATGGACCTGTACGACCGCTCCGTGAAAGGCCTGCGTCTGCGCCCGGTCGCGGCGAAGTCGGCGGACGTGGCCAGCGTGCTGCTGCAGTGCCTGACCCCGCAGCAGTGGGGACGGAGACCCGACTCCCCGTCAGGTCCGTACGCCGGCGTCCCGGAACACGTGGTCCTGGGGTCGGTCGGGGTGTTCCCGGACACCATCGTCATCGACCACGGCAAGGTGTACCTGTCTGAGCACACGATGGGGGTGTGCCGCCGGTTGGGGATCTCGGTGCAGCCGGCGATCCCGGACAAGCCGACCGACAAACCGGCACTCGAGCGGTTCTTCAAGAGCCTGCGATTGTCCTTGCTGGACAAGCTGTCCGGCTACAAGGGTCCCAACATCGCCTACCGCGGCAAGGACGTCGAGAAGGGCGCGTTCTACTACGTCACCGAGCTGGAGGACCTGATCAGGGAGTGGGTCGGTGACGTCTATCACCTCCGCGCGCACCGGGGGCTGCGGGACCCGTTGCTGCCGAAGGTCGACCTGTCCCCGCAGGAGATGTTCAACCGGGGCATCGAGTTCTCCGGGCTGCTGCGGCTCCCGGCGGCCGAGGACCTGCGGTATGAGTTGATGGAGGTCCAGTGGCGCAAGATCCATCACTACGGCGTCGACATCGACGGGCGCCGGTACGACGGTCCGGGCTTGAACACCTACCGGGCCAGGAGATCGGACTACGGCGGCGCCCATGCCGGGAAGTGGCCGATCCTGGTCGATGTCGACGATGTGCGGGCCGTCTACTTCCAGGACCCGGCCGATAAGAGGTGGCACCGCCTGGAGTGGCGGCTCGCCAGCGGGATCAACGCCCCGTTCAGCAAGGACGCAGCTGACTACACCCGCCGGATCAGCATCGCCGAGCACCGGCACGTCGACCCGCAGCAGGCTGTGGAAGACCTCCTGGCCCGGTGGGGCCGGGAGGAGGTGATGGGCCGCCGAGAACGCAACCTTGCGATCCGGCTGGCCACCCAGCCCAGCAGCCACGTGTTCGACGCAGGCGAGGTGACCGACCGCGCCTCCGTGCCCGGGGTGATCGACCTGCTCACCGCCCGCGAGGCCCGGAAGGCCGCGCCGACGCAGCACCCGGACGACCTGGACGTGTTCGAGCGCTACTACGCCGAGCACCCGGACAGCGAGGTGCTGGAGGTGTTCGACGAATGAGCAACCCGTGGGCCCGGTGGCTGGCCGTGCACGACACCGCCTTGTTCCAGATGTCCCGCAAGGCCGGGTGGGACGCGTTCGTGAACGCGGCTCCCCGGCCGGACTTCCCGACCTTGACCCTCGCCGAGATGGCCGATCTGAGTCCGGAGGAGGCCGAGGACTACGGCGAGGCCCGGGTTGTCTGGAACACCAACCCTCCGACGGTGCGCACCCAGCAGCTCGTCTCGGCCTACCAGGTGATCGATGAGGTGATGGCCTCCAACCGTCGCGATGCGGACAAGTTGCGCGGGTCGGTGGTCATCGACGCCGAGCCGTACCTGGGCAAGACCACGATCGCGACCCGGTACGCTCGCGACTTCCACCGGCGGATCTACCGCCGCTACGGGCACACCACGGCTGAGGGGAATCAGCGGCTGCCGGTGGCGTTCGTGCCGTTGAACGAGGGCATCACCCTCAAGGGCCTGAACCAGAAGCTGTTGGAGTTCTACGGCCACCCTGCGGCCCGTCGCGGCTCACGCACCGAGCTGACCGCACTGGCCATCGACTGCGTCGCCAGCTGCGACACCCGCCTGATCGTCATCGACGAGCTGCACTTCGTCGACTTCGCCGGGCGCCACGGCACCGAGGTGTCCAACCACCTCAAGGGCCTGGCCAACGAGCTACCGGTCACGTTCATCTACGTCGGGGTCGGGCTGCGTGAGCGACGCTTCTTCGACGAAGGTTTGCACGGCGACCAGGCCGTCCTGGCCCAGACCAGCCGGCGGGCTACCCGCTGCCCGGTCGTCCCCTTCTCCACTAGCACCGACGCCGGTGCCCGTGCCTGGGCCACGCTCCTGGCCACCCTGGAACCGCACTACAAGCTGGCGCGGGCCCGCCCGGGGATGCTGACCGACCACGCCGACCTGCTGCACAAACGCACCCAGGGTCGTATCGGGTCGCTGGCGACCCTGCTCGAACGTGCCTGCGCACGAGCAATCACCACAGGGACCGAGGTGCTCGACGCCGACGTACTGTCATCGGTCCGGATCGACAATGCCGCCGAGCATCTCAGCCAGAGCACCTGATCCCCTCCTCCGGCCGGTCACCGGGCGTGCCCGGGCGCGGCTGGTACCGGGCGGGTACGACATCACCCGGCTCCCGCTGGCCGTGCCTCCGGCCGCGGGGGAGCAGCTGGCGTCGTGGCTGGCGCGGTTGGCCCACCGATACAGGCTGCCGGTCTCCGGTCTTCTGAGCGAGCTCGGCGTGGCGGTCGTGGCCGGCCCGGCCGCCCGCGTCGAGGCGCACCTGGCACCGCACGTCCAGACCCTGGCCACCGCGGCGGGGCTCGACTCCCGCCCGCCGGGCACCGACTGCGGCGATGATGCGCTGCCTTCCCAGGTGGCCCGGTACCTGGGCGCCTATCACGGCCGTGGCCAGGTCGCCCCGGACCGGACCCGCTTCTGCCCCTCCTGCCTCGCCGAGACCGGCGGCATCTGGCAGCAGGCCTGGGCGGCACCGCTGAACCTGGTCTGCACGACGCACCGACGGCTCCTGGTCCGCCGCTGCCCGGCGTGCCACCGCGCACGGTTCACCAGCTCGGCATGGATGACCCACGACAACGCCCCCTGGGTCTGCAGCGAACCCGCGCCCGGACAGCACACCCCACGGACCAGGTACCAGGTGTGCGGGCACGACCTGCGCGAAGCCCCCGCACCGCCGGTCGACCAGGACGTGGCAGCTGTCCAGCTATGGCTGCACGCCGTGGCCCGACAAGCCGACGACGATCCGGCACACGTGATCCGGGCCTGCGGGTTCGAGGTGTCCCACGCGGACCTGTTCGACGCCGCCCTGGAGCTCGTCGTCGAACGGCTCGGCGACGTCAAGCACCTGACCCGTCCCGGCCGTGCCACCGGCGACCTGCTGGACGCGGTCCTGGCCGCACGAGCAGTGATCGCACAACCGGACCCGGCCGCCGCGGGAGCAATCGCCGACCGGCACGGGCTGCTGCACCCGGCCGGGCCGGTCACCCCCATCGGCCCCGACCACGTCCTGACCAAACGCCGGCGCAACCCTCTGCTGGCCGCGGTCCGCCTCACCTCCCTGAGAGAGCGACTACCCGCCAGCAGCCAACTGGTCTTCCGCACCGGAAGCGACAACCCGCGCTACCCCTGCCCTACCCAGCACGGTGCGCCCAGCCCGGCGCCGGGACAGGCACGGCTGGCATGGATCCCGCAGCTGCTCTGGCCCGGCACGCTGCACCCGTGGATCCGCGACAGCGACTACCGGGACCGGGCCGCCGCCAGCATGCTGCTGGCCAAGGTCGGCAGCACCCGGCCCTGGCGACTGATCGCGATCGACCTCGGCCTACCGGCCTCGTTCACGGTCCACCCACCGAACCTGGTCCGGCACCTGCGCCGCACCGGCGCCTGGCCATCCGTGCTGCGCCGCCTGGACGAGGTCGCGACCCTCCTGGAGGCCACTCCCCCGCCGATCGACTACCAAAGCCGCCGGTGGATCGCCGCCGACCAGGACCTGCTCGTCGCCGCGGTGAACCACACCCGCAGCCTCCTCTGCGCGTGCCACGGCTGGGTCAGCACCAGCGCCCTGGTCGAACTTTTCTGGTCCGTCTACACCGGCGGTGACCTACGGCTGGCCGCGCCCACCGAGGGAACACTGCTCAACCCCGACCTGTACCACCGCGACGACGAGGAGGGCGCCCACACCGACCCGACCGCCGACCCCGACCTGGCCCGATTCCTGGCCATGGTCGCCACCGCAGTCGCCGAGGCGGCCGGCCACAACCCTGGCGAACCGTTGACGTGGCGACCTCCTTGAAGCAGCCAGTCTCCCGGGCCGGCACGGCCGCCGGTACGAGATGACACCGGGTCAGCGCCGGCGTTGCTGCCATGGTCCGTGCACTGGGACCACTCCACGGTGATCAGCAGGACGGTCAGCATCCTCCTTGCCGAGGACGAACTACCGTCGCAGGCGTTCTCACCGGCTGCTGCGGCCGTCCTGGACAGCACCTACGGCATCACCAACCCCGACCTCCTGGCCCACCTCCTCCCCACCGCGCGCGCCACCTACCAGGCGCTGCGCGGCCTCCCGCACGACAAGCACATCGTCGACCCGCTGGTCCACCGACAGATCCGCCACACCCTCGCCCTCGACACTGAGGACCTATCCAGGCGCGGTCACATCACCTGGGAACTGGACGGGGACCACCGGGCAGCAACCCGAGGCTGAGACCCGCGGCCGCACATCAGCCCTCGTGTGGCAGGTTCTTGAGGGGCGCCTGCAGGACGACGCCACCGTCCCGCGTGAGAGTCTGGCGGTAGACCCCGGTCGTCTCTTGACCGCGTTGTTCGAGGTTCGCATCGATCGCGATCCACGCATCACCGATATCAGAGGGCGGTGTGTCGAAACGGACACTGGCACCGTGCTCGGCTCCCTCGACCCGGACTGCCTCGAGGCCTGGGATGACGCGTGCATCAGAGGTCGGAGCCCCTGCGGTGACGACGATGCTGTCCTCGGAGGTCCCGTCGTACGTGAGCACGATGTCGACGTCGGTGACGCCGTTCTTGGCCAGCTGGTCCCGTACTCGCGGCAGTAGATCGGCGACCGCGTCGCCGATCTCCGACTCATCAGCCACGAAGGTCTGCAGGGCTGCCAGTTGCAAGGTAGGTAGCGTGCCGAGCTCGAGGTTGTTCATGATCGTTCGGTGTCCTCTCTGGAGAGCGGTGAGGCGCTTTCGCACCTCCTTCAGACGCGCTGAGTCCTCGTCGATCTGGGCCACGAGCTCGTTCTCACGAGCTCGCAGGAGCTCCTTGAGTCGCCGCTCCGAGAGTTGCCCACCGAGAAGATCATTGATCGCGTCGAGGCTGAAGCCGACGGCTCTCAATGACGCTATCGCCCGAACCCGGCCAACTTGATTCCGCGCGTACCGGCGGTAGCCGGTGAACTCATCGACGGAGGCCGGCGCGAGCAGACCTACCTCTTCCCAGTGCCGCAGCATCCGCCGGGACACCCCGGTCACGTGCGCCATATGTCCGATACTCAGCATGTCGACAGCCATCTGACGCCCTTCCACAGTGTCAAGGTCAACACATGCCCTGGGCGCCCGTCCCCGGAGGGCGGGCGGTCGGCATCACGTGGTTGCTATCCTCCTCACCATGTTCCGCTCCTGACGTCGCCTCTCATCCCCACGTCATCGACCATTGGAACGGAACCCTCATGCCTTCTGACCTGCTCAGCATCACGCTGCCTGCGGCCGGCGATCCACCCGCCGCTCATCCCGCCGAGCGCCTCATGCCTCTCGATCAGTCCCAGCGTGAGAATCTGGCTCGGCTCTACCTGGCCAGCTACCCGCCCCAGGTGGGAGCCGAGGACCTGGACGACGCCCGACGCGAGATCGATGAGACCTTCACCGGCCAGTTCGGAACCCTGCGAACGGATGCGAGCTGGCTCGCGCGCGTTCGCGGCAGGCCGGCGGGCGCGATCCTGGTCGTCGAGCGTTCCATCTGGGACGACCACCTCGACGGGCCCTTCGTCATCGACCTGTTCGTGCATCCCGAAGCGCGGGGCCTTGGCTTGGGCCGGTCGCTGGTGCTGGCCGCGATGGAGGCCTGCACAAGCGCTGGCGACCGGCAGCTGTCGCTGCGCGTCGGGCAAGGCACTTCCTCCGCCGCGCACGGCCTATACCGCGGCCTGGGATTCACGACAGTGCAAACCACCTAGCGGAGGCCCGCGCTGGGGTGTGCTTTGCAGGTTCACAGGTGCATGCGCCGCCTTCGAGCTTGCTGAGCCCGGATTTCGAGCCTGAGGATTCCCTACAAGTTGGTGAGACAGCCCTCGTCTCACCATCTTGTCGCCCTGCAGGTCAACGAACCACTCCCCCGACAGATCGGCCGAGAACCTACATCTTGCCAGCTGTGGGATCTCATCTAACGTGTCGGTTTCTCACTTAACTGGCGGACGCGTGTCGGTCGTCCCAGTTAATGGCGGAGTGTCACGCTGAGTCTCGTGACAGTGGAACCGCTGCTGAGCACACGGTGTTGTGGGATTGCTGCTCGTGCCTGGTTCAGAGCATGGAGCCCAGGTCTGATCCGACGGTGGGGTAGGCGGCGGTCATCGACTTCAGCTGGCGGGTGGTGAGTCGCAGTTTCATGGCGAGGGCGAGGATGTTGACGAGTTCGGCGTACTCGGGTCCGAGCAGGTGTGCTCCCACGATGGTGTCGTCGGAGCGGTCGATGAGGATCTTGGTCGCGGCGGTCGTCTCCCCGATCCGGTAGTTGGAGTACCAGCTGCTGGTGTCGGTGTAGCGGACGTCGATGTCAATGCCCCGGTCGCGGGCTTCTTCCTCGAGCAGGCCGACCCGGGCGAGTTCGGGGATCGTGAACACCGCGGTGGACACGCCGGTGTAGTCAGGGGCGGTCGTGGTGCCCTTGAGCATGTTGGACGCGGCGACCTTGCCCTCGAACACGGCGACCGGGGTCAATGGCATGCCAGGGGTGCTGGCCGCGTCGCCGGCGGCGTAGACCGCCGGGTTGCTGGTGCTCTGCAGATGGGCTGCTACGCGGATCCCGTCCTCGTCCCACTGCACGCCGGCGGTCTCCAGGTCCAGGGTCGTCAGCTCGGGGACCCGGCCTGCGCCGTGCACGACAAGGTCGAACTCCCTTGTCGTTGACCGCCCTGGTTCATCGACGCTCACCTGATAGCCGGTGCTGGTCTTCTCCACGGCGGTGAGCGTCGCAGAGGGCCAGTTCTCGATGCCGGCCTTGGTGCCGCGGTCGATGAGGAGGTCGACGAGGTCGGGGTCGAAGGCCTTCAGCGGTCGTGGTTTGCGGTCCAGGATGACCGGGGTGCTTCCGGCCCGGGCGGCGATGTGCGCGAACTCGAAGGAGATGAAGCCACCGCCGACGAACAGGATCCGTCGCGGCAGCTCGGTCAGGTCCAGGAAGCCGGTGCTGTCCAGCAGGTGCTCGTGCCCGGGCAGGTCCAGCGGGCGGGGGCGCGCACCGGTGGTGATGAGGAAGTGTCGGCTGGTGCAGGGGGCGTCGTCGATGGCCACGGTCTGGGGACCGGTGAACCGCGCCGTCCCGTGCAGGGTGGTAACGCCGTTACCGGTCAGTCCTGCCTCCATACTGGCGGGGACGGGGTCGGTGAAGCCGTGCTTGTGCGCCATGAGGTCGGCCCAGTCGACCGACAGGCCGTCGTCGTTGATGCCCTTACCCCGCATCAGGCGGGCACTGTCGATGATCTCGGCACCGCGGCGCAGGATCTTCTTGGGATCACACCCTCTCAGGGCACACGTGCCGCCGTAGGGAAGGGCGTCGACGATCGCGACCTTCCATCCAGCGGCGGCGCACTTGTTCGCCGCCGTGACCCCGGCCATGCCGGCACCGATGACGATCAGGTCGTAGTCGTAGATCATCGCGTGACCTCCTGGGTCAGCCCCAGCGCTGCGTGTAGCTGTTCCAGGGTCGGTGCCCCAGCAAGGCCGTCGGCCGTGCGATAGACCCGGCAGGAGAGGCCAGCTGCTGAATCGGGTGAGCCGAACGCGTCGGCCCCGTCGACCAGGACGGTCGGTGAGCCCCGAAAGCCCACCCGCTCGGCCTGCTCGAGGGTCTCGACGCGCTGACGCCGGATCCTGACTTCGGGGTGTTCGGTCGCGATCGCGACCAACCTGCGGTCAGTCACCTTCCAGCTGGGGCAGTCCTCGAAGTAGAGCAGGCAGACGTCCATGCCCGCGACGCTAGACCTTGTACCGTGGTGCAAGGTCAAGCGCGAGAGGTGGGAGACGGGCGAATGCGGATCGGAGAGCTGGCCGAGTCGGCCGGAGTGAGCAGTCAGACCATCCGCTTCTACGAGCGCCAGGGCCTGCTGCCCGAGGCCGAGCGAGGGGCGAACGGCTACCGCGTCTACGACGACTCCGCAGCAACACGGCTGCGCTACATCGCCATGGCGCAAGCGGCCGGGCTCACGCTGTCACAGATCCGCAGCATCCTGGACCTACGTGACCAGGGGTCCACCCCCTGCCAGCACGTCACCACGCTCCTGGACACCAAGCTCGCTGACGTTCGGACACGGATCCGCAACCTCCTCACGCTGCAGGCAGAGCTCGAGGCCCTGCTCCAGCGCAGCCAGCTGCTTGACCCCGGCCACTGCGCAGACCAGGACATATGCCACATCCTGTCCCCGTCGCAGTAACAGCCGCACAGGGTATGACCCCCCAGAACGAGAACGGGTGCACACCCGCAGCATTGGGCATCGCCCTGTAACAGGCGTGACTCGTGGGAATTCCGGATCCGCGAAGAGGATCGCCCGCCGGCCTCCTCTCCAGTCGGGAGAGAACATCCGGACATCGGCGTCATGCGTGAGAGTGATGTCACGACCATTGGCAAGGGGCTTGGGGGCGGCCCCCGACCGACTCTGAGAGTCTTCGCTGAGGATTCCGACAAGTTAGGGAGACCTGCGGCCTCTCATCAGCATGTCGCTCCGCAGGTCACGTACCCGCTCCCCCCGACAGATCGGCCGAGAACCTACAAACAGACCAGCCTGTAGGTTGCTCGCGCAAGTTGTCATAGCCACCCGGTGGTCGAGAATGGAGAGCCCGTTGACCAACTTGGTGCAGGGGTCAGGAGATGGAGGCAAGTGTTGCGACTCGAACTCTTCTACTTCGACGGCTGTCCGCACTGGACCGTCGCGAATGAGCGACTGTCCGAGGCGTTGACCCGACTGGGTCGTGTCGACGTTGTGGTCGAGCGGCGCAAGGTTGAAACACCTGAGGACGCCGAACGGGTTGGTTTCACCGGATCACCCACGATCCGCATCGACGGCCACGATCCATTCTCCAGCGGCGCCGAGCAGGTCGGTCTGGCGTGCCGGGTCTACCAGATACCAGCAGGTCTCGCGGGCTCACCGACCGTAGATCAACTCACCGAGGTGCTCTCGTGAGGCGTGTACTGAGGCTGCTCGCTGGTGGCTACCTACTTCTCGCTCTCGGCAACAAGGCAGCCGAGGCGGCCGGAGCGATCAGGTGCGGCTGCGCGGAGGACTGCTGGTGCAGACGTCCTGGCCTGAATCTGTTCCGGTGGGTCTTCCCGTGGGGACACCGCAGCACCCACACCGCCCATGAAAAGGCCTCACTCGAGGTATCGCAGGAGTAGTCGCAGGTCGACGTCCGTCCCAACGCTTCCTTCGACGAACGCGACGCCACCGATTCGGATGTGCGGAGAAGCGGCCTACCGGTTTACCGCGGCTCGCTCGGGCGGTCAGCACCAAGGGTGTTCCGCGGAGGACCCCTTCGCCGGGTGCGCGAGGGTTGCCGCCAAGACAGCAGACTCGCCGTTAGGCCACTCATGTGGCGCCACGCCGGGCCTAGCCCTGGCCGTGACCAGGAGCAGGGCGCACCCAGGAGCCCCGGTGCCAACGACCCGGAGAGAAGCACGTTTGCTGGGTCAGCCTCGCTGAGCGGACGCTGTCACCTTCGGGGAAGGCGGGCGGCACCGCGCCCAGTGATGCGGTACCCGGGCTGCAGGACTGCGTGGCCGCCCACTTCTCCGTCAGCATGAAGCACTTCCACTTTCCAGCTCGAACCACCCGACCACGCCCGAACGCGAGCACGCCGCCCACGCATGAGGCAGGCATGCCCGCCCTAATGCGCTTGCCGTCACCGTGATCAATTCAGTCGTTGCTGTATTGTTCAGCGTGTGCTGACCGTTGCTTCTCGTCTCGATGTGATGAACCGGTTGGGTCGGGCGCTGGCCGATCCCACCCGGTCACGACTTCTTCTGGTGCTGCTCGAGCGGGCGGCCTACCCGGCGGAGCTGGCGAGCGACCTAGGGTTGACGCGCTCTAACGTGTCCAACCATCTCGCGTGCCTGCGGGACTGCGGCATCGTGGTCGCCGAACTCGAGGGCCGTCGGACGCGTTATGAGATCGCGGATCCACACCTTTCGCGGGCGCTGAACGCACTGGTTGAGGTCACTCTCGCAGTAGACGAGAACGCGCCGTGCCTCGATCCTGCCTGCTCTATTGACGGATGCTGCATCGCCGAGGCGCGCGCATGATCCTGTCCTCGATCCTGCAGGCGATCGGCCTGTTCATCGCGACCAACATCGACGACATCATCGTGCTCTCGCTGTTCTTCGCCCGCGGTGCGGGACAGCCCGGGACGACCGCCCGGATCGCCGTCGGCCAGTATCTGGGGTTCGCGGGCATTCTTGGCGCGGCCGTGCTCGTCACCGTGGGCGCGGATGCGTTCCTGCCCTCGGAAGTTATCCCGTACTTCGGACTCATCCCCTTGGCTCTGGGTCTATGGGCCGCCTGGCAGGCCTGGCGCGGGGACGGTGACGATGATGACGACGCCAAGGTCGCCGGCAAGAACGTCGCGGTCTGGACCGTCGCCGGGGTCACCTTCGCCAACGGCGGGGACAACATCGGCGTCTACGTGCCGGTCTTCCTCAGCGTGGGACCGGCGGCCGTGGTGGCCTACTGCATCGTGTTCCTCGTGCTTGTCGCGGCCCTCGTCGTGCTGGCCAAGTTCGTGGCCACCCGCCCCCCGATCGCCGAAGTCCTCGAGCGGTGGGAGCACATCCTGTTCCCCATCGTCCTGATCGGCCTGGGCATCGCCATCCTGGTCGGTGGCGGAGCCTTCGGCCTCTGACCAGGGCCGACGGGGCTACGATCGTGCGCCAGTTACCCAGCCTCCGCGTTCCGAACACTCCTGACGTTCCACGGAAGCCGACGGGGCGCAGTGCGTCGATGAGTTACCTCTGTTGCAACGAGTCGCGGTACGGATGCCCATGGACTCTCACGGCACGTCAACCCTTGGATCAGTTCCGCAGAATCGGCCCCGAGGCGACCAGGCGTGGGATGGCCTTGACGTAGATCACCATGCCGAGGAGCTCGACCATGGTTTGGGTGACGACGACGAGCGGAACCAGGCCCAGGGGCGCCGGCAGGGCCAGCGCCAGCGGGAGTACCACTAGCGAGTTTCGAGTGGCGCCACTGAAGATCACGGCCCTCGTGCTGCCCGAATCGAGCCGTGCGACTCGTGCGCACGCCATCCCGAGGGGAACCATCACCACCAGAAAGGCTACGTAGAGAGGGACGACGGCCAACAGCGCGGTGACCTCTTGCCCAACTGCGTGGATCTGCGATGCGATCACCACAGCCAGTGTCGCCATCATGAACGGGACCATCATCGCCTGCACAACGGTCATCACGGTCTTGCCGGCTGCCTGTTCTCGGGACAACCACTGGGTCAAAGCCGCCAAGGTGAGCGGGACGATGATGAGCCCGATGAGCGCTTCGAGGAAGGGGCCTGGCTCGATGGCCGAGACGAGCTCCGGCCCGACGAAGAGGAGCAGGTAGAAGGGCAGCAACAGCATCTGGGCCAGCATGAGCAGCGGCGCTGTAGCGAGCAGACGCTCACTGGAGCCGCCGGCCAGCCCGGCGAAGACGATCACGTAGTCGATGCACGGGGTCAGCAGCACCAGCAGCACACCCACCAGCAGGGCCGGGCTGTCGGCCACGAACCGCGACAGGGCAAAGACCACGGCGGGAACGATGACGAAGTTGAGGACCAGGATCGTGGCGATGAAGCGCACATCGCGCACGGCCTGACCGATCGCCGAGAACGGGATCCCCAGGAACGTGGCGAACAGCAACAGCCCGAGCACGGGAGTGATGGCATTTTCAAGAGGCCCGGCGGCAGCGGGCAGCGAACCAGCCAAGGATCGCTCCACCTGCGATGGCGAGGAGATACAGGCCAATCTGGTGGCGCTCCATCGCTTGGATCAAGGGGGTCAACGGCACCGTGCCAGCGTAAAGAGGCCCGCGCTGGCGACTCGTACCTGGGGACGGGTCCACGCTCGGCGTGAGCGTTGTTCAGGCGCAGCAGCTGGTGGGGATGGTGGTCCGGAACAGGCCGGCCGCTATGCGGAGGGCTTCGCTCATCGTGAGGTAGGGCGCCCAGGTGTCGGCCAGGTCGTCGACGGTCAGCCCGAACTTGATGGCGTACGTCGCGGCGAGCATGAGCTCTCCGGCGCCGTAAGGTGCGGCGTGCACACCCAGGACCTTGCGGGTCTGGGCGTCGATGACGAGTTTGAGGACCCCCCGAGTGTCCTGGCTGACCAGTGCGCGCGGAATGTCCTGTGCACCCAGGATTCGGCAAGTCGCAGTCGTGGCCGAGCTCGAGGGCGCGGGCTTCGGTCAGTCCGGCGCTGGCCATCTGCGGAGTGGTGAAGGTGACCCCCGGCAGGCCGCGCGGTAGTCCACCGTGGAGGGCTCACCCAGCGCACCGGCCGCGGCAACTCGGCCAGTCTTCGCGGCGACGTAAACGTACTGCGGCGCACCGGAGACATCCCCGGCCGCGTGCACGCGGTGGTTGGTCGTGCGCAGGTTCTCATCCACGTGCGTCGGTGCCGATCCCGGCGGCCTCCAGCCCAAGACCGCTGGTGCTGGCGCGGCGGCCGGTGGCGATCAACAACCGCTGGCCATGGACTTGAACGCCGCTGTCGGTGGTGACGATGACCCCTCCGGCGTGAGGCGCTACTTCCCGCCCGCATTCCTCGAGCACCGTGATGCCCTCCTCCTGGAAGGCGGTGCGGAGCACGTCAGCGACCTCGGGTTCGGCGTAGGGGGGCCACTCGGCCCACGAGGGTGACGTCGACGCCCAGGTGTGCCCACAGCTGGGCCTGCTCCAAGCCGACGTACCCACCACCGAGCACGACCATGGAGGTGGGCAGGTCCTGTTGCTCCATGGCGGTGGTCGAGGTCAGGTCGGCCGGCTACGTAGATTTGGACTTGCAGCGATGATCGGTATTGGTCGATGCTAGCGTCCATGCGGGATGAACGGCAACGAGGCAAGACCGAGGCCCAGGGAGGGCAGCTGTGCTGATGAACCGGATCGAGACGATGCTCGTCGACAGCCCACCCCGGGCGTGGCTGCAGCGTTCGTACGAACTGCCGCTGTTGGAGCGTCTGGGCGCCCGGATCGCCGGCCTGCGCGTGGTCGAGATCGGTTGTGGGCGCGGCGCCGGTGCCGAGCTGCTGCTGCAGCGGTGGGGCGCCGCGCATGTCACAGCGGTGGATCTGGACCCGGTGATGGTCCAGCGTGCCCGGCGGCGCTTGGCGCGGTTCGGGTCGCGGGTCGATGTGCGCGTCGGTGACGCATGCGCGCTGCCGGTCGCCGACGCGGCGGTGGATGCCGTCGTGGACTTCGCGGTGGTCCACCACGTCCCGGTCTGGCGCGAGGCGGTGGCCGAGGCGGTGCGGGTGCTGCGCCCGGGCGGGCAGCTTGTGTTTGAAGAGGTCACCCGCCACGCGTTGCAGCGCTGGTCCTACCGCACGTTCCTCGAGCACCCGAAGGTCGACCGGTTCAGCGCCGAGGAGTTCGTCGAGGCGCTGGGGGAGCTGGGTCTGTCGCTGCCGGTCCCTGCTGTGACACGGTTCTTCGGTGACTTCGTCCTCGGCGTCGCCGTCAAGCCGGCGGCCGCGAGCCCAGGTCCGCTGTGAGCGGCCATGCGATCCTCGGTCTGGCGCTGTTCGTCGTGTGGGCCTTGCTCGCCGGGGGTGGGTCGCATGGCCGTCCAGCGGCGGCGCACCGGTGACAGCGGATTCCGCTTCGCGGCCGCCGCGCGCGGCACCCGGCAGTGGTGGGCCAATCGCATCAGCGGTGCGGGTTCTCTCCTGGTCGGCGTCGCCGCACCGGTCGCAGACCTACTCGGGCTCGACCCGGTGGTGTCACCGCTGAGCTCGCCGGCCCTGCGCACTGCAGCGGCCGTGGTGGCCGCGTCAGGCATCTTCTGCACCTACGCTGCGCAGCTGGCCATGGGCACCGCCTGGCGCATCGGTGTCGACCCGACAGAACGCACCGAGCTGGTCACCTCCGGGCCTTTCGCGTTCGTCCGCAACCCGATCTTCACCACCGCTCTTATCACCTTCACCGGGCTCGCGTTGGCCTCCCCGAACCTTGTTGCCTTGGCGGGCCTGGTCCTGGTCTATGCGGGCATCCAGATGCAGGTCCGCGCCGTCGAGGAGCCGCACCTGCTGGCCACGCACGGGCGGGCCTATGCCGACTATGCCGCCCGCGTGGGGCGGTTCGTCCCCGGGATTGGACGCCTGCGTCCGACTTCTTGAGTTCCAGGTAGCCACGCTTTAGGCCCTGGTGCCCCAGGGACATGACGTCGCTGGAGGCCAGCGATTGCGGGATGGCGTTTCAGGTCGGGTCCGTCTTGGCCACGGGCGTCGGTCACTTGACGGCCATGATCTTGCTGGTAGTGGTCGGAGTCGACGTTCTTGGGGTTGCTGGCGTTCATCAGCCGCATTCACGGTGTAGCGGAAGGCGTCACGTGCTCACCCCCGAGTAGCTGTGCAGGCCGGTGATGAGCAGGTTGACGACGGTGTAGTTCAGGATGATGCAGAGCATGCCGAGGAGTGCCACGTAGGTGGCGTGTCGTTTGGTCCAGCCGCTGGTGGCGCGGGAGTGCAGGTAGGCGGCGTAGACGACCCAGATGATGAAGGTCCAGATTTCCTTAGGGTCCCAGCCCCAGTAGCGGCCCCAGGCCACCTCGGCCCAGATCGCGCCGGTGATGAGGGTGAACGTCCAGAGCGGGAAGGCGAAGATGTGGATCCCGTAGGTCATCGTCTCCAGTTTGTCTGCCTGGGGCAGGCCGGCCAGCCAACCCCGGATGCGGTTTCTCTTCTCGGCTGAGTCGCGGAGCAGGAAGGCGACGCCGAGGGCGGCCCCGATGATGAACAGCGCCACGGACAGCGTGGCGAGGGTGACGTGGATGGACAGCCACATCGTGTTGTCCAGGGCGGGCATGAGTTGGGAGGCCTCGGTGTACCAGATCTTGCCAGCGCCAAGGACGGCCATGACTGGCAGCACGACGAAGGGACCGAGCCACAGCCGGTCGCGTTTCAGGCTCCACGTGGAGTAGACGATGAGGGCGAAGGATGCGGCGACGATCGCGAACTCGTACATGTTGCCCAGCGGCCAGCGTTGTACCGACAGGCCACGCAAGATCGTGCCGCCGACGACTCCGAAGGTCGCCAGCCAGGTGAGTTGGACCCCGATGATGCCCCAGCGGCGGGTGACCTCGGCGGGATGACTGACTGTTGGTGGCTCGACTGCGGCGGTGGTCGGCGTGGTCGAGTCCGTCAGTCCAGTGGCACAGTCGTCAACGACTGTGTCTGCTGGCTGCTCACCGTCGGCGCCAACACCCACGCGGACCTTCTCGCGGGCCTTGATTTTATCGTGGCGTTCCCTGGCGGTTCCGGTGACGGCCAGGTGTGCCGAGAAGGAGATGAGGGCCAGCGCGAGCACGGCCAGGCTGGCCCAGATGGCGATGTCGCTGGACAGGGCCAGCTGTGGGTCGGTCATACCGTGTCCTTGTCTCGATGGTGGGTTTTAGGAGTATTGGTCCGGCCACCCGTGGTCCCGGTGATCCGGAGCAGGACGTCGTCGACGACGGCCTGGAGTCCGGGGTCGCTGCCCTTGGACTGGCCACCGATGCTCACTAGTGTCTGCATCGGACCATTGATGGGGTGTTCAGGGTTGATCCGTACGTAGATCCGGCGTCGCTTGATACCGAGCATCAGGGCCAGGCCGACGGTGGTGGCGATCGCGAAGCCCAGGGCTGGTATCCGGCCCGGGTCGTGCCGCACCAGTAGCCCGGCCCAGCGGATTATGCCGTCGAACTCCACGGTGGTGCCGTCGGGTAGCTCGAAGTACTCGCCCGGGCGGATCAGCATCGCGACGGGGTTGCCCTCCTCGTCGGTGAGCTGGGTCATCTGGTCGGTGTCGATATTGAAGACCGACTGCGGGCGCCCGTCGGGGAACAGGTTTCCCTCGAATGCCGTCAGTGCCAGCACGGGGTCGACCAGGCCGGGGAAGGAGGACGTCATCCCCAGCTCGGGATCAATGCGCAGGGTCGGTAGGAAGCCGCCGACCAGACCGAGGCCGGGGTCTCGCGCGGTGACCTTGATGGCGCCCTCGCTGGCGTAGTTGTTGTCCTGTGGGAGGAAGGTGACCGCGTCGGAGTAGAGGACTTCTCCGTCGGGGTCGCGGATGGTCACGATGGGGGCGTAGCCGTTGCCGAGCAGGAAGATGGAGTCTCCGGCCACGGAGATCGGGTGGTTGACTGCGAACTCCTGCTGCTCGGGTTCCCGGCCGGGGACCTCGACGGTGGCCAACCCGTCGAACCTGCGGGGTTGGCCGAACTGGGCGCCTTCGGCCTGACTCTCGAAGGCTACGTCGAGTTTGTTGAGCTCCACGGTGAACGTGGGAATGTCCCCCTCACCGGCCAGCGGGCTGAAGTTGAGCGTGTCGAAGGTGCCGGCAGTGGCCGTCCACGACTGCCCCTCCTGGATGATGATCTCCCCGCGCCAGCCGAACAGGTTACCGGCGGCGAAGGCGACGATCACACCCAGCAGAGCCAGATGGAAGAGCAGGTTTCCGGTCTCCTTCAGGTACCCCTTCTCGCCAGTGACCCAGAGATCGCCGTCTTCGGCCTCGCGCAGCCGGTAGCCCTTCGCCTTCAGCGACTGCCGGGCTGCGGCCAGTACCTCGGGTGCCTCGGCGGTGAGGGTTCCGTCGGCGCGGGCGTGCAGCCTGGCCAGGCGCCGGGGTGCCGGCGGCGGCTGGGCTCGGATCGAACGCCAGTGTTGGCGCATCCGCGGGATGATGCAACCGACCAGGCTGATCACCAGCAGCAGATAGATCGAGGCGAACCACGGGGAGGAGAACACATCGAAGAGGAACAACCGGTCCAGCCAGGGCGCCAGGTCGGGGTTGTTCTCGAAGAAGGTGCGCACCTGCACCGGGTCCACGGAACGTTGCGGGAAGATTGAGCCGGGGAAGGACGCGGCCGCCAGCAGCAGAAGCAGGTAGATGGCGGTGCGCATGCTGGTCAGCTGCCGCCAGGCCCAACGTGCCCAGCCCAGTGCGCCGAGCCGGGGGCCGCCCAAGGTGGTGCGGTCCTTGGGATAGGACGGCTCGATCCGTTCCGGTGTTCGCGTGCTGGCCATGTCAGATCACCGTGGTGAAGTTGCTGGTCAGTCGGGTCTGGACCCACGCCATGGCCTCGGCCCAGATGCCGGCGATCATGAGCAGGCCGAGGAGGACGAGCAGCCCGCCGCCGACGCGCTGCACGAGCAGGTAGTGGTCGCGCAGCCAGCGCGAGGCGCGGCTGGCCCAGCCCAGCCCGGCGGCGGCGAGCACGAACGGCACCCCCAGTCCCAGGCTGTATGCGGTGCCCAGCACCAGGGCGCGGCCCACCTGGTCGTCCCCCGGGAGGATCGAGGTGCCGAGCGTCTGGATCGCGGCGAGCGCCGGTCCGGTGCAGGCGCTGAATCCCAGGCCAAAGGCGACCCCGAGCAGCGGAGCCCCGGCGATCCCGGCGGCCGGTCGCCATCGCACCGAAACTGATGCTGTCGGCTGCAGCAGCATGACCAGGCCGAGGCCGAGGACGACCGCGCCGGACAGGCGCAGCAGCAGCCCCTGGTGCTGCGCCAGGGCCATGCCCAGGGAGGAGATGACCACGCTCATCGCCATGAAGACGGCCGAGAAACCCATAACGAACAGCAGCGCCCCGACCGTCGGGCGCCACCGCCCCGGCGCGTGAGCGCCCGACATGGGCGACGCCATTCCCGAGAGGTAACCGACATAGCCGGGGACCAGCGGTAGCACGCACGGCGAGGCGAACGAGACGAGACCTGCCAGCGCGGCGATCGCGGCGGCCAGCAGCAGCGGCCCGCTGAGAACGACCTCGCTCACCGGGCGGACTCACTCTTCAGCACGTCCTCGACCAGGCCGCGCAGCGTCGACGCCTCCACGGGTCCGCTGACCCGGGCGGCGAGGCGCCCCTGTCCGTCGAGGACCATCGTGGTCGGCGTCGCGACGGCCAGCCCCTGCAGCTGGGCGCGGGTGCGCCCGCCGTCGTCCTGGAGCGAGGGGTAGGACACGTCGTACTTCTGCTGGAAGGCCAGGGCGCTGGGTACCGAGTCACGGCTGTTGACCCCGATGAACTGCACCGGCTCACCCGCCTCGGCGAACTCGGTGGCCACCTCCTCCAGGTCCGGCGCCTCCTCCACGCACGGCCCGCACCACGACCCCCACACGTTGACCACCACGACCTCGCCCAGGTGGTCCTGCGAGGACCACGCCTCGTCTTCCAGGGTCGTCCCCTCCAGGGTGATGACGGTCTCGCGCTCCTCCGGCGCCAGCACCTGGATGGTGCCGTCACCGGCGACGTATCCCTTCTGGTCGCCCTGACGCATCTGGTCGTTGATCGTCGAGCCCTCGCCACCGCAGCCGGCCAGGACCACTGCTACGGCCGCGAGCAGGGCCAGGAGGTGCCCGCGGGTCACCGGAGCAGCCCGTCGAAGTCGCCGTGTGCCCCGTTTGCGAGCATGCCTCGCGAGCGCACGACCGAGATCGTCTGTCGGCGAGGCCGTCGACCGCTGGCCGGCTCGAGGGGGTCGGGGCGTCCTGCTCGTCCACCGCCTCGCTCCACCCGGGGTCGCCCTATGGTGCCCATGCCGCTTACCTTCCATCCGCTACCACTCTGCCTGCCGAACGCGATGGTTGAGGGTCGCCACGGTGGTGACGAGCCGGCCACACGGCCGCCCGTGCGACTCTACCCTTTGCCGACAGCAGCGTCACTCGCTACCATCGCCGCATGTCGATTCTAACCCCGCCCGGTGGGTCCCAGCCTGACCCGCCAGGAGCTGGGGGCAACCAGAGGCGCTCCAACCGCCTTGCGGCGCGTGGCCCTCGAGCAGCAGGCGTGTCCGGTTCTGCCCCGGCCGATCCCCGCCAGCGGGTGTCAACGACCCCTGGTGGGCGTCGTGTGGGATGGACAGCAGCGTCCGTGACGAAACTGGCACCGCGTCGCGCCGTCCTGGTGGCCGGTGCCGCGGCGGTGGCGGTGACGGACCTGTTGGTCAAGGCGTGGGCTGAGAGCGCGCTGGAGGCGGGGCTGGCCCTGGGTCCAGTCGACCTCGTGCTGAGTCACAACCCGGGGGTGGCGTTCTCCCTCGGCGCTGACGCGCCGGCCGCACTGGTCGTCGCGCTCACCGGCCTGGTCATCGTCGCGATCGCCGTCGTGGCCTGGCGGGCCGCTCCGACGTGGGACTGTTGGCGGCTCGCCGCAGTGACGGCGATTCTTGGTGGTGGGTGCGGCAACTGGATCGATCGCTCTCTTGACGGTGTGGTGACCGACTATCTGCACAGCGGGTGGTGGCCCACGTTCAACCTGGCTGACACCGCGATCGTCACCGGGGTCGTCTTGCTGGCGCTGCTCGAGCTGCGCTCACCACGGCAGCCGGCCGGGACCGACACCAGTGGCTGACCGCGTGGCCACGTCGCCCGCCTGACCCACCACACACGACCGAAGGCATCACCCTGTGCTCACCTCAGTCCTGCAGGCCTTCGGGCTGTTCATGGCCACCAACATCGACGACATCATCGTGCTGTCACTCTTCTTCGCCCGGGGCGCCGGCTTGCGCGGCACGACCAGGAAGATCGTCGTGGGTCAGTACCTGGGCTTCGGCGGCATACTCGTCGTCTCGGTACTGGTCTCCCTGGGCGCGGTGACCTTCCTGCCCGAGTCGGCGATCGCCTACTTCGGGCTCATCCCGTTGCTGCTCGGCCTGCTGACCGCATGGAAGGTCTGGCGCGGCGACGGAGACGATGACGACCGGGTCGCGGACAAGACGATCAGCGCCCTGACGGTCGCCGGTGTCACCTTCGCCAACGGCGGTGACAACATCGGCGTCTACGTCCCCGTCTTCGTCACCGTCGGCGCCGGCGCGGTCGTGGCCTACTGCGTCGTCTTCCTCGTCCTCGTCATGGTGCTTGTCCTGCTCGCCAAGTTCGTCGCCACCCGTAGGCCCATCGCAGAGGTCCTGGAACGCTGGGAGCACGTCCTGTTCCCTCTGGTCCTGATCGGACTCGGCGTGGCGATCCTCGTCGAAGGTGGCGCCTTCGGCCTGTAGGTAGGGGCGCATCGGTCCCTGCCCTGTCCGAATGGCGTTTGTCGCACCGGGCCAGAGTCTTCTCAGGGTCTGGCTCTACGATCCGCGTCGGGACTTCCCGCATCCTCGGCCAGACTGGCCGATCGTCCGTGTCGCCTGATGAAGGAGTGCCCGTGCGGCGCAACGTGATCCTGTCCCTCCTGCTGATCGCCGTCTTCGTTGCGGTGGTGGCCGTCGCCGTTGGCGTGACCCGCCCGCCGTCCGGCACCGGTGTCGCGGACTCGGCGCGAACGAGCTCGGCCGTGCCGGTCGTGAGGGAGGACAGCCACGTGCTCTCCGACGCCGGTGAGGGCGCGCCGGTGCTGGTCGAGTTCCTGGACTTCGAGTGCGAGGCGTGCCTGGCGGCCTACCCGCTGGTGGAGCAGATCCGCGAGGAGTACGCCGGGGAGCTGACGTTCGTGGTCCGGTACTTCCCGATCCCCAGCCACGCCAACGCGATGAACGCGGCGGTGGCGGTCGAGGCGGCGGCCCAGCAGGGCCGGTTCGAGGACATGTACACGCGGATGTACCAGACGCAGAGCGAATGGGGCGAGCAGCAGGACTCCAAGGCGCCGCTGTTCCGGCAGTTCGCCCAGGACCTCGGGCTGGACATGGCCGCCTACGACGCCGCCGTCGCCGACCCCGCCACCCAGCAGCGCGTGGAGCAGGACCGGCAGGACGGCATGGCACTGGGTGTCCAGGGAACCCCGACCTTCTTCCTGGACGGTGAGCTGCTGCAGCCCACCTCCGAGGGCGACTTCCGCGCCCAGATCGATGCAGCCGTCAACCGCTGAGCCCGCCGCGCTCACCGCTCCTTCCCAGGAGCCCGGCGCGCCGGTCGGGAGGGCCGTGGGGTGGGTCCTGCTCGTGTGCGGCTGGGTCGGTCTGTCGGCGGCGTTCGTGCTGCTGGTGGAGAAGATCCGGCTGGTCGCCGACCCGAGCTACGTGCCCAGCTGCAGCATCAGCCCGCTGCTGAGCTGCGGGTCGGTGATGAGCACCCCCCAGGCGGAGCTGTTCGGGTTCCCCAACCCGATCCTGGGCGTGGCCGGCTTCGCCGCCCTGGTCACCGTCGCCGTCACGATCATCAGCGGCGCCCGGCTGCCGTCCTGGTACTGGATCGGCCTGACCGCGGGTACGGCGCTGGGCACGGTGTTCGTGCACTGGCTCATCTTCCAGAGCGTCCACCGCATCGGTGCGCTGTGCCCGTACTGCATGGTGGTCTGGGTCGTCACCGTGGCCGCGTTCGTCGCGGTACTGGCCCGGTGGTCCCGCGCCGGGGCGCTTCCACGGTGGGTCGGAGACTACGCCGTCACGATCGTCACGACATGGTGCCTGGTGGTCGCGGCTCTGATCGCCGTCCGGTTCTGGGACTACTGGATCACCCTCGCCTAGGACGCTTGCCGCGGCTCAGGCGCCGGGACGGCCGGCATCCGGCTATGATCGGCGCATGACGATGACATCACAGAGCGCACCCGCGCCAGGCGACGGCACCCGAGCTGAAGGGCTCGACGTGGCGGCCGCGCTGTTCCACGGTCTGTCAGACCGGTCACGGTTGGCGATCCTGCAGCACCTGACGCTGGGGGAGCACAAGGTGCGCGACCTCACGGAGCACCTGGGGCTGGCGCAGTCCACGGTCAGTGCGCACCTGGCCTGCCTGCGAGACTGCGGCCTGGTGGTCTCGCGCCCGGAGGGCCGGGCCTCGATGTTCTCGCTGACCAGTGCTCCGGAGCTGCTGGACGTGCTGGACGCGGCGGAGCGCCTGCTCGCGACGTCGGGGTATGCGGTCGCGCTGTGCCCGAACTACGGCGCGGGGACCGCGGGGAACCCGGCCCCCGAGCAGCTGCGCCCCCACGCCGGGCAGGAGGCGGGGGCGTGAGCGGGCCGCAGACGCCGCAGCGGGAGGTGGCGGTGGACGCGTGCGGATGCGAGGCTCCCGTCGCCCCACCAGCTCGAGCAGGAGAGGTCGAGGAGCCGGCGACCCGGCTGTGGCAGGTGCGGGAGGTGCAGCTGGGTCTGGCCTCCGGTGCGCTGCTGCTGGCCGGGTTCCTCGCCGGGCTCGGGGGATGGGAGACCGTCGAGCTTGTGCTCGCCGCGGCGGCGCTGCTCGTGGGTGGCTCCACGTTCGTGCCGGGTGCGCTGCGCCGTCTGGCGCGCGGCAAGCTCGGCGTGGGTCTGCTGATGACGATCGGCGCGGTCGGGGCGACCCTGCTGGGGCAGGTCGAGGAGGCTGCTGCGCTGGCGTTCCTGTTCTCCCTGAGCGAGGGCCTGGAGGAGTACTCCCTGGCCCGCACCCGGCACGGCCTGCGGGCGCTGCTGGACCTGGTGCCCAAGGAGGCGAGCGTGCTCCGCGACGGCCGGGAGCTCGTGGTGGACCCGGCACAGCTGGTCATCGGCGACGTGATGGTGGTGCGGCCCGGGGAGCGGCTGGCGACCGACGGGACCGTGCGGACCGGTCGAAGCGCCCTGGACACCTCGGCCATCACGGGTGAATCCATGCCGGTGGAGACCGGGCCGGGCAAGGACGTCTTCGCCGGGTCGATCAACGGCACCGGCGCCCTGGAGGTGGAGGTCACCTCCACCGCGCAGGACAACTCGCTGGCCCGGATCGTGCACGTCGTGGAGGCCGAGCAGTCCCGCCGCGGCGCCACCCAGCGACTGGCCGACCGGATCGCCCGCCCGCTGGTGCCGGGCATCCTGGTCGCCGCAGGCCTGACGGCCCTTCTCGGCGCGCTCCTGGGCGACCCGTCGGTGTGGGTGCACCGGGCCCTGGTGATGGTCGTCGCCGCCTCTCCCTGCGCGCTGGCGATCTCGGTGCCGGTCACCAGCGTCGCCTCGATCGGGGCCGCCAGCCGCCGCGGGATCCTGGTCAAGGGTGGCGCCGCCATGGAGACCTTGGGCAGGGTGCGCACCGTCGCCCTGGACAAGACCGGCACCCTGACCCGCAACCGGCCGGCCGTGGTCGACGTCGCCACCAGCGCCGGGACCGACCGGGAGCAGGTGCTGGCCTGGGCGGCCGCGCTGGAGGCCCGCAGCGAGCACCCGCTCGCCGCAGCGATCCTGGCCGCCGCCGACCGGGCGCCTGCCGCGCAGGACGTCGACGCGGTGGTCGGCGCCGGGCTGGTCGGGACCGTGGACGGTGCCCGGGTCCGGCTGGGCAAGCCCGACTGGGTCGACCCGGGCACCCTGTCCGGGGACGTCATCAGTATGCAGCGGGCGGGGGCGACCGCGGTCGTGGTCGAGGTCAACGGTCAACCGGTCGGCGCGATCGCCGTCCGGGACGAGCTGCGGTCCGAGGCCGCCGAGGTCATCGCCCGCTTCCGCGACCGCCGCTACACCGTGGCCATGCTCACCGGCGACAACCACGCCACCGCCGCAGCGCTGGCCGCCCAGGCCGGGATCGAGCAGGTGCACGCCGACCTGCGCCCGGAGGACAAGTCGAAGGTCGTCACCGGGCTGCGCGCCCACGGCGCGACCGCGATGGTCGGCGACGGCGTCAACGACGCACCAGCGCTGGCGACCGCGGACGTCGGCGTGGCGATGGGCGCCATGGGCACCGACGTGGCGATCGAGACCGCCGACGTGGCCCTGATGGGCGATGACCTGCGGCTGCTGCCGTTGGCGTTCGACCACGCTCGCCGCACCCGGACGATCATGCTGCAGAACGTCGTGCTGTCCCTGGTCCTGATCGCGGTCCTCATCCCGTTGGCCCTGTTCGGTGTGCTTGGCCTGGCAGCCGTGGTGCTGGTCCACGAGCTGGCCGAGGTCCTGGTCATCGCCAACGGCGTCCGCGCCGGACGCACCCGGCAGCTGCCCACCCTGACCGCCTCCCCGGCGGATCCCGCCCGTCTGGAAGGAGCGACTGCATGAGCGCCGGTCACGACCACGGCGTCGGGACCAGCCACAGGGGCCGGCTGGCGGTCGCGTTCGCGATCACCGCGACCATCCTGGTCGCCGAGGTGATCGGTGCCGTGTGGACCGGCTCCCTGGCGTTGCTGGTCGACGCGGGGCACATGCTCACCGACGCCGCCGGGCTGGCCATGGCACTGGTCGCCGCGTCGCTGGCGCTGCGCCCACCCACCCCGGCCCGGACCTGGGGGTTCCGCCGTGCAGAGGTCCTCGCCGCCGGCGCCCAGGCGACCGTGCTCCTCGGGGTCGGGATCTACGCCTTCGTCGAGGGCGTACGGCGGCTCTACGAACCGCACGAGGTCAGCTCCACCGGCCTGCTCCTCTTCGGCATCGTCGGCCTGGCCGGCAACATCGCCTCGATGCTGGTCCTCAGCACCGGTAGGGCCGCGAACCTGAACATGCGCGCCGCGTTCCTCGAGGTCGTCAACGACGCCCTCGGGTCCGTGGCCGTCATCATCAGCGCCATCGTCATCGCGACCACCGGGTGGGTCCGCATCGACGCGATCGCCGGCATGGTCATCGCCGCCCTCATCGTGCCCCGGGCGATCGCCATCCTGCGCGAGGCCGGCCACATCCTGCTGGAGTCGACCCCCAAGGGTCTGGACCTGGACGACGTCCGTGCCCACCTGCTCGCCGTCCCGCACGTTCAGGACGTGCACGACCTGCACGCCTCCACCATCGCCACCGGACTGCCCGTGCTGACCGCCCACGTCGTCCTCGACGAGGAGTGCTTCACCGACGGCCACGCCGCCGAGATGCTCGCCCAGCTCCAGGACTGCGTCGCCGCCCACTTCACCGTCAGCATCGAGCACTCCACCATCCAGCTCGAACCCCCGCACCACGCCGAACGCGAGCACGCCGCCCATGCATAGGCTGGCCCGTCCGGTCCGGACGGGCCATGGATACTTCCTGCTGGTGCTCGCGGCACGCATGCTGCTCGGTCTGCTGGGCGGTGCCGCCCTGTGGCTGGCGTTCCCGGGGAACGACGTGTGGTGGCTGGCGATCGTCGGGTGCGCTGCGCTCGCGCTGGCCACGGCCGGGGCGTCTTGGTGGGTCGGTGCGCTGTCCGGGTTGCTGTTGGGACTGGCCTGGTTCACGCCGATGTTCACCTGGGCCGGCACCTACGCCGGCGCTCCGGCCTGGCTTGCCATGAGCGTGGCCTCCGCCTTCTACCCGGCCGCCCTCGGCGTGCTGCTGACGCTGCTGCAGCGCACGGGCGCGGTCCGCCCCGTCGTCGGTGCCGCGGCGTGGGTACTGATGGAGTGGGCACGCTCGGTCACCCCGTTCGGCGGCTTTCCCTGGGCACGGCTGGGCTTCAGCCAGGCGGACTCACCGATGCTCGGCGCCGTCAGCCTCCTGGCAGTCCCGGGATTCGGCTTCCTCCTCGCCTTGACCGGTGGTCTGCTCGCCGTGGCCGTGCAGCGGTTCCTCGCACCTGGGCGCACGCACCTGGGCAGGGCCACCGGAGCGCTGGTTGCTGCCGCTGTCCTGGTGGTCGGGCCGGTGCTGGTTCCCCGCCCGACCGGGGGAGAGCCGGTGCGCGTGGCCGCGCTCCAGGGAGACATCCCCGAGGGGTACACCCGGACCCTGACCGCCGAGCCGGGGACGATGCTCAACCGGTATGCCGACCGCACCCACGAGCTAGCGGCCCGTGTCGACGCCGGCCAGGCTGCGGCTCCGGACCTGGTCGTGTGGCCCGAGGGCGCCACCGACCTGGACCCGCTGGACCCGCGGGTCGGCCAGGCGGCCAACGACCAGATCATGGCGGCAGTGGAAGCCGTCGGCGCCCCGCTGGTGCTCGGTGGCCTGTCCCGACAGGGCGGTGCCGGGCCACCCGCCAACATGGTGTTCAGCTACCTGCCCGGGCTAGGGCTCGACCAGACGTACAGCAAGATCTATCTGGCGCCCTTCGGTGAGGTCGTGCCGCTGCGCCCGCTCCTGAGGCACCTCAGCCCGTGGGTGGACCGGATCGTCGACCTCAGCGCCGGCGACCGCCCCGGCGTGGTGCCGGTGCCGCTTGCCGACGGCCGGCCCGTGGACCTGGGCCTGGCCATCTGCTTCGAGCTCGTCGTGGACCGGGCAGTGCGCGACCTCGTCACCGGCGGCGCGCAGCTGCTCGTGGTCCCCACGAGCAACGCCTGGTTCGGCGAGGGAGACCAGTCCGTGCAGCATCTGGCCATCTCCCGGGTCCGGGCGGTCGAGTACGGCCGCTCCGTCGCGCACGTCAGCAACGTCGGTGTCTCCGGACTCATCACCCCGGACGGAGTCGTTCACCAACGCAGCGACCCGTACACCCAGGCGACCCTGCTGGGGCAGCTGCCGGTGCGCACCGAGCAGACCCTCGCCGTCCACACCGGCCCCTGGGTCGTACCCGCCGCCGCCCTCGTCGTCGCCGTTGGGCTCTTCTGGCAACCACGGCGACGGCTGCCTCGCCGTGGATCACCCGGGGCCCACACAGGCGCCTGATCCAAGGTGGGGGCCATCACGCCAGGGGCGGCTTATCCGTGGCGTACGGCAGAGAGTCCGACCCCGACGGCCACGCTCGCCGCGAGGAAGAGCGTGAAGAAGCGATACAGGCCCACGGCTGCTCCCCCGCCACGCACCGCGGTCGCGAAGATCACGAGGGCCGCCAGCAGCACCAGCCCCCCAACGGCGACCACCACGGGGATCCCGGGCATACCACCGACAAGAACGATGCCGCTACCGAGGTTCCACGCCATGACCTCGGACCAGACTCGCCACGACGCCAGCTCCGACCCGCCCACGAACGCCTGACCGCCAGCAAGGACGATCTGGCCGACCCCGACCACTAGCACGAGGTAGGCAGCTGCCCATGACCCCATGGGCAGCGCCAGAGGCCCTGTGACGGCAGCGAGCAACCCACCCAGCACGACCCCCACGGACCCGAGGACCAGGAAGGGTCGATAGCTGGTCCAGACCTGCCGGTCCACCACGAACTCGGCTGGCTCAGCACGGGACATGCGATACCTCTCCGAAGACTGCAACGACCCGGTCCCCGCGACTCCGCGGCCCCGGGCGACGGATGAACCACGCCTCGGCGGGGCAACCAGAACCGGGGCACCGCAGGTACAGCGGCAACCTGCAAGCACACGGTAGGTGTCAATGGCCAGTTGTAGGCGACCGGTGCTTCACCAGTTGGCCGCTGAGCCGAGTTGGACAGGCTCGCCGGTCACCGGCGTTCCGGACACCACATCTGCAGCCCGACGAGGGCCCGGGCTATCGGCACGATGCGCAAGGGCAACCGCACTGAGGGCAGGCTGCAGGGCATTTACGTGCGCCGGATCCGCGCGCTGGAGCCGACCGCCGATGAGACCGCGGGCCACGTGTTGTGGCAGGAGAAATAGCAGTCTGTCGGGAAGTCTTGCGCTCGTCCCGTTCCGGACCGGGACGGTGGTTTCGCGTCACCGTCACCCCGATCGCTGGCGGGACTCAGGTGGACCTCGTCCTCGGCAGCGTGGTCTGGGGCAGGTCGCAGCGGCTGCTACGACCCCATCCGGCTCGGGCAACTGCTCGCGAGCCGCAACGCTCTCTATCGACTCGGGATGGTGATCGAGGAAGATGCGGGGAGCGCCCCCCGCTAGCCGCCCACGAACCGATGCTGCCGACCCCCAGCCAGCCTGGTCTGCAGATCAGGGCCGAGATTCCGACAAGTTGTTGAGACAGCCGGAGTCTCACCAAGATGTCGCTGCGCAGGTCAGTGGGCTGCGCGCCCGACAGGTCGCCCGAGAACCTACACGACGTGTGGGATCCCATTTGAGGTGGCGCTGTCCCAGTTATCTGGCGGTGGCGTGTCGCTAGTCCCATTTATCTGGCACAACCATGAGGCTGGTCCTCGTGGGCGCTGGCAGGTTGTCGGACACGGAGGTTCGCTACGTCGACGCGGACGGCATGCATGTCGACACGAGTGTGGCGGCCGTGGACGCGGCTCGGTTGATGACTGCGTTGCCGGTGCGGCGGATCCGCTCCCGCGCTGGTCAGCGTCATCGTCCAGGGCTGTTCTGGTCGGCCACGACCAGGGGTCACGTGCCGTACGAAAGTCGGCTGGAACTGGACCGGTTGTGGCTGGCCGACTTCGATCCGGCGGTGTCCTGGATCGCGGCGCAACCGATGCTGCTGTCCGGTCGCGACAGGGATCGCCTGCGCAGGCATGTCCCTGACCTGCTGCTGACCCGAACGGGGCTTAAGCCGCTCGTGGTGGACGTGAAGCCTGCCGTGTTCGCAGCACGGCCCGAGGTTGCCGAGGTGTTCGCCTGGACCTCGCGGGTCTGCTCGGCGGCGGGCTGGGACTACGAGGTATGGACCGGCGGCGATCCGATCGTGTTGGCCAACGTGCGCAGCCTGTCGGTCGTCCGGCGCTTCGTGAACGGGACTCCCCCGGGCTCGGTGTGCATGGATCGCTGGTCTGCGATGGCGCGGGCCTGGGACGGGTCTTGCCCGGTCGATCTGTCGTCGCCGCTGACCGCAGCGGCACTGCAGAAGGCCTCCCCTTGAGCGTGGTGGATCTGCGGCCAGGTTCGCGGCTATGGCTGGACGGCCAGGTGTGGTCGGTGGTCGAACTGCGGGCTGACGGCGCCATGATCGCGGCAGGGTCGGTTCATCGCACGATGCCGATCGCTGCGCTGGTGGACCGCGCACACCTCATGGACGCCCCCAAGCCCGCCACAGCTGGCGATGCCCTGGTCAACGTGTCGATGACGGCTCTGACGAAGGCGCAGCGCGCCGCTGTCGAGGCACGCGCGACCGTGGTTCGACAGCTGCTCGCCGACGATCACCCCCCACTTCATGAACGCCTTGCAGACACCTCGCAGACGTCCGGGCATTCGGTCCGCACGTTGCAGCGGTGGCTGGCTGGCTATCGCGCAGCAGGCGTAGCTGGTTTGGTCGACAGCCGCGTCCTGAAACAACGCTCAGTAGCGGTCGACCCGCGCTGGGACGGCGCGTGCCTGTCTGTGTTGGGCGAGTACACGACGGCTTCGACGCCGACGATGAATGTGGTGCTCGACCGGGTGCGTCAACGCGTGGACGAGGAGCACGGCCCGGGCGTGGTTTCCTGCCCGCCGCGGACGACGGCGTACCGGCGGTTGGGTGAGTTGTCCAAGGGGCGGCATGCGTTCGGGTCGGGCAAGGCCCGCCGTTCGGTGGCGCAGCGTCCGGCGGGCCCGTATGGGCGGTTGCGGGCGACTCGCCCTGGGGAGTACGTCGTGTTGGACACGACCCCGCTGGATGTGTTTGCGATGGAACCGGTGACGCTGCGCTGGGTGCCCACCGAGTTGACCGTCGCCCAAGACCTGTACGACCGGTGCATTCTGGGGTTGCGGGTGACCGCGGGCTCGACAACGTCGGGGGACGTGGCCAATGTGCTGTATCAGTGCGTGACCGCGCAGCCAGGCGGCGCCGATGACGGCTGGTGGCCGTTCCATGGGGTGCCCTCGCATCTGCTGGTGGGCACCGAGGAACCGGACGGGGTCTGCCAGGAGCGGGTGGCGGGGCTGCCAGCGTGTCTGCCTGAGGCGATCGTGGTCGATCACGGCAAGACGTACCTATCCGATCACGTCATCGCAGCGTGTGCCCGGTTGGGGATCACGATCCAGCCGGCGATCCCGCACAAGCCGACGGACAAGCCGACCGTGGAGCGATTCTTCCGGACCCTGCGCGAGGGCCTGTTGCAGCACCTGCCGGCGTACAAGGGCCCAGATGTGTTCCACCGCGGCCAGGACGTCGAGTCCCAGGCTTTCCTGTACGTGGCGGAGTTGGAGCAGATCATCCGGGAGTGGGTCGGCACGGTCTACCACCACACCAAGCACGAGGGTCTGTATGTGCCCGAGGTCCCCGGCATGGGCCTGTCGCCGGCGGAGATGTTCGAGATCGGTCTGGCCAAGACCGGCGGGCTCCCGGTGCCGTCCAGCCCGGACCTGCCGTTTCTCTTCCTGGACGTCAAGTGGCGCACGATCCAGCACTACGGCGTCGAGGTCGATGGGCGCCGCTATGACGGGCCCGCGGTGAACGCCTACCGTGCCCGGACGTCGCCATACGGCGGGGCTTATGCCGGGAAGTGGCCCATCTTCGTGGACGCCCATGACGTGCGCCGGGTCTGGTTCCAGGACCCCGACACCCAGGCGTTCGCGCCGTTGGAGTGGGAACACGCGCCCGGCCTGGATCAGCCGTTCTCCCGGGAGGCCGCCGAGTACACCAAGCGGATCGCGCTGCGCACGAACCGCCACGTCGATCCCGCGGCCGCGGTCCAGGGGCTGCTCGCCGACTGGTCCCGTCAGGAAGTCAGCTCCCGACGCGACCGCGCGCTGGCCATCAAACTGGCCGCGACCCGCGCCACGGACCGGCCCGCCACGAACGAGCCGGCCGCTGGTTCTTCGGCGGCCGGCGGGAACGGACCGGATGCGGCGCGGCAGGTGGCGTCCCTGCCTGGGGTGATCGATCTGCTGGCCGCTCGAGCGCAGCGCGCCCGGCCGCTGGAGGTCGTCGATGACGTGGACGCGGTGTTCGAGCGCTACTACCAGGAGCATCCCGATCAGGAGGCGTTCGAGGTGTTCGACGAATGAGTAACCCGTGGGCGGCCTGGCTGGCGGCGAACCCCTCGAGTCGGTTCAACATGGCCACCAAGGTCGGCTGGGACGCCTTCGTCAACTCCGGCGCCCGCCGGCCCTTGGACGTGCTGTCCCGGGCGGACATGGCCCGCCTGGATGAGGAGGAGCTGGCCGACTACAACGAGGCCCGCGCGGTGTGGCACGCCAACCCCTCGGCGGTGAAGACCTCTCAGCTGGCGTCGGCGTTCGCGGTGATGGACCAGGTGATGGCCTCCAACCGTCGGGACGGGGACCGGCTGCGCGGGTCGGTGGTCATCGACGCCGCGCCCGCGCTGGGCAAGACCACGATCGCCACCCGCTACGGCCGCGACTTCCACCGGGCCTGCTACCGCCGCTACGGCCCGCACACCGAGGACGGTCATCAGCGGCTGCCGGTCGCGTTCATCCCGCTGTCGGCGGGGATCACCCTCAAGGGCTTGAACCAGAAGATCCTCAGCTTCTACGGCCATCCCGGCGCCGATCGTGCCTCGACCAGCCGGCTCGGGGCGTTGGCGGTCGACTGTGTCGCGTCCTGCCAGACCCAGCTGATCATCATCGACGACCTGCATTTCATCGACTTCCGGCACCGCAACGGCATGGAGGTCTCCAACCACCTCAAGGGCCTGGCCAACGAGATGCCCGTGACGTTCGTCTACGTCGGGGTCCGGCTGCGCGAGAAACGGTTCTTCGACGAGGGCCTGATCGGGGAAGACGCCGCGTTCGCCCAAACCTCGCGACGGGCCACGCGCGTCGAGGTCGCCCCCTTCACCCTGAGCAGCGACGCCGGCGCCCGGGCGTGGACCAGCCTGCTGGCCGCCCTGGAAACACACCTGCGGCTGGCCGACGCGGCCCCGGGCATGCTGACCGGGCAGGCACGGCAGTTGCACCGCCGCACCCAGGGCCACATCGGCTCGCTGACCACGCTGCTGGAGCGGGCCTGCTACCTGGCCATCACCACCGGCGTCGAAGCCATCACCCGCGACATCCTCGCCCAGGTCGTGCTGGACAATGCCGCCGAGCTCGCCAGCCCCGCCTGACCACCCCCGCCTTACGCCCGGCCCCGGGGCGTCGATGGCGTCGGCGCTGCTGCGCTCTGTCCCCGGCGGGTACGACATCCAGGCCCTGCCCATCCGCATCGACCCCCACCCTCTGGAAGGCACGGCCTCGTGGCTACGCCGCGCCGCGCACCGCTACGGCCTCACCCCGCGGCAGCTGCTGGCGCTGTTCGGGATCACCGGGCAGGTCACCAGCGCCGCTGCCCTGCACCGGCGACTGGTCGCGGCCGCCGCCACGATCGAGCAACAGATCGGCGTTCCCGCCCACGCCCTGGCCGGCCTCGACGCGCCCACCACCCTGGACCCCCTGGTCGGTGACTACCTGCGCGTCTACCACGACCTCGCCTACGAGCCGCGGCGCTGGTCGCGCTACTGCCCCGATTGCCTCGCCGGGGACCCGCCGATCTGGCCCCGCGCCTGGCACAACCCCTTCTACCTGGTCTGTCCCGAGCACGCCCTGGTCCTGCGCGACACCTGCCCTGCCTGCCGACAGCGGCCCCTCCACGCGCTGAGCTGGATCGGGCAGGACGCCCCGCCCTGGACCTGCCCCTCCCGCCTGCCGGTCCTACGCGGACCCTACGGGCGGCCCCGGCGGGTGACACGTCCGTTCTGCGGGCATGACCTGCGCACCGCGCCCCGCCGGCGTGCCGATGACCGGCAGCTGCTGGCCCAGCTGCTGCTGACCGAGCTCGCCGACCGCGACGCCACCCCCATGAAGGTCTGCGGGATCTGGGCGCCCGCGCGGGTGATCGGGCACGCCGTCCTCGAACTCCTCGACGCCGCCGCCGGCACCGACACCGACACCACCGCCGACCGCCTCGCCGCGCACCTGCCCGCGGCCCTGCGGGTACTGCAGCAGCCCGATCGCGACAGCGGCGGACGCGCCGCCGCCGACCAGCTGTCCCCCACCGGTCCGCACGCCCCGATCGTGGCCGGCACCGACCTGCCCCGCCGCGCCCGCAACCCGGTGCTGGCCGCGCTGCAGCTGCACCACCACGGCCCGGAACTGACTCCCGCGGCGCAATTGACCTTCCGCTGCGGCGCACCTCTGCCGCGCTACCCCAGCCCCGGACCCCACGAGCAGGACTGGCTGCTGCTGCGGCTGCCCGAACACGGCCCCCACCAGGCACCGTTGGACCCTGTCCGCATCCCGCAGGTCCTTTGGCCAGGGGCCGTTCCCAGCATCCCCGCCGACTCACCCGTCCACGCCGCCATCGCCGCGCTGGCCCTGGCCCGCATGGGCTCGATCCGACCCTTCGGACTGATCGCTTTCGACCTGGCCTTACCCACCCGCACCGCCACCACCGTCGGCGCCACCTGGCGCCGACTCCAGCGCAGCGGCCACTGGCAGGCATTCCTGACCGAACTCGAAACCCTGCACCGGCGCCTTGAACAGAGCCCTCCCCCGATCAACTACCGTGACCGGCGCCTCCTCGGCGAAGACACCCACCTGCTGGCCGCCGCCCTGGATTACGCCGCCGACCAGCTCGCCCTCGACCCGCCCGACCCCGCGGCGCGTACCCGCTTCTGGGAGCTGTTTTCCGGCGGCGACATCACCTACGCACCCGAACCCCTGCGAGCCCCGGTCTTACCTGATGATGACGTGAGCTACCGCCAGTACGTCGCGGCCCGGGACGGTCTCGACCGCACCTGTGGCGCCCTGTTCCACGCCGCACACGAGGCCATCCACCGCAACGCCGCCATCCCCGTCCACGGCCCGCTGACCTGGCAGCCACCTTGACTACCGAACCCCACCAACGACCCGCCCCCGCAGGTCGCCGCCCAGCCGCCGCTGCCCCCCGCGCAGCGGACCCTGCACCTGCCCGCACAGCACTGGCACCAGCACCTCATCGGCCGCTACATCCTTGGCCGCGACCTGGACATCGCAGCCCAAGACTCACCCGGACTCCGCGGACGCTGGCAGGATCAGTTCCCGCGCGCCTACCAGGACCATCCCGACGTTCAACAGGCCCGCCGTAGCTACGCCGCCATCGCCGACGACGTTCACACCGACCTCGTCAACGCCATCTTCACCAGCGCAGATGCCCCTGCATGGTTCGCACTCCCCCGCTTGATCAGCACCAACCCAGTCGCCTACGAGGCCGGGTTGAACACCAGCTGAGCGTGGTGCTGTCAGTCGAGGTGGCGACCGAGCCCGCGAAGTCATCGACTCGCACCCAGACGGCCCCGGCGTCAGTAGCGCACTGAAGAGCGAACTCCAGGGCTACAGCTATCGTTTCGAGGCTTCATCGACGGGTCGCGCCCGTCGAAGGGCCCTGGCATTTATGGCGCCACGCTATTGATCTGTCCCGAGGGCTCTGGGGGCGACGACGCGGGTTTATAGGGGCGCGGGGGACGGAAGGGCTCGGCGAAACTACCAGTCGTGGCTGGACTGGCTGCGCTCGTGCAAGCTCTGTGACATGCACGCTGGCCCTGCGATCAGTGACGTCGCTAACCAGGGGTATAGGTCCACCGGCGTGGCTCAAGAGGTGCCACTGCCAGGGCGCCGGCGGCACCGACGTCGGCTACGACCCGGCCAATCGGTCGCTGACTGCCGTGGTTGCTTCCAGCGCCGGAGCATTCGCATTCCCACGCGGTGTCTGGCTCGGCGTTCCAGCAGGCTGATACGCATCGCGCGACGCCGCCGTGCTGGATGATGCCCACCTCCCCATAGCGCTGGCCCAGATAGGCAATCAGGGCGCCGGTGTGCCCGCGGGCGACGCTGAAGAACCGCCCCGTTCTGTCGTAAGTCACTTGCCCTCGCCGACTGGCGCCGATTGCCGCTTCCAGCACGGTGTAGTTGTCGCGCGAGTTGCCGGTCCAGGGCAGGCCGCGGATCTCGGTTCGGGCGCCGTTGGGTCGGATCGTGACGGTGATCACCATGTCACCAGAGTGTGGCAGGCGCCTGCGGTCGGCGGATATGCAATTCCGAGCCGAAGCTCTGTCAATAGCCGACTATCCCCCCTCCCTGCTACCCCTCGGCGAGGAAAGAGAGTAGCCGAGACTGCGCCGGGAGATCGTTCCCAAGCCGACCGACTCGCAGAGGCGCGACACCGCGATTCTCTCCTCATCGCGCAGCAGTCACTTATCTGGAAGCGCCCGGTAACCTGATTGAGTGAGCAAGAAGCGTGGACACCGCGTCAGCTTTGCCGTGTCCGATTACGACGATGGAGGCGTGAGAGCGACGAGCCCCACCACCCTCATAAAGACGTCTCGCGAGGACATCTACATCGGCGCGCAGTTGGGGATGGGGACTTTCAAGATCTCCCTGCACGGCGGCACCCACGGTCGATCTGAGGCGTGGCAGATGGGCTACACAAGCGAACACCGCGATTCGGGCGCAGAGCCCCTGTGGGGCGGGCGCAGCCGACTCACCCACACCTGGACTCCGACCCCATTCATCGATGGGGTACGCACTGCGCTCATCTGGGACACCTACCGAGGAGCCCTTTGTGCGCGCTCGTTCGACCCCGAGGCGATCCAACTCAAGTTTCCCGAGAATGGTGGCTACGTCCGACTCATCGTTGGAGTCACCGACGCCGGTATGGACCCCCGCGGCTGCGAGGGCCAAGTCAGTCACCCCCTTCCGTTGGCCAGCGGTCGCCTTGTCTGGCTCGCATGGCAGTCAGTCATCGAGAACGTGCCCGACGAAGTCGACCCCGCCCAGGTAGCTATCATGAGTCCCGGTGTCATCGATGTCGACGGCATCGACGTTCCCCGCATCACGCTACGCGGTGGCGACCTCGACCTCGATTCGTTCCGGAGCCATCAGCCTTCGTGCCCCTGGCCGGCCCCTCAGCCAACCCATCTGTCCACAGGACCCCGTACTTGCAGCTAACCGCCCTCGTGCGGCCCGATCGGTGAGATTCTCTTCGGAGATCGCTGCCCGAGCCATCGCGAAAGTCCCGTTCCCTTATCACTGATCAGTCATGCTGACGATTCGGCAGAAACGTGAGACGCTCACGATCGCCCGATAATGTTCATGCCCGGCCAGTCGCGTACCCCCGATGACAAGGTCGGGGAGTTCCCACAGTTCGCTGCACGCTTGAGCGTGAACGCAAACCAACTCGGAACAAGACAAACGAGAACCCAAATGTAACGTCCACAATGAGATCCGACCACAACATGTAGACGGCGTACGGCGTTTTGTGCCGAGCCTCATCTGGAGATGTGAAGCAACTTCTCTATGAAGTCCATAGTCTCGGCAAAAATCCGCCGATCTGACGGCTACCGAGGCTGACTCTACTGTGGCCCGTAGACCGCTGAAGTTTGCCGCCGTGCGAAAGATTTCGACAAGATCGTGAGAGCGGGGAATCGAACGAACAATGTCGCATCGCAGCCCCCGCTAATGCGCTGATGGGATGGATGCGCGAGGCCCGCGAGCAGATCACATTTCGCTGCCCGGAGGCCCGCACGCGCCGATGCCCGCCATTTATAGCCGGCTGGGTGCGTCACTCCTGCGGAAGCCCACAAACGGACATTGCCGTTCGATGGGATGTGGTGGCGGGGGCGGCCCCCACAGAGCGGGCCCCTCCCGCGGGTCGGAGTCGATGTCGTCCTCGGCATTGCGCGCGTGGTTGGAGTTGACCATGAGAACCGTGGTCTCATCATCGGGGTGATCGGGATCGTCCGCTTCTTTGCTGTAGGGAGGTCGCGGCCAGAGACTCGACGACCCGTTCAAGCGGTGTTCGACATCGAGTCGAAGACCCGGGAACCGTCGTAGACGGGGCGAACCCGAGGCCCGCCACGACTCTGGGAGACTGCGTGCCGTGGCCGGCTTTACGTACGAGTTCTCCTACACCGACCTGCAACGGCCCTACGTGACTGCGTCTGAGCGAATCGGCAAGGCTCGTGCGCGAACCCTGTCGTGTCGATGGCGCACGTCGCACGACGACAACTTGCTGGTCGCGTATCACGCAATCGATGGGCCCACCCGTCGCCTCGACCTGCTGGCACGGGTTCTTGTACTGGATCTCCCTATGATCTGCCAGGGAGTCGACGGCGAGCTTCCGCCGGCTCGGGCGTACGCCCTGGGGATGGGCATTGCGGACCTGTTCCTAGTTGGTCGAGACCTCGAGCGTGGGGAGGGCCGCCAGGTACTGCGTCCGCGAAAAGCGACATCCCTGTATCACCCCGTATACGAGATAGCTAGCGACGCCGCGTCCGCACCGATGTTGGGAGCGAGGCTGCGGATCTCCGAGACCGTCCTGGCCGACTATGCCTTGGGTCGCGTCGACGACTCGGTGGCGTTGGAGGAACTGCACACGGCCGCGGAGAAGGTCATGCGGGTACTGGTGCCCTCCAGCGACCGCTTACCGTGGCCGAAGCTGCGCCAGGAATGCCTACACCGCGGGCTGTTGCCCGACCCCGACCACTTCGCCGACGCTTTGACGGATTCTGCGGCCCCTGGCCTTCACGCGCATACTCCCGAGGAAGTTCTTGCGAAACTCAACGAGGAACGGAACCCGGCTAAGCACAATCCGAACTCAGCCGTGAGCCATTGGTTGCGCGATCATTGGGAATGCGTCGCCTACCTCATCGAGAAGCTGACCGGTCACGTAGCGTGAAGCCCTGCCCATGCCGCGGGGCCTGACCTAGTGGGCCGTGTTTGAAGTTGTTTGACGGTTGGCTTTCTTGAGGATGTCGTCGGCGGTCTTGGTCCAGGTGAAGGGGTGGCAGCGGTCGTTCCAGCCGTCGATGAAGGCGCGGATCTTGGCGTTGAGGTCTTTGACCGAGCCGAAGCTGCCGCGGTGGATGGCTTGGCGTTCGATGATGCCGAACCAGACTTCGACAAGGTTGAGCCAGGATCCGGAGGTCGGGGTGAAGTGGACGTGGATCCGCGGGTTGGCGCTGAGCCAGTCACGCACCTGGGCCTTCTTGTGCGCGGCGTAGTTGTCCATCACCAGATGCAGGTCCTGGTCGGGGTAGGCGCGGGCGACCTGCTTGAGGAAGGCCAGGAACTCCTGGTGGCGATGTCTGGGCTTGCACGCCGCGGTGACCTTCCCGGTGGCGATCTCCAGCGCAGCGAACAACGTGGACGTGCCGTGTCGCCGGTAGTCGTGGGTGCGCCGCTCGGGTAGCCCGGGTTGCATCGGCAGCAGCGGGGCGGTCCGGTCCAGCGCTTGGATCTGGGACTTTTCGTCCACGCACAGCACGATCGCGTTCTGCGGCGGCTCCAGGTACAGGCCCACGACATCGGTGACCTTGGCCACCAGCTCGGGGTCGGTGGAGAACTTGAACGTCTCGGCCCGCCAGGGCTGCACCCCGTACTCGCGCCAGGCGGTCGCGACCGTCCTGTTCCCGATCCCCAGGTGCCTGGCCAGCAGCCGGGTCGACCAGTGCGTCACCCCGTACTTCTTCGGCGGCGGCGCCAGCGTCACCGACACGATCCGCGCGTGGTCCACGCGCCGTGGCCGGCCCGAGCGAGGT
>NZ_BAHD01000045.1 GCF_000298215.1 Kineosphaera limosa NBRC 100340 | reverse complement strand
CCGAGCTGTCGGTGCACGCCGGCGCCGGACACGCCGACTTCGACCGGGCCCTGCGCGACGGCGACCGCCTGGACGCCGGCCCCAGCCAGCGGGCGGCCTTCCGGGTGCGAGTGCTCGAACAGGCGCTGAGCCACTTCGGCGCCAATCCGGCGCCGCGCGACGCCACGATCGCCGGCATCCGCGCGACTCCCCGCGACCTGCGCGTCGCCCTCGAAGACGCCTACCGCGGCCTCGCCGCCCTGACCCCGGACCCCGACGAGCGGGCGCGACTCGTCGACAAGGCCAACGCTGTGCGCCCTTGGAGCCTGCTATGAGTGACCCCACCCAACCCTTGCCGACGATTCGGGAGTCCGACGCGGACTCCAGCGGGCAGGACGACGCTGCGGGCGGCGCCCCCGTGGCGGCAGGCACGCCCGCGGCGGCCGGCGCTGGCAGCACGGACGCGGCGGCGGACCAGGGGGCGGGCGCGGCGCCGACGCAGGAGTTGCCGGTGCCCGAGCCCCGTCCGCTCACTCCTCCGCCGCCGACGATGCCGGAGTCTGCGGACGGGATGCTCGTGCTCGGTCGGCCCGCCCCAGCCGCGCAGCCAAAGCAGTCCCCCCCTCCGGCGGCCCCGGCGGCGCGCTGCTTGGAGTGCGGCGGGCACTACGGCCCGGACGGCTACTGCGACCGCTGCGGGGGGCGTCGCCCCGACCCGCGGCACCATTTCGAGCTGTGTGCGCCGAGCCTGCCGGAGACCCCGACGTCCCCTCAGGTGGGGCAGACGATCGCGCCGGACGAAGTGCCGCCGCAGAGCCGTGCGGTCGGTACCGACTCGGCCGAGTCGACGGACACGACGGTGCAGTTCGCCCCGCCCGCCGGCAACGCACCTCCGGTGCTGGACGACCCGCTGCGCTCCACCGCCAAGCCGAACCCGCTGACCTGGGTCGCCGGTGTCTGCGACCGCGGCATCCGACACGTGACGAACGAAGACGCGCTGGCGCTGTACGCCGACCCGCCGGCTCCGGGCGAGAATCGGGCCCCGCGGCGGGCCGCGATCGTCGCTTGCGACGGGGTGAGCACGGCCACCCGCTCGGCCCGCGCCAGCCTGGCCGCCGCGCAGGCCGCCCTGTCGGTGCTGACCACCTCCCGCTCCCGCGGCCTGGCGGGAGTCGCCTCCTCGCAGGCGGGGGCGATGGCGGGACGCCTGGACGCCGCCGTGGACGCCGCGATGGACGCCGTCATCGACGTGGCGGACGGGCCGGCGCAGGAGGAGGACTTCACGGAGACCGGCATCCCGCACATGTCCGATCCGGCGTGCACGCTCGTGGCAGCCGTCATCGAGGACGACCTCGCGGTCGTCGGCTCGGTCGGCGACTCCCGCGCGTACTGGCTACCCGATGACGGCCGCGAGCCGCTGCTGCTGACCCGCGACGACTCCTGGGTCGAGGAGCAGGTCGACCAGGGCGTGCCCAGAGAGGTCGCCGAACGCGGCCCGGGCGCCCACACGATCACCCGCTGGATCGGCCCGGAGGCGCCCGACCCCACTCCCCGCAAGACGACCCTGCAGTTGCGCGAGCCCGGCTGGCTGATGTTGTGCACCGACGGGCTGTGGAACTACGCGCCTACCCCGCGGGCTCTCGCCTCGGTGACCCGCCAGCTGGCGCGGCGGCTGGCGCAGCCGACGCCGCCGCTCGCGCTCGCCCGGCTGCTGGTGGAGTGGGCCAACGCCCAAGGCGGACGCGACAACATCACGGTCGCCCTCGCCCGCATCGACCCGCCCACGGGTGCCGACCCAGCTGATGGAGCCGGCGCGGCCGAAGCCGAGTCGGGAGCCGGGGAGGCCGTGGGTGCCGCCGCGGGTGAAGATGGCAGCCAGAGTGCCGCCCGCGATGGGCTCGACGACGGGGGCACCGACGGCACCCGACCGAGCGACCCGAGGGAGGCGCACTGATGGCCGAGTTCTCTGCGGCGGTGTACCAGAACGAGTTTCTGCCCGAGGGCGGCACCGACGTGCACGCGATCGTGACGATCACGTGCAGCGGCGCCGGCGGGGCGGGGCAGAGCGGTACCGGTGACGCGGGCGAGATCATCGTCGTCGACACCTCCGGCTCCATGGAGGACGCCGGGGTGGCGGCTGCCCGGTACGCGGCGTCGGCGGCGCTGGACCAGATCCTCGACGGCGTGTGGTTCGCCGTCATCGCCGGCAACCACCAGGCGCGGCTGTGTTTCCCCGATGGCTACTCCGCCGCGATGGTGCGCATGGACGCCTCGACGCGGGCCGCGGCCAAGGCATCGCTGAACCGGCTGTACGCCGACGGCGGCACCGCGATGGGCACGTGGTTGCTGGCGGCCGCGCAGCTGTTCGACACGGTGCCCTCCCTGACCCAGCGACACGTCATCCTGCTGACCGACGGGGAGAACCAGCACGAGACTCCGGAGCAGTTGTCGCAGGCGATCGCGACGGTCCGCGGCCGCTTCCAGGCCGACTGCCGCGGACTGGGCGCGGCGTGGCAGGTCGACGAGGTGCGCCGCATCGCGCAAGCCCTCATGGGCACGGTCGACCTCATCCCGCGGCGCGAAGACATGGCGATGGAGTTCGAGAGCCTGATGCGCACCGCGATGGGTCGCGGGGTCGCCCAAGCGTCGCTGCGGGTCTGGGCGCCGCAGGGCGCGGAGGTGTTGTTCGTGCGGCAGGTCGCGCCGACGCTGGAGGACATGACGAACCGGCGGCAGCAGGTCAACCCGCTGACCGGGGCGTATCCGACGGGCTCGTGGGGCGATGAGTCCCGCGACTTCCACATCGCGGTGCGGCTACCCGCCAAGGCAGTCGGCGCCGAGCAGTTGGCGGCGCGGGTGCAGCTGGCCGTCGGCGAGGAGGTCGTGGCGCAGGGGCTGGTCAAGGCCAAGTGGTCCGGCGACGACTCGTTGACCGCGCGGATCAACCCGGAGGTCGCGCACTACACGGGGCAGACCGAGTTGGCCTCCGCGATCCAGCAGGGGCTGGCCGCCAAGGCCGTCGGCGACGACACCACGGCCACCGACAGGCTGGGGCGGGCCGTGCAGTTGGCGGCGCAGACCGGCGACGACGGCGCGACCAACCGGCTGCGGCGGGTCGTCGACATCGACGACGCGGCGACCGGCAGCATCCGCCTGCGCCGGGACGTCGACAAGCTGGACGAGATGGCGCTCGACACGGCCTCGACGAAGACGATCCGGGTGCGCAAGTGAGCATGCGCTGCCCGCAGGGTCACCAGTCGGCAGCGACCGACTACTGCGATGTCTGCGGCAGTCCGATGGTCGCGGTGAGTTCCCCGGAGTCGACCCCGGCACCGCCGCCAGCCCCCGAACCCCTGGCGGGCGCGCCCAAATCGGCGGCGTCGAAGGCTGACGCCGCCCCACCGCAGACCTGCCCGAACTGCGGCGGTTCGAGTCCCGCCGACGCCCTGTTCTGCGAGGCCTGCGGCTACGACTTCACAACCGGCGTCATGCCGCGCCCGGTGGCCCTGACCGACGGCACCTTCATCGGCGGGCCACCCGCCGCCCCGACGCCCGCTGAGGCCGAGGCCGAGGCCGAGGCCGCTGAGCCCGAGTCCGGCGAGGCCGAGTCCGGCGAGGCCGAGTCCGGCGAGGCTGAGTCCGGCGAGGCCGCCGACGACGCCGGGTCGAGCGCCGCCGCCCCGCGAGGTGTCGCCGAGCCGAGCGCAGCCGAGCACTCCGGCATCGACGCGCCAAGCCTGTCCACCGCCTCCAAGCGGATGGCCTACCGACCCCCGTCGCGCACGAGCGCGAAGGAGTGGGTCGTCGAGATCTGGATCGACCCCGACTGGTACGCGGGGCAATCGAGCCCCGAGCCGTGCCCGTCGCCGGGCGTCCCGGAGATCGTGCCGCTTCGCGACGGCGCCCTGGTGGGCCGCCCGTCGGCGAGCCGAAACATCCGCCCCGAGATAGACGCCGGCAGCGACACCGGCGTCAGCCGCCGTCAGGCCCTGCTGACCACGGACGGCCGCCGCTGGTGGGTCGAAGACCTGGACTCCGCAAACGGCACCTACGTCGGCCCGGCCTCCGGCTCCCTGCCCGAGGACCCGATCACCTCCAAGGTCGAGGTCGATGCGGACGACCGCATCTACGTAGGCGCGTGGACCCGCCTGGTGGTACGGCCCGCCACCCCGTCCGACCGCGCTTCATCCTCGGACCGCACCTAAATCCGCCGACCGCGCCTAGTGTGCGGGGATGGGACTTGTTGACGACGCGCACGACATTCACGACGAACTGGTCGACTTTCGGCGGGATCTGCACCGGCATCCCGAGATCGGGCTCGACCTGCCCCGGACGCAGGAGCGGGTGCTGGCGGCGCTGGAGCCACTCGGTCTCGAGGTCAGCACGGGCGAACGTCTGACCTCGGTCACGGCGGTGCTGCGCGGCGGGCGGCGCGACGCGGCCACCCCTCGGGCCGTCCTGCTGCGCGCCGACATGGACGCGCTGCCGGTGCAGGAGCTCACGGGAGTCGACTACAGCTCCCAGATCGACGGCGTCATGCACGCCTGTGGGCACGACTTGCACACCGCGATGCTCGTCGGCGCCGCGAAACTGCTGCACGCCCGGCGCGACGAACTGCCCGGCGATGTCGTCTTCATGTTCCAGCCCGGCGAAGAGGGCTTCCATGGCGGCGAGATCATGGTCGAAGAAGGCGTGCTCGACGCTGCCGGCCCGCGGGTCGAGGCCGCTTACGGCATGCACGTGTTCGCCGCCAACGACCCCGGCGGGGTGTTCATCACCAAGCCCGGCCCGATGCTCGCCGCAGTCGACGAGGCGGTCATCACGGTCCACGGCCGCGGTGGGCACGGCTCGGCACCCGTCCACGCCCTCGACCCGGTGCCGATCGCCGCGGAGATCATCCTGGCCACCAACGTCGCCCTGACCAGACAGTTCAGCGTCTTCGACCCGGTGGTCGTGACCTTCGGGGTGATGCGCGCCGGCACGAAGTCGAACATCATCCCCGACGACGCCCGCCTCGAGGCGACGATGCGCAGCTTCTCCGACGAGCACCGCGCCAGGCTGCGCGAGGTCATCGAACGGGTCGCCACGGGCGTCGCCCAGGCCCACGGCGCCACCGCCGAAGTGCTGATCGACGTCGGCTACCCCGTGACGGTCAACGAGGACGGCGAGACCGAGTTCGCCGCCAGTGTCGCCCGCGAGCTGTTCGGCGACGATCGCCACGTGCGCTGGGTCGACCCGCTCAGCGGAGCCGAGGACTTCTCGTACGTGCTGGAGCAGGTGCCCGGCTCGTTCGTCGGCCTGTCCGCGGTGCCGCCCGGTGTCGATCCCGCAACCGCAGACACCAACCACTCGCCGCGGGCCACGTTCGACGACTCCGTGCTGGCCGATGGCGCCGCCCTCTACGCCGGACTCGCCCTAAGCCGTCTCACCCGCTGACGGCCCGCCGCCGACCGTCGCGCTCCCTGCCCAGTGGCGCGGTTGCAACCGCGACCGTCGGCAGGGAGCGCGACCATCGGCGCGAGGTGGCCCAGCCTGGGGCGGGGCGCGACCATCGGCGCGAGGTCAGGCTGTCGTTTGATTCTCCACCTCGCGTTCGTCTTCGGCGGCCTGGTCCAGGCGTCGACCGAAGTAGAACAGCCCGGAGAGCAGGGCGATGAGGAAGACGACGGTCATCGCGATGAGCAGCGGCCAGGGCCCGAACGTGTAGATCAACGGCACGGCCGCCGCGGTCACCAAGCCACCACCGAAGAACGGCTCGAACACCAGCTGCTTGTACCCGAACGCCTCGAACGCCGGGGACTTGGCGTCGGGGTCGGCGATGCGCATGAGGATGAGCCCGGTCGCGGTAACGCCCATCGACTGACCGAAGTCACCGATGCCGCGCTCGAACCAGTACCGCGGGATGATGCGCGGCGCCAGCAGGAGGAAGACACCGCAGTTGAAGACGATGCCGGCCACGGCCAGGATGACGAACGGGCCGAGGTTGTCGCCGATCGCCGTCAGCGAGAGCGTCGCCAGCGCCGCCACGATGAGGAAGTCCAGCGCCAGACCCTGGATGCGCAGCATGATCTCGTGGTCGATGAGGTGGTCGATGCCCATCTTGACCATGGCGACCTGCACGATGACGCCGCCCAACAGCGCGAGCGGGAACAGCGGCACGTGCTCGAACAGCTCGAAGGTCTCGGCGTAGGTCATCTGCTCGATCCACTGGAAGAACGAGAGCATGAGCCAACCGATGAGGATCGACAGGGCCACGAAGCCGACGTGCAGCGAGAAGGTGTCGACCGAGGAGGGGCGGCTGGTCATCTGACCGGCCGGGTAGTCCTCCTCGCGAGCGAACAGCCCCTTCTGCTCGTCCACGGACATCTTGGCGTCGCCGCTGAGGAACTCGGTGTGGCCGCGGCGCACACCCCAGTTGATGAAGATGATGCCGAGGATGACTCCGCTGACGATGCCGACGGTCGCCAGACCGAGCGCCAGGTCGGCGCCGGACTCGAAGCCGAGCGACTCCAGCGAGCCGCGCATGCCGGCCGCGGTGCCGTGCCCGCCCTCGAAGCCGATCTCGATGAGCGCTCCGGCCATCGGGGTCATCGCGAACAGCGGCACGAGGATGAAGATCGCCAACAGCAGGCCCACGACGTACTGCCCGGCGCCGAAGACGACACCGAGCGATAGCTGCGGACCGACGAGCGTGACGGCCCGCTTCGGGGTGGGGATCTCCTGGCCGAGGAAGAGGGTCGCGAAGACGACGCTGATGAGCAGGCCCGGCAAGGCCGACCAGGTGGTCAGCATCGACTCGGTGAACAGGCCGGTCTCTTCCCAGCCCTCCATGCCCATCGCTCCGGCGATACGACCCAGGACATCTGGCCCGAGGAGCAACATGAGCGTGCCGGCGATGATGGAGCTCGGCAGGAACAGGCGCTGCACGACGCCGCTCTTGACGCGGATGAACTTGCCGAGAAGCAAGAAACAACCCAGGATCAGCAGCGCGAAGCCGACTTGCTGGGGACTCATGAGGGGGCTCCTTTCGAGCCGGGGGAGCCGACGATCCCCGAAGACTCCCAGGCAATCGGCTCGCCCCGATTCGGTCGATGCACCCATTGCGCCGCCACCACGGCACCATTTGAACTCGACCATCGACCGGTCGGCACCCACCGAGATCGCGGGGGCGCCCGCCGGGCGGCAGGGTCACCCGCCGAAACTGAACCCGCTCGTCGAGGCATCCCGGCGGTGGGCCCGGAAGAGCACGTCCCAGGCGATCTCCACGCCCTCATCGGCGTCGACCTCGCGGGCCACCCGTCCGGAGCGGTCGAGGATGAGCGCCCCGGAGCCCAGGTAGTCCTGCAGGTCGGCCTCGATGTCGGCGCCGGTGAACAGCACGGAGGCGTCCTGCGGGCCGCCGACACCCTCGGCGAGATTAGTCGAATCGTGCCCGACGATGAGCACGATCCCGCCGGCCGCCAGGGCCCGCACGCAATTGCGCAGCAACTCGCGTCGCTCGTAGTCGACCAGGTGCACGTAGGTCGCGACGACGAGGTCGTAGGTCCCGGCCGGGGCCTCGTAGGCGAACAGGTCGGCCTGCACCCACGTGATGTCGAGCGGGGCGCCGTGTTCCTTCCCGACCTGGGTCGCGCGCCGCCGGGCCCGCTGCAGGGCCTTGGCGGAGAAGTCCACCGCAGTCACCGACCACCCTTGCTCTGCAAGCCAGATGGCGTTGCGTCCCTCCCCCGTGCCCAGGTCCAGCGCTCGGCCGGGGACACGCCCCTCCAGCTCGTGCACCACCCACTTGTTGGGTGATTTGGGCCACACCAGGTCTTCCCCGGAGTAGCGCTCATCCCAGGTGGTCACATCCATTTCGTTTCTCCTGTCGGCGTTTTGGCCGTTCCTGCGAGTCTGGCGCACCTGCGGCCAGCAATCCAGCTGGTGGGTCCCCGATCGTGGCGTGGGACCAATGTCCCAGGTCAAGGCCCTATTGATGCCGATCCTTGGGAGCGAGGTGGGCGAGCTTCGCCCGCCGGTCCGCCGACGCCTGGTCGCCGACGGCATCGTTGTCGTCCACCGAGGAGGGGGTTGCATGGACGCCCTGGATCTGGCGCGGTGGCAGTTCGCCATCACGACCGTCTATCACTTCTGGTTCGTGCCCGTGACGATCGGACTGTCGGCGGTCGTCGCCGGCTACCACACCGCATACGTGCGCACGCACAATCCGCATCTGTACAAGATGACGAAGTTCTTTGGGAAGCTCTTCGTCATCAACTTCGCGCTCGGCCTGGCCACCGGCATCGTGCAGGAGTTCCAGTTCGGCATGAACTGGTCGGACTACTCCCGCTTCGTCGGCGACATCTTCGGCGCGCCACTGGCGTTCGAGGCGCTGCTCGCGTTCTTCCTGGAGTCCACATTCTTGGGGTTGTGGCTCTTCGGCTGGGGCAAACTGCCGGAGAAGCTGCACGCCAGCACGATGTGGCTCGTGCACATCGGCACGGTGCTCTCGGCCTACTTCATCCTGGCCGCCAACTCGTTCATGCAGCATCCGGTCGGCTACCGGTTCAATCCGGAGACCGGGCGCGCTGAGTTGACCGACTTCGTCGCCGTGCTGACCAACCCGGTGCAGCTCGTGACCTTCCCGCACGTCATTTTCGCCGCCTACATGACCGGTGGCGCGATGGTCATGGCGGTCTCGCTGTGGCACGTTCGGACCCGCCTGACCGACCTGACGCCGACGTACCGCAAGGCGGTGCGCGTCGGCGCGATCATGACGTTGGTCGCGTCTCTTGGGGTCATCGTCTCCGGCGACATTCAGGGCAAGATCATGACCGATGTGCAGCCGATGAAGATGGCGGCCGCCGAGGCGCACTACGAGACCTCGACGCACGCGCCGTTCTCGGTCTTGAGCGTCGGCAACCTCGACGGCACGGAGGCCGTGCACCTCATCCAGATCCCTGGCTTGCTCTCCTACTTGGGTAAGGGCAGCTTCGACGCCGAGATCAAGGGCATCGACGACCTGCGCAAGGAGTACCAGGCGCAGTACTCGGGCGACCCGCGAACGAGTGACGCGGTCACGAACTACACGCCGAACATCCCGACGACGTACTGGACCTTCCGGCTCATGATCGGCGCGGGCTTCGCGTCGATGGCGACCGCTTTGCTCGCGCTGTGGGCGACCCGCCGCAAGGCCGGCGATGGCTCCGGGGCGATGAAGGCCCGGTGGTGGCACTGGATGATCGTGGCGGCGCCGCTGCTGCCGATCGCCGCCAACAGCTTCGGCTGGATCTTCACCGAGGTCGGCCGCCAGCCGTGGGTCGTCTTCGGCCTCATGACCACCGCGAACGGTGTCTCGCCGGCGGTGCCGATGTGGACGGTCGCGACGTCGCTCGTGCTCTTCACCCTGGTGTACGCGGTGGCGGCCGTCATCGAGGTCAAGCTGTTCCTGCGGTACATCCGCCGGGGCGCCGAGGCCGAGCCCGACCCCGACCACACCGACCGGGACGAGGACGCCACCCTCGTCTACTCCTACTGAGGCGAAAGGGGAATCGTCATGGAACTGACCACCATCTGGTTCGTCCTCATCGCCGTCCTGTGGATCGGCTATTTCGTCCTCGAGGGCTTCGACTTCGGCGTCGGCATGCTGTTGCCGATTCTCGACAAGACCGGCGGCAAATCGCCGGAAGAAGCCGACAAACGGCGGCGGGTCATGCTCAACACCATCGGCCCGGTGTGGGACGGCAACGAGGTGTGGGTGTTGACCGCCGGCGGCGCGACCTTCGCGGCCTTCCCGCACTGGTACGCGACGCTGTTCTCCGGCTTCTACCTGCCGCTGCTCCTCATTCTCCTGGCGCTCATCGTGCGCAACCTGGGCTTTGAGTATCGGCACAAGCGCGACGAGCCGCAGTGGAAGGCGCGCTGGGATCTGGCGATCATCATCGGTTCGTTCGTGCCGGCGTTGCTGTGGGGCGTGGCCTTCGCCAATATCGTCAACGGCGTTCCGCTGGAGCCGATCGTCGCCGGCAACGAGGCGCCTTATGTCGAGTACACCGGCACCCTGTTCACGCTGCTGGGCCCGATCGGGCTGCTCGGTGGCCTGACGACGCTGGGCCTGTTCCTCACGCACGGGGCGATGTACATCGCGCTGAAGACCGAGGGTGAGCTGCGGCAGGACGCTCGGGCGTTCGCGTGGAAGTCCGGGCTGGTCACCGCGGTGCTAGCCGTCGCCTTCCTCGTGTGGACGAATATCAACACCGGCAGCGTGCTCTCGTGGGTGCTCTCGGTGCTCGCGGCGGTGGCGCTGGTCGGCGGCCTGCTCGCGGTGCGCGTCGGCCGGGAGGGTTGGGCCTTCACGGGCACCTTCGTCACGATCGCGGTGGCCGTCGCCGCGCTGTTCGCTGCGCTCTTCCCCGACGTGATGCCCAGCAGCATCGACCCGGCGTACAACCTGACCGCGGTGAACGCGGCCAGCAGCACGCTGACGCTGCAGATCATGACGGGCGCGGCCCTGCTGTTCACCCCGATCGTGCTGGCCTACCAGGGCTGGACGTACTGGGTGTTCCGCAAGCGTATCGGCACCCGGCACCTGCCGAGTGCGCAGCTCGAGGCCAGCCACAAGTAGTGCCGGCCGCCTAGATTGCGGGACCGTCGCCCTCGGATCCACCGGGAGGCTGCCGAATCGGCAGTGAGGTGGAGCCGAGGGCGGCGGCATGTCAGCGGGATTCGCGGTCGTGATTCGCTGATCTCGCCGGACGCGCTATCGCGCTGCGATCGGCGCCCAACACGAGCAGGAGGTGTCATGCGACCGTTCGACCCGCGCGTGCTGCGGCTGGTGCCGGCGGCGCGAGGGCCGCTGGTGGCGCTGCTCGTATTGGGGGTGGTCGCCGGGCTGGCAGCCATCGGCCAGGCGTTCGCGATCGCCGGGGTCGTGCTGGCGATCGCGCAGCCGGACGGCCGGGACCTGCTGGCGGCGCTGTTGTGGGCCGCGGTGGCCTTCGGGGTGCGGGGCGCGGCGCTGGCTGCGACGGAGGCGGTGGCGACGCACGCGGGAGCGGTCGTCTCCGGAGGGTTGCGGGCCCGGCTGAGCGCGGCGCTGCTGACCCGGCGAGCCGAGGAGGCGCCGTCGGCCCAGGAGGCGACGACGCTGCTCACGGCGGGCGCGACGAGCGTGGAGCCGTATGTCGCCCGGTACCTGCCGACGCTGGTCGCGGCGGCCTTCCTGCCCGTGGCGGCCATCGTGGCCATGGCCACCCTCGACATCTGGACCGCGCTGATCCCGGTGCTGACGGTGCCGCTGCTGCCGCTGTTCGCGGCGCTCATCGGCTCCTCGACGGCGAGCGCGACCAACCGGAGGTGGCGCACCCTCGCGGCCCTCTCTGGGCACTTTCTCGACGTCATGCGCGGGCTGCCGGTGCTCGTCTCCTACGGTCGGGCGCGGCGGCACGCCGGGGTCGTGCGCGAGGTCAGCGAGCAGCACCGCGCGGCGACCGTGCGCACGCTGCGGCTCGCGTTCCTCAGTTCGGCGGCGCTGGAGTTGTTCGCCACGATCTCGGTGGCGATCGTCGCGGTGTGGGTCGGGATTCACCTGGCCGCCGGCTCGATGGCGCTGTCGGTCGCGTTGCCGCTGATCCTGCTGGCGCCGGAGGCGTATTGGCCGATCCGCCGGGTCGGCGCCGAGTTTCACTCCGCGGCCGACGGCGCGGTCGCTCTGGCCCAGATCGCCGACGAGCTGGAGCGGCCGACGGGCGCTGCGCACCGCGTGCCGGAGAGCGATCGGGCGGCCGGTCAACCGGCTGACCCGACCGATCGGCAGGCGTGGGTGCAGGGCGTGAGCTACAGCTACGACCCGGCGTTGCCGCTGGTGCTCGACGGCCTGAGTACCCAACTCGGCTCGTTGGAAGGCAGCGGACTGGTGGTGCTCACCGGGCCCAGCGGGGCCGGAAAGACCACGCTGCTCGAGGTGCTCGCCGGACTGCGCAGCCCCACCGCCGGTCGGGTGCACGTGCCCGGACGCGCGCACCTGGTCGCCCAAACGCCATTTCTCATCGCCTGCACCCTGCGCGACAACCTGCTGGCGCGAGCCGGCGCGCGACCAGAGGGGCCGCCGGGCGACGAGCACCTGGCCGCCGCCCTGGATCGGGTCGGGCTCGGTTACCTCCTGGGTGCGGCTGGGGGCGCCCATGCGGCTGACTCCGAGCGGGACGGCGAGGCCCTTCCTGACGGTCTGGACACGCTGCTCGGCGACGACGGCTTCGGCCTCTCGGCGGGCCAGCGGTCGCGACTCGCTCTCGCCGGCGCCCTGCTGGAGGACGCCCCGGTGCTGTTGCTCGACGAGCCCACCGCGCACCTGGACCCCGACGCGGAGGCCCGCGTGCACGGCCTCCTGACCGAGCTGGCCCGCACCCGCCTCGTGGTCGCGATCAGCCACCGCCACGGCCTCGTCGCGCTGGCGGACCAGATCGTCGAGATTCCGGTAGCCGGCCCCACCACCGAAGGCACCGAAGGCACCGGACCCGACGACGGAACCGCCGACGATCGCCGCGACGCCGGCCTACCGACGGGAGGCCGGCGATGACCGCCGCTGCCGCGCCCAACACCACGCCGGGCGGGCCCGCCGACCAGGCGCTCCCGAGCCCCGCCGAGATCGCGCGGTGGAATGCGCTTGTTCCCGGGGTGCGTGGGGCGTCGCTGCTCGGCACGTTCGCTCTGCTCAGCGGGGTCGCGTTGACGGCGACGTCGGGTTGGCTCATCGTGGCGGCGAGCTTTCAGCCGCAGATCCTCACGCTGCTGGCGGCCATCGTGCTGGTCCGGGCGTTCGGGATGGCGCGGCCTGCGTTGCGCTACGCCGAGCGGCTGCGCTCGCACGACGCGGCGCTGGGCTATCTGGCGCGGCAGCGGGAGGCCGTGTATCGCGCGCTCATCCCGCTCACCCCGGCACGGTTGGGGCGACGCGGCCGCGCGGACGTGCTCGCGGGCGTCGTCGACGACCTCGACGATCTGGCGTTCGCGCAGGTGCGGGTCATCGTGCCGCTGGTCTCGATGGTCGGGGCGGGTCTGTTGGCGGCCTTGCTCGTGTCGCTGGTTCTGGTGCCGGCGGCGCTCATCGTGCTCGCGCTCGTGCTGGCCTGCCTGCTCGTCGGGGTGCTCGGCTGGTGGTTGGAGGCGCGCGCCCAGGCACGGATCGTGGCGGCCCGGGCGCAGGTGACGCGCTGGTCGACGCTTGTGGCGACGCGGCCCCGGGATATCGCCGCGGTCGGCGGCGCGTCGTTCGTGCTGGCCCGTCTGGCGCAGGCGCAGCAGCAGTTGACGCGGGCGCTGGCGGCCCAGGGTCGGGGCCGGGCGGTCGGTGTCGCGCTGACGCCGCTGCTGACGATCGCGGCGACGGCGGCGGTGTGCTTCGTCGTGGCGCCCTGGGTGGCGGACGGGATGCCCACGCCGATCGCCGCGATGATCGTGCTGGTGCCCGTCGCGCTGGCCGATGTCGTGGGCGTCGTGCCCGACGCGGTCGGGGCCTTGGCCCGGGCTCAGGCTGCCAGCCGGCGCCTGCACACCCTGCTCGAGCAGGAGCCCGCCGTCGCCCAAGCGGCGCAGGCGCCGGTGGATGCGGCCGAGGTCGACCCGGCCCCCCGCGCCATCACGATGGCCGACACCCAGAGCGAGAACGACAACGCGGGCGAGAGCGAGAGCGAGAGCGAGAGCGCGGGCGACATCGGGACCGACGCTCCAGGCTCGGGCGTGGCGGTCGACCTGCACGACGTCACGGCACGTTGGGCGGCGCAGCGCCCCGCGCTCGCCGCGGTCGATCTGACCCTGAGACCGGGTGAGGCCGTGACGATCACCGGAGCGAACGGCTCCGGTAAATCGACGCTCCTGGCGGTGCTCGCCCGCCAGCTGGACCCAGACTCCGGCCGCTACGACCTGGCGGGCAGCGACGCGCTGGCCCAGCCGCTGGAGCACACCCGAGCGCAGATCGCGGTGGTCGACGACGAGGTGCACATCTTCGCCTCCACCCTGCGCGAGAACCTGCGGCTCGCCGCCCCCGCCGCAACCGACGAACAGATCGTCGCGGCCATCGGCACGGCAGGCCTGGCCCAGTGGCTGGGAGGCCTGCCCGACGGCCTCGATACGCCCCTGGGTGCAACCCGTCAAGGCGTCTCCGGCGGCGAACGGGCTCGGCTGGGCATCGCCCGCGCGGTCCTCTCCGGTCGGCCGTTGGTGCTGCTGGACGAGCCGGTCGCGCACCTGGACCACCCGACCGCCCAAGCGGTGCTCGCCGACCTGGCCCGCGCCGCCTCCGGTCGCAGTCTGGCCTTGGTGAGCCACCGCGAGGAGACGCTACCCGGGGCCCGCGAACTCCGTCTCCGATAATCGGACGCCCCCCGGCGCCCTCGCGAAGCGCTGACCAGCGCTCGAACGAGCGCATCTCACCAGGACAGCAGCCCGGGCGCCTGACAGGATGGCGAGGTGGCTATCCGACAAGAATCTCCGGGTCGGTGGCACGGTGAGTTGCCGGCCTCGCCATGGCTGGACGAGATCGTCGATCGCATCGACGCCGACCTGCGTGTATTGACAGTCCTGTTGACCGGGTCGTGGGCGCACGGCATGGCGACCGAGCACTCCGACGTCGACCTCATCGTCGTGCTGTCGCGCGACGAGCTCTCCAGTCGGCGCTTTTCGCACGGCGTCGTCGACGTGCACACCGTGACGCTGGAGCGCCTGCGGCACATCCCGCCCGAGCCCGGCCGCTGGTGGGACCGCTACTTCTACTGCCGGGCCCGCCCCGTGCTGGACCACACCGACGGGCACGTGCCATCGCTGGTCACGGCGTGGGCGTGCCTGTCGCCTCCGGAGGTCTTTGCGTGCATCGACTTTCACCTCGAGGGCTACCTGCACTACCTGTACCGCTCGCTGAAGAGCCACCGGGAAAGCCGCGCCCGCTTGGCCCGCCTCGACGCCTGCGAGAGCCTGCCCTGGGCGTTGGCCCTGGCGTTCGGCGCGCACGGCCGGGTGCGCCCCATCAACAAGTACGTCGCGTGGGAGTTGGAGCATCACCCCATCGAGGAGCCTGGCTGGTCCGCCGGCGAAGTCATGGGTTTGATCGAGGCGATCCTCGACACCGGTGACGCCGACGCCCAGCGCACCTTGTTCGGGCTCATCGAGCGCAAGACCCGCCAGCTGGGCTTCGGCGGCGTCATCGACAGCTTCGCCGGCGTCCAGACCCTCCGCGGCTGACCCCGGCGGCCTCCCGCGGTGGCCCACGGCCTCGACAATCCTGGGCGGATCCCCTGCTCGGGGCCTGGCGCCCGAGCCGCTGTGGGACAGTGACAGGTGCCGCCGCCGACGGGCCGGACCACCCGACGAGGCGCGCGTCAACGAAGGTCGACAGGGCGGAGGAGCAGCATGTCCGAGCAGGAGCACGGGTCGGAAGGCCGGGCGCGAGCGGACGCCGCAGCGGACCGCGAACCCCCCTCCGCTGCCTCCCAACCCGTAGTCCCTGCCTCGGCCCAGCCGGCAGACGCCGCCTCGCGGGACTACGCCCGCGGCTGGGGAGCGCAGTCGCAGACGGCCTACGAGCAGGGCCACTCCGGCGGCTGGGGCGGCCCGGGCCACGCCGCCGCCACCGGCCCCATACCCCGATTCCGCCACCGGGAGCCCGACCCCAGCCCCGAGCTCGACCCCGTCGAGCCCGACCCCTCCGAGCCCGACCCCGCCCCCGAGCTGCGCTCCGCCCCCTCGCCGGCCGACTCCACCTCCTCGCCGAAAGTCCCGCTACCGGTCGAAAGCCACAGTTCACACTCTGCCTCTCGACCAGTAGCGGGGCTTTCGGCGGAGGGTGGGGACGGCCGGCCGGAGGCGGAGGACGCCGGGGGTGGCCCGACGTGGGCCGGAGAGGGTGTCGGCGGGTTCACCGGGCGGCCGATCGGGTTCCGGCGGCGCGTGACCAAGGCGCTGGCGCCGATCGCGATGTGGATCGTCATCGGGTACCTGCTCGTCGACTACATGCGCACGATCTACCTCGCTTCGAGCGCCGCGGCGCTCGGCGCGCCGGCCGACCTGGGGGCCGTCGTCGTGACCGTGATCGCGGGGCTGCTGAAGGTGGTGGCGTTGGCCTGCCTGGCCCGGCTGTTCCTCGAGGCCTGCGTGCATCTGGCCGAGCTGGCAGCGCGCCGCGGGTCGCCCCCCGCCTGACCGCAGCTACCCCGGCTCGCCAGCCGCCGCTGGGCGCGCGGCCCGAATCGGCTTGAATAGCGCCATGGTGACCACGAACGATAAGTACCGCGTCTGCGTCGTCTGTTCGGGCAATATCTGCCGCTCGCCGATGGCGGAGGTCGTGCTGCGGGAGGCGTTCACCGACGCCGGGCTGGGCGACCGCGTCGTCGTCGACTCCGCGGGCACCGGCGGCTGGCACCTCGGCGGCGGCGCCGACCGGCGGGCGCTCAACGCCCTGGCCGCGGCCGGATTCGACGGCACGGCCCACCGCGCCCGCCAGATCGAGCCGGACTGGTTCGACGACCGCGACCTCATCCTGTGCGCCGACTCCGGCCACTTGGCCGCGATGCAGCGCATGGGCCGCGACTCCGACGCCGACGTGCGCCTGCTGCGGGAGTTCGATCCGCAGGCCAGCGGCGACCTCGACCTCGCCGACCCCTACTACGGCACCCCGGACGACTTCGAGGAGTGTCTGGAGCAGATCCGCCGCGCCGCGCCCGGCATCGTCGAGCAGGTGCGCGCCGACCTCGGATAGCCGCCCGGAGCCGCACTCCGGACGACGCGCGCCAAACTACCCCTGCGGCCCGCTCTTGGCGGCGCCGTCTTCGTCGGCGGCGGGCATATAAGGCCGCAGATCGGCCTGCGCGCTGCCGAGCACCTCGGTGACAACGACGACCGCGTCGGTGTCGGCGGTGCCCTCCGGATCGTCGTCGCGGCGCTGCGGACGGCGCGTGAGGTAGTGCATGGCGGCCACGATGAGCCGCTGGCGGGCCGCGCTGGCCGGCGGCAACTCGGCCTCCTTCTGCACGGCCATCGGTTGGGTGGCAGCGTCGGCGAGTTGCTCGGCGCGGTCGTCGATGAGGTGCAGCGCGGCGTCGATCCGGTCGGCCACCGGCTCCAGGGCGCCCTGCTCGTAGCCGCGTTCCCGCACGCTGTCGGCCAGATCACGCAGCGACGCCGGGTCGTCGACAATCGCCCGCGACGCGTCCCGCGAGCGCCGGAAATCCAGCGACGCGAGCACGTGTCGGACCACCGAGCGATGCACCGCGTCGCGCGGTGACGGCGGCCCGGAAGGCGAGGCAGTCACTCTCGAAGTGTAGGTGCGGAGGCTGTGGGCGCATCTGGGAAGATGCCGACATGGTTGCGCTTTCCCAGATCACTCCGCCGATCCCCCTCGGTGCGCTCGACGGGCGGTACCGCGGCGCGGTCGCGCCCCTGGTCGATCACCTCAGCGAGGCGGCGCTCAACCGCGAGCGGGTTCGGGTGGAGGTCGAGTGGCTGGCGCATCTGACGAGCACCCAGGTCGTGCCGGGAGTGCGAGCGCTGACCGACGCGGAGCTGGCCCGGTTGCGAGCGATCGTCGACGATTTCGGCGCGGACGACATCGCCGAACTCGCCGCGATCGAGAAGGAGACGGTGCACGACGTCAAGGCCGTCGAGTACTACCTCAAGCGTCGGCTACCCAGCGTGCTGGAGGGCGACGACGCGCAGGAGGCCGCGCAGCTGGCCGAGCTCATCCACTTCTGCTGCACGAGCGAGGACGTCAACAACCTCTCGTACGCGCTGATGGTCCGCGATGCGGTGACGCGGGTGTGGCTGCCGGCCGCGACGGGCCTCGTCGACCAGCTCGCCGACCTGGCCCACCAGCTGGCGGACACCCCGCTGCTGGCGCACACGCACGGGCAGCCTGCGACCCCGACGACGATGGGCAAGGAGCTCGCGGTCCTCGCCTACCGCCTGCGCCGCCAACTGCGCCGCGTCGAGTCCGCCCACTACCTGGGCAAACTCAACGGCGCGACCGGCACGTTCGGCGCGCACGTCGTCGCCGTGCCGCAGGCCGACTGGCCGCAGGTCAGCCGCACGTTCGTCGAGGGCCTCGGCCTGACGTGGAATCCGTTGACGACCCAGATCGAGAGCCACGACTGGCAGGCCGAGCTGTACGCCGACATCGCCCGCTTCAATCGGGTGCTGCACAACCTGTGCACCGACGTGTGGACCTACATCTCGATGGGCTACTTCGCGCAGGTCCGCGGGCAGGGCACCGTCGGGTCCAGCACGATGCCGCACAAGGTCAACCCGATCCGATTCGAGAACGCCGAGGCCAACCTCGAGGTGAGCAACGCCCTCCTCGACGTGCTGGCCACCACCCTCGTCAACTCGCGGCTGCAACGCGACCTCACCGACTCCTCGATGCAGCGCAACATCGGCACGGCGCTGGGCCACGGCATGCTGGCCATCGACAACGTGCGCCGCGGCCTGGCCGGTCTCGACGCGGTGCCGGAGGCGATGGCGGCAGACCTCGACGCCAACTGGGAGGTGCTCGGTGAGCCCGTGCAGTCGGCGATGCGGGCGCTGGGCGCCCAGGGGGTGCCGGGCATGGAGAACCCCTACGAGCGGCTCAAGGAGCTGACCCGCGGGCGCCGCATCACCGGTGACGACCTGCGCGAGTTCGTCCGCAGCCTAGGCCTGCCGGCCGACGTCGAGGCTCGCCTGGTCGAGCTGACCCCCGCCGGCTACGTCGGCCTGGCGCCCCGCCTCGTGCGCGACTACCTGGCCTGACCGGCCGCACGACGTCGAGCCGCGGACAACGTCGGCGGGCGGGCCGGTGATCGATCACCGGCCCGCCCGCTGCACTTCCTCGATGAACCGTCAGTAGCGGAAGCGCCCCACGAGACTCCGCAGGTCGGCGGCGCGGGCGGCCAGCTCGGTGGCGGCCTGCTCGGTGGTCGCCGCGGCCCCGGTGGAGTTGCCGGCCGCCGAGGAGGCCGAACTCAGCTCCCCGGTGATCAGCCGGGCGACCTTCGTGGCCTCGCCGACGTTGCGGCCCATCTCGTTGGTCGTCGCCGTCTGCTCCTCCACGGCGGAGGCGATCGTGGCCTGGGAGTCGTTGATCTGGCTGATGATCGCGCTGATCTCGCTGATCGCGGCGACCGCGGCCTCGGTGTCGAGCTGGATGGCCTCGACGCGGCGGCCGATGTCTTCGGTGGCCTTGCTCGTCTCCTGGGCCAGGTCCTTGACCTCGTTGGCAACAACGGCGAAACCCTTGCCGGCCTCGCCGGCGCGCGCGGCCTCGATCGTCGCGTTCAGCGCCAACAGGTTGGTCTGCTCGGCGATGCTCGTGATGGTTTTCACGACGTTCCCGATCTCGATGCTGGACTCACCGAGCTTGGCGACGGTCGCGTTCGTGGAGTCGGCCACGTGCACGGCCTGCGCGGCGATGCCCGCGGCATCGTTGGCCGAGCGGCTGATCTCCCGGATCGAGGTCGTCATCTCCTCGGTGCCGGCGGCAACGGTCTGGATGCGCTGGGTCACCGAGTCCGCCGAGCCAGAGGCGACGCCCAGGCGCGAGGCGGCCTGCTCCGAACCGGAGCCCACCTGCTGGGACACGTCCTTGAGCTGCTCGCCGGCTTGGGCCACTACCCCGGCGGTGGTCGACACCTGAGCCATGAGCTGGCGCAGTCGGTCCTGCGCGGCGCGCAGCGACTCGGCCATGCGGGCGATCTCGTCGCCGCCGCGCACCTGCGGGTCGTGGGTGAGGTCGCCGTCGGCGAGCGCGCCGAGCGCCTCCTCCATGCCCTCGACCTGCGCGCTCAGGCGGCGGGCGGCACGCACGGTGAGCACGGTGATGAGCACCAACGCCACGAGGATCGTGAGGATCTGCAGCACGCGAGCCAGACCGGCCGAGGCGCTCGCATCCGCCTGGATGGCGGCGACCCGGGCGTTGACCGAGGAGTTGACGGCCGTCATCGCCTGCTGCGCCTGCGTGAACGCCTGTGCGCCCGGCCCGGCGATCATGCTGTTGGCCTGCCGGGTCGCGGTCTCGTTCCCCTGGCGGTAGGCGGCTTCGGCGCGGCCGTTGACCTCGAAGAACTGGGCCCAGGCGGCGCTGGCGGCGTCGAACTGGGCCTTCTCGTCGGCGGTCAACTGGTCGACGGGCATGGCCTGCAGACCGTCTTGCACGCGGGTCGCCGCCGCCTGGTAGTTGGCGTAGTTGGCTTGGTTGGGCGCGAACGCCGCCTCCTGGCCGGAGCGCACGACATCCCAGGCGTAGGAGAACTGGTTGCCGCGCACCTCCGCGCCGGCGCGGCCGAGCACGGACGAGGAGATCGCGGCCTGACGGATGGTGTTCACCTGGTCGAGGTAGCCGTTGTAGCGGGCCTGCGAGCCGAACGAGATGACCCCGACGACGATCGCGGCGATGGCACCGATGGCGCCGATCAACACGAGTCGCCCGACGAGCCCCGCGCCCGGCCGGGTGCGCTCGTCGGTGTCGGCGCCCTGGTGCGCGGCAGTTGACATGTCACTCCTCTACCGGGCAGGCCCGGTTTCTGTCCCACTGGCCCGTTACTCGGGCTCACCCTGACAAGTCGGCCGATTCGGCCGCGACTCAAGGGACTAGACGTGGTTGGGGGGCACCGAATTTCCGCGACGAGGCGATCTGCCCAGGGCGCCATAGCACTTGCCGCGGGAGGCAGCGCCGCCACCCCGGCGTGGGCCCCGGAACATGCTGCGAGAAGGGTCGGTTGGATGATGGAGTGAGGCGACAACTCAAGGGTTAGGAGACCGACATGGCCGACACCACATTCAGCGTCAGCGGCATGACGTGCGAGCACTGCAGCAAGGCGGTCAGCGCCGAGCTCGGCGAACTGGAAGGCGTGCGCGAAGTGAGCATCGAGCTGGTCCCCGGGGGCACCTCCACCGTGCGGCTGGAAGGTGAGCCGCTGCCCGAGCAGGGAGCGATCGCCGAGGCCGTCGCCGAGGCCGGGGACTACACCGTCGCCTTCTGAGCCCGCGTCGTCGCAGGAGCACACCCCAATGACTCACCCATGACTACGGTCACCGGCAGCGCCACCGCCGATGCCCCGTCCGAGCACGAGATCGACCTGGCCATCGGCGGCATGACGTGCGCTTCGTGCTCCTCGCGGGTCGAGCGCAAGCTCAACAAGCTCGACGGCGTGCGGGCCCAGGTCAACCTCGTCACCGAGCAGGCGCACGTGCGCTTCCGCGACCCGATCGCGCCGGCCGATCTGGTGGCCGCCGTCGAGCGCACCGGATACAGCGCCAGCGTGCTCGACGCGCCGGAGGCGGCCGATGGGCGGTCGGATGGGCGGAAGTCGTCGGTGGGAATCGCGGCGACGTCGACCGACCAGGCTGCGGCGAACGACAACGCCCCGGCCCCGGACTCACCGCATGCCGTGCCGAAGCGCCCCTCGCGGTGGGCGCGGCTGCGCCGGCTGTTCGAGGCGGCCGACCTGCGACGCCGGTTGTGGGTCTGCGCGGCGCTGACCCTGCCGCTGGTGCTCATCGCGATGACCCCGCTGGGGCACGGACTGGGCGACACCCGCCCGTGGGTGGAGCTGGCGCTGGCGTTGCCGGTGGCGACCTGGGGTGCGTGGCCGTTCCACCGGGCTGCGGCGATCAACGCCCGGCACGGGGCATCGACGATGGACACGCTGGTGAGCCTCGGGGTGAGCGCCGCATTCGGCTGGTCACTCGTGGCGACACTCACCGGGCAGACCGGGCACTTGTGGTACGAGACAGCTGCGGTCATCACGACGTTCCTGCTGGCCGGCCGGGTCGCGGAGGCGCGGGCCCGCCGAGAAGGCCGCTCGGCGCTGCAGAGCCTGCTGGACCTGCGCCGCGGCGACGTGACGGTGCTCGTGCCGGGCCACGACGGCGGCACGACGCACGAGCGGGTGCCGGTCGAGCGGCTCGGCGTGGGCGACCGCTTTCTCGTGCGCCCCGGCGAGAAGGTGGCGGCCGATGGGGTGGTTCTCGAGGGCGCCAGCGCGATCGATGCGTCGCTGGTGACCGGCGAGTCGATGCCGGTCGAGGTCGGGGTGGGCGATCAGGTCGTCGGCGGCACGATCAACACGGTCGGGCTGCTCGTCGTGCAGGCGCAGGCCGTCGGCGCCGACACCGTGCTGGCCGGCATCACCCGCCTCGTCGAACAGGCGCAGACCGGTAAGGCGCCGGTGCAGCGCCTCGCCGACCGCGTCAGCTCGGTCTTCGTGCCCGTCGTGTTGGCGTTGTCGGCGCTGACGTTCATCGGCTGGATGCTCACCGGCAGTCCCTTCACCACGGCGTTGAGCAGCGCCGTCGCGGTGCTCGTCGTCGCGTGCCCGTGCGCGCTCGGCCTGGCCACCCCCACCGCGCTCCTTGCCGGCACCGGCCGGGGGGCCCAACTCGGGGTGCTCATCAAGGGCCCGGAGATCCTCGAATCCACCCGCCGGGTCGACGTCGTGCTGCTCGACAAGACGGGAACGGTGACGACCGGCCGGATGCGGCTCGTCGGCATCACCCCGGCCGGACGCCTGACCCCCACGGCGGCGCTTCAAGCCGCAGCCGCGGTGGAGGTCGGCAGCGAACATCCGGTGGCGCAGGCGATCGTCACGAGCGCCCGCGAGCGGAATCTGGCGTTGCCGCCGGCTGCCAACATCACCGCCCAGCCCGGCTCTGGGGTGCGCGGCTCGATCAAGGGCACGCAGGTGACGGTGGGCCGGCCCGAGCTCTTCGACAAGGTGCCGGAGCAGATCGCCGGCCCCGACCCCGCCGGCACGACGGTCTACGTCGGCTGGGGCGGGGTGGCCCGCGCGGCGTTGACGGTGGCCGACGGGGTGCGCCCCGACTCCGCGCACGGCATCGAACGGCTGCATGAGCTGGGCCTGCGCACCTACCTGCTGACCGGCGACAACGCCGCCACCGCGGCGGGGGTGGCCCGCGACATCGGGATCGAGGCGGGCGACGTCTTCGCCGGGGTGCGCCCCGACGAGAAGCACGAGGTAGTGCAGCGGCTGCGACGCCAGGGGCATGTCGTGGCGATGGTGGGCGACGGGGTCAACGACGCGGCCGCGCTGGCCGAGGCCGACCTGGGCATCGCCATGGGCTCCGGCACCGACATCGCGATGGAGTCGGCCGACATCGTGCTGATGCGCCCGCAGGTCGCCGCCGTCGCCGACGCGATCCATCTCTCCCGGCGGACCCTACGCATCTGCCTGGAGAATCTCGCCTGGGCGTTCGGCTACAACGTCGTCGCGCTGCCGTTGGCCGCGTTCGGCATCATCAGCCCGATGGTCGCCGGCATCGCGATGGCCAGCTCCAGCGTCATCGTGGTGCTCAACTCGCTGCGTCTGCGCCGCGTCGGGCACGCCCCGCAGGACGAGGCCGAGCGGCCACACGACGGGGCGGACGACCGTGCGGCCGTGCCGGTGGGCTGACGGCGGTAGGACCGGGGCCGCTGACCTGCCGCCCAGTTCGTCAGAGGGTGACGGGGCCGTTCGTGGTCTGGAAGGTGACGCTGAGCAGACCGGCCTGACCGTGGGGAGCGATGAAGTCGAAGGTGATGTCGGGCGCCTTGTAATCGAGCGCCACGCCCAGCCATTCTCTGACCCGGTCGGGGTCGCCGGCGACGCACATCGCGCTCAGCGCGACCTGCGGCTCCACCTCCGCGGCGCGGGAGGGGTGCAACTCGATGTTGGCGTACTGGACGAAGAACGGCAGCTGGGGGTCGCTCATCAGCCCCTTGACGCCCAGCTGACGCCAGTTCAGGGTGCGGCCGTCGGGAAACACCCGGTGCCCGTCGACGGAGGTGCGGCCCAGGCGCGCCTCGTACGGGGCGAGGTCGTCGACCCGCACGACCCAGCCCATCCACCCGCCACCTTGTTCGGAGCGAGCGCGGACGGCCTGACCGAACGGGGCCTTGTCGCACACCGGATGGTCGAGCACCTCGACGACCTCGACGTACCGGCAGCCGGCCAGCGGGAGAATGACATTGCGGGTGCCGAAAGTGGGATGTACTCCCCCGTTGATCGGCCGGATACCCAAGGCTGCACCGAGCCGCTCCGCCGTTGCGCGGACCCCGTCGTGCTCGGCGGCATAGGAGACGTGATCGAGTCGCATGCGGTCATCGTTACACAGGCCGATGGCCCTTCCGAACCGTGGGTGACCTCACCCACGCCCCTCGACCACACACTGAAATGTGCGCTCAACGACGCTGGCGGACAGCCTCATACGCGACGATCGCCGCGGAGGTCGCCACGTTGAGGGAGTCGGCGCGCCCCGCCATCGGAATCCGGACGCGGTAGGTGGCCGCCGCCAGCGCGGCGTCGGTCAGCCCGGTCTTCTCGGCGCCGACGGCGATGGCGACGGGCCCGGTGTAGTCGACGTCGGCGTAGTGAAGGTCGGTGTCGGGTGTGGTCGCCACGAGCGCTATGCCGTGCTCGGCCAGCCACGCGAGAACCGCCTGGGTGCTGTCGGCAGCAACGGGCACGCTGAACACGGTGCCCTTGCTCGCGCGCACAAGGTTGGGGTTGCTCCAGTCGGTCACCGGGTCGGCGGCCAGCACCGCGTCGACCCCTGCCCCGTCGGCGGTGCGCAGCATGGCGCCGAGGTTGCCGGGCTTCTCCACGGCCTCGGCCAGCAGCAGCAGTGGCGACTGCGGCAGGCGCAGCGCCGCCAGGTCCGCTGCGACGGAGTCGGCGACGGCCAGAATGCCGTCGGGACCCTCGCGGTAGGCGACCTTCTCGAAGACGGGCCGGCTCAGGCGCACGACGTGGCCGACCCCCTCCCGCAGTTGCGGCACGAGCTCGTGTGCGCCTGCGCCGAACAACTCGGGGCAGTAGTACAGCTCGCGCAGCCGGGCCCCGGCGGTGGTGGCGAGCAGGGTCTCTTCGAGCCCCTCGACGAGCGTGAGCCCGGCATCGCTACGCGCCCGCCGCCGGCGCAGGCCGACGAGCGTCTTGACGCGCGGGTTAGCGGCGCTCGTGATGTGCAGGTCGGCCATGACTCAGCCATCATCACACGTCGTCGACCCGGCCTGCGCGGGTCCGGTCGGGTCAGGCGGTGCGGACGATGGGGTACAGCGGAGCGTCGGGCAGCCCCTCGCCGTCGACGAGCATGTCGGCCATGTCGCGCAGGGCACGCGCGTAGCCGAGCACGTAGTCCTCCTCGCTGCCCGGCACCGTGCCGGGCTCGGCGCCGACGGTGACGGCGGACAACTGCGGAACCATTCGTTCGGCCCAGGCTCGGATGCAACCGGCGATGGCCACGTGGTTGGGGTACAGCTCGGGGTACCGGGCGGTGAACTCGTCGCCCAGTCCCAGTGACACCAGACCCACCTGCTCAGGGGTACGCATGTCTTCTTCTCCTCCGTGAGTAATGCTCCATGTGCATCCCTCATCGTCCGGAGCACGCATTCGCATAATGTTTCTGCGACACGTCACCTACGCATTTTCTTACACTTGCATTCCCCCTCGAAAACACCGGATAATTGCGTGGAATCCACTCTCTATCAGTGGCTTTCGCTCGCGAGCGACCCGTTCAAGACGCGACTTTATCGGACGTCCAAAAACACAGCAAAGCGTCTTGGACGGCTTTATATCGGACGTCCTGAAAGGCCTGCGGGCGTCTTGGACGCGTCTCTATCAGACGTTCAGTACGGGGCGCTGGCACCCGCCAGCGCCCAGCCTCAGTGGCGGGTCAGTGGCGGGTCAGTGGCGCTCAGTGGGCGGCGGGAACGGCGGCCAGCACCGGCACGAGTCCGTCGTCGGTGACGTCGAGGGTCTGCAGATCGGCGACGTCGACCACTTCGGCCGGAGCGTTACCCATGGCGACGCCGCAGGCGGCCCAGGCGAGCATCTCCAGGTCGTTGCGCTGGTCGCCGACGGCGACGGTGCGGGCGCGGTCGATGCCCAGGCGAGCGCGCACCCCCTCCAAGGCGCTGGCCTTGGAAACCCCGGCGGGAGCGACGTCGAGCCAGGCGGTGAACCCGACGGCGTAGTTCACGCCGTGCAGCCCGAGCCGTTCGACGGCGTGTGCGAACTCTTCGACGTGAGCGTCGGGGCTGTAGAACGTCAAACGGGTAGTCGGGGAGCCGGTCAACTCGTCCCAGCTGGAGATGCGCAGCCGCCCGGACAGGTCGCCGTCGGGGAACGGCCCGCTGATGTCGAATCCGACGCCGACGCGTTCGACGGCGAAGACGGCCCCCGGCCACGCGTCGCGCAGCAGGTCCAGGGCGGGTCGGGGGTCGAAGGTGACCTGGTCGACGATGCGGTAGCCGCGCCGTTCGTGCTGGTCCAGCCGCAGGGTGACGGCGCCGTTGGAGCACACGGCGTAGCCGCTGCGCAGGCCGAGGGCGTCGATGACGGGCCGCGCCTCAAGCAGGGAGCGTCCGGTGGCGATAACGACGTCGTGCCCGGCGGCCACGGTCTGGCGCACGGCGCCGTAGACCTCTTCGGAGAGGGTGCCGTCGTGGTGCAGTGTCGTGCCGTCGATGTCGAGGGCGACCAGGTGCCGACCCGCGGGGGTGCCCAGGTCGAGGGTCCGGCCGGTCTGGCCGGTGGTGGGGGCCCCGAGGGGTCCGGAGTTGAGCGTCAGGCTCACGTGTTTCCTTTCGATGATCCGCCCCTGCAGGCCACCGCGCTGCCGTCGCATGATGACGGCGCCGGCTGCGGTGGCGAATACGGGCCCGTCCCGGGCGCCGCAGCGGATCTGATGGGTCGTTGAGGTAGCAATGCGCAACACTCTGCGGGCGCAAGTTGTTCCCCACGTCACGTGCGGATGACGAATCGGCGACGAGCCTGGTAACCCCCGGCGACCTGGTCGGCTGGGCGCGAGTCGGCCCGGGCAACCGTTGGTCGCCCGGGCCGATCCGTTGTCCTCCCGTTTCCCCGGGTCTTGTTACTCCTGCACCTTCAACGCCTGGCGCAGGGAGAGGCGGCCACCGGTCTGCAGCAGGCTGCGGCGGTAGATGCGTTCGCCGAGCCAGATCATGAGTGCCGCGAAGGCGAGCGTGATGCCGAGGGAGATCACCGGCTCCCACCACTGCGCGGTGCCGGCCAGAAGGCGGGCGGGCATCGTGATGACGGAGGCGATCGGCACATAGGAGGCGATGACCTGCACGGTGCCGGTGCCCATCATCCCCAGGAAGAGCAGCGCGACGAGCAGCAGCGTCATCGGCATGGTCGTGGCCTGCAGGTCTTCGCTGCGGCTGGCGAGCGAGCCGCAGACGGCCCACACGCAGGCGAGGGCAAGGAAACCGACGAGGAAGAACACGAGGAACCACGCCGAGGGCCCCATGAGCGAGGGCAGGAACGTCGAATAGTCGGTGAAGCTGAGGCCGACGAGACCGACGCCGACGAAGAGCACCATCTGCCCCAGCGCCAGCACAGTGTTGCCGAGCACCTTGCCGATGAGCAACTGGCGCAGCGGCATGGCGGTCGCGAGGATCTCCACGATGCGGGACTGCTTCTCCTCCACGACGCTGTTGGCGATGGCCATGCCGAACATGATCGAGGCCATGTAGAAGAGGAACGCGAAGACGAACCCGGCGAGCGTGCGCACCATCTCGCCTTCGTTGTCGAGCTCGCCGGCCAGCGAATCGACTTGCATCACCGAGTCGGCCGCGAGCTGCTGCATCGAGGTGCCGGCCGCGGCGGCGTTGGCCGCCATGACGTGTTCGCGCACGCTGGCGCCGACCGAGGCCTGCAGTTGGTTGCCGGGAGTGTCGTGCCCGGTGAGCACCCACGCCTGGCCGTCCTGATGCAGCCAGGCGTCGACGCTGCCGTCCTGTACGGCCGCGCGGGCGGCGTCGTCGCTCGGGTAGGTCGCGGGCTCGATGTTGGAGCTGCCCAGGCCGGGGATGCCGGCCTGGCCACTGGCGGAGACGATCTGCGCGGCTGTCGGGTTCGTGACCGCCACCTGGCTCGTGGAGTCGGCCATCCGCTGGGCCATGAACGCCTGGAAGGCGAACATGCCGATGATCAACACGATGGTGAAGCCCGTGGAGATCAGGAAGTTGCGGTCGGTGATGCGGGCCACGATCTCGCGGGTCGTGACGATCGGCCACGCGGCCGAACCGTTGCTGGGCTGCTGGTCGGCCGCCTGCGCGGGGACCTGCTCGCGGGTGTCGATGCTCATGCGGAGAACTCCTTGGCCTTGTCACCAGCAAAGTCGAGCGCGTGGTCGCCGTCGTGCACGTTGTGGGCGTCGGCTGTGACCTCGCGGTAGATCTCGGACAGCGGCGGCACGATGCGCGCGAACTCCCGAATGGAGCCGCGGCGCAGCGCATGCTCAAGCAGTTCGCGTTCGGCACCGGGGGTCATCACCTCGAGCACGGCGGTGTTGCCTTCGACGTCGGCGACGTACAGACCGGGCAGGTCGCGGGTCCAGCCCGCATCGCCGTCGAGCACGAGCCGGTGCCGAACGGGGGCGTCGCCGCGAAGCTGGTCGGCGGTGCCCTTGCCGACAACTTTGCCGCGGGCCAGGATGACGAGGCCGTCGCAGAGACGTTCGACGAGGTCGAGCTGGTGGGAGCTGAACAGGATCGGGACGCCGCGGCGGGAGTGCTCGCGCAGCACGGCCGCCATTTGGTCGACGGCGGTGGGGTCGAGCCCGGAGAACGGTTCGTCGAGCACGAGGGCGGTGGGCTGTGCCATGACCGCGGCGATGATCTGCACGCGCTGCTGGTTGCCGAGGGACAGCTTCTCGACGTGATCCTGGGCGCGCTCGCCGAGGCCGAAGCGTTCGAGGTGGTCGGTGGCGGACGCGCGGGCTGCCTTCTGGCTCATGCCGTGCAGGCGGCCGAGGTAGACGAGCTGGTCGATGATCCGCTGCTTGGGATACAGGCCGCGCTCTTCGGGCATGTAACCGAAGGTCTTGCGGTCGGCGAGGGTGATGGGGCGCCCGTTGACGAGAACCTGCCCGCCGTGGATGGCCAGCACCCCCATGATCATGCGCATCGTCGTGGTCTTGCCGGCGCCGTTGCCGCCGACGAAGCCGATGAGCTGTCCGTCGGGGACGTCGAAACTCACGTTGTCTACGGCGGTGTGGTCCCCGAACCGCCTGGTCAGCTGCTCTACTTGGAGCACGGTGCTTCCCCTTCGTCGATGGGCGTTGGGAGCTGGTAGCCCGTCGGTCACCGGCGGTGACCGCACTCCTCCAAGCTACGAAACCTCACTCCGAGGCGGATCCCCCCGAAGGCGGATTCGCCAGGCCGTTCAGGGCCGCCCCTGCTCCCCCGAGCGGATGACGCGGTCGCCCCATGGGTCAGCCGTATCAGCCGTATCAGCCGTATCAGCCGGCCACCGGGCAGTCGGGGACGGCGTGATCGACCTGGTGGATGCCGAAGTCGCGGTAGTCCATCGGGTAGGTGCGGGTGATCGTTCCGTCGGCCAGGCGCCAGGTGACGACCCCGGTATCGTCCATCCGCGCGGACCAGTGCCGGCGGCTCTTCGGTGGGTGGTGCCCGGTGCACAGGTCCTGCAGGTTGGTGCCCTTCGTCGGGCCACCATCGCGCCGTTCCCGCACATGATCCAACTGCGCATGCGCGGCCGGGCGAAGGCACCCTGGCGCCCGGCAATGACCGTCGCGGGCCCGCACTACCCGCGCCATTTCCGCGGTCGGCCGGTAGGAGTCGACCGCCGCGTCCATCGCGTACCCGGTGACGGGGTCGGCCACGATGCGCTGCCACACACTCCCGCGAGCGTGGGCCAGCTCCCGCACTGTCTGCGCGTCCACCCAGGCGCCTTCGACCAATCCCGGAACCTCGTTCGCGCCCAGTAGCGACGCCGCCGACACCACCACGTTGACGACCGCCGGCGGCCAGCCACCCTCACCGGGGTGATCGATACTTGTCGCGGCATCAGGGGCGGGCGCCCCGAAGATCAACAGGTCCAGCGCTGCATCCGCCCGCAGTTGCGCCAACGTCCGCGCATCCCCCGCCGCCTTCGCGCTGCGCGCCACCGCATCCAGGCGAGCCATCGCCGCCTCGACCCGAGGCTGCGCTCCCCGCACCTCGAGTCCGGCCTGCCCATCGTCCAACCCGAGCATCTTGACCCGCCGCCGCTCGTGCGCAGCCTTCTTCTGCTTGACCGGCCCTGCATGCTCCAACGCCGCCTTACGCACCCGAGAACGGAACAACGGCTGCGACACCGGCACCCCACGACGCTCTCGATGCCCGCGCGCATGCTCGACCACCGACTCGACCATCGCCGACTGCTGCTCCGCGGTGATGTCGAGCTCCTCGGACTCCTTGAGCAGCGTCGCCGCCTGGAACACGTTCAACGCGCCCCCGGCCACCGCGGGCTGCAGCGTCTTCGCCAACGACTCGGGCGCTGTCCCCAAACGAGCCCGGTCCAGCCACGCCCCCCGGAACCCGCCACACACCGCGGTCATCGTGTCCACCAACGAGGCTCGCGCTCCCGCCCGGAGCCCCGCCACCGCCGACGCACTCGGCTCGATCCGCGTGCCGTTCTCGACCTTCCACCGCTCCACATCGATCTGCGTCTGCAGCTCGACCATCCACCCCATCAGTCGCGCGCGCCGCACGTCGATCCGAGCGGCCAGCGACTCCCAGCCCCGCAACTCACCCGACGCGTCCGCCAGCGTGAAGTCATCAGCGACCTCGTCGGGTATCGCCGACTCCAACCCACGCAGCACCTCATCGAACTCATCCAAAGATGCGCCGTCATCGAGGACACGCGCGACATTCCACCAACCCGACATGACGACCCCCTCCCACAAGTCTCGGCTAGACAGAAGTACGAATCAAGTGCATATATACAGACTATAGTAGAAAGACTCTTGTGGGTACAGATGTACTGAACAATCTCATCCCTTGAACCGGACGCGGCTCTTGGAGCCGGCCTCGTAGCTGCGGTCGGTGAGGAGGCTGTGCAAGTAGTCGTCGGCCAGCAGCCGCGGGATCTGGTGCCGGTGCCGCGGAGCCGGATCGAAGCGCAGCACCTCGCGACCGTCGACCGTGGCGACGGGAATGTCGTACTGCGGGTGGGCCTGCACGAAGTCGACGAGCGCCTGGGTCGTGAGCTTCGCGGCGTACTCCGGATCGTCGCGCACCATGCGGGCGACGGAGGCCATCTTGGCGCGCAGGGTGGGGTCGTCGGCGACGGCCTGGGCGAGCAGCTCGTAGCCGTCGATGCGCACGTCGCGGGTCACTTCCCGCAGGGTCTGCCGGGCGAGCCGGCGGGCCTTGTCGTCGGCGGCAAGTTTGGTCTGGATGAGCGAGACGGTCGTGAAGTAGACGGACTCCCCGAGCGTGTACGCGTCGAAGCGGTCGTCGTAGAACAGCAGGTCGTCACGGACTCGCCGATACACCCCTGCCCTCGGTAGCAGCGCGATGCCGCGCTGCCGCACGGCGATCCCGGGCCCCTTGAAGCGATACGCGGCGAGCCGAGTTGCGCCGTCGCCGACGACGTGGACCATCGCCAGCACGGGATCGCTCTCGGGGCCATCGCCGACCGGATCGGGCGGCAGATCACCCCCGCGCAGGCGCGCATCGACCGCCGCCAGTTCGGGCACCCCCGCCAGCTCCTCGACGAGCACCTGCGAGGAGTTCGTCTGGTACGCCGGGTCGTACGGCAGCAACTGCTTGTCGGCCAGCGCGCCGGCGCCACCGCGCACGTCATCACCGACCTGCTGGGCGAGATCCTGCTCGAGGTCGATCCGCCAGGCCGTGGCGTCGGCGAGCGTCCGCCCGCGCAGCACAAAGTTCTCCAGCGAGGCACTCTGGGCCGCCGCGGCGGCCTCTAGGGCTTGCCGGGCCGGTTCCAGGGTCATGTCGCCTCCCCGTCGGTCGACTCGGCGGCCGGCGCGCGGCCGGACCGCCGACCATCGACGCGACCCTCGATCGCCACGTCGTCGCCGAGGTAGCGGCAGTGCAGGGTGGCGTCTTGGCGCAGATGCCGGCTCGTGGTGAGCAGCATCGTCACGGTGCCGTTGGTGGCGGTGACCTCATACAGCCGGTAGCCCAGGAGCGCGAGGGTCGGGTTGAGGTGGAACAGCCCGGCCCGCACGTAGATGAGGGCCATGAGGGCGACCAAGGCGACGGTGGCGACCACCTTGGCTGGTGTCTCGGGCCCGAAGGCGGCCACGACGAGCGGCAGCACATACGAGGAGGTGAACGCGACGACCCGCTCGTCGGCCCGGCGCACCTGCCTGGCGTGCAGCGGCCTGGCCTGGATGCCGCCCAGCGACCGCAGCACCGCCAGCAGCAACACGACCGACGCCAGGCACCCCGCCAGCAACGCCCACGCCCACCAACCCAGCGCCGGTAGCTGCAGCACGGCCAGCACCGCCACCAGCGGCGCGAACGCCGACGCCAGCAGTCCCACCGCCACAAGCGCCCGCATGACGCGCCTACTCCCCGGGCTGGATGAGGCGCGCTTCGTAGGCGAAGACGACGGCCTGGACTCGGTCGCGCAGGTGGAGTTTGCTGAGGCAGTTGGAGACGTGGGTCTTGATCGTCGCCTCGCCCAAGAAGAGCTCCTTGGCGATCTCGGCGTTCGAGCGGCCGCGGGCCAGCAGGGCGAGCACTTCGCGTTCGCGGTCGGTGAGGCGGGCCATGGCCTTCTCCGTCTCCGGGTCGCGCGCTTGGTCGGTGTGCCCCTCGTCGGCCGGAGGCGCACCTGTGTCGCCGGGCCCACCGGTGGCGCCGGCCGCCAGAACCGCCTCGGCGTCGGGCGTGCCGACCATCCGCTCGATGACCCGCTTGGTGACCTCCGGGGCGAGCAGGGAGTGACCGTGCCCGACGGCGCGGATCGCCTCGACGAGCTGATCGGGCTCGCAGTTCTTCAACAGAAACCCGCTGGCCCCGGCACGCAGACCCGCGAACACGTAGTCGTCGCGGTCGAAGGTCGTCAGGATGACGACCCGGGGAGCGCCCCCCTCGGAGGCACCCTCAATTCCGTCGCCCCGCGACCCGGCCAGAATCCGTTCGGTCGCCTCGATGCCGTCCATCCGCGGCATCTGCACGTCCATGAGCACGACATCCGGTCGCAGCGCCGCAACGCGCTCCACCGCCTCCAGCCCGTCGGAGGCCTCGCCGACGACCTCGATGTCGTCCTCCACCGAGAGCATCAGCTCGAACCCCGAGCGCACCAGCTTCTGGTCGTCGACGAGCAACACCCGCAGCGGGCCGGCTGCTCCACCGCCGCCCTCGCCCGAGCGCGAGTCATCGATCGCTCCTGACTGCGCCATCACAGCGCCTCCCTCCTGCGCGGCTCCCCAGCCGCCGTCATGACTCGTGCTCCGGCGTGATGGTCTTCGCTGCCGTCAGGGGAAAACGCACCCGCACCCGATAGCCACCCGACAGCCGCGGCCCGGCCTCGACGGCGCCGCCGTGGGAGGCGATCCGCTCCCGCATCCCCAGCAGCCCGAGGCCGGTGCCGGACGTCGCGCCCAACGGCCGGCCGTTGTCGACCACCTCGGCCTCGACGTACCCGGGGTCGGCCCCGGCACCGCGAACGCGGACGGCGACGGTCACCCGGTTGGCGCTGGAGTGCTTGCGCACGTTGGCCAGCGCCTCCTGCACGATGCGGTACACCGACAACGCCATGGGCCCGGGCACACTGGCCGCCGACCCGTCGGGCTCCTCAACCAGCATGTACTCGAGGTCGAACCCCGGTGAGCGGGACTGCCGCACCAGATCGGGGATACCCGCCAGCCCCGGCCCAGGCTCCCGCGAGGCCTCCGGCGTCGACGAGCCCGAACGCAACGTGCCCAACAGCCGGCGCATCTCGGCGACCGCCTGCCGCGACGACTCCTCGATGTGGCTCAGCGCCCCGACAGCAGCCTCCGGGCGTCGGTCCAGCACCCGCCGCGCCGCCGCGGCCTGCACGCCCATGACCGACACGTGGTGCGCGACGACATCGTGCAGCTCCCGCGCGATCCGCAGCCGCTCCTCCACCACAGCCTGGTCACGCAGCTCCTGCGCCTGCTCGGCGATCGTGTCGGCCTGCTCGGTGAGAATCGCCAACCGGCGCGCCGAGCGCCACGAGTTCTGGCCGAAGAGCAGCGCGCCGCCGTAGAACACGAAGTTCATGGCGATCGTGTACAGCACATACGCCACGGGGGCGCTCAGCAGCCCCGCCGCCTGCCGGCCGGCGGCATCTTCGGTGATCTGAGCGATCGAGTTGCCGAGGGCGAAGTCCCAGGCCAGCCACCCCGCCATCCACACCATGACCGCACCGAGCAACACGAGCAGCGCCCGCCGGTCTCGCGCCCAAGCGACCCCGCTGTACAGGCCGAAGAACGCCATGACCTGAAACACGAACTGGTAGGCCAGCAGCCCCATGGTCATGGCGACGACGAAGAAGTGCAACTGGGTGGCCGCCGCGACCGCCAACGGAAAGCGCCGTCGCACGAACAACGGCAGCACCCCGGCCACGAGGATCGCGTACTGCTGCCAGACCGGAAAATCGATCTGCTCGGTCAACCCCAGGCTGCGCATCACCTCCAGGCTGACGACGATGCCAACGATGAATCCGCAGGCCACGCGCGCGTCCTGCACCGCACGCCCCGGTCCGGGGTCGCGCTCCCAGGGCTCGTCGACACCGATCCACGCGGCGAACCGTTCGATGAGCGACACACGACTCACCCGCACGCCTCCTACCTGCCGCTGTCCTGCCCAGCCCCGAATCGGGCTGTCGTTGTCACCGTAGGTGGCAGCACCGACAAGAGTCCTCCCCCGAGCGACGGAAACGCCGGAAAAGGACTCTCATCAACGGGACTGAGCCGCAGGCAGGCCCTGTCAGCGACCGGTCGGCACCAGCCGATCCGCGCGCAGGTAGGGCCGCAGCGCCGCGGGCACGTTGACCGACCCGTCGGCCTGCTGGTGGTTCTCCAGAATGGCCACCAGCCAACGGGTGGTCGCCAGCGTGCCGTTGAGGGTCGCCACGGTGCGGGTGCCGCCCTCACCCCGCTCCCGGATGCCGAGGCGCCGGGCCTGATACGTCGTGCAGTTCGATGTGGACGTCAGCTCGCGGTATTTACCCTGGGTCGGCACCCAGCCCTCACAGTCGAATTTGCGCGCCGCGGGCCCACCGAGGTCGCCGGCCGCAACGTCGATCACCTGGTACGGAATCTCCATGAGGTCGAGCATCGCGCGCTCCTGGGCAAGCAGGTTTTCGTGCTCGGCCACCGCGTCCTCCGGGCGGCAGTACACGAACATCTCGACCTTCTGAAACTGGTGCACGCGGATGATGCCGCGGGTGTCCTTGCCGTAGCTGCCCGCCTCCCGGCGGTAGCACGTCGAGTTCGCCGTGTAGCGGCGCGGCCCGTCGGACAGGTCGAGGATCTCGTCGGTGTGGAAGCCGGCGAGCGCCACCTCCGACGTGCCGGTCAGGTACAACTCGTCGGTGCCCAACTTGTACACCTCGTCGGCGTGCGCGTCGAGGAAGCCGGCGCCCTCCATCGTCCGGTGGTTGACCAACGTCGGCACCCCGATCTGGGTGAAGCCGGCGTCGTAGGCGCGGTCGAGGGCGAGGTTGAGCATCGCCTGCTCGAGCCGGGCGCCGGCGCCGATGAGGTAGTAGAAGCGCGATTCGGCGATCCGCGCACCCCGCGCCAGGTCGAGGCCGCCCAAGCCTTCGAGCAGCTCGACGTGGTCGCGCGGCTCGAACCCCTCGGCCGCGAAGTCCCTTGGCGTGCCGTACGTGTCGAGCACGACGAAGTCGTCCTCGCCGCCCGAGGGCACCCCGTCGATGATGACGTTGCCGATGCGCCGAACCAGGGTGTTGAGTTCGGTCTCGGCCGCGACGCGGGCGGCGTCGAGCTCCTTGACCCGGGTCGACAGCGAGGCCCCCGCGGTCCGCGCCTCGTCGGCCTGCGCCTGTAGGGCGGCGGTGTCTTCGCCGGCTTGCTGCGCCTTCTTCAGGGCACCCATGAGCGGGCCGAGGGCCTTGCTGGCGCGATTCTGCTCCGCGCGGGTCGACTCGTACTCCGCCAGGGAGGAGCGGCGCCGCTCATCGGCCGCCAACACGGCGTCTACCAGCGACTCGTCCTCTCCGCGGGCGCGCTGCGATGCGCGCACGGCCTGCGGATCTTCCCGTAGCACCTTGATGTCGATCACTCTTGCCAGCCTAGTAGCGCGCGCCCGCACGGCCGAATCTGTTTCGCCCAGCGGGGGGTCGGGGCCTCGTCCCCCAGTTTGGACAGCGGTACAAGGCAGGCGTTTCGCCCGACTTGCCCCACATCACACAGCGTTCGTTGCGATGAGGGCGTACGGTCGACAGACCGAGCCGAAAGGGTGGTGGGATCATCAACGACGAGGATGCACCGCGACCGGAGACCCCGCAGGCCCGCGGCCGAGCCGCGATCGTGGTCAACCCGACGAAGTTCGAGGATGTCGCCGCCGAGCGCGCACGCATCACCCGCGTCTGCCATGAGCACGGCTGGTCCGACCCCTTGTGGCTGGAGACCACGGCCGATGACCCCGGCACCGGGCAGGCCCGGGAGGCCGTGGCAGCCGGGGTAGACCTTGTCTGTCCGCTCGGTGGCGACGGCACCGTGCGGGCGGTCGCGGCCGCACTCATCGACACCGATATCCCCCTCGGCCTGCTGCCCGGCGGCACCGGCAACCTGCTGGCGCGCAACCTCGAGCTGCCGGTCGACTCCATCGAGGACGCGTTGGCGCTGGCCCTCACGGGGCGCGACGACCTCATCGACGTCGGCCTCATCCACGTCGTCGCCCCCGGCGACACCCAGGATGTCGAGAAGGACTACTACTTTCTCGTCATGGCCGGCATGGGCTTCGACGCGACGGTCATGGCCGACGCCCCTGAGACGCTCAAGGCTCAATTCGGCTGGCCCGCATACGTCGTGGCGGGCATGAAGCATCTCGGCTCCGACCGCTTCAAGGTGCGGGTGAGCATCGACGACGAGCGCCCGCAGGAGCGTCGGGTGCGCACCGTCGTCGTCGGCAACGTCGGTCGCCTGCAGGGCGGGGTCGAGTTGCTGCCCGACGCCGAGGTCGACGACGGGCAACTCGATGTCGTGCTGCTCTCCCCCAAGGGCATCATCGGCTGGACCTCGGTCTTTGCGCACATCCTGACCCATCGCCGTCGCGGCAATCCGCGCATCGAGCATCACCGTGTCCGCCGCCTCTCGCTGCAGCTCTTCGAGCCGCAGGAGGTGCAGCTCGACGGTGATCCGATCGGCCCGGGCACGGCGTTGCGGTTCGCCGTGAAACCCGCGTGCCTGCGGGTGCGCATTGCCTGAGGCACGCGCGGCACTGCCCCGGATCGGTCGGGGGCTGCTCGCGGCGGTCGTCACGTGCGTGCCGGTCGCGGTCCTTGCCGGGCTGGTCCAGGCCGGATTCAGCCCGCTGCACCGCCTCGACGAGGCGGCCATCGTCGCAGCCACCGACCACACCCGCTCCGCTCCGGCGTTGCGCGCAGCGCTCCTGGCGTGGCAGGAGGTCTTTCTGCCCTGGCACGTCTACCTGGCCGCCGCACCGGTCGCGGTCTGGACGTGGCGGCGCGGGCTGCGGGCGCGCACCCTGTGGGGCGTCGCCACCGCTCTCGTCGGCTGGAACATGGGGCTCAACGTCAAGCTGCTGGTGCAGCGCGCCCGCCCCGTTGTCGAGGACGCGATCGAGCACGCACCCGGATACAGCTTTCCCTCCGGCCACGTGTTCAACGTGACGATGGCGTCGGCCACGGTCATCGTCATGGCCTGGCCGTTGCTGCGCCGGCATCGGGCCGTGGCCCGCACGGTCGTTGCCACGGCAGCGGTCGTCACCGTCGTCACGATGCTCGATCGGGTCTTCCTCGGCGTGCACTACCCGTCCGACACCGTGGTCGGCGTGCTGCTCGGGCTGGCCCTCACCTACTCGTCGTGGACCGGCTTCAGCCACGGCCGCCCGCCCCGCGACCTCGACCTGCCCGAGCGCCCCGCGCGGGCTGCCCAACACTCGGCCCCGGCGACAAGCCCAGGCCGCGCCGCAGGAGGGTCCGCATGAGTGCACGCGCATCCGACCCCGCCCACCGCGCCGACGCGACCGGGCTGATCCGCCGCTGGCCGAAGCCCACCGTCTCGCCCACGCCGGGCCACGTGGCTCGGCAGCTGCTGCGCTACGCCGTGCTGCCCGGACTCCTGGTGTGGGCCGCGATCGTCGCGCTCGGGCTTCTCATCATGGGGCCGCTGGGCGAACTGCAGCCCGAGGAGGTGTGGAGCCAGCGGATCGCCGCCTGGCGCTCGCCGCTGTGGGACACCCTGACCGACACGTGGTCGACGAGCACCGACACGTGGTTCACGATCGGCTCCGCCGTCGTGCTCTCGCTCGTGCTGCTGTGGCTGACCCGACGCTGGTGGGTGGGCATGGTTCCGCTGCTGGCGATCACGGTGGAGTCCACGATCTTCGTCACCGCCACGCATGTCGTCGGCCGACCCCGCCCCGAGGTCACTCGGCCCGACCCGGCACCGCCGACCTCCAGTTTTCCCAGTGGGCATGCGGCGGCGGCAATGGCCTTGTGGCTGTCGATCGCGTTGCTCTCGCTCCGCATCGAGCGGGCGTGGATCCGCGTGCCGATCGTGGCGTTCGCAGTGGCCCTGCCGCTGCTCGTCGCGTTTGCGCGCTACTACCGCGGCGCCCACCACATCAGCGACATCGTGGTCGGCATGCTGTTGGGCGTCTTTTGCGCCGTGACGGCCGTGCGGGCCGTCCGCGAGACCCGGCAGGCTCCGCATGAGGAGCCTTTCGGCTGACCGGGCCGCCCCGGCGGATCGTGGTCGGCCAATTACAGTGTTCGCTTTTGCCCGGTCAGGCCTGCAAAAGGGAACACTATCTTCGGCCCCGCCGGGTAGCCGGACCGCTCAGTTGCCGTCGGTGGGGGTGCCCGTCGGGTCGGGACTGGACGGGGCGCTCGTCTGACCGCCGCCCGAGGACGTGGGCGGACTCGCGGGAGTCGAGCTGCTGGAGCTCGGGCTGCTGGGCGGGGCGATCGGGCTGGACGACGTGGCTCGACCGGTCGGAGTCGAGGCGGGCGAGCTGGGCGCGCTGCTCGGCCCCGGGTCACTGGGTTCGGGGTTGCTCGGTCGCGTCCGCGACGGGCGGGGCGAGCTGGGCGAGCTCGACGAGGAACTCGAGGAGCTCGGCGGCGGGCTGGGAGGCGCCGGAGACGGGGCACTGGAGGACGAGCTGGGCGGCGAGCTCGGCGTGGTCGGCGTGGTCGCGGGCTGGGTCGGCGTGGTCGCCGGCTGGGTCGGGGTCGTGGCCGGCACAGTCGGCGTCACGGTCGGCGTCTGCGTGGGCGTGCGGGTGGGCGTGGGCGCGGTGGTGGGCGTCGGCACGCGCGTGGGGGTGGCGGTCGGGACGGCCGGCCGCGGGGTGACCGGGGCGGCGGTCGGCGCGGGTGCCGTGGCCGAGCCGGTCGCGGCGCGGGAGGCCTGCGACGTGGGGCTGTTGGTCTCGGTGATCGGCGGGGTGCCGGTGGTACGGCTGCGCACCTCCGGGGCGGTCGTCGGCGAGGGCACCGGCGCGACGGCCGGCGGGGTGGTGCCGCCGCGGTAGTACGAAGCCCACGAGAGAACGTTGGCGGCGTAGTCGGCGCGGTCGTTGGTGTAGAGCACGCCCGTGGCCAGCCCCTTGGCGGAGGACAGGTCCTGCCCGGAGGAGCAGAGGAAGGTGGCGGCGGTCAGCGCGGCGTCGTCGATGTTGTCGGGGTCGGCGATGCCGTCGCCGTTGCCGTCGCGGGCCATCAACTCCCAGGTGCCGGGCAGCAGTTGCAGCGGCCCCATGGGTCGGTCGTAGAGCGCGTCGCCGTCGAGCCGACCGCCGTCGGTGTCGAGCACCTGCTTCGTGCCGGGCGCCTGACCGTCCAGGCGGGCCCCACGCAGGGCGGGCACCACGTTGCCGTTCTTGTCCGCCTGGCCGTTGGCGTGGTTGGACTCGACCTTGCCGACGGCCGCGACGAGCCACCACGGCACGCGGCACGAGGACTGGTCCTGGGCCATCGTCGCCTCGGCGCGCCGGTAGGCCTGCGCGGCGCGCTCGGGCACGACGTCGGGTGCGGCGGCGGTGATGCCGTCGGGCAACGGCAAGGAGCCGGTCAGGGCGGCGGTCGCGAACGGCTCGACCTGGGAGACGAGGTGCGCAGAGGCCTGAGTCGGCAGCCCGTCGACGGACAGCGCAACCCGCTGGGTGACACGCTCGGAGGTGTCGTCACCACGGGAGGCCAGCGTGTAGACGCCGCCGATGAGCACCGCGGCCGCGGCCACTCCGGCTCCGCCCACGACGAACCAACGCCGCCGCTGCGGCTGCTCGTCCTCTTCGTCGCGGTCGACGACCGTGATCCGGTCCGGATCCTCGAACGGGTCGTAGCCCCCGTCATGACGCGTCATGTCCTGCTCCCCCTGACGCGCCATGGCGCGCCGGACTCGAAGTGCCCCCAACCAACTGCGGTGCCGTCGTCGTTACCACCCTCGACGCTCCGGCGACGCTACGAACTCCCCCGTAGCGGACGGCCGTTCAGGTCGGCCGGCCCAAATCTAGCGGTTTTTCCCCCCTTAGCACAGCGAACCTGGTCAGCGGGTTCTCAGCTACGGGGAATCGCCGGGAGAACGGCGCAATACGCCTGTGCGCCAGCCGCACTGGAGTTGTCGAAAACGCGGCGGAAGACCTCCTTCCACCAAGCAGGGCCGGGCCGGCGAGGTGCCGGCCCGGCCCTGAGCCGAGCGTGATCGATCCCGCTCAGACGTGCCGTCGGCTCGTGACGACGCGGAAGCGGTTGGCGACGAACGCGGCGTCGGTGTAGGCAGAGTTCGCCGCCGGGTTGGCGCCCGTGCCGTGGTAGTCGCTGAACGCGGCGGTCTGGTTGACGAAGACCGGCCCGGTGAGGTTCTCCGAGAGCGCGACCCCCGCCTCCGCGCAGGCGTCCCGCGCTGCGTCCAGCACCTCCTCGTCGCAGGAGTAGACCGCGGCGGTCATCGCGCCGTGCTGGCGGATCGTCTCGGTGAGCCGCTGCAACGACTGCTGCGTGGAGTCGGTCGCGATGAGGAACGCGACCGGCCCGAAGCACTCCTGGGTGTACGCGGACTCGTCGGCGACGTCAAGGCCGATGAGCGCCGGGGTGCGGGCCACGGCATCCGGGAAGGTCGGGTGGGCGACCGCACGGGAGTCGAGCAGGACCGTGCCGCCGAGACGCTCCGCCAGGCCGGGGATGTCGGTGGCCCGACCGCGGACGTCGTCGTTGACGGTCGCCCCGAGAATCTCGACGGCCTTGGCGTCGTCGCCGGTGAACTTCGAGATGGCCATCCCGATGGCGTCGGCCACGTCCTCGAACGAGGCCTGCTGGTCGCCGACGCGGATGCCACTCCGGGGGATGTAGACGTTCTGCGGCGCGGTGCACATCTGCCCCGAGTACAGCGAGAAGCTGAAGGCGAGGTTGCCGGTCAGGCCGCGCAGTCCGGGCGGGTCGGCGATGGAGTCGATGACGATCGAGTTGACCCCGGCCTTCTCGGTGTAGACGAGTTTGCCCGCCCCGCCCGCCTCCTTCTCCAACCAGGCGCCGAAGGTCGGTCCGCCGGTGTAGTCGATGATCTTGACGGCCGGGTTGAGCGCGAGGGTCTTGGCCAGCCCCTCGCCCCCGGCCTCGGCGGCCAACTGCACGAGCGCGGGATCGAAGCCGGCCTCGGCGAGCACCTCGCGGCAGATCGCCACGGTGATGGCCAGGGGCAGCACGGCCCGCGGGTGCGGCTTGACCAGCACCGGGTTGCCGGTGGCCAGGGAGGCGAAGAGGCCCGGGTAGGCGTTCCAGGTCGGAAAGGTGTTGCAGCCGATCACCAGAGCGATCCCGCGCGGCACGATGCGGAAGTCCTTGACCATGCGGATCGGGTCACCCTTGGCGGGCTTCTCCCAGGTCGCGGTGGTCGGCACGCGCTCCTGCTCGACGAGGGCGGCAACGATCGCCTCCAGGGCGCGGTCCTGGGCGTGCGGCCCGCCCGCCTGGAACGCCATGACGAACGGTTGGCCGCTCGTGTGCATGACGGCCTGGGCGACCTCGAAGCTGCGCGCGTTGATGCGGCTGACGATCTCGACGCACACCGCCGCGCGGACCCGGGGGCCTGCGTCGCGCCAGGCGGGCATCGCGCCGAGCGCTGCCGTGATCGCCGCGTCCACATCGAGGTGCGGGTAGCTGACGTCGAGCCGCGGACCGAACGGCGAAACCTCCTCGGCGTCGACGTCGCCGTCGGCGGGCTGGTCGCCGAGCGCGACGAACTTGTCGCCGAGGTAGGACTCGTAGGTGGCCAGCCCGTCGGCGGCGGCGGTCTCGCCGTACACGCGCGGGGAGGGCGACTCCGGGTAGCGGGAGTAGAAGGTGCGGGCGGCCAGCGCGGCGGCGGCCTCCTCGAGCGTCGCTTCGTGGGCGCGCACGAATCCGGCGGCAGCGTCGGTTGGTGTGGGAGCAGCAGTGGTCGTCACCCTCGTCAGGCTAGCCGGGACCGCCGATTCGTTACACCCCAACGCCGCTTCGGCCCCAACGCGACACATTGCCCAGGTGGGATCGGAGCAACCTGCATAGCAAAGCGTGAACCGTCGCCCTTGTGACGGTTCGGCGCAAGATCTGCGACAGTGTGCGACATGAGCGACGTTGCTTCCGCCCAGCCAGGCCGCAACTCCGGATCCGGAGAGCGCCCGCCGGAGGACTCGAGCGAGTCCGCCGCAGCCGGGGTCGACGCAGGCGAGGTCGTGGCGGTCGTGGGCGCCGGGGCGATGGGCTCGGGTATCGCGCAGGTGGCGGCTCTGGCCGGCCACGAGACGTATCTCGTCGACATGGTCGCCGGCGCCGCGGACGCCGCGGTCGAGCGACTGGTGGCGACGCTGAACCGGTTGGCCGAGAAGGGCCACCTCAGCCCAGAGGCGGCCGGCAACGCCGCGGCCCGGCTGCACACGGAGCAGGATGTCGAGGCGCTGCCGCCGTGCGGTGTGGTCATCGAGGCGATCGCCGAGAACCTGGGCGCCAAGCGCGCCCTGTTCGAGCAACTCGCCGCCACCCAAAGCCCGGAGACGGTGTTGGCGAGCAACACCTCCAGTCTCGACATCGACGCGATCGCGGGCGACGTACCCCACCCCGGCCGGGTCATCGGCCTGCACTTCTTCAACCCCGCCGCGCGGATGCGGCTCGTCGAAGTGATCAGCGGCGCGCGCAGCGACGAGGCCGCGTTACGCCGCGGCGAGGAGTACGTGCGCGCCTGGGGCAAGACGACCGTGCGGTGCACGTCGACCCCGGGGTTCATCGTCAACCGGGTGGCGCGGCCGTTCTACGGGGAGGCGCAGCGGATGGTCGCCGAGGGCATCGCCGACGCAGCGACGATCGACCTGGCGTTGCGGGGCGCCGGGTTCGCGATGGGCCCCCTGGAGCTGACCGACCTCATCGGCCAGGACGTCAACCTCGCCGTCGGCACGTCGGTGTGGGAGCAGACCGACCGCGACCCCCGCTACGAACCGACCCAGGCCCAGCGCGACCTCGTCGCGGCCGGGCAGCTGGGCCGCAAGACCGGGCGGGGCGTCTTCACGTACGTCGATGGCAAGGCCACCGATGCCGTGCCCGACGAGCGCCGCGCCCGCGAGCTGGTCGGCGGCCCGGTGCGCACAGATCCGGTGGCCCGCACTGTCGCGATGCTCGTCAACGAGGCGGTCGACCTCGTGGCCCGGGGTGAGGCGAGCGCGGCGGACGTCGACGTCGCGATGCAGCTGGGCACCAACTACCCGCGCGGGCCGATCGAGTGGGGCCGCGAGATCGGATTGGCAACGGTGGCAGCACAACTCGCCGAGCTCGACGCCGCCTATCCGGGCGGCCGCTACCGACCCAGCCCCGCCCTGACCTCTCCCCCCAACCCGACCGACTCGACCGACCCAATCGACGCCCCCGAGGGGGCCTGACCGGATGCCCCAGACACCGCCTCCCCCGACCTCCGCGCCGGACGCCGCCTGGCCACCCGACACCGGCCCGGAGCTGGCGTTCGTCGCCCGCATGTGGGCCGACGACGGGTGCTCGCGCGGGCTGGGGATGCGGGTCGTCGAGGTGAGCCTGCACCCTGGCGCCAACGGCTCGCGCCCGCTGGGGAGCGCGACGCTGACGATGACCGTCACGGAGTCGATGGTCAACGGCCACGACATCGCGCACGGCGGCTTCATCTTCACGCTGTGCGACAGCGCGTTCGCGGTCGCCTGCAACGCCCACGGCCACCTGACGGTGGCTGCGAGCTGCGACATCGACTTCGTCGCCCCGGCCCGCCTCGGCGACGAACTCGTGGCGCGCGCCGCCGAGAGTGCCGGCTACGGGCGTAACGGCATCACCGAAGTCACGGTCCACCGGGCCACCGACGAGGCCCTCATCGCGGTGTTCCGCGGCCGTTCACGCACCCTCACCAGGCCCAATCCGGGCAGCTGAACGCCCCGTCGGAAGGAGACGATCGTGAGCCTGCCAACCATCCCGCCGCGCGCGGACCTGTACGACGAGGCCGAGCGCTGGTCGCTGGAGGAGCTGCGCGAGCACCAGCTGCGCCGCCTGCAGCAGACGGTCCAACGCACCTACGAGCACGTGCCGCACTACCGGGCCCAGTTCGAGGCGACCGGAGTGCACCCCGACGACATCAAGAGCCTGGCCGACGTCCGCCTCCTGCCGTTCACGACGAAGGCGGACCTGCGGGCGAACTACCCCTTCGGGATGTTCGCGGTACCGCGCCAGGAGGTCGTGCGGGTGCACGCGAGCAGCGGCACGACGGGCAAACCGACGGTCGTGGGGTACACGCGTGACGACATCGCGACGTGGGCTCAGGTCGTGGCCCGCTCGACGCGCGCCGCCGGCGGTCGACCCGGCGATATCGCGCATGTCGCCTACGGATACGGCCTGTTCACCGGAGGATTGGGGGCGCACTACGGCGCGGAGGCGCTCGGCTGCACGGTGGTGCCGATGTCGGGCGGCAACACCGAGAAGCAGGTGCAGCTCATCACCGACTTCGGTCCGCGGATCATCTTCGTCACGCCCAGCTACTTTCTGTCGCTGCTCGATGCGATGGAGGCCGCCGGGATCGATCCGGCAGAGTCCTCGCTGGAGGTCGGCATCTTCGGCGCCGAGCCGTGGACGCAGGCGATGCGCTCGGAGATCGAGGCGCGGGCGGGCATGCACGCCACCGACATCTATGGCCTGTCGGAGATCATCGGCCCTGGCGTTGCACAGGAATGTGTGGAAACGAAGGACGGTCTGCACATCTGGGAGGACCACTTCTACCCCGAGGTCGTCAACCCGCTGACGGACGAACCGGTGGCACCGGGCCAGACCGGCGAACTCGTCCTCACGTCGCTCACCAAGCAGGCAATGCCGGTGCTGCGCTATCGCACCCGCGACCTGACCCGCCTGCTCCCCGGCACGGCCCGGCCGGCGTTTCGGCGTATCGAGAAGATCACCGGGCGCAGCGACGACCTCATGATCGTCCGCGGCGTCAACGTGTTTCCCACCCAGATCGAGGAACTCGTGCTGGCGATCCCCGAACTGTCGCCGTACTTCCAGTGTGTGCTGACCCGACCCGAACGACTCGACGAGCTGACGGTGCGCGTCGAGGCGAACCCGGGCACCCCGCAGCAGCAGTGGCCCGGGCTGGCCGCGCAGTTGTCCGAGCAGATCAAGGCGCAGGTCGGCACGAGTGCGAGGGTCGAGGTGCTCCCCGAAGGTGGGGTCGAACGTTCGGTCGGCAAGGCCCGCCGCATTGTCGATCAGCGTCCGCGGTGAGTCGGCTCCCAGTGAGCCGACTCGCCTAACACGCGAACGGGCCCGGGCGATATCGCATCACCCGGGCCCGACCCGACTCAGCTCACCGGTTGCCCGGCGAGCAGCAGCACTACTTCTTCTTGGCGCCGCCCTTGGGAGCAGCGGCCCCGCCGAGCGGGGTGTTCAGCAGGTCGCGGGCCGCGTCGGTGTAGGCCTTCGACACGTCCTGGACGTACTTCGCGTGGGCCTGCGCCAGGGCGTTGACCCAGTCGAGCTGGCTCGCGCCAGCGGTCTGCTCCTGCAGCTGAACGAGGTTCTCCAGCGCCTTCTCGTAGGCGTCGAGTGAGGCAATGCCGGCGTTGCGGCTGCCCTCGATGATCCGCTCGTTCATGTCGCGGATGCGGGAGACGGTCTCCTCCGCGGCGGCGGTGGCCTGGTTGGTGGCATCTTCGGCGGCCTGGAAGGCCTTGTCGGTCTGACTCATGAGTCCTCCTTGGTTCGATGCTGGCGGGACGGGCTGTGCTGACGGACGGAACAGGTGAGCGCAGGGCTCACATGTGCTGGCCGCCGTTGATGCCCCACGTCTGGCCGGTGATGAACGACGAGCCGTCCTGCGCGAGGAAGGACGCGACGCGGGCGACCTCCTCGGGGCGGGCCAGACGACGCACGGGGATGACGCTCTTGAGCTTGTCGAGCACCTTGTCGGGCATGGCGGCGACCATCTCGGTCAGCACGTAGCCGGGGGTGATGCAGTTGACGGTGACGCCGATGGAGTCTTCCGTCAGCTTCTCGGCGCGGGCCATCGAGAAGGCGGCCTCGAGGGCGAGCGTGCGGGTCAGGCCGATCATGCCGGCCTTGGAGGCGGAGTAGTTGGCCTGGCCGATGTTGCCGATCTCGCCGTTGAGCGAGCTGATCATGATGATGCGGCCGGTGCCGTGCTCGACCATGCGCGGGAGGGCTGCCTGGGACATGTAGAAGGCGCCACCGAGGTTGGTGTCGATCACGGCCTGCCAGTCGGCGGCGTCCAGCTTGGCCGCGAGCTTGTCGCGGGTGATGCCGGCGTTGTTGACGAGGATGTCGAGCTTGCCGTGCTCGGCGTAGACCTCTTCGACGAGCGCCTTGCAGGCCTCGGGGTCTTCGACCTTGGCCTGGCGGACCTGCACCGAGCCCTCGCCGTACTTGCCGTTGATCTCTTCGGCGAACTCGTTGGCGCGCTCGACGTTGCCCGCGAACGAGGCGATGACGTGCGCGCCCTCGCCGACGAGCTTGTCGCTGATCGCGGCGCCGATGCCGCGCGTACCACCGGTAACGATGGCGATTTTGCCCTTGAGGGGGGTTGGGTCAGACATGGGACTCCTCACGTCGATGTGATGGGGACGGTAGGGGGTGGGTGGCGATCAACAGGTGATCTTGACTCGCGAACTTACCGCAGCCGGGCAGCCGATGCGCTCGGGTGCGAGCATCGGATACGCCCGGGGCGCGACCGATCCGCGGATCACGGCTCGTAGGGGTCGGTCCCCGACCGCGGCTCGAGCCAGGCGGAAATCTCCGGCCAGACCTCACGCTTGGCCTTGGACCCTGCCATGAGCCCGATATGCCCGCCCGGGCGGGCCATGTGCTCGACGTCGTCGCTGCCGACGAGGTCGAGGAACGGGGTGGTTGTGTGCCGGGGCGCGATGTGGTCGGAGCCGGCGGTGACGACCAGGCAGCTCGCGGCGATATTGCGCAGATCCACGCGCCGACCGCGCAGTTCGATGCGCCCGCGCACGAGCCGGTTCTCCTTATACATCCAGGTGATCCACTCGCGGAAGGCCTGCGCGGGGAAAGGCGGGTTGTCACCCACCCACTTGGACATCGACTGGTAGGCGGGCCGGTTGACGCTGCCGGCCTGCACCTGCTCGAAGAGGCTGCGGCGCGTGGTGACGAAGTTGGTCACCGGCTTGAGCAGCTTGTTGGCGGTGTCGATGATGCGCCCGGGGATGTTGCCCATGTCGTCGACGAGCTGGTCGACGTCGAAGCTGTCGCGGCCGACCCAGGTCGTGTAGAGCGAGTCGCTGGGGTCGATGGGCATCGTCAGCAGCACGAGGTTGCGGGCCGGACCATCGGGATACAGCGAGCCGTACATCGCGCTCAGCGCGGCGCCGATGCACCAGCCGATGATGGAGATGTCCGGCGAGCCGGAGGCGCGGCACGTTTCGCGGACGGCCCAGTTCAACTCGTCGCAGACGTAGTTGGCCAGCCCCATGTCGGTGTCTTCGTCGTCCGGGGCGCCCCAGTCGAGCAGGAAGACGTCGTAGCCCTCCTCCAGCAGAAACTCCACGAAGGAGTTGCCGGGCCGCAGGTCGTAGATCATCGGGCGGTTGATGAGGGCGAAGACGAGCAGCACCGGAACGGGGTGGCGCCGCTGACTGCTGCGATAGCGGTACAGGGTCGTCTTGCGGTGGGTCCACACGACATCCTTGGGCGTCGCCCCGATGACCGCATCCTCGGTGGTGAGCAGGATGTTGCTGGTCTCGAGCAAGGCCTTGGGGATGCTCGTCAGCTGGGTGAACAGGCTCATGCCGAGCCCTCCCCTCCCGGCTGCTTGCCCTCCGCCTTCTCCTCGACCTGCCCGACGGTGGCCGTCCGGGCGCTGCGAGCCTTGCCGCGCCCGTTGGCGCGGGCCGCCCCGCGGGTGCCGGCGCGACCCGCGGCGCGACCGCGGGCGCTGCTCTCGACCGCGGCGCCGCCGTCTTCGAGCGCCTCCCGGGCGGCGTCGCGCTCGGCCTTGGTGACGGCCAACTCGGACTCGAGCTGCTCTACCACCTGCAGCACGTGTTCGAGCTTGTCTTCGGTGCGGGCCAGTTGGCGGCCGATGCGGGCGATGTCGCTGCGTCCGGCGAGGCGGCTCATGCGCACGAGCTGGTCCAGGCCGATCGTGCCCATGCGACTCAAGGCGGCGATATTGCTCGTGATCATCGCGAGGCTCTCGGCGAAGCCCTGGCTGGCGACGAGCTCCTCCAGAGTCTTCGATGCCTGCTTCTCCCCCTGCTCGTAGGCCGCTCGGGCCTGCGCAAGCGGATCCTGGGATCGCGGCTGTTGGGTCATGAAGTTCCCCTCGTCGACGTCTTCGGGAGTGGCGCTGCGTCGAACTCTATGCACGAATCGAGCGGCATGGCAGGGGTATCCCACTTCGCGATCCTTGGGCTACCTCAGCAGCCCCCTTGCCCGGCCGGGCGCTTAACCCCACAGAAACGTATGGTGAACTTCCCTGGTCACGGGCATGCGAGCATGATGGTGAACTGCACACCTTCCCACCCATAGCTTCGTATCCTTGATCGCAAGCGTTCACCGGCGAGCACCGACGAAAGGAGAGGGCGCCATGGCGGAGCAGCCGAAGCGGCCCCGACGACGCGCAGCGCCCAAGAAGTCAGCTGAGTCGGTGGACCCCACGCCCGAAACGGGACCGGCGAAGAACGGGCACGTCCCCGACCCGGGGGCGAGCGCGCACGCGGCCGCACACGCGGATCGGCACAGCGTGCTGGGCGCCTACATCCGGGCGCAGCGGCAGCTCGCCGACCTGTCGTTGCGGCAGCTGGCGACCCTGAGCAACGTCTCCAACGCCTACCTGAGCCAGGTGGAGCGGGGGCTGCACCAGCCGTCGCTGAAGGTGCTGCGCTCGATCGGTGACGCGCTGAACATCTCGACCGAACACATGCTGGCCCAGGCGGGCGTCGTCACGAATCAGGCCCGCACGTCGACGAATTCGGAGAGCTCAGGCACCTCGGGACCGACCCGCGGCACGGTCGAGGCCATCCTGGCGGACGAGGCGCTGGGCGAGGATGAGAAGCAGGCGATGCTCGCCCTCTACAAGGCCTTTTTCAACCGCCGCTGACCGCACGCCCTCGCTGACGGACCCCCAACCCGTCCACTCGTGCAGTCTCGCGAGCCCCGTTGTCGGACAAGCTAATTGCTGACACTAGCGCTTGCTGTCTCGAATAGTGAGACGTTATCTGCGGGCGCCTGAACCGTGTCAGCCTGCAGGTTCATGCGGCAGTCGACGCATCGTCACCCCAGGTCAGCTCAGCGATTACCGACCGCTCGCGGGCACCGAGCAGCATGCCTAGGGTGCAAAATATGCCCACACACAGTTGTTTGCAATGCCTCGTGAGTGCGGTGTGTTTGACATCCCAATTCGGCCGCGTAGTATTTCAAGCAAGGCGCCGGGGGCTCGGCCTCACGGATGAGCCGGCGTCGACCAGACCACCAGAACGGAAAAGGAGATCAGAATGTCGATCACCACCCAGTACATCGATGCCACCCGCAAGGTGCAGGACAACTTCTTCCAGGCCTACGACGCGATGACCTCGCAGTACATGCGTCAGCTCGAGCGTCCGGTCGCCGGCACCCTCCCGGGTGTCGACGTCACCGCCGCCGTTGACGAGGTCTTCGACTTCGCCAACAAGGCGCTCGCCGTGCAGCGTGAGGCCGCTCACCGCGTCCTCGCCGCCAACGCCGAGTTCGCCGAGCAGCTGCGTGCGCAGTCCGAGCAGTTCCAGGGCGTGTGGCGCGAGCAGGCCAAGGCCGTCACCGAGGCGACCCGCGACCAGATGGAGCAGCTGAGCAACTCCGCTCGCGAGCAGGCGCAGACCTTCGGCGAGACCGTTGAGCAGCAGGTCGAGCAGGTCCGCGTTGCCGCCGAGCACCAGGTCGAGCAGGTCAAGGCCGTTGCCGAGAAGCAGGCCGAGACGGTTGTCGAGACCGCCAAGCGCAACTACAACCTCATGAACTCCGCGCAGCTGAAGGCCGAGCTTGCCGCTCGCGACCTGCCGGTCAGCGGCACCCTCGAGGAGATGCGCAACCGCCTCAAGGACGCCGACAAGGCCTGAGCGCTAACGCACTCACGTCACGCGGCCCGCACGGGCACACCGACGTAACGCAAAGCCCCGCAGCGAATCTCGCTGCGAGGCTTTCGCGTTTCCCGGGGGTTCGGCGGGGCTGGATCGACAGGGACCGCAGCCGCCGGAGGGCCCGCGCCTATGCTTGCGTTGGATCTCGATCGAAAAGGAGTTCAATCGTGAACGCGCCCATCGTCAATGTGGACCTGAGCGGTCGCAAGGCCCTCGTCACGGGCGGCGTCAGCGGCATCGGCCTGGCGTGCGCCCGCAAGCTCGCGGGGGCGGGCGCGGCCGTGACGATCGTCGACCTCTCCGAAGAGGCCGCGCAGCAGACCGCCGACGCGTTGCCCGGATCGGGGGACGTCGGTATCGGCGTCGACCTGTCGACTCCCGAGGGCCTGGACAGCCTCGACGACGACCGCTTCCGCACCGACATCCTGGTCAACAACGCCGGCTTCCAGGTGGTCGCCCCGGTACACGAGTACCCGACCGAGGTGTTCACGGCCATCCACAACGTGCTGCTGCACGCGCCCTTCCGGCTCATCCGCGCGTCATTGCCGGGCATGTACGAGCGCGGCTGGGGCCGCATCGTCAACATCTCGTCGGCGCACGGGCTCATCGCCTCGCCGTACAAGTCGGGCTACATCTCGGCCAAGCACGGGCTGGAGGGCCTGAGCAAGACCGTGGCCATGGAGGCCGGTGGCCAGGGCGTCACGAGCAACTGCATCAATCCCGGCTACGTGCGAACCCCGCTGGTGGCGAAGCAGATCGCCGACCAGGCCAAGACCCACGGCATCGGCGAGGACGAGGTCGTGGAGAAGATCATGCTGACCCGCCCCTCCGTCAAGCGCCTCGTCGAGGCCGACGAGGTCGCCGACCTGGCGATGTTCCTGTGCTCCGATGCCGCCCAGAGCATCACCGGCTCGTCCTACCGCATCGACGGCGGCTGGCTCTCCAACTAACCCCGCCCCACCCCCTCCCCGCCGAAAAGTCGTACCTTCGGGTGACCTGCAGAGTTCTCCCTCTGCACGTCGCCGCGAACTGTGCATGTCGACGGCTCGGCTCTGCCGTCTCGGCGAGGTCGTCATACGGTGGAGGCCATGAGAGCCGTCGAACTTGCCACGACCGCCACATTGACCGCGTTGGCGTTTGTCACGCCGCACCACCTGTCACGAGGGCAGCTGGCCGCCTATTCAGCGGCCAAGTGCGCTCTCGCGGGGGTGATCGTCGCCGACGCCGTGCACCAGGACCTCATTGAGGAGCCGACCGAAGAGGGCTTGGTCGAGGTGCTGCCGGCGTCGGTGGTGCAGGCGGTGCGAGAACGCCCCGCCGCCACGTTGCTGGCGTTCGCCGGTGCGGGCGCGGCCCTGCAGGCTGTGTCGATGCCGCTGGAGTTGAAGGTCGACCGGGTGGCCCACGAGTGGCTTCAGCGGCAGGGGGTCGGCCAACCTCGGGCCTTGTTCGCTGCGGTGACTGCGGCGACCAGCGTTCTGGCGTTCTTCGCCCCGCGCAGCGCCTGACCGGCCGCCTTCGCCTACGAATTCCACCCATTCCCGCCGGCGCAGCTCCCGCCGCGGCGTTTTCGTCGTGGGCGCGGTGGGGTGTCGCCGGACGTAGCGGATTCTTGACGTACTCGCGCGGGCACCCTCGCGCACGAGACTTCCCTGACCTGCGCATTCACGAATCCGGGCTCGGCCGCGGGCGTCGCCAGTACGTCAAGAATCCGCTACGTCCGGCCAGACCGCCCCGCGGAACGGCCCGATCAGTCCGGCTGGTGGCAACATCCGGACCGTCCGGTCAGAACATGAGGCCGCCGAGGGGCGCGGAGCCTGCGGCGAAGGCCGCGGTGAGCGCGTTGAGGGTGCCGGGGGTCAGTTCTTCGACGTCGCCGCTGGCGGCGAGCGCGCCCCAGCCGCGCAAGCCGAGGTAGGTGGCGCCGAGGGCCTGCACGGCGACTCTTGCGTCGGGGCTGGCGTCGGCTGCGCGTTCACAATGGCCGTGACCGTCGGCGCCGACGCGCAGGCGCCACGTGCCGGTGTTCCACGGGCAGGTGTCGTCGGCGACGTCGAGCACGAGGTCGCAGGGGGCGGAGTACCCGCGGGAGCCCAACGCTGGGCCGATGTCGACGGGCCGCAGCCACAACCCGTCGAGCACGCGCGCCTGCACGGCGCGGGGCCCGCCGGCCCACCACAGCAGCGGGTCGTCGAGACCGCGCTCGCCGATGTCGACGGTGCGCATGAGGTCTTCGGCGAGCAGGCGGCGGGCCAGGGCGAGCAGCGCGCCGGGGTCGGCGGCGACCAGGCAGACGCTGAGCTCGCCGTCGGGCTGCTCGTTCGCCCAGGTCAGAGCGCGGGTGTAGCGGGCGAAGCCGACGCCGACGCCGTCGCGCGTGGCGATGAGCGCACGGAGGGGCTCCTTCCCGCGCCGGCCCTCGGGACTGTCGCGCAGCACGCTGCGCTCTTTGGCCTCGGGCCAGGTGATGGTGCCGAGGACCGCGTCGGCGCAGCCTCGCGAGACCGACCGCAGGCGGGCGGCGACGTCATCGCGGTCGAGGTCGTAGAGGGTGCAGACCTCGACATCCTCGGCGAGCGCCTGAACGGCCGGCGGCGCGGCGAGGGTGATGCCGGTGGGGATGCGGTAGCGCACGTCGAGGGCGGCGACGGCGTAGCCGAACCGCCCGTAGATGCCGGTTTCGCTGGCGTGCAATCCGCTCCAGGCGACACCGCGCTCCCGGGCCTGCTCGAGGTGATGACGCATCATCGCGCCCAGCACACCTTGACGTCGGTGGTCCGGACTGACGACGACCCAGCTGACGCCGTCGAGGTGGTGGCTGCGAACGGTCCCCAGCGGCCCGGGCACCGCAAGCTGCAGGTCGAGCAGCAAGAAGCAGCCGGCGCGCTGACCGTCCCGCGTCGCCCCGAACGCCCGCCGCCAGTCCACCTGCTCCAACAGATGCGCCCGCGCCGGCCGCGTCGGGTCCGCCACGAACGCGTAGTCCAACGTGTCGGCCAGCCAGGGCCCGTCGTCCGGCGTCAGAGTCTCGATCTCGATGCTCACGCCTCAGCCTCTGTCACGTCGGTGGCAGGTGGCAAACTCATTGTCGGGTGATCACTACAGAGTCTTCGTGACGATGGCCGGTCGAGAGCTATTTCAAGGGCCGCCTGGAGGACTAGGACACGACCCGCAGCGGGGCTCATCCCCGCGAGCGCGGGGAGCACGCCTGCCACGGCAGCCCATAGTCCCGTCCAGCCGGCTCATCCCCGCGAGCGCGGGGAGCACTCGCTGACGCCGAGCATGTCGGCGAGGAAGACGGGCTCATCCCCGCGAGCGCGGGGAGCACGCGGTCTGCGTGCCCGCCAGCACGGGTGGGAGGGGCTCATCCCCGCGAGCGCGGGGAGCACGGGGAGACGTTGTGCAGCTGGGGCTTCTGCCCCGGCTCATCCCCGCGAGCGCGGGGAGCACGGCATCCAGATGCCGTTCCGGTCATTGTCGGCGGGCTCATCCCCGCGAGCGCGGGGAGCACTCGTTGAAAGTAGCTGTTGGCTACGTGGTGAAGGGCTCATCCCCGCGAGCGCGGGGAGCACAGGCCGGTCTGCCGGGCCACGATCCCGGACTGGGGCTCATCCCCGCGAGCGCGGGGAGCACCGGAGCAGCGCGGCGAGAACTTCCGCGTCGAAGGGCTCATCCCCGCGAGCGCGGGGAGCACGCGGCGCGCTTGTCGGTGGCCGAGAGTTTCCCGGGCTCATCCCCGCGAGCGCGGGGAGCACTCCGGGAACGCTACTGGGACATCGTCCGGGCGGGGCTCATCCCCGCGAGCGCGGGGAGCACAACTCCGACACCCACCACAAGACCCCGGCGTCGGGCTCATCCCCGCGAGCGCGGGGAGCACTCACTGAACTCTGACGAGTGAAACCAGTACCGCGGCTCATCCCCGCGAGCGCGGGGAGCACGGCCGGTCGCTCCGTCGCCGGTACCGCCGCCTGGGCTCATCCCCGCGAGCGCGGGGAGCACCAATCAGGCGGCCATTTTCTCAGTCGATGGCGGGGCTCATCCCCGCGAGCGCGGGGAGCACGCGTCATGTCTTGAGCTCGACCACGGCACCGAGGGCTCATCCCCGCGAGCGCGGGGAGCACCGCGGGATACGTGTAAATCTCCTCCGGCACCCAGGCTCATCCCCGCGAGCGCGGGGAGCACCGACCCAATCGCGCCTTGGACGGTCTGTCGATGGGCTCATCCCCGCGAGCGCGGGGAGCACTGGGCCGATATCGTCGGCGACGAAAGCGGGTACGGCTCATCCCCGCGAGCGCGGGGAGCACCGCCGGTGGCGCTGGCGTACGTGTACGTCGTCGGGCTCATCCCCGCGAGCGCGGGGAGCACATCCCATTGACCACGCGGCAGCGTGCCGCTGAAGGCTCATCCCCGCGAGCGCGGGGAGCACTAGCTCCGCAGCAGGTCGTCGTCGACGCACACGGGCTCATCCCCGCGAGCGCGGGGAGCACCGTCTTGCCCGGTGGGTTGATCGTGAAGGACGGGGCTCATCCCCGCGAGCGCGGGGAGCACGAGGGACGCGACGGGATCGGCTGGGTGCCGGACGGCTCATCCCCGCGAGCGCGGGGAGCACTGGTAGTCCTCGTCGGCCCACTGGACCTCCTGGGGCTCATCCCCGCGAGCGCGGGGAGCACATCGGCCAGGTGATCGCCGCAGCGCTCCCCGAGGGCTCATCCCCGCGAGCGCGGGGAGCACGCGAGCTCAAGGCCTCGTACTGGCGCACGGCCGGGCTCATCCCCGCGAGCGCGGGGAGCACTCCTCGGCGGCCTGCGAGCCGGCACCGGCGAGGGGCTCATCCCCGCGAGCGCGGGGAGCACGAGTTCTGGCTCCTCGGCGGCGACATGAGTGCGGGCTCATCCCCGCGAGCGCGGGGAGCACTGGGCCGATATCGTCGGCGACGAAAGCGGGTACGGCTCATCCCCGCGAGCGCGGGGAGCACCTCACGGGTGTGGTGCACACGACGCGGGTGGCGGGCTCATCCCCGCGAGCGCGGGGAGCACTCGCTCGCGTCGATGTCGCCAGTCGCGCCCCATGGCTCATCCCCGCGAGCGCGGGGAGCACTGAAAGTCAATTCACGATCGGCGTCGACGGCGGGGCTCATCCCCGCGAGCGCGGGGAGCACGCATCCCTGGCAGGGCGGGTCGTCAGTCAGCAGGGCTCATCCCCGCGAGCGCGGGGAGCACCTTTGCGCTTACCCGGAATCGCCATAGCGCGGGGGCTCATCCCCGCGAGCGCGGGGAGCACCTGGGGCAATTCTCAGAGCGGGTAGACGTGACC
>NZ_BAHD01000046.1 GCF_000298215.1 Kineosphaera limosa NBRC 100340 | reverse complement strand
TCGGCGGGGGGCGCGCGGAGTCGGCGGGGGACGCGCGCGCGGCGACCGGTGGGCGCACGGGGCGGCGGGGTTGGGCGGACGCCGCATTTCGCAAGGGGGGCTTTGGTAGCGTCGAGACGAAATCGACTAGGCACATCGACTAGGCACTACGAAGGGGTTTTGCACGTGAGCACCACACCCGTCAAGGTGGCCGTCACCGGCGCCGCCGGCCAGATCGGCTACAGCCTGCTGTTCCGCATCGCCTGCGGCGACCTGCTCGGCCCGGACACCCCGGTTCAGCTGCAGTTGCTGGAGATCGAACCGGCGCTCAAGGCCCTCGAGGGCACCGTCATGGAGCTCAACGACTGCGCGTTCCCGACGCTGGCCGGCGTCGAGATCGGCTCGGACCCCAACAAGATCTTCGACGGCGCCAACCTGGCGTTGCTTGTCGGCGCCCGCCCCCGCACCAAGGGCATGGAGCGCGGCGACCTGCTCTCGGCCAACGGCGCGATCTTCACGGGCCAGGGCAAGGCGCTCAACGACCACGCCGCCGACGACATCCGCGTGGGCGTGACGGGCAACCCGGCCAACACCAACGCGCTCATCGCGTCGACCAACGCCCCCGACATCCCCAAGGAGCGCTTCAGCGCCCTGACCCGCCTGGACCACAACCGGGCGATCAGCCAGCTGTCGGAGAAGCTCGGCGTGCCGGTCACCGAAATCAAGAAGATGACGATCTGGGGCAACCACTCGGCCACCCAGTTCCCCGACCTGTTCCACGCCGAGGTCGACGGCAAGAACGCCTACGACGCCGTCGGTGACCAGGACTGGTACGCGGACACGTTCATCCCCACCGTCGCCAAGCGCGGCGCCGCGATCATCGAGGCGCGCGGTGCCTCGTCGGCGGCATCGGCGGCCAGCGCGACGATCGACGCGGCCCGCGACTGGCTGCTCGGCTCGGCGGCCGACGACTGGGTGTCGATGGCTGTCGTCTCCGACGGCTCCTACGGGGTCGCGGAGGGCATCATCTCCTCGTTCCCGGTCGTCACGAAGAACGGCGACTGGGAGATCGTGCAGGGCCTGGAGATCAACGACTTCAGCCGCGGCAAGATCGACGCCAGCGTCGCCGAGCTCGTCGAAGAGCGCGACGCGGTCAAGGAGCTCGGCCTCATCTGAGTTCTACCCCGGCCATAAGAAACGGCGCCCCGCAATCGCGGGGCGCCGTTCTCTTTTCGCCGAACCTGGGTTAGCTCTTGACCGAGCCGGCCATGAGGCCACCGACGAAGAAGCGGCCCAGGACGATGTAGACCAGGAGCGTCGGCAGGCTGGCGAAGAGGGCGCCGGCCATGGAGACGCCGTAGTTCTGGAGCATCGCCCCGTTGGCGAGATTGTTGAGCGCCATCGTCACCGGGCCGTTCTGGCTGGAGGTGAAGAAGACGGCGAACAGGAAGTCGTTCCACGCCGAGGTGAACTGCCAGATAAGCACGACGACAAAGCTCGGAATAGAGATCGGCAGCACGACGGAGAAGAACGTGCGCAGCATTCCGGCGCCGTCGACCTTGGCCGCCTCGATGAGCTCGTGCGGCACCGTCTCGTAGTAGTTGCGGAAGATCAGCGTCGTGATCGGGATGCCGTAGATCGTGTGCAGGATGATGAGCGACACGATGCCCGAGGGCACCTGCAGCGTGAGCATCAACTGCAGCAGCGGAATCATCACGGCCTGATACGGGATGAACATTCCGAACAGGATGAGCGTGAACACGATGTTCGCGCCCGGAAAGCGCCAGCGCGAGAGCACAAACCCGTTCATCGACCCCAGCAGCGCCGACAGCAATGCGGCGGGCACGACCATCTGCACCGTGCGCCACAACGACGGCGACAGAGTCGTCCACGCCTCCTGCCAGTTGGCCATTGTCCATGTCTGCGGCAGCGCCCAGGTGCGGCTCGGGTCGGCGTCGCCCATGCCCTTGAAGCTCGTGATGAGCAGCACGTACACGGGGATCAGCACGACCACCAGCGAGAACAGCAGGATCCCGTAGCGCAACATGCGGCCGTAGCCGAAGCGGCTGCGCGACGGTGAGCCCTTGGGACGCACGGTGACCGGAGGCGGTGCGGGGGCCGTCGAGGTGGTCATCGCTTGGACTCCGCCCGCGAGGTGAGCACGAGATACGGAATGACGAGCACCGCGACGATGACCAGCAGGATCGCGCCGACGGCAGCCGCGTTGGCGTAGTCGTACGTCGTCTTGAACACGTACATGTCGATCGCCGGCACCAGCGTCGAGTACGCCGACTGGCTGGAGATCGACATGATGAGGTCGAACGCCTTGAGCGACATGTGCCCGATGATGATGAGCGCCGACAACGCGATCGGCGAGAGTTGCGGGAAGATCACGTAGCGGTACAGCTGCCATTCGCTGGCCCCGTCGATACGCCCCGCCTCACGCAACTCCTCGGGGATACCGCGGAAGCCGGCGAGGAAGAGCGCCATGACATAGCCGGAGAGTTGCCAGATCGCCGGGAGCGCGATGGCCAGAATGCCAAGGCTGATGTGGGTCCACCACGGGTTCTGCAAGAACCCGAGCCCGGTCATCTGGAACAGCCGGTTCAACCCGGAGGCCGCGTCGCCCTGATTCGCATTGAGCAGCCACTTCCACACGACGCCGGAGGCGACGAAGGAGACGGCCATGGGAAACAGGAAGATCGAGCGGAAAATGCACTCGCCCCTCATCGGCTTCTCCAGGACCCAAGCCCAGGTGAAGCCGATGAGGAGCGTGCCGACAAGGAAGGCGAGCGTGAACAGCAGCAAGTTGCGCAGCGAATGCTGGAACGACTCGCTGGTGAACAACGCGATGTAGTTATCGAGCCCCACGAACTCCGTGGGACGCCGCCCCGTCACCTGCCCGGCGGTGTGCGCGTTCGTCATCGACTGCTGCACGTTGAGGCCGATGAAGCCGTAGACGAACACCGCCAGCAGCAGCAGCGACGGCGAGATGAGCAGGATCGGCGGCAGCCAGCCCTTCGCCTTCCGCAGCAATGGGGTCAGCCCTTGAGGGAGGCGGTGGCGGTGACGAGCTCCTTCTGGAAGCCGGCGAGGTCACTGGCACCCTGCGTGAACTTCACGACGGCCTGGTTGATCTGCGTCGAGACCGCGACCGGGGCCGCGGCGCCGTGGGCCAGGGAAGAGACGATCGTGTCGTTCTTGAACGACTCCATCGCCTTCTGCTGGTACTCCGAGAGCTGCGCGACATCGACATCCGTGCGCGCCGGAATCGACCCCTTGACCTTGTTGAAGGCCAGCTGGCCCTCGCTGCTGGAGATCGTCTGCAGCCAGTTCTTCGACCCGCCCGGGTGCTTGGCGCCCACGGGCAGCGTGAAGGAGTCGGCGAGGAAGTCGAAGACCTTCTCGTTGCCGGGCACCGGGAACCAGATGTAGTCGGTGCCCTCCTTCTTCTGCTGCGAGTCGAAACCGGCGACCGCCCAGTCACCCATGACGTTGTACGCGGCCGAACCGTCGACAACCTTCTGCATAGCCGGCTCCCAATCGAGACCGTCACGGTCGGGATTGGTGAACGACATGATCTTCTGGAAGTTGGTCAACGCCTTGGTGACATCGGCACCCGCCCAATCGGTCTTGCCGTCCCACAGCCCGTTGTACTTCTCGGCACCCAGGTCGGAAATGAGGATCGTCTCCAGCAACTGGGTCTGCGTCCAGTCCATGCCGACCGTAATCGGGGTCTTACCCTTCGCCTTGATCTTCTCCATGTCGGCGATCCAGGCCTCGATGCTCGCCGGCGGGGTGTCGGGGTTGATCCCGGCCTCCTTGAGCACGGCCGGATTGGCCCACACGACGTTGGCGCGGTGGATATTGCTGGGGATCGAGTAGATCTTGCCGTCGACCGTCAGTCGCTCGACGAGATTCTCGGGGAAAGCCTGCTTGAGGTTGAACTCGTCGTAGAGCGCGGAGACGTCCTCGATCTGACCGGCGTCGATGTAGTCGGTGAGTTCGGCACCGGCGTGCGCCTGGAACGTGTCCGGCGGGTTGCCCGCCTGCAGGTCGGCCTGCAGCTTCTGCTTGGCCTGCGAGCCGGCGCCGCCGGCCAGGGCCGCGTTGACGAACTTGGTGTCGGGGTGCTGTGTCGCGAACACCTTCTCCAGTGCCTCGAGGCCGGCCTTTTCGCTGCCCTGCGCCCACCAGGTGACGACCTGCACCTCGCTGGCGTCACCGGCTCCGGCAGCGCCGCCCGTCGAACCAGCCTCCGGCGTCGTAGCGCCGCCGCCGCCACAGGCGGCCAACGTCAGACCGATCGTCACCGCTGAGGCCACAGCCGCGATTCGCTTCATCAATCCACTCCCTCTCGGGTCGGCGTCGACCCGGCACCGAAAGGCACCGCCGAGCAGCAGCGCCTGTTTCGCCGACAAGAAATGCGGTCGGCCTATTGACGATAACTCCGGTGTGGGTGGAACACGGTGGATGAGCGAGATTGAGGTCCGAGTGTTATGTGGATCACGAACTGCGGGAATGCCCGATTCCGCCGCGTTTGCGGCGGCTGGCCTTCGGCGCGTTTTGTGATCCGGGCCGGCGCCAACGAGCGCGAGCTTCAGCCCAAGTGATCGGGGCGGCCCCCACGTTTGGCCCAATACCGTTCGCGCGCAACGCGAGAGTCGGCGAACAGGATCGCGGCGATGATCGCCAGCAGCACGAGATTGACCGCTCCCAGAAGCTGCCACGGAATATGCCGGCCGACCATCGCAGCGGCGCCGAGCACATTGACCGCGGCCGCCACGCACCCGGCGATGTCCAGGGCCCGGCTGCGCACCTGCAGGGCCCCGACGCGCCCGTCCGGCCGAGCCGCCCGCAGGCCCGCCGCCAGCAGGAAACCCCCCGCGACGATCGAAGCGCCCAGCACGATGTGACCCGTGGCGACCCAGACGACGAGCCCAACCACTCCCACGACTGCACACGGCCACCACAGCCCGAGCCGGGCGGTCGGTGCAGCCCGACCGGGATTCGTGGGGGGCGCGCCCATAGCTCAGACCAAGGCGCCGGTCTTGGCCCGCTGCTCGGCGATCTGCACGATATTGCCCAGCAACATGGCCCGAGTCATCGGACCGACACCTCCGGGGTTGGGCGCGACCCACCCCGCGACCTCCTTGACGTCGGCCGCGACATCACCGGCGATCTTTCCGTCGCGGCGGGAGACCCCGACATCGAGCACCGCGGCGCCGGGCTTGACCATGTCGCCGGTGACCAGGTCGGGCACGCCCGCGGCGGCCACGACGATGTCGGCGCGGCGCACCTGGTCGGCCAGGTCACGGGTGCCCGTGTGGCACAGGGTGACGGTGGCGTTCTCGCTGCGCCGGGTCAGGATCAGCCCGAGCGGGCGCCCCACCGTCAGGCCGCGGCCGATGACGACGACCTGCGCCCCCGCGATCGGCACGTCGTGGCGACGCAGCAACTCGACGATCCCGACCGGGGTGCACGGCAGCGGCGCCGCCCGGTTCATCACGAGACAGCCGAGGTTGAACGGGTGCAAGCCGTCGATGTCCTTGGCGGGATCGACCCGCGAGAGCAGCGCGAACTCGTCGAGACCCGTGGGCTGCTGCACGATGAAGCCGGTGCAGTCCGGGTCGGCGTTGAGCTCGTCGATGACCCGCTCCACCTGCTCCTGCGTGGCGTCGGCGGGCAGGTCGTGACGCAGGCTGCGGATGCCGATCTCCGCACAGTCCCTATGTTTGGCGCCGACGTACCAGTGCGAGCCCGGATCGTCGCCGACGAGCACGGTGCCCAAGCCGGGCACGATTCCCTGCATCGCCAGCTGCGCCACTCGCTGCGCGAGTTCGGCTTTGATCGCGGCCAAGGTCGCCTTGCCGTCGAGGACACGTGCGGTCATGCGCGAATCCTCGCACAGCGGCTGCGGTGCAGTTGAGCGGCGCTTGGATACGAGCGGAATTCGCCTGCGGCCCCAGCGAATCTAGCCTGAGGGGATGACCTGGTCACCGACGCAGCGACGCCTGCTCGCCGCGGTCGCCGCGCCGGCGGGCGCCCTGCTGTTGGCCTCGTGCTCAGCGCTCGGCCTGCAGGCGCCGGTCGCGACCCCGGGGGTCACCACGCCACTCGGCGCGCCGACCGTCGAAACGTTGGAACCGCAGACGCCCACGCAGATACCGTCCCCCACCGGCGCCGGGGGGCAGCAGAGCGCCGGGACGATGCCCGGCGGCAACGGCATGGCGCAGGTGCTCGTGCTCGGCGACGAAGCGGTGCCTCCGGGCTGGGTCGACGCCACCCCGCGCGAGACCGGCGGGTACCGGATGAGCGTGTGCGGCGTCGACCTCGAGCCGACGTCTCCGTTGGACGGGGCGCAGCGCCGGTGGCAGTTGTCGGCCAACGGGCGGTTCCTCGAGCAGCACGTGCGGGTCTACACCGGCGGCACCGCGGCGGCCGTCGTCGCCAATCTGCAGCGCGCCATCCCCTCCTGCACCTCGTACACGACCCGCGACGGCGGCGGCACCGCCACGTACCGCGTCGAACGGCTGCGGGTTGCTGGGGCGGGCGCCGACATCGTGGCCTGGCGCCAGAAGCTGACGCTGCCCCGAGCGGTCCCGCAGAGCACGCAGGCTCCGACCGCTCCGGCGAGCCCGACCTCGCCGACCGCGCTGCCGACCGCGGCGGCGACCACCGCGGCCGCCCCCACCACCGCGGTGGAGCCGGCGCAATCGCACGAGCTGATCCAGGATGTCGCCGTCACCCGCCGCGGCTCCTCGGTCGTGCTGCTCGCGTCGTACTCGATCGACCAGGCGCCGCAGGCGGACGTGCTGGCCACCGCCGTCAAGGCCCTCGGCCCGCAGCGCTGAGGCGGCAGGCGGCGCTGAGGCGACCGGCGGGTGGGTGTGGTCAGGGCGCGGGCGGCGGGTCGTGATCGTCGAGCCAGGCGCGCACCGACTCGTTGTGTTCGCCGAGCAGCGGCGGCGGGAGGTGTTCGGCGCGGCCGCCGCAGTACGGATTGTCGTCGAGGCGCAACGCGGAGCCTGGGATCGTGATGGGGCCGAGCACCGCGTGATCGACGCTGAGCAGCAGGTGCTGGCTGACGGTCTGGTCCCACTCGTAGACCTCGTCGATGGTGCGCACCTTGCCGGCGGGGATGCCGAGTTCGGCGAGCCGAGCAAGTAGCGGCTCCGCGTCCCAGGAGGCGAAAGCGGCCTCGACGGCGACGATCACGGCCACCCGATTGCGGACTCGCTCACCGTTGGTGGCCATGCCCGGGGCCTGCGGGTCGAGCCCGAAGGCATCGGCGAACTTGCTCCACTGACTCTGCGCGGCGACGGCGACCTGCACCTTGCCGTCGCGGCAGGCGAACAGCCCGTAGGGCGCGATCGCCGGATGGTGATTGCCCTGCGCGCGACCCACCTGGTCGGCCACCGTGTAGGCGGTGCCGTGCAGAGCATGCACGCCGACGACCGAGGCGAGCAGGCTCGTGCGCACGACGCGGCCGCGGCCGGTGCGTTCCCGCTCGAACAGCGCCGCCGCGACGCCATAGGCCAGGTTCATCCCCGAGAGCAGGTCGCCGATGGGCACGCCGACCCGCTGCGGATTGTGCGGATCGGGGCCGGTCAGGCTCATCAGACCCGCCTCACCCTGGGCAATCTGGTCGTAGCCGGCCCGGCCGCCCTCGGGGCCGTCGTGGCCGAATCCGCTGATCGAGCCGATGATCAGGCGCGGGTTGAGTTCGTGAAGGCGCGCGACGGAAAAGCCGAGCCGGTCGAGGGCGCCCGGACGAAAGTTCTCCAGCAGCACGTCGGCGCGCTGCACGAGCCGGGTCAGCAGCTCGACGCCTTCGGGCGACTTCAAGTCGCTGGTGATCGACTCCTTGTTGCGGTTGGCCGCGAGAAAGTACGTCGACTGATCGGCCTCGGGTCCGACGAACGGCGGCCCCCAACTGCGGCTGTCGTCACCGTGCCCAGGCGCCTCCACCTTGATGACGCGCGCGCCGAGATCACCGAGCATCATCCCTGCTTGCGGCCCCGAAAGGGCTCGGGTGAGATCGACGACGACGATGCCTTCCAGGGGTGCGCTCATGGGGCCATCCTGGCCGTTCGCACCGGATTCCGCCGCCGACTCCTGCGACGCGGCTGCGGCGCGCTAGGCGTGTTCGCCGGGGCGGCCGGCGGCGGGGTCACCCTCGGCGTGCCCGGCGGCCCAGTAAGCGACGGCGCTGACGCGGCGACGGTCCAGCCCCAGCCCGGCGACGAGGTGGGTGCGCAGGGTGCGGACGGCGGCTGCCTCCCCCGCGATCCAGACCTGGGTGTCGGCGGGGCAGGTGAGGTCGTCGGCGAGCGCCGCCATCGGCTCCCCTGGGCGGCGGTCTCCGCGCGGCAGCCACGTGACCTCGCGGATCGGCAGCGGCACCCGCTCGGCCTCGTCGGCCACCTCGACGTACACGCGCAGGTCGGTGGCGCCGACCTCGAGGAGTTCGGCGACGATGGCGCGTGCTGCGGGGATGCCGGTTTCGTCGCAGATGAGCAGGTGCCCGGCGGCTTCGCGGTCGATCTCGTAGGTGCCGACGGGTCCGGTGACATCGACCTCGTCCCCGGGCAGCGCCTGCTCCGCCCAGTCGCCGGCGAGCCCGCCGCCGTGCACGACGAACTCCACTGCGGCGGTGCCGTTCTCGGAGTCGAGGTCGAGCAGCGTGTAGGTGCGACGGCGGCGTCGGGCCGCCCCCGCCTCGGCCTGGTCGTCGCCGAACGTGCGCCCCGTGGGAAACGCCAGTTTGACCCGCTGATCCGGCCCGGTGGCCATCACCCCGACGAGGTCGTCGCCACGCAACTGCACCCGCACCATGCGCGGCGTCGGCCGACTCACCGCGGTGACGGTGCAGCGCGCGGGTCCGCGCCGCCGTCGGCTGTCCCGGATGGCCATACGTTGCTCCTCGTGCCGATCGCAGCGGTCGCGGGACAGCGTAGGCGCTGACGCGGGTGGCCGTTGACGGGCACCGGCGACCAACTCTCGCCGGACGTAGCGGATTCTTGACGTACTGGGCGGGGGTGTGGCCTTGAGCCGATCTGCAAAGGTGCAGGTCAGCGCGTTTCGCGTGATCGGTGCGGGTTCGCGAGTACGTCGAGAATCCGCTACGTCCGGCCAAACCCGCAGTTACGGGGCCCCGGCAAACCCGCGCAGGGCCCCTGCAGGCCCGCCGGACGGCGCACCCGCGGGGTGCCCGCGAGATCTGCGGGTCACACTAAGGGCATGCGACCGGCTCAGGACGAGGATGCGAGCGGCCCGAACGTTGCCGGGTTGCTGCTCGCGGCGGGCGCCGGGCGCCGCATGGGCAGCCCGAAAGGCTTGCTGCGCAGTGCGGACGGCACCCCCTGGGTGGCCCGGGCCGCGGCGGCCCTGCGCGACGGCGGCTGCGGGACGGTGACCGTGGTCGTCGGCGCGGCAGCGGAGCAGGTGACCGCCCTGGTTCCGGAGTGGGCGCAGGTCGTCGAGGCCGCCGACTGGCAAGACGGGATGAGCGCGTCGCTGCGGACCGGGCTGTGGGCGCTGACCGCCGCGAACTCCCACTCAGCGGCGGACATCGGCTGCGAGTGCGTCCCCGCCTGCGCATCTGGCCCTACCGGGGACTCCGACCTCGGTTCCAAGGCTGACCTTCGCCGCGCCGGCGGCCCGGGCGGCGGGGCGGTGGCCGCGCTGGTAATGCTGGTCGACACCCCAGGGGTCGGCGCGGCGGTGGTCGACCGCCTCGTGCGACACGTCGGTGACACCGGCGCGAACACGCTCGCCCGGGCGGCGTACGACGGGCGACCCGGGCATCCAGTGCTGCTGGGGCGCCGGCACTGGGCGGGGGTGATCGAGCACGCCCGCGGTGACGAGGGCGCCCGAGGGTACCTGCGCGGGCGCAGCGTCACGGTCGTCGAGTGCGCCGACATCGGCGACGGCACCGACATCGACACGCTGTGACGCCCTGGCCCTCTCGACGGTTGGGCCCCCTGTCCGTGGTTGCGCGTGCTGCCGCGACGGGCTGCAGGGCAGGCAACGGTCGGCGGGCCAGCGGAGGCCCAGGGGTACGCCGTCAGTGGGCGAAGTGCCGGATGCCGGTGAAGTAGAGGCTCACCCCGGCGGCCTCGCAGGCGCGGATCGTCTCGTCGTCGCGCATCGAGCCGCCCGGGGCCACGATGGCCTTGACGCCGGCATCGATGAGGATGCCCGGGCCGTCGGCGAACGGGAAGAACGCGTCGGAAGCGGCGACCGAGCCTTGGGCGCGCTCCTCGCCGGCGCGGGCGACGGCGAGCTTGCACGAGTCCACCCGGTTGACCTGGCCCATACCGATGCCCACTGACGCGGCGCCCTTCGCCAGCAGAATCGCGTTGGACTTCGTGGCGCGCACGGCCTTCCAGGCGAAGTCGAGGTCGACGAGCGTCTGGTCGTCGACGGAGGGGCCCGCGACGAGGGTCCAGTGCAAGGGGCGGTCGCCGTAGCCGGCGGTCGGCTTGTCGTCGTCACCCGGCTCGATCACCGCGTCGATCCGGTCGCGCTCCTGCACGAGCAGGCCACCGGCGATCGATCGGGTCTCGAACCCGCCGGGGCGGGGCGGCTGCACGACGAGCAGCCGAAGATTCTTCTTGGCGGTCAGCACGCGAAGGGCATCGTCGTCGAAGCCGGGCGCCACGATGACCTCGGTGAAGATGTCCTTGACCGTCTCCGCCATCGCCGCCGTGACGGGGCGGTTGGTCGCGATGACCCCGCCGAACGCGGACAGCGGGTCGCAGGCGTGGGCCTTGGCGTGCGCGTCGGCGACGTCGGTGCCGACCGCGATCCCGCACGGATTGGCGTGCTTGATGATCGCCACCGTCGGCTGGTCGCCGTGGTCGTAGGCCGCGCGGTAGGCGGCGTCGGCGTCGACGTAGTTGTTGTAGCTCATCTCCTTGCCGTGCAGCTGCTCCGCCCGGCCGAGGCCGGGGGCGCCGTTGGCGGCGGAGTAGAGCGCGGCCCGCTGATGCGGATTCTCGCCGTATCGCAGCCCGGCAAGCCGGTTGTACGTCGCGCCCATCCACTGTGGGAAACCGCTGCCGCCGCTCGTGTCGGTCAGCACGTTGCCCATCCACGAGGCCACGGCGACGTCGTAGGTCGCGGTGTGGACGAAGGCTGCCGCGGCAAGGGCCTGCCGTTGGGCCAGCGTGAACCCGCCGGAGGCCACCGCCTCCAGGGCCTGGCCGTACTGGTCTGGGCTGGTCAGCACCGCGACGCTCGGGTGGTTCTTGGCGGCGGCGCGCACCATCGACGGACCGCCGATGTCGATCTGCTCGACGCACTCGTCGGGGCCCGCGCCGGAGGCGACCGTCTGGGTGAACGGGTACAGGTTGACCGCGACCAACTCGAACGCCTCGACACCGAGTTCGTCGAGCTGGGAGAGGTGTTCGGGCTTGCGGGTGTCGGCGAGCAGGCCCGCGTGCACCCGCGGGTGCAGGGTCTTGACGCGCCCCTCGAGGCACTCAGGGAAGCCCGTGAGGTCTTCGACGCGGGTCACCGGGAGTCCCAGGTCGGCGATGGCCTTGGCGGAGCCGCCCGTGGAGACGAGCTCGACGCCCGCCTCGTGCAAGCCGGTCACCAGCTCGGCCAGCCCGGACTTGTCGAACACCGAGACGAGCGCTCGGCGCACCGGTCGGCGGCCTTCGTCGGCCGCGCGGCCGCCCTGCGCGTCAGGTCGGTGGCCCTCATCGGAGGCGGAGACGGAGGGTTCGGTGGTCACGAGCGGGCTCCTGTGATCGGCGTGCGCGGGCACCCAGGCGGGCCCACCGAGCCTATTGCAGCCGCCCGGGCGCGCCCCCTCCGCCCCGAGGTCCACAAGCTGGGCGCTGCGCTGGCCGCTCGAGGTCCGGATGCCGACGGTCGCGCTGACTGCCCACGGCTGCTGTTGCAACCGCAGCCGTCGGCAGGGAGGGCAACCGTCAGCTTGGGTGGGCCGACGGGGCGACCGGGGTGTGGCGGGGCGAAGTGGCGCGGGGGGTCAGGTCGGGAGGGAGAGGCGGCCGGAGGCCAAGGCGCCGACGACCTCTACGAGCAACTCCCGCTCCTGCACTTTGATGCGCTCGTGCAGGGTGGCCTCGTCGTCACCCGGGTGCACGGGGACGGCGCGCTGGTCGATGATCGGGCCGGTGTCGACGCCTGAGTCCACAACGTGACAGGTGGTGCCGGTGACCTTCACGCCGTGCGCGAGGGCGTCGCGGACCGCGTGCGCCCCGGGAAAACTGGGCAGCAGCGCCGGATGGGTGTTGATGATCGTGGACCCCGCAAGCACCTGCGGCCCCAGGATCTTCATGAAGCCCGCGCTGACGACGAATCGCGGCTCGTACGAGGCGATCTGCCGGGCCAGGGCGGCATCCCAGGCCGCGCGGTCGGGGTGGGCGGCGAGGCGTTCGACGAACGTCGGGATGCCGGCGCGGGCGGCGCGCTCCAACCCTTCGATGCCCTCGCGGTCGGCCCCGACGGCGGCAACCCGGACCCCGAATGCAGGGTCGGCGCACGCGTCGATGAGGGCCTGCGCGAGGGTGCCGGAGCCGGAGAGCAGGACGAGGACGGGCACGGTCTGCACGCGCTCGACCATAGTCCAGCGGGCCGCGCGGGCGCCCTCGGGCGGTAGCGTCCGACCATGTCGACTCCCACGAAAATCGTCCTGGACTGCGACCCAGGGCACGACGACGCGGTCGCTCTGCTCCTCGCCCACGCCGATCCGCGCATCGACCTGTTGGCCGTGACGACGATCGGCGGCAACCAGACGCTGGAGAAGGTCACCCGCAACACCCTGGGGATTCTGACGCTGATCGGCTGCACCGACGTGCCGGTCGCCGCCGGGTGCACGCGCCCCCTCGTGCGGGAGATGCGCGTGGCGGCGGACATCCACGGCGAGTCCGGCCTCGACGGCGTCGACCTGCCCGAGCCGACGATCACCCTGGACCCCCGGCACGCCGTCGACGTCATCATCGAGACCGTCATGGCGCACGGTCCGGGCGAAGTGACGCTCGTGCCCACTGGCCCGCTGACGAATATCGCCTTGGCCGCCCGGCGGGAGCCCGCGATCATCGAGCGGGTGCGCGAGGTCGTGCTCATGGGCGGCGGGGTGCACGTCGGCAACGCGACGCCGGTCGCGGAGTTCAACATCCTCGTCGACCCCGAGGCGGCCGACATCGTGTTCGGCGCGGGCTGGCCGGTGGTCATGGTGGGGCTCGACGTCACCCACGAGGCCCTCGCGACCCCGCAGGTGGCGGCCCGGGTGGCGCAGATCGACTCGGTCGCAGGGCGGTTCGTCGGGCAGCTGATCGAGGCGTTCGGGGAGAACTACCGGCAGGTGCAGGGCTTCGATGCCCCGCCGGTGCACGATCCCTGCGCGCTCGCCTACGTCATCGACAACTCGATCGTGGGCACCCGTCGCGCGCCGCTGACCGTCGAGCTGCGCGGCGAGCACACGACCGGCATGACCGTCGCCGACCTGCGCGGACCCGAGCCGGCCGACTGCCCGACGAGCGTCGGGGTGAGCCTGGACGTCGACAAGTTCTGGGACCTGGTGGTGGGCGCCCTCGAGGAGCTCGCCCCCGGTGCCCAGCCAGGCGCTTCGCCGGGCTGACACCGGGGTTCGCGGGGCTGACACCGGGTGGTTCGGCGCTCTTTGGCGCCCGGGCGCCAAAGATAGTGTTCGTTTTTGCTCACCTGACGGTGCAAAAGCGAACACTATCTTTTGGCGGCGGCCGCGTCGGGTCGTCTGGCGGGCCGGGGTGGGTCGCGGTCCGGCCGGGTGCGCGTGTCTGACCCGGGGTTGGTCGCGCCCCCGGCTCAGGAGGGGCCGGTGGTGCGACGCTTCGGGGCCCGCCCGGTGCGGGTGCCCGACGCCTTGGCGCCAGGCCTCCTCGCACCCGCTGACTTGGCACCCGCCGTCTTGGCGCCCGCGGTTTTGGGACCCGACGTTTTGGGACCCGACGATGTCCTAGCACCGAGGCTGCCGGCCTCCGATGCCCTGCTGCCCGCGGCTGCGGTGGTGTCCGGTGGGGTGTCCGTCGAGTCGCTGCCGACGGTGTTACCGGACGCGGCGCGCGGCTTCCGCGCGGCTCGTCGGCGCGGCAGGCGGTTGACGCGCAGGCCGGTGACGAGGGCGGCCAGCAGGCCGCCGAGCAGCAGTTCTCCGGTGAGGGCGGCACCGGCGGGGAGCACCGCCGGTCCCAGCCGGTCGAGGCGCTCGGACCCCAGGCCACCGGAAGCGAGCGCGAACACCGCGGTCGTCAGTAGCCCGGTGAGCAGACAGGCGGCCACCACGGACACCAGCCGCTGCCGCCACGCGGACAGGCGCGCGCCGCGGCGAACGGCGACCCAACCGACGTAGAACCCGACCGCGACCGGCACGAGCAGCACGAGCCGGAACAAGTCCGGCAGCGGTCCGGGGTCGGGCAGCAGACCGAACGCCGGGACGAGCGGCAGGGCGCCGCCGTGCGCGTAGCCGACGCCGACGGCGGGTCCGCCAGCAGAGAAGCCGGGTCCCACAATGACGGAGAGCACCCACGCCGCGCCGGTCGGCAGGTACAGCAGCTGGCCGATGGTCAGCACGGCGCCGCCGACCCAGCCGGGAGCCAGGTCGCCGTAGAGGCTGGCGACCCGGTCGACGCTCAAGGCCGTCACCACCACGAGGGCCAGCGCCCCGACCCCCAGCAGCACGATCACGCCGCGCAGCGAGGGCGCCACGGCACGCCGCAACCAGGCCGGCACGTAGTCGTACCAGGCATCCACCACCCGCGGGATGACCCGATCGAGGTGCCCGCCGAAGAGCTGGGCGCCGGCCCAGGCCACGCCGAGAAGCGCGACGACGAACGCGCAGAGAGCCGCGAGCGCCGGCTGAACGGAAGCTCCGGGCAGCCGTGCGAGCGTGCCGACGAGGAAGGCGACCAGCGCGTAGGTCATACAGAATCCGACGGCGGAGACCAGCACGTCGCCGCGCACCCAGTCGGTGGGCCGAGCGCGGTGTCGCTGGGCGGCCTGCGGTGCCAGCAGCCGTTGCGCTGACCAGCGCACGGACAGCAGCGGAAGGAGGGTCAGCAGCCACGGGATGAGCCCCAGGCTGCCGCGCCCCAGGTTCAGCGGAACCCCGTGCGCGAACAGCCAGCCGAGCAAGCCGGTGGTGATCGCGGTGCCGGCCGGCACGGAGGAGGCGGTGCTGGCCAACCACGCGGCGAACACGAGCGTGACGACGAGGCTCGCGGGCACGAAGGCCGCGAGCAGCGCGTAGACGATGACGCGCGCCCACTCGGGAGCGTCATCGAGCATGCCGTCGGGTTCGGCGCCGTCGGCGCGCCCGGACGGAGGTCTAGAGGTTCGCCGGGGCAGGGTCGGGGTTGGCAGTCGCATGGCGACTCCATCGTCCCGGCCCACGTGCCGAACCCCAAACCCCCACGCCGCGCGACCCTCGCGGCTCCGGTCGGCGTGGCCTCCGGTCGCTCAGGGGACGCTCGGGCGGCCGCGCTAGGACACCGGCGCCCGGGACCTCGCCGTCGCAAAGGCTCGCCGTCGCAATGGCTCGCCGTCGTAGTCGCTTCGCCGTCGTAATGGCTCGCGTTCGTAATGGCTCGCTTTCGTGAGGCCCGCTGGCCTAGGGGACACAGCTGTCCGGTGTCGCTATCCACAGGCCCCCGCCTGCTCGGGCCTATCCACAGGCCCGGCTGCTGGGACGAGCGCGATGCGCCGGCGGTGCGGCACAGTCTCGTCATGTCGATCGCAGCCGCGTTGTTCGTGGCCGTAGCTTTTCCGGGCCTCCTGCCGAACCTCGCGCCGGACCTCCTGCCAGCACTGGCCCTTGCGCTGTCGGAGGTCGCGCCCGGCGCAGCCGCCGAGCTGCCGGGCGCACCGTCTGCCCTGCCAGCCGCGGCTATCCCCACGGCCATCCCCACGGCCATCCCCACGGCCCCGGCGGGCATCTGCGCAGTCCCGGCCACTGCCTTGGCGCCACTGGCCGGGCTGGCGGTCGTCGGCGGCCTGAGCGGGCTGGACATCAGACGTCGGGTCGAGGCCGGCGTGCATCGGCGCGCGGAGGAGCAACGGCTGCCGAGTCCGCGAGTGGCGTGGCTGGTGCCCGTGCTGGCGTTGTCGTGGCCGGCGTTCGCCCTGGCTCCCGCGCTGGTCCGCGGGCCGGGACCGACTCCCCTCGTCGTTGCCGCCTTCCTGGTGGCGAGCCTGCCGCTGGCCTGGCTGGCGGCGGTCGACCTCGACGTGCACCGACTGCCCAACGCGGTCACGCTGCCGGGGCTGTGGCTCGGTCCGGTGGTGCTGGTCGCCCTTGGATTGATCGGCGGTGACCCGGCGGCCGCGGGACGAGCGGCCGTCGGCGGGCTCGTGGCGGGCGGCGCCTACGGTCTGCTCTACACGATCGGGCTCCTGCTGGCCCGCCCCGGGCTGGGCCTCGGCGACGTGAAGCTGGCCGGTTGCCTCGGCCCGTGGCTGGCGTTCTGCGGCTGGACCCACCTGGCCACCGGCCTCTACCTGGGCCTGGCGTTCGGGGGTCTGGGCGCCGTCGCCCTACTACTGGCCCGCCGGGCCCGCGCGCACACCCCCATCGCCCACGGCCCGGCGATGGCCCTCGGCGCCGGCGTTGCCCTGTGTCTGCCGCTGGGTTGAAGGTAACGAAGCCGGCCGGGTCGTACCCCGAAGAACGGGGTCGACCCGGCCGGCTGGCGCAGGTGGATTCAGCGCTGGTGCGGGTAGTCCTGCAACACGACCTGCGGGGTCGGCTGGAGGTTGTCCGCGGGGTTGACCGGAGCCGGCGGGTGGGCACCGAGCTCGACCCGGGTGTCCTCAGCGCTCACACCGTGGTCGTCGGTCATCGTGGCGTAGTCGAACGGGTCGCCGCCGTCGAGCACGTGGTGCACCCGGTCCAGGTCGATGGTGTTCGTCCACCGGCCCACGAGGATGGTGGCGACAGCGTTGCCGGAGAAGTTCGTCAGCGCGCGGGCCTCGGACATGAACCGGTCGATGCCGACGATGACGCCGACTCCGTCGAGCAACTGCGGGGCGTGTGCCTGGAGGCCGCCGGCCAGGGTGGCCAGGCCAGCTCCGGAGACGCCGGCCGCGCCCTTACTGGCCACGATCATGAACAGCAGCAGGCCGACCTGCTCGCCGAGCGACATCGGCATGTTCATCGCGTCGGCGATGAAGATCGCGGACATCGTCAGGTAGATCGCGGTGCCATCGAGGTTGAACGAGTAGCCGGTCGGCACGACGACGCCGACGGTGGGCTTGGAGACGCCGACGTGCTCCATCTTGGCCATGAGGTTCGGCAGCGCCGATTCTGAGCTGGAGGTCGCGACGATGAGCAGGTATTCGCGGGCCAGATACTTCAGGAGCTTGAAGATATTGGTGCGGGTGACGATCCACAGCACGCCACCGAGCACGAAGATGATGAACAGTGCGCAGGTCAGGTAGAAGGCGCCCATAAGCTTGAGCATTTCGCCGACGGCCTTGGAACCGGATTCGCCGACCACACCGGCGATCGCGCCGAACGCGCCGATCGGGGCGACCCACAACACCATCGTCAGGATGCGGAAGACGAGCTTCTGCAGGTGGGCGACACCGGCGAGAATCGGCTCACCCTGTTTGCCCATGCGCTGCACGGCGAAGCCCACGAGGAGAGCGACGAACAGCGTCTGCAACACCGAGCCGGAGACCACGGAGCTGAACAGCGTCTCGGGGATGATGTGCGCGATGAAGTCCACCGTGCCGCCGGCACCCTCGGCCTTCTTGGCGTTTTCGGCGCCGGAACCAGGGGTGATCGTCAGGCCGTGACCCGGCTGAATCATGTTGCCGACCATGAGGCCGATGGCCAGCGCGAACGTCGACATCGTGATGAAGTAGGCCAGAGCGATACCGCCGGCCTTACCGACGCTGGCCGCGGCCCGAACCGACCCGATGCCGAGAACGATCGTGCAGAAGATGACCGGGCTGATCATCATTTTGATGAGGGAGACGAAGAGCGTCCCCAGCACCTTCCACTCCTTGGCCGCCTCGGGGGCCACGAGTCCGAAGACGATGCCGGCGACCACCGCGCAGATCACCGCGATGTACAACCAATGGGAGCGATCCCGCGGCGGCCGCTTGGCTCGGCGATCTGCGGGCCCGATGTTGTCGGCGTTGACGACATTGCGTGTCCTTTACAGGGGGCGCCCACCCTTGGGCGCGTGATTGCGACCTCCATAGCGTCGAGCTGTGCGTTCCCTACGTCACGCTTGTGTACATAGAGTTCGCACCGCCCGCGTTACACCGGTGTTCCGCAGGGTGTCGGCGCTGGTCCTTGAGTCAGAATGCGTAGATGTCGCCGCGCGCCTCCGATCGCTCGCTCGCGCGCCAAGTGCTGGTGCTGCAGGCGCTGCTCATCGCGCTGATCGTCGGGGTGGGGCTGGGCCTGGCCATCTACGAGACGCGCATCGGCAACCGCGAGCGGGCGACCGAGCGGGCGCTGGCGGTGGCAAGCTCCGTGGCGGACACCCCCGACGTGCTGGACGCGGTCCGCTCCCCCAACCCCACTGCGGCGCTGCAGGACTACGCCGAGCGGGTGCGCCACGACACCGGCGTCGACTTCGTCGTCATCATGGACCTGCAGGGGCGGCGCTACACCCACCCCGATCCGGCTCAGATCGGCGGGCAGTTCGTCGGTGGACTCGGCGATGCACCGCGCGGCGTGCCCTACACGCAGGAGTACGCCGGAACGCTGGGCCCGTCGATGCGCGCGGTGGTCCCGGTGACCGACGACGACCAGCCGGTGGCGCTCGTGGCCGTCGGCATCACGATCGAGAAGATCCAGCAGGAGGTCTGGCGCGGCACCCTGGCAGCGACGCTGGCCGGGCTCGCCGTGTTGGCGTTCGGGGTGCTCGGCGCGCTCGTCATCTACCGGCGGCTCGGACGGCAGACCCACGGGCTCAGCGCCCGTGAGTTGACCCGCATGTACGAGTACCACCAGGCGGTGCTCTACGCGGTCCGCGAGGGGCTGCTGCTGCTCGATTCGAATTACCAGGTGCAGCTGGTCAACGATGAGGCGCGGCGGCTGCTGGACCTGCCGGCCGATGCCGCGGGGCGCTCGGTGCGCGACCTCGGCCTGCCGCCCGCCCTGGTCGAGGCGGCCGTCGGGGGGCGCCGGGAGACCGACGACGTGTACCTCGTCAGCGGGCGGGCGCTGGTCGTCAGCTCCATGCCGGCGCGGCGCGACGGGCGCCTCGTCGGCACGGTCGTCACGGTCCGCGACCGCACCGAACTGCAGTCTGTCAGCGGCGAATTGGGTGTCGTGCGGCGGCTGACGGCGGCGCTGCGCGCGCAGAATCACGAGTCGGCGAACCGGCTGCACACGGTCGTCTCGCTCGTGGAGATGGGTCGCCCGGAGGAGGCGATCGAGTTCGCCACCGAGGAGCTGCAGATTGCGCAGCTGCTCACCGACCACGTCGTGGCGTCAGTGGACGAGCCGGTGTTGAGCGCTCTGTTGCTGGGCAAGAACGCCGAGGCGGCCGAGCGCGGCGTAACGCTCGAGGTGGAGGCCGATGTCACCGAGCCGCGCCTGCCCGTCGACGGGCGCACGCTGGTGACGATCGCCGGAAACCTCATCGACAACGCCCTGGACGCGGTGGGCGCGCCCCTGTCCGCCGATCCCATGTCCGCGGGGTCCGACGGCGCGGATTCACAAGGGGACTCGGATTCGCCGCGGGTACACGTTCACGTGCTCTGGAATCCGCACGAGCTGCAGATTGCGGTGTCGGACAACGGGCCCGGTATCGCCCCCGAAGATGCGCAGCGGGTGCTGCAGCGCGGCTGGTCGACGAAGGCCGGACCGCCGGGCAGCCGCGGCATCGGCTTGGCGCTCGTGGCCCAGTTGGCGCAGCGGCAAGACGGCGGGTGCGTATCGATCGCAGTGACCTGGGCGGGGCGCTGCTGACCGTGACCTTACGGGAGGGCTCATGACGATCCAGGTGCTCATCGTGGAGGACGAGGAGCTGGCGCGGCAGGCGCACGCCACGTACGTGCAGCGCCTGCCGGCGTTCGCGGTCGCCGGGGTGGCGGCCACGGCGCGGGAGGCGGTGGCGCTGATGTCGTCGGGCCTAAGGGTCGACCTCATCCTGCTCGACATGAACCTGCCCGACGGGCACGGCCTGGAGATCGTCCGGTCGCTGCGCGCGGCGGGCCACGGCTGCGATGTCATCGCGGTGACGGCGGCCCGCGACGCCGCGATCGTCAAGCGTGCCGTGACTGCCGGGGTGGCGGGCTACCTGCTGAAACCGTTCACGTTCGCGCACTTTCGCGCACGGCTGGAGCAGTACGCCGAGTACCGCGAGCGCATGGCCGGCACGGAGGGCGAGGTCGCCCAGAGCGAGGTCGACGACCTGCTCGGCGTGCGCCGCCCCGCCGCGGCCGCCACCCCGAAGGGCCTGAGCCCCGAGACGCTCGCCCAGGTGCAGGAGCTGCTGGCTGCCTCCGCCGAACCCCGCTCCGCCGGCGAGGTCGGCGCCGCCGTCGGCGAGGTCGGCGCCGCCGTCGGCGCCTCCCGCGTCACCGCCCGCCGCTACCTGGAGTACCTGGCCGACAACGGCATCGCCACCCGCACCGTGCGCTACGGCGGCCGCGGGCGCCCCGAGGTCCAGTACGGAATCTGACTGCCGCGCCGGCTCGCCGGCCCGGCGCGACGGGCGCGGTTACTGCCCAGTGTTGCGGTCGCGACCGCACCCCTCGGCAGCGAGCGCAACCGTCGGTGGAAGGGGCGTGCGGGCGGAGTCGGGTGGGGTGGGTCGGGGTGCCCGGACAGCGCGGCGGGCCGGTCGCCGTTGGGTGACCGGCCCGCCTCCGGGGCTTGGGGGCTGGCTCAGCCCTGCATGATCTCGCGCATGAGGTTCGCGGTCTCGCTGGGGGTCTTGCCGACCTTGACGCCGGCGGCCTCGAGGGCCTCCTTCTTGGCCTGGGCGGTGCCCGACGATCCGGTGACGATCGCGCCGGCGTGGCCCATCGTCTTGCCCTCGGGAGCCATGAAGCCCGCGACGTAGCCGACGACCGGCTTGGTCACGTTCTCCTTGATGTAGGCCGCGGCCCGCTCCTCCGCGTCGCCGCCGATCTCGCCGATCATGACGATGCCCGCGCAGTCGGGGTCGTTCTCGAACGCCTCGAGGCAGTCGATGTGCGTGGTGCCGACGATCGGGTCGCCGCCGATGCCGACGCCGGTGGTGAAGCCGATGTCGCGCAGCTCGTACATCATCTGGTAGGTCAGCGTGCCCGACTTGGAGACCAGGCCGAGCTTGCCCTGACCCGAGACGTTCGCCGGGGTGATGCCGGCGTTGGACTGCCCGGGGCTGATGATGCCGGGACAGTTCGGGCCGATGATGCGGGTCGTGCCCTTGCTCTGGGCGTAGTTGAAGAACTCCGCGGTGTCCTTGACCGCGACGCCCTCGGTGATCACGACCAGCAGCGGCATGCCCGCGTCGATGGCCTCCATGACCGCGTCCTTGGCGAACTTGGGCGGCACGAAGACGACCGAGACGTTGGCGCCCGTGGCGTCCATCGCCTCCTGGACCGAGCCGAAGACCGGCACCTTGACGCCGTCGGCGAACTCGACCTCCTGACCCGCCTTCTTGGGGTTGACGCCGCCGACGATCGCCGAGCCGGAGTTGATCATCCGCTGGGTGTGCTTCATGCCCTCGGAGCCGGTCATGCCCTGCACGATGATCTTGCTGTCGGAGTTGAGGAAGATTGCCATGCTCGTTTCAGTCCTTACTTCGCAGCCGCGGCCAGCTCGGCGGCCTTGCGCGCGCCGCCGTCCATGGTCTTCTCGATGGTCACCAGCGGGTGGTCGTACTCGGCCAGAATGCGCCGGCCCTCTTCGACGTTGTTGCCGTCGATGCGCACCACGAGCGGCTTGGTCGCCTCGTCGCCGAGGGTCTTGAGCGCGCCGACGATGCCGTTGGCGACCGCGTCGCAGGAGGTGATGCCGCCGAAGACGTTGACGAAGACCGACTTGACCTGCTCGTCGTTGAGAATGACGTCGAGGCCGTTGGCCATGACCTCGGCCGAGGCGCCGCCACCGATGTCGAGGAAGTTGGCGGGCTTGGCCTCGCCGCCGGTGTACTCCTCGCCGGCGTAGGCGACGACGTCGAGGGTGCTCATGACCAGGCCCGCGCCGTTGCCGATGATGCCCACGTTGCCGTCGAGCTTGACGTAGTTGAGGTGCATCGCCTTGGCCTTGGCCTCCAGCGGGTCCTCCGACTTCTCGTCGACGAGGTCCGCGTGCTCGGCCTGGCGGAACTTGGCGTTGTCGTCGAGCGTGACCTTGCCGTCGAGGGCGACGATGTCGCCGTCCTCCAGCTTGACCAGCGGGTTGACCTCGACCAGCGTCGCGTCCTCACCCTTGTACACGTCCCAGAGGCGCTGCAGGACGGGCACGATCTTCGCGCCGACCTCTGCGTCGAAGCCGGCCGCGTCGACGATCTCCTGCGCCTTCGCCGCGTCGATACCGACCTGCGGGTCGACTGCGACCTTGGCCAGCGCCTCGGGCCGCTCGTGCGCCAGCGTCTCGATGTCCATCCCGCCTTCCTGGGAGCACATCGCCAGGTAGTTGCGGTTGGCGCGATCCAGCAGGAGGGAGAAGTAGTACTCCTCGTCGATCTTCGCGCCCTGGGCAATCATCACCGTGTGCACGGTGTGGCCCTTGATGTCCATGCCGAGGATCTCTTGGGCGTACTGCTCCGCCTCGTCGGCGTTCTTGGCGACCTTGACGCCGCCGGCCTTGCCTCGGCCTCCGACCTTGACCTGCGCCTTGACGACGGTCACGCCGCCGCTGGCGGCACCGATCTGCTCGGCGGCCGCGCGGGCCTCCTGCGGCGTCGTAGCGATCTGGCCTGCGAGCACGGGTACACCGTGCTTCTCGAAGAGGTCGCGGGCTTGATACTCGAAAAGATCCACGGTGCGATTCCTCGTCTTCGAAAGGGAATGTCCGCGTGCGATCCTACCCGCCGTTCAGCGGCGCCAACCGAGCAATGGGAAGAACGCCCGAACCGGCACCGTGAGCCGAGGGGCACGGGCATGACCAGGGCAAACTCGTATGGGTGTCGAGGCAGCACACCGACTCCCGTCGCCCTAGCGGCTGGGAGTCGGTGTGTACGGTCGGTCGCCCGGCTGGCGGTCGACCGGTGGTCGCCGCCACGTGCGCTCAGGCCTGGGCTGCCTGGGCGGAGCCGACGTTCTCGTTGACCCAGGTGACGATCTCGGTGGTCGTCGCGCCGGGGGTGAAGATCTTGGCGACGCCCATGGCCTCGAGCTCAGGAATGTCGCCCTCGGGGATGATTCCGCCGCCGAAGACGACGATGTCACCGGCGTCGCGCGCCTTGAGCAGCTCGATGGTCTTGGCGAACAGGGTCATGTGTGCGCCGGAGAGCACGGACAGACCGACGGCGTCGGCGTCCTCTTGGATCGACGCCTCGACGATCTGCTCGGGGGTCTGGTGCAGGCCGGTGTAGACGACCTCCATCCCGGCGTCCCGCAACGCGCGGGCGATGACCTTGGCGCCACGGTCGTGGCCGTCGAGGCCGGGCTTGGCGACGACGATACGCAGCGGAGATTCACTCATGGGCTCACCCTAGCCGCCAACGGCGCGCCTGGGCCGGGCGTTTGGTCCCCAGCTGCGCGCTCGCCCGGCCGCCCCAGCCGGCCGCAGCGGCCTGGTTACGCAGGCCTGGGCGCCCCGGCGACGCCACACAGCAGTGTGCCTTTGCGCAAGACCGGTCCCACATCTAGCGAGTAGGACGATCGACTTGTTGGTAAAGAAATGGTCACGTAATGTTATCGGTTGCCCCAGGAGCCCCCGGGGTCGCCGGCCGGGAGGAACGGCCCGCAGCGCCGCTGCGAAGGGTCGACCCGCGCCCCTGACCTGCGAGAACAGTTCGAGGTATCTCTGTGAGCCCACACCAAGGTCGCCACCGCGCGCCGAAGCGCTCCGTGCTGCGCCGACGGGTGCTCGCGCCCGCTGCCCTCACGCTCGCGTCCGCCGGAATGGTCGTCGCGACCGGCGTCACCCCCGCCGCTTTCGGCGAGGGCGTGCGTCCCGCCGCGCCCGCTCCGGCTGCCGCGCCCGCTCCGGCCGCCGACCCGAACCAGGTGGAGGCGGCGGGC
>NZ_BAHD01000047.1 GCF_000298215.1 Kineosphaera limosa NBRC 100340 | reverse complement strand
TCTCACCGAGTTGAGCGCTTTTTGTTTCGCTCACCCCGTCGAGGCGTTTACTACTTTAAGCTCTTCGTTCTCCCCGAGTCAAATCGGCGTTTCGCGCCGGTTAACTCGTGTTGAACAGCTTTGCTTCGAAGAAGAACTTCGTCGCATTGACCTGGAGGACCATAACCTAAGCCAAGTCGATCCGAGAAATCGAGCGGATCAGACCCACGACGAAGCGGCCACAGATATGTGGTCGAGTCGTAGGAGGCTGGTTCCGTCGCGTTCTCGGGCCGGCTCGCCTGTCGGCGGGGCTCCGGGGCAACTCGATAGAAGTTACGCCTCGCGGGCGCCCGTGTCAACTCAAGGCTGGTCGGGAGCCCGCGGGGTGTCGCACCTCACGTCAGACGGGGTGCACCCCATGGCGTCGCTCGCTGAAGAGTCGCTCGCGTCTAGAGGCATAACGCAGCCGGCGCACCAGATCTTCCCGTAGCTCGTCAGCTTCGATGATCGAGTCGACGACCAGGTCGGCGGCCAGCCGCTCGAGGTCGACGTCCTCCTCGTACTCGGTGCGCCGGGCCGCCACGTACGCCGCCCGCTCGCCCTCGTCCTCGATCGCCGCGATCTTGTTGGCGAAGACCGCGTTGACCGCCGCCTCCGGACCCATGACCGCGATGCGGGCGGTCGGCAGCACGATCGTCGCGTCGGGCCCGAACCCGGGGCCGCCCATCGCGTAGAGCCCCGCCCCGTACGCCTTGCGGACGACGACACACACTTGCGGCACCGTCGCCTCCGACACCGCGGCCACCATCTTGGCGCCGTGCCGGATGATGCCGCCGCGCTCGACCTCCGAGCCGATCATGAAGCCGGGCACATCGGCCAGGTACACCAGTGGGATCGAGAAGGCGTCGCACAGCCAGATGAATCGGGCGGCCTTGTCGGCGGAGTCGGTGAACAGCACCCCGCCCTTGACCGCCGAGTTGTTGGCCACGATGCCGATCGTCCGCCCACCCAACCGGGCGAAGCCGACCACCAGCTCGGCTGCGAACAGCGGCTTGATCTCGAAGAACGACTCCTCGTCGACCAGCCCGTCGATCACCGTGTGGATGTCGAAGGGCGCGCTCTCGATCTCGGGTACGGTGTCGCGCTGCAGCGGCTGCAGCGGCGGCTCGTCGAGGTAGACCGGCGGCTCGTCGCGCCACGTCGAGGGCACATAGGAGAAATAGAGCTTGGCCGTCTCGATGGCCTCGACGTCGTCGGAGACGAGCAGGTCGCCCACCCCGGAGACCGTGCAGTGCATGCGCGCGCCGCCCATCTCCTCCAGGGAGACCTTCTCGCCGACCACCATCTCGGCCATGCGCGGGCTGCCCAGGTACATCGAGGCGTTGCCGTCGACCATGATGATGACGTCCGTGAAGCTCGGGATGTAGGCGCCGCCGGCGGCGCTCGGCCCGAACAGGCAGCAGATCTGCGGCACCCGCCCCGATAGGGCCACCTGGTTGTGGAAGATGCGGCCGGCGCCGCGCCGCCCCGGGAACATCTCGACCTGATCGGTGATGCGCGCCCCGGCGGAGTCGACGAACCAGAAAACCGGCAGCTCCTCACGCAGCGCCGCCTCGGTGGCCCGGATGATCTTCTCCACCGTGCGTGCGCCCCACGAGCCCGCCTTGACCGAGGGGTCGTTCGCGATGACGATCGCCGCGCGCCCATCGACCGTGCCGCGGCCGGTGACGACCCCGTCGGCCGGGAGCCCCGGCGCCAGGGCGTTGGCGTACCGGCCGTCCTCGACGAAGCTGCCCTCGTCGAAGAGCAGCGCAATGCGGTCGCGCACGTAGAGCTTGCCCTGGCGATCCAGCTTGGCGCGGGCCGCCTCGCTCAACGTGCCGGAGGCCAGATGCGCTGCACCCAGGCGTTTGCGGATGTCGCCGACCCGCGGGTCGCCGCCGCTCTCGGGCGGGGTCGGCGGGGCGAAGGAGTCGTCGGTCTGCAGCGTCATGCGTTGCTCCTGAAGGTGTCCGGGTGGTCCGCGGCGGCGGTCGGGTCAGGCGGTCGGGAGGCCGAGGCTGCGCGCGATGAGCATCCGCTGCACCTCGCTGGTGCCCTCACCGATCTCGAGGATCTTGCCGTCGCGGTAGAACCGAGCGACCGGGTACTCCTCCATGAAGCCGTTGCCGCCGAACACCTGCACCGCGATGCGGGTGGCCGTGACGGCCGCCTCCGTGCTGTAGAGCTTGGCGATCGAGGCGGCCTTCTTGACCTCGGCGACACTACGCCGACCGGCCTCCTGCTCGTCCTTGAGCCACGCCGCCTTGTAGGTCAGCAGGCGCGCGGCCTCGACGCTGACGGCCAGGTCGGCGATCTGGAACGAGACGCCCTGGTTGGTGCCGATCGGGCTGCCGAACGCGATGCGGGTCTTGGCGTACTCGGTGGCCTGCTCGAGCATCGCCTGAGCCATGCCGACCGCGAGCGCGCTGATCGCGATGCGGCCGTCGTCGAGGGTCTTGAGGAATTGCTTGAAGCCGGCGCCGCGCTCACCGAGGAGGTGGTCGGCCGGCACCCGCGCGTTCTCGAAGTTCAGACCGTGTGTGTCGGAGATGTGCCAACCGAGCTTGTGGTAGGCGGGCTCCACGGTGAATCCCGGTGTGCCCGAAGGAATCATGATCGAGCTGATCTCGGCACGGCCTCGGTCGTCGGTGCCCGTGCGAGCAGTGACCGTGACGACCGAGGTGATCGGCGTGCCGGAGTTGGTGATGAACGCCTTGGCGCCGTCGACGACCCACTGCGCGTCGTCTCCCTCTCCCTCCAACCGGGCCTTGGTCTTGGTGGCGCCCGCGTCGGAGCCGGCGTCGGGCTCGGTGAGGCCGAAGCCGGCGAGCGCCTGCCCGGCGACGAGGTCGGGCAGCCAACGTTCCTTCTGCTCGGTGGTGCCGTAGGTCAGGATCGGGTTGATGCCCAGGCCGACGCCCGCCGAGAGCGTGATGCCGATCGACTGGTCGATGCGGCCGAGCTCCTCGATCGCCAGGCACAGGTAGGTGAACTCCCCGCCGTCGCCCTCTTGCTTGTGCCCGCCGAACTCCTCGGGGACCACCATGCCGAACAGGCCGAGCTCGCCCATCTTCGGCACGAGGTCGACGGGGAAGTGCGCGTCCCGGTCCCATTGGGCGACGTGCGGGGCGACCTCCTGCTCAGCAAAGTCACGCACTACTTTGCGAAAGTCCTCGTGGTCGTTGCTCAACTCGAACATGCGCAGGGTCGCCTTTCGTCGCGTCGTTGCGTCGTGGGCCGGGTCGGACCGGCAGCCCGGCGCAGCGGGTCGCGCAGCGCTGCGGGCCTCTGGGGGCCACGCTAACGGCCCGCGGGGCCCTGGACGGACGCGAATCCACGATGTGTTTGCCGACCACCGGGCCGCGCCAGGACCGCGGACGACGTGAACCACACCACACTCACAGCGTGCGCAGGCGTTCCCGCAGGCAGCTCCCGGTGCGCATCCCGAGGCTGGTGTTAGCTTCTGGCAGAAACGAATTCGGTGGGCATCCGGCTCGATGAGCCCGCCGCGACTCCGGCTGCGCGGGAGGTGTGAGTGCTCGGCTATCTGGCCCGTCGCCTGGGCGCCTACGCCGTCATGACGTTCGTCGCCACGAGCATCGCCTACCTGGCCGCCGTCTCGTTTCTACGCCCCGACCTGCGGCTGCTGGCCGCGACCCCCCGCCCGGCCCCGGAGGTCGTGCAAGCCCGCCTGGCCGACTTCGGCCTCGACCCCACGGCCTCGGCCTGGGAGCGCTACGGGCACTGGTTGCACGGCGTCGTCACGGCGTGGGACTGGGGCAACAGCCCCGGCGGCACCCCCGTCTCCGCGGAGTTTGTCGAACGGGCCCTGATGTCGGGGCGGCTCATGCTGCTCGCCACCCTCCTGCAGATCGTGCTCGGGGTCGCTCTCGGGGTGTTCTGCGCCGTGCGCCACCACCGCCCGTCGGACCGCGTCATCACGACCGCCAGCTTCGTCATCGCGTGTTTGCCGGCGCCCGTCGCGTTCTTGTGGGTGCAGATGGCGGGCATCTTCACCAACGCCTACGCCTCGCACTACCTGGGTCAGCGGCTGGTCTACGTCAGCGGAATGGGGTCGCCGGTGCCGCCGGAGGGGTTCTGGGCCGGGCTGGGTGACCAGGCCGCGCATCTGGTGCTGCCGACGATCGCCCTCACCCTGCTCGGCTACGGCGGCTACCACCTGCTGCAACGCTCGGTGCTGCTCGACGACGTCGACAGCGACTATGTACGCACCGCCCGGGCCAAGGGACTGACCCGCGCCCAGGCGATCCGGCGGCACGCGCTGCGGACCTCGTTCGTGCCCGTCGCCCAGAACATCGCCTTCGCACTGCCGGCCGTCTTCGCGGGCGCCTTCGTCGTCGAAGCGGTCTTCGCGTGGGAGGGGTTGGGCAGCTACACCCTCGACGCCCTGACCCGCACCCAGGACGTCAACGCGGTGGTCGCCTCCATGGCCTTCGGGTGCGTGCTCTTTGCCGTCGGGGCCATCGCCGCCGACGTCGTGATCGAGGTCATCGACCCGCGGGCCCGGGGGGTGCGGTGAGCGGACGCGGTGCGGTCAGCGGGCCCGGTGCGGTGAGCGGACGCGGGCCCGAAGGGGGCGAGGGGCTCGGCCGCGGCCCCGTCGTCGGCGAGCCGCAGCAAGAGCGGGTGGAGGGTAGTCCGCTGGCCGTGGCGCCCGTGGGTCCGACCCGGTGGGTGGGGTCGGCGGTCCTGCGGCGCGCCTTGGGGCGCCGCGGGGGCGCGGTCGGGCTGGGGATGCTCGTTGCGGTTGCGCTCTTCGCCGCGTTCGGATCCCTCGCCTCACCCTGGGACGTCGGTGAGCAGGACTTCGAGCATCTGGCCGTGCCGCCGCTGACCGGCGGGCATCTGCTCGGCACGGATGTCGGCGGGTTCGACGCCTACGCCATGCTCGTCGCCGGCACCGGCCGCTCGCTGCTCGTCGCCGCGGTCGTCGGCGTCTGCGCGCCGCTGCTGGGCGCCGCGTACGGAGCGACGATCGGCCTGTGGGGCGGGCGCCGCGAGCGAGTGGGGCTGTGGCTGCTGGACATGCTGCTGCTGATGCCGGCGTTTCTGCTCGTCGCCGTCGTCATGAGCGCCGGCGGCGGGCAGCGGCAGTGGTGGGCGGGGTCGGCGTGGACCCTGGCGGCCCTGCTGACCCTCGTCGGGTGGATGCCGGTCGCGCGGCTCGTGCGCGCCCAGACCCGGTCCCTGCGCGAGCGCGAATTTGTGCGCGCCGCACGGTATCTGGGCTTGTCGAGCGGCCAGATCGTGCGCCGGCACGTGCTGCCGCACCTCTCCTCCTACCTTGTGCTGGCCGTGGTGACCGGAGCGTCGTTGGCCATCGTCACCGAAACCCTGCTGTCGTACCTCGGCATCGGCGTGCGCCCGCCGGAGGTCTCGCTCGGCCAGCTCGTCGGGCGCTCCACCGGGCAGCTGTACGCTTTTCCGTGGTTGTTCTGGGCACCGACCGTGACCCTGGTGTGGATCACGCTCGGGTTGGCGCTGCTCGGCGACGCGGTCCGCGACGCGCTCGACCCGCGGGGGCGACGATGAGCCGGGAGGCGGCCTTGAGCCGGGAGGCGGCCTTGGTCGTGCGCGATCTTGCGGTGAGTTTTCCGATAGCCACGGGCTTTGGGCTGGCCAAGGGGTCGGCGGGCTCGGGCTCCGTGGCGGCGGTGCGCGGCGTCGATCTGGAGGTCGCCGCGGGGCAGACCGTCGGCCTGGTCGGCCGCTCCGGCTCGGGCAAGTCGACGCTGGGCCTGGCGCTGATGGGGCTGCTGCCGCCGCGCGCGCAGGTCACCGGGTCGGTACAGGTCGCCGGACGCGAGCTGCTGGGGCTCGACGACGTCGAGCTGAGCCGGCACCGGGGCCGCGACATCGCGATGGTCTTTCAAGACCCGGCGGGGGCGCTGACTCCGGTGCTGCGGGTCGGCGCACAGATCGGCGAGGCCGTGCGGATCCACGGCGGCAGCCGCGCAGCCGCCCGCGAGCGCACCCTGGAGCTGCTGGAACTCGTCGGCATGGATGAGCCGCGCCGGGTGTCGCAGGCCTATCCGCACGAGTTGTCCGGTGGCATGCGCCAGCGGGTGGCGATCGCCATCGCCTTGGCCAACGCGCCGCGCGTCGTCATCGCGGACGAGCCGACGACCGCCCTCGACGTCACCGTGCAGGCCCAGGTGTTGCGGGTGCTCGCGCACGCCACCGAGGTCACCGGCTCCGCGCTGCTGCTCATCACCCACGATCTGGGGATCGTCGCCGGATTGGCCGACGAGGTCGCCGTCATCGAGGCGGGGCGCATCGTCGAGCGCGCCGACGTCGAGCAGCTTTACGCGCAGCCGCGGCACGAGCACACCGCCGCCCTGCTCGCCGCCACGCCTCGCCTCGACCGGCCCAGGCGCGACCACCCGGGCCGCGACCACCCGGGCCGCGACCACCCGAGCCGCGACCAACCGAGCCGCGATCGACCTCCCGGCCTTGGCCCGGCCGGGGCGCCGGAGGTGCGCCCACCCGAACGGTTGCTGGAGGTGCGCGGCCTGGTCGTGAAGTACCCCGCGCGGGGCCGGCGGCCCTGGTCGCGGCCGACCCGACGGGTGGTCGACGGGGTCGACCTCGACGTGTTCGCCGGGGAATGCCTTGCTCTCGTCGGCGAATCCGGCAGCGGCAAGACCTCGACGCTGCTGCGGATCATGGACGCCCTCGCGGCCGTCGAGACCGGCGGCGCGCAGGTCTACGGCACCGTGACCAGCCGCCTGGCCGCCGACGCCGGCCCCGACGCCGACGCCAACGCGACGATTGGGCGGTGGGACGGATCGGGCGCGCCGAAGGCTGGACGGCGCGGTGATCGGCGGCGGCCGCCGGCGCAGTTGGTCTTTCAAGACCCCTCGGCTGCGCTGGATCCCCGGATGACCGTGGCGGCCACGCTCGCGGAGGCGGTGCGGGCCACGGCCGCCGGTCCGCTGCAACGCGGCGAGGTCGCGGCGCAGTCTTGCGAGTTGCTCGGCCTGGTCGACCTGCCGGAGGCGGTGCTGACCCGGCATCCCTGGCAGCTCTCCGGGGGGCAGCTGCAGCGGGTGGCCATCGCGCGGGCGCTCGCCGGATCGCCGCGGCTGCTGCTGCTCGACGAACCCGTCTCCGCGCTCGACGTGCTCGTGCGCGCGGAGATCCTGAAGCTGCTCGCTCGGCTGCGCCGGGAGCTGGGACTGGCGTACCTGCTGGTGGCGCACGACTTGGCGCTGGTGCGTGATGTCGCCGACCGGGTGGCCGTCATGTGCGGGGGCCGAATCGTCGAGACCGGCCCGGTCGACCAGATCTTCGAGGCGCCCACCCATCCGTACACCCGGGCGCTGCTGGCGGCCGTGCCGATTCCCGACCCCGCGCAGGCCCGGGGCGGCCCGACCCGCCGGCGCGAGTCGCAGCGCAGCCCGTAGTGTGAGCAGGCCCACGCGGTTCGCCCGTTTCACGACGAATCCGATTGTCGGAGATAGGTTCTCGGCTAAGTTCCGGACCGTTACCCTCGAAAGGGACACCTGGGGGGAAAGGAACGACCGATGCCGGGCACGACCACGCGCGGCACCCGCGCAACCACTCTGCGGACCGCCAGCCTCGCCCTGACCTGCACTCTCGCTGCAGCGTGCTCGTTGCCCGGGCCGGGCGCCGACCCCGCAAGCACGGGTGCCACCGGACCGGACGGACCCCACGCGGCCTCCGCGCTCGCCGCCCTCAACGCCCACCCGCGCGAGCAGTTGAAGACCGGCGGGAACCTCACCCTCCCCCTCGACACCTTCCCCGAGCAGTGGAACGTGCTGAACATCGCGGGCGCCGACGCCGACCTGGCGACGGTCACCAGCGCCACCGACCCGGTGCTCTACGACTACTCCCCCGAGGGAGAGGTGACCCCGCGCGCCGACTTTCTGGCCGCCATGCCGACCCAGGCCCAACGCGACGGCCGCGAGGTCATCACCTACGACCTCAACCCCCAAGCCCGCTGGAACGACGGAACGCCCATCGACCACCGCTCCTTCGAGTCGGCGTGGCGGGCCAGCCGCAGCGATTCCGGCTACGCGACTGCCTCCGCCGCCGGCTACGACGACATCGAATCGGTCACCGCCGGCAGTCGGCCGCATCAGGTGGTCGTCACGTTCAAAGAGGGGCGTGCGTTCCACCCGTTCACCGACCTGTTCGCCGGGGGGCTGTTGCACCCGGAGGCCGCCAAGTCGCCGGAGACGTTCAACACGGGTTTCGGCGGTACGGAATTTCACCCCGAATGGCGTGCCGGCCCGTTCACCCTGGAACAGCTCAACCCGACGACGAAGGTCATCACGTTCAAACGCAACCCCAACTGGTGGGGTGCGCCGGCGCTGCTCGACCGCGTGACCTTTCAGGCGATGGAGGACTCGGCGACGATCCCGGCGTTCGCCAACGGCGAGATCGACGCCACGCGCGTCACCACACGCGCCCGGTACGAGCAGGTCGCCGCGACCGGCAGGGCCGACATCCGTCGCAGCCAGCGCCTGACGACCGGGGTCCTCGTCTTCAACAGCCACGACCCCGCGCTGGCCGACATTCGCGTGCGGCGGGCCCTGTGGCAGGCCATCGACCGCGAGCAGTGGAAGCGCGTGCGCTACGAGGGCATGGAGTGGCAAGAGCGCCCGGTCGGCTCGGCGATGTACTTTTCGTTCCAGCCGCAGGCGCGCGACAACGTGCCGGTCACCTTCGACCGCGACGCCGCCCGAGCCACCCTGCAGGACGCCGGATACACGCTCGGAGCCGACAACCTGTTCGCCAAGGACGGGCAGCGGCTGAGCATCGGATACACGAGTTTCGGCGACGACCCGATGACGACCGCATTGGACCAGACCCTCAAGACGCAACTCGCCGCCGTCGGCGTCGAATTGAATGTTCGCAATGTCTCTTACCAGGCGTTCCAGAGCGCCATGGAGCACAAAGACTTCGGCATGGCGCTCCTGGGCATGGGCCCCACCACCCCCTCGCCGGTCGGCTCCGCCTGCCAGCTGATGTGCTCGGACAGCCCGTTCAATATCTCCGGCGTGGGCACACCCGAACTCGATCAACGAGTCCGCACGCTGACCGATATCGCCGACCCGAATGCGCAGGCCGACCAGATCAACGACGTGGAGAAAGAGTGGCTGGCCCTGTTCGGGCAACTCCCGATGGCCAACGGACCCGACGTGTGGGCCTATCACCCGGGCCTGGCCAATCTCGGCCCCGCAGCCTTCGCGAGCATTCACCCGCACTGGGAAAACGTGGGCTGGGTCGCCGGATCGTGACGCGACACGCCCGGCGACGACTTGCACCGGCGCGCGTGAACGCTTAGACACGAGAGTGAATTTCCCTGTTTGCGTCTTCTGTGGGTAAGTAGCAGAAGCGCCCGTGTTCGCGTCGGCAGTGGGCGGGAGGCAGCATGAAGCGAGGCTGGCGGCCCCTGGGCGCACTGCTGCTCGTCGTCACGATCCTGTGGTTCATCACCGGGCCGATGCGCACCACCGCCGCCGACGGCGGTCGATCCTCCGGCGGCTCCTCGTTCTGGGACCGGCAGCCGACGACCCCCACCCCCACGCCCAGCAGGCCGGGCAGCCTCGGCACGCCGGGCACCACCGGCTCGGGCTCGGTGCCCCGCTCCGGCTCTGGGGCGAACGACGGCGGACTGTTCGGGGTCGTGGAGGACGCCAAGAAGCGTTGGGAGGAGGCTCGGTCCGATTCGGGGCCTCGGTCTGCGCGGCCGACGTGGACGCCGCCCTGGTCGCGATCGGACTCCGGGAGCACGTCCGGCTCCGGCACCACCTTCGGCTCCGGCTCGCGCGGCGACTCCGGCACGCGGACGAGCTCCGGGAGCGCCACCCAAGGCGCCACCCAAGGCGCCGCGAGGGCGGCCGCGGCGCGGGACTCGAACGCGCTGACCGGCACCGACGCCGACAAGATCATGCTCATCCTCGACGCCAGCGGCTCGATGGCCCGCAAAGACGACCAGGGGCGCACCTCGATGGAGAACGCCCAACACGCGACCGCCAACGCCTTGGAGTCGGTGCCGCAGGGCCGGCAGGTCGGGCTGCGGGTGTTCGGGTCGCGGGTCGACGGGTACGGCAAGCCGACCCCCGCCGCGTGCCGCGACACCGCGCTCGTGCAGCCGCTCGCACCGCTGAACCGCCAGCAGATGACCTCGGCCGTCTTCTCGTTCTCCCCACTGGGCGAGACGCCGATCGCTCGCTCGATCGACGCCGCCGTCAACGACCTGGGGCCGGAAGGCAACCGGGCGATCCTGCTGGTCACCGACGGTGAGGAGTCGTGCTCGCCCGATCCGTGCCGGGCCGTCGCCGACGCCCGCGACGCCGGAGTCGACGTGCGGGTCGACATCGTCGGGCTGCGCGTCGACCGGCGTGCCCGCGACCAACTGCGCTGCATCGCCCGCACGACCAACGGCTACTACTCCGAAGCCCGCAGCGACAGCGACCTCGGCGGCACCCTGCAAATGGCGCTCGACCGCCTCCGCAACGAGACCGCCGCCGCCAGCCGGACCAGCGCCTCCGGGACCAACCCGCGCAACACCTCCGGCTCCACGACGACGGGCGTCGCGAACTCAGCTGCTGTGACCGCGACTGGGGCGCAGCAGCGGACGGGCTTCTCGGTGGCCTCCCGAGAGGGCGCGGCGACGGCGCTGGCGTTCGTGCTGCTGTTGTTGCTGATCGCCGGCGGCAAGCCGGGCCGGCGGCGCTGAGACCCAGTTCTTTCGGGCCGCTGCGCCGGTGCGCGGTGTCAGGTCGTCGTGGCGGGGGCGGCGCCGGTGAGCTCTCCGCGGTCGAGGGCGTCGAGGGCGGCGACCTGATCGGGGGTCAGCTCGAAGTCGAAGATCGCGAAGTTCTGTGTGGCTCGCGCCGGGTCGGCGGACTTGGGGATCGCCGCGTTGCCGTGCTGCAGGTGCCACCGCAACACCACCTGCGCCGGGGTGCGCGCGTGCTCCCGGGCGATCGCGACGACGACGGGGTCGCGCAGCAGGCGACCGCCGCGGGCCAGCGGGCCCCAGGCCTGGGTCGCGATGCCGTGTTCGGCGTGAAAGGCGCGCAACTGTGTCCGCGTCAAGTACGGGTGCAGTTCGACCTGGTTGACGGCGGGCGCCTCCCCGGTCTCGTCGATGAGCCGCTGCAGGTGTCGGATGCCGAAGTTGGTGACGCCGGCGGCGCGAATGCGGCCCTCGTCGCGCAGCCGCAGCACCGCCCGCCAACTGTCCACGTACCTCTCCTGCTGCGGGCAGGGACCGTGGATGAGCAACAGGTCGACCGCGCCCTGCCCCAGGCGCTTGCTGGAGGCCTCGAACGCGGCCAACGTCTGGTCGTAGCCGTGCCGGTCGTTGCACACCTTGGTGGTCAGAAAGATCTCGTTGCGGGGCACGTCGGTGGTGCGCAACGCCGCGCCGACGGCCGGCTCGTTGTCGTCGACGCTCGTGGAGTCGATGGCGCGGTAGCCGGTGCGCAGCGCGTGCAGCGTGGCCTCCCGGCAGCGGTGCGCTGGGATCTGGTGGACGCCGTAGCCGAGTTGTGGCATGGCCACCGCGTGGGTGCCTGCCGACAGCAGGGTCACGGGCTGCCGCGGTTGCGCGGCGCGCTCGGGCGTGGCGTCGCGAGCGGGGCGCGCTCCCCGCGACGACGCCGGCGGGCCCGGAGTCTGGGCCGCAGCGTCGGCGGGGTGCCACGCGAACACCGAGAGCTTGTGGCTCCTCCAGGGCGGGGCGAACATGAGCCGCACCATATAACGAAAATGTAACGACGCGGTGTGGTCCACGGGTGTGGCATGTTTCGCAGACGTCGGTTTCGCCGCGGCGGCCGCGGCCGGCGGCCCTGCGGTTGCGCGCTCGGCGGCGTGCCGCGCCGACGAGGTTTTCGCTGACCGGACCCATCGGCTCGGACCGTGGCGATAGGCTCCGAACCATGCCGACCATCTCCTCAGTTCTCATCGCGAATCGCGGCGAAATCGCCGTGCGCGTGGCCCGCGCCTGCGCCGACGCCGGAATCCGGTCGATCGCGGTGTATGCGGAGCCGGACCGAGACGCCCTGCACGTCAAGATCGCCGACGAGGCCCACTCGCTCGGCGGATCGACCCCCGGCGACAGCTACCTCGACCAAGAAAAGCTGCTGCGGATCGCGCGCGAGGCCGGGGCCGACGCCGTGCACCCCGGCTACGGCTTTCTCTCCGAGAACGCCCACTTCGCCCAGGCGGTCATGGACGCCGGGCTCATCTGGATCGGCCCGCCGCCGGAGGCCATCGACGCCCTCGGCGACAAGGTCAAGGCGCGGCACATCGCGACCCGGGCCGACGCCCCGCTCGTGCCGGGCACCAAGGACCCTGTCGCCGACGCCGACGAGGTCGTCGCGTTCGCGCAGGAGCACGGCCTGCCGGTGGCCATCAAGGCCGCCTACGGCGGTGGCGGTCGCGGCCTGAAGGTCGCGCGCACCATCGAAGAGATCCCCGAACTGTACGAATCCGCGGTCCGCGAGGCCGTCGGCGCGTTCGGGCGCGGCGAGTGCTTCGTCGAGCGCTACCTCGACCAGCCGCGGCACGTGGAGACCCAATGCCTGGCCGACTCCCACGGCAACGTCGTCGTCGTCTCGACCCGCGACTGCTCGCTGCAGCGTCGGCACCAGAAGCTCGTCGAGGAGGCGCCCGCGCCGTTCCTGTCCGATGAGCAGAACGCCGAACTCGTGCGGGCCAGCAAGGCGATCATGAGCGAGGCCGGCTACGTCGGCGCCGGCACGTGCGAGTTCCTCGTCGCCGTCGACGGCACCATCAGCTTCCTGGAGGTCAACACCCGCCTGCAGGTCGAGCACCCCGTGACCGAGGAGGTCACCGGCATCGACCTGGTGCGCGAGCAGTTCCGCATCGCCGCCGGCGAAGAGCTCGGCTACGACGACCCGGTCGCGCGCGGCCACTCCATCGAGTTCCGCATCAACGGCGAAGACCCGGGCCGCGGCTTCCTGCCCGCCCCCGGCACCGTCATGCGGTTCGTGCCGCCGTCGGGCCCGGGCGTGCGCCTGGACTCCGGCGTCGAGGCCGGCGACGTCATCTCCGGCGCGTTCGACTCGATGCTCGCCAAGCTCATCGTCACCGGCGCCACCCGCCAGCAGGCCATCGAGCGCTCGCGTCGGGCGCTGCGCGAGTTCGTCGTCGAGGGCATGCCGACCGCGCTCACGTTCCACCGCGTGGTCGTCGACGACCCGGCGTTCGCTCCGGACTCCCCCGACACCCCCTTCTCCGTACACACCCGCTGGATCGAGACCGACTTCGCCGGCGGCATCGAGGCCTACTCGGGCCCGACCGCCGACGCCGCGGAGCCCGAGCAGCGGCAGCGGCTCGTCGTCGAGGTCGGCGGCAAGCGCCTGGAGGTGTCGCTGCCCGGCGACCTGTCCCTGGGTGGTGGCGGTGGCTCGGCCGGTGGCGCCAAGCGCAAGGCCCCGCGGCGCGCTGCAGCGGCCGCCGTGCACGGTGGTGCAACGACCGACGCGCTCACCGCGCCGATGCAGGGCACGATCGTCAAGATCGCCGTCGAGAACGGCCAGACGGTGTCCGAGGGCGACCTCATCATCGTGCTCGAGGCCATGAAGATGGAGCAGCCGATCATGGCCCACAAGGACGGCGTCGTCAGCGACCTCAACGCCTCCGTCGGCGAGACCGTCTCCAGCGGCGCCGTCGTCGCGATCATCAAGGAGCCGGACGGCGCCAGCCTCGACGCCCCCACCGACCTGGGCGCCGACAGCTTCGAGAACAGCTTCGTCAGCGGCCCCGAGGTGCCCTGACCCCACCCCTCTCGCCGAAAGGCCCACGATCCAGGGACGCTCCTGGTCGTGGGCCTTTTCGGTGAGAGGGGACGGGCGTGAAGGGGTGTTAGTTGATGGGGCCGGGCTTGTCGATGGGGTCGGGTGCGTCGACGGGGTCGGCGCTGACCGGATCGGTGGCCTGGGGGCGGTTGGCCTCGTCCTGAAAAGCGTCCTTGGCCTGCGACGGCACGCCGATGGCGCCCTCTAGGCTGCCGCGGCCCTGGTGCAGCTTGTCGGCGTACTTGTTGCCGGTCTTCTCGTTGACGAAGCCCTCGACCTTGTCGAGCCCGCCGCGGATCGCGTCGGGGTTGTCGCGCACGGCCTGCTGCGCCTTGTCCTTTGCCTGCACGGCGGCGTCTTTGGCCTGCAGGGCCGCGTCCTTCGCCTTGTCGAACATGCCGGAGATGTTGACCACGAGAATCCTCCTGAGTGGGTTGAGTCCAAGACTGTGCGGCTGTCGAGGCGCTCAGCCGTCGACCGCGTGCAGTCGGCGAGCCGCCTCGGCCAGCGACCCCGACAACGACGGATAGACCGTAATGGTGCCGGCCATCTGGTCGACAGTGAGTTGCTGCTGCACGGCGAGCGCGATGGGGAAGATCAGTTCGCTGGCGCGCGGTGCGACGACGACGCCACCGATGACCGCGTTGCTGCCCGACCGGGCGAACAACTTGACGAAGCCCTCGCCGATGTTGTCCATCTTGGCCCGGGCGTTGGTGGCCAGCGGCATCATCACCGAACGCACGTTGTCGGCATCGGCGTCCGCGTCGGCCGCGGTGATGCCCACGGTCGCGATCTCCGGATCGGTGAAGATGTTCGCGCTGATGCCCTGGATCGACAGCGGGTGCACGGTGTCGCCGAGCGCGTGCGCCACCGCGATGCGCCCCTGCGTCGCCGCCACCGAGGCCAGCGGCAACACCCCGGTGCAGTCGCCGGCCGCGTAGATGCCGCGAACGCTGGTGCGCGACACCCGGTCGACGCTGATGTGGCCGCTGTCGGCGGTCGCCACCCCGACCTCCGCCAGCCCCAGGCCCTGGGTCTGGGGGACGGAGCCGACCGCGAGCAGCGCGTGCGATCCGGTGACCGTGCGGCCGTCGACCAGCCGCACCTCCACCTCCTCGCCGTGGCGCTCGACGGACTCGGCGCGGGACCGGTTGAGCACCTCCATCCCGCGGCGACGAAAGACGTCTTCGATGACCTCCGCGGCGTCGGGGTCCTCCCCCGGCAGCACCCGGTCGCGGGAGGAGACGAGCACGACCTCGCTGCCCAGATGCAGGTAGGCCTGCGCGAATTCGGCACCGGTGACACCGGATCCGACGACGATGAGGCGCCGCGGCACCTCCCGCAGAGCCCACACCTGCTGCCAGGTGAGAATGCGCGCGCCGTCCGGCTGCGCCGTCGGGAGGACGCGCGGGGAGGCGCCCGTCGCCAACAGGATCATGTCGGCGCTCAACCGCTCGCCGACCTCGCCGCGCGCACCGACGATGCCGACCGTGCGCTCGTCCAGCAGCCGTCCGCGGCCGCTGTGCACGGTGACGCCCGCGCGCTCCAAACCCTGCCGGATGTCGTGGCTTTGGGCCTGGGCGACCGCCATGATGCGGTCGTTGACCGCACCGAGGTCGACCCGCGGCACCAGGTCCTGCACCGGGTCGTCGGTCTGCGCACCCTCCACGTGATGGCGCACGCCCATGCGCGCGGCCCCGTCACCGACGCGACCCAAATAGCCGCCGGTGGCGACGAGCGCCTTGCTCGGGACGCAGTCGGTGAGCACCGCGGCGCCCCCCATGCCGTCGCTCTCCACGATGTCGACGTTCGCGCCCAACGCGGCGGCCACCAGCGCCGCCTCGTACCCGCCCGGACCGCCGCCGACGATGACCACCGAATCGCTGCTCACCCGCTCATCCTTCCAGGCGATCCCGACGTTGAGGGCCACGGGCTGTTCGGCTCGGCCGATCCGGTGGCGGCGGGAGGCCCACGCAGGTTGAGTACACGTACTCACGACAGGTGCCGGGTGTCGTACCAGGATGGGATTCACGGCGGTCAGCCCGCCCGCAGGAACAGGGGACCAGCGGGAACACGACGCGCCCAGACGGCCCGGACGCTCCACAGGGGGGAGCGCGCCGGGCCGTCCGTCTGCCGGCCGGACGCGGGCAGGGACTCAGGCCCCTCCCGCTGGCCCCACGGGGGTGGCAGGATGGGAGCCGCCCGGAAGGCTGTCCACAGACGGAGATCACGATGACTACCGCGACGCGTGGCGCGGCTTCCACCCGCTCACCGAAGACCACCGCTCAGCCCACCGCCCAGGCTTCCGCCCGACCGGTGGCGGCTGGCCCGACCGACCGCCCCACCACCTCGGCGACCACCGCGGCCGCGACCTCGACGCCGCCCGGCGCGGCGACCGTCGAGGCCGAGACCTCTGCTCTGCTCGGCGCGGCGCTGCGGCTACTGCCCCGCGCCTGTCTGGAGCCGGTGTTGCGCACCGGTTGCCCCTGGTTCGCGCAGCTACCGCCGGCCGCGGGCCGCCAGTGTCTTGCCGAATTCGACGCCGCCCGCCGCACCGACGACGCGGAGCGCTCCGTGGCGGACGTGCTCGATCGCTGGCGCGCCTCCGCCGCCGCGTTCACCGGCTGAACCCGCCCGGCAGACCCCGCCGCAAGTCCTCGTATACGGCGACCTGCGTCAGGGTGCACCCTGACGCTCAGCGCAACGGATGACTATCGGCGGGGAGTGCCTGCTGGGCCAGCAGGGCTTGCTCCGCCTGTTGCGCCTGGAGGCGCGCGGCGAAGGGGATGGTGGCCAGCAGCGCCGCTCCCAGGCGGATGGCGCCCTCGTCGACCACGAGGTCGCCGCGGTGCAGGTCGAAGGTCTCCCCGCCGGGAGGCCGGGTGCCCAGCCGGGCCAGCGCCCCCTCGCGGCCCTGCAACAGCCAGGCGAAGTCCTCGCCGCCCATCGACTGCTCGGTGTCGCGCACCCCGGCGGGGCCGATGGCCGCGGCGACGGCCGAACGCAACGTCCGTGCGCCCAGGGGGCTGTTGACCACGGGCGGCACCCCGCGGGTGTGTCGCAGCTCGGCGTGCACGCAGTAGGGCGCGGCGATCGACTGCACGAGCTCTTCGAGTAGCGGCGAAATGTTGCTCCACGCGATGGCGTCGAGCATCCGCAACGTCCCCCGCGCCTCCCCGACATCGGGGATGACGTTGGGCGCCGCACCCGAGTGCACCGATCCCCAGACGAGCGCGGCCGCGCTGCGGGGATCGAGCCGCCGCGAGAGGGCGGCGGGCAGGTCGGTGATGATCTTGGCCAGCGCGTACGTGACGTCCTGGGTCAGGTGCGGGCGGGAGGTGTGCCCACCGGAGCCGGTGACGATGACCCGCACCTCGTCGCTGGCCGCGGTGATCGCCCCCTCGCGGATGCCGACCTGCCCGAGGTCACGATGCGGGTCGCAGTGCAGCGCGAAACAGGCGTCCAGGCCCTCGACCAGCCCGCGGTCGAGCATGACTCGGGCCCCGCCGGGCATCGACTCCTCCGCCGGCTGGAACAGCGCCCGCACCCGCAAACCCCGCTCGATCAGCAGTTGCTCGTGGTCGGCCAGGGCGAGCACGGCCCCGACCAGGGCGGTGGCATGCACGTCGTGCCCGCAGGCGTGGCTGACCCCCGGCACGCGCGATCGGAACGGCAGGTCGGTGCGCTCCTGCAGCGGCAACGCGTCGATGTCGGCGCGCAGGCCCACGGCGTAGTCCGCGTCGGGGGCGCCGAGGTCGACGGTGAGGCCGGTCGGGTCCAGGCTCACGGTCTTACACCCCGCGGCGGCCAGGCGGCCGGCGATGACCTCGGAGGTGCGACTCTCCAACCAGGCCAACTCGGGGTTGGCGTGCAGGTCGCGGCGTAGCTCGATCAACTCCGGTTCCAAGCGCTGCAGGGAGGCGGTCAACCCGGAACTAATCGAAGGAGCTGTCACAAGATCGAGATTTTACGCGGAAATGCGCCGCCCCACCGCCGTCCCGAGCAGGTCGGGTGGCGGTGGGGCGGGTCGTCGGCGGGCGGGGGCGCCCCAGCGTTGCGATCAGAAGGCGTCCGGCGGGTTGTACATGCCCCACACGTCGCGCAGAGCGTTGCTCACCTCGCCACCGGTGGCGTGCGCGGCCAGCGCCTCCTTCATCGGGATCAGCACGTTCGTCGACCCCTGCGCGGCCTGGCGCACCGCATCGAGGGCACGCTCGACGGCGTCGTTGTCGCGGTCGGCGCGCAGCCGCTCGAGCCGGGCGCACTGCTCGGCCTCGATGGCGGGGTCGACCCGCAGCGGCTCGTACGGCTCCTCCTCCGGGATCGTGAACTTGTTGAGGCCCACGACGATCCGCTCGCCGGAGTCGGTCGCCAGCTGCTGGTCGTAGGCCGAGCGCTCGATCTCCTGCTTCTGGAAGCCCTGCTCGATGGCGCTGACGGCGCCGCCCTTGTCCTCGACCGCCTGGATGAGCTGCAGGATCTGCTCCTCCAGCTCGTTGGTCAGCGACTCGACGACGTAGGAGCCGGCGAACGGGTCGACGGTCTTGCAGACGTCGGTCTCGTAGGCGATGACCTGCTGGGTGCGCAGGGCCAGCCGCGCGGCCTTCTGCGTCGGCAGCGCGATGGCCTCGTCGAAGGAGTTGGTGTGCAGCGACTGGGTGCCGCCGAGCACCGCGCCCAGACCCTGCAGGGAGACGCGGATGAGGTTGACCTCGGGCTGCTGAGCGGTGAGCTGCACGCCGGCGGTCTGGGTGTGGAAGCGCAGCATCTGGCTCTTCGGGTTCTTGGCCCCGAACTCTTCCTTCATGATCCGCGCCCAGATGCGGCGGGCCGCGCGGAACTTGGCGACCTCCTCCAGGAGCGTCGTGCGGGCCACGAAGAAGAACGAGAGCCGCGGGGCGAACGTGTCGACATCCAGCCCGGCGGCCTGGGCGGCGCGCACGTACTCCTTGGCGTTGGCGAGGGTGAACGCGACCTCCTGCGCGGGCGTCGCCCCGGCCTCGGCCATGTGGTAGCCGGAGATGGAGATCGTGTTCCAGCGCGGGATGTTGTTGCTGCAGTAGGCGAAGATGTCGCTGATGAGGCGCAGCGACTCCTTCGGCGGGTAGATGTAGGTGCCGCGGGCGATGTACTCCTTGAGCACGTCGTTCTGGATGGTGCCCGTGAGCTTGTCGGCGGGGGCGCCCTGCTCGGCGGCCACGAGTTCGTACATGAGCAGCAGCGTGGAGGCGGGCGCGTTGATCGTCATCGACGTGCTGACCTTGTCCAGCGGCAGGCCGTCGAAGAGGATGCGCATGTCGTCGATGGAGTCGATCGCCACGCCGACCTTGCCGACCTCACCGCTGGCCAGCGGCGCGTCGGAGTCGTAACCCATCTGCGTGGGCAGGTCGAAGGCGACCGACAGGCCGCCGGTACCCGCCTCGACGAGCTGGCGGTAGCGCTCGTTGGATTCCTTGGCCGTGCCGAAGCCGGCGTACTGGCGCATCGTCCACGGTCGACCGGTGTACATCGAGGGGTACACGCCGCGGGTGAACGGATAGGAGCCCGGCTGGCCGAGCTTGTCGGCGGGGTCGAAGCCGTCGAGGGAGGCCGCCGTGTAGACGGACTCGATGGGTAGGTCTGACTCGGTGCGGGCCGTCGTTCCTGACATGAGGCTCAATCTAACGACCTACGACCCCCGCTGTGCCGGACATTGGTCCCCGGATAGCGGTGAGTCACAACCTTGTGTGCGGCGGGCGTGCCCGATCGCGGGCGACCGCGGCTCGCGCGCCGTTCGCCACGGGTCGCCACGGGTCGCTACGGGTCGCCGCGGGTCGCCGCGGGTCGCCACGGATCACCGTGGCGCTCAGGTGAGGTCGACCCGCCCGGAACTCTTCAGCGCGTCGACCAGCGACTTGACCTGCTGGGCGCGCTCGCGGGTGGTGACCAGCAGGGCGTCGGGGGTGTCGACGACGACGACGTCCTCGATGCCCAGGACCGCCACGAGTCGGTCGCCGGTGGTGGCGACGAAGCCGCTGGCGTCCCGCGCCAGCACCTGGCCGACCTCGCCCAATACGGCGACGCTGCGCTCACCCTCGTCCTCGCGGGGCTGCCCGACGCGGTGGCCCCGCCCGTCGACATAGGCCTGCGGAGGCAGCAGGTCGGGCAGGGAGTGAAAGTCACCGACGTCGTCCCAGGGAAAGTCGCCGCGGATCACGGCGACCCGCCCGTCGGCGGCCGCCGGCTCGGCGACCGCGTGGTCGATGGCGATCTTCGTCAACTCGGGCCAGCGCTGCGTCAGCGAGTCGGGGTCGGCGGCGATCGCCCGGAGCGAGTCGGCCAACAGGGGGTGATAAGTGCCGAGCACGTCCAGCAGCACGCTCGCCTTGACGACGAACATGCCTGCGTTCCAGCGGTATTGGCCAGTCTCGAGGTAGGCCCGGGCGGTCGGACCGTCGGGCTTCTCCACGAACGCCTGCACGCGGCGGGCGTGCGGGGCGCCGGGTACGTCCAGCCGCTGCCCCTCGTGGATATAGCCGAACCCGGAGGAGGGGAAGGCCGGCCGGATGCCGATCGTCACGACCTGCCCGGTGCGGGCCACCGCGACGGCCTCCTTGACCGCCTCCCGAAAATCCTGCTCGGCACCGACGACGTGGTCGGCGGCGAACGAGCCGATCACCGCGTCGGGGTCGTGCCGCTCGATGACCGCAGCGGCCCACCCGATGGCCGCCATCGAGTCGCGCGGGCTGGGCTCGGCGAGCAGCATCCCCGGGCCCTGGCCGCTCAACTGCGGCAGCTGCGCGGCGACCGCCTCCTGGTGGGCGACGCCGGTGACGACGACGAGCCGCGGCCCGCACAACGGCTCCAGCCGATCGGCGGTGGCCTGCAGCAGCGAGCGTCCGCGGCCGGTGAGGTCGTGCAGGAACTTCGGCGAGGAGGCCCGCGACAGCGGCCACAGCCGGGTGCCCGCCCCGCCGGCCGGGATGACCGCCCAGAAATCCGTCGGCGCGGCCGCGCTTGCCCCCGAATCCTCTTTTCCTGCCCCCTGATTCACGACATCCGCCTCGCTGTTCGTCGACTCGCTGGTCACCCGTCCACGCTAACCGACCGCTCGCCTCCCACAGCCCCGCGCGCCGAGCCCGGGCCCTGCCCGTTCGCCGGTTCGTCACCTGACATGGAGGTGGGCGTCGCCGGCCGGTCATCGGAGCAGGTCAGCGTGACATCGTGCGCGTCGCGATCGTTACCGAATCGTTCCTGCCCTCCCTCAACGGCGTTACGACCAGCGTCTGCCGGGCCGTCGAGGAGCTGTCCGCCCGCGGACACGAGGTGCAGATCATCGCTCCCGCTCCCGCCCCCACCAGCTACCGGGACGCCCCGGTGCACGCGGTGGCGAGCATCCCCGTCCGCCAGTTTCAGGTCGGGCTGCCCACCGGCGAGATCGAGGCGCTACTGGCCGACTTCCGCCCGGATGTCGTGCACGCCGCCTCACCGTTCGTGCTCGGTGCCCGCGGCCTGGTCGCCGCCCGGGCCCTGGGCATCACGGCCGTCGCGATCTACCAGACCGACATGGCCGGCTACGCCCTGATGCACTCCCACGGCCGGCTCGGCCGCCACCACGCGGGCCGCGCCGCCGCGGCCGCCACCTGGCGTTATCTGCGCTGGGTGCACTCGCACGCGCACCTGACCCTGGCGCCGAGCTCCAGCGCGTGCGCCGACCTGGCCGCCGCCGGCATCGGCTCGGTGCGCACGTGGGGACGCGGCGTCGACACCCGCCTGCACAACCCCGGCTGGCGCGACGACGCCGGCTGCCGGGCGCTGCGCCGCGGGCTGGCGCCCAAGGGGGAGACGATCGTCGGCTACGTCGGCCGCCTCGCCCCGGAGAAGGAGTTGCACCGGCTGCGGGCGCTGCGCGACCTGCCGGGCACCCGGCTCGTGGTCGTCGGCGACGGGCCCGGGCGCGCGCAGGCCGAGCGCGAACTGCCGAACGCCGTGTTCCTGGGCCGCCGCGAGGGCGACGACCTGGCCCGCGCCTACGCCGCCCTCGACGTCTTCGTGCACACCGGCACCCGCGAGACCTTCGGGCAGACGCTGCAGGAGGCCGCGGCGACGGCGCTGCCGATCGTCGCCCCCGCCGCCGGCGGGCCCCTCGACCTCGTCACCCACGGCGTCGACGGGCTGCTGTTCGACCCCGACGACAGCACCGACCTGCGCGCGCAGGTACAGACACTGACCGTCGACCCCAACGCCTGGCAGCGGCGCGCGCTGCTCGGGGAGAGCGCGCGGTTGCGGGTCGCGGAACGCTCGTGGGGGCGGATGGTCGAAGTGCTCGTCGGCCACTACGAGGCCGCGTGCTCCCGGAATCGGCTGGCCACCCAGTTACCCTGAGAGGACGACAACGCTTGTCAGGCGGGGGAATCGACGCTTGACGGGGCCCTGGGACTCCACGGGAGGGACAGCCGTGCGTGCTGCCGAACGACCCGCGCATGCCCGCGCGCACGCCTCCGCGAGCGCCCGGCGCCTGTTTCGCGCGGGCGGCGCTATGGCCACCGCGACCGTGCTGTGTGCCGGCCTCGCGGCACCCGCCCTCGCGGCACCCGGCCTCGCGCATCCCGACCCGCCGACCTTCGTATCGGCAGCTGCGGCAGGCAATCCCACGGCCGACCTCGCGACCGAGGGGCTGCTCGCCGGGCCGAATCCGGCCCCCTCCCCGGGCATCACCGAGCCCGTGGGGCCCGGGCGCCGCGGCGGTCCGCAGCTCGACCAGACGGGCGTCATCATCTACGACCGGCCCGCCGGAGTGCCGCGTCCGCCCGACTTCGCTGCGGGCGCCTACCTGCTGGCCAACCTCGACACCGGCGACGTGCTGCTGGCGCACAACGCGCACGTGCAGTCGCTGCCCGCCAGCACGATCAAGACGCTGACCGCGCTCGCGTTGCAGCCGGTGCTCGACCCCAACCAGGTCGTCAAGGCCACGGCAGAGGACGCCGCCGTCGACGGCACGAAGGTCGGCATGGATCCCGGTGCCTCGTACACCGTCGACCAGCTGTTGCACGCACTGATGATGTCGTCGGCCAACGACGCCGCCGTCGCCCTGGCCCGCGCGGCCGGGGGCCTCGACGTGGCCACCGGCCGGATGAACGAGGTGCTGCAGCAGATCGGCGCCGTCGACTCGCACGCCGCCAACACCAGCGGCCTCGACGCGGTGGGGCAGGTGACGACCGCCTACGACCTCGCGCTCATCGGGCGCGCCGCCGTCAACAACGAGGCCGTGCAGCGGTACGCGACGCAGCGGACCTTCGACTTTCCGGCCGGGCTCACCAAGAAGGGGCACCCCGAGCGCGGCCAGTACCAGATCAGCAACCACAACAAGCTGCTGTGGAACTACGAGGGCACCATCGGGGTCAAGAACGGCTACACGATCAAGGCCCGACAGACCTACATCGGCGCCGTGCGCCGCGGCGATCAGGCCTACCTCGTGACCTATCTCGCCGGTAACGGCGGCGGGTGGCGCGCCACGGCCGACCTGCTCGACTGGGCGTTCGAGTACGGGCCCAAGCTCAAGCCGATCGGCACCCTCAATCAGCCCGAGGCCCCCGCTGCGACCGCGGATGCCGAACATGCCGCGGCCGCCGTGGCGATCGACCCGCAGGCCCTCGGCGGCGACGACTCCGGCGGGCTGACCAAGCCGCTCGTGATCATCGGTGTGGTGCTGACCGCGCTGGGGGCCACCGTCGTGGCGCTGCGGATCCGCGCCGTCCGGCGCATCCGCGCCCGGCGCGCCCGCATGGCCGGCTGACCGTCGCCGGCGTTAGGGGACCTCGCCCAGCAGGTGGCCGGTGAACGGAAACCCCGCGTCGATCTCCCACTGGTGCGCGGCGTCGCGCAGGTAGAGCACGACCTCATCGGCGACGAACGCGGCGTGCACCCCGCGACACTCCCGCTCCGCCTCATCGAGGGCCTGCTCGGAGATGTTGTGCCCGATCGTCACGTGCGGGTGGTACGAGAACGCGAGATCGCGGGCCAGCGGGCCGCTGCGCACCTGTGAGGCCAGCGCCGCGCACGCCCGCCCGCCCCGCACGAGCGGCACGAAAACCACCGGTGAGACCGGCCGAAACGAGTCGGTGCCCAGCAGCTCGATGGTGAACGGCACGGTGCGCCCGGCGATCCGCGCAAGGTGCTCACGCACGAGCGGCATGTCGGGGTCGTCGACGACTGTCGGCGGCAGGATCGTCACGTGGGTGGGGATCGTCGCGGCCTGGCTGTCGCCGTACGACAGCCGCGCCTCTTTCAACGACGTCGCCAACGGCTCGGGCACCGCGATCGCAACCCCGATCGTCTGCTGATCGGGCCCGGCCGCCACGATCTGACCGCCCGCCGCGGGCAGGCTCTGTTCAGCAGCCTCCTTGTCGTGCACGTGCCGCACCCTAAGCCTGCGGCGCCAGGATGCCGACGCGGTCGTAGACGCGGGCCATCTTGACCTCCGCCAACTGCCGCGCCCGGTCCGCGCCGTCGGCGAGGATGCGGTCGAGCTCGGCCGGGTCGTCCAACAGCGCCAACGCGCGGGCGCGGAACGGCTCGACGACTCCCACCACGACCTCCGCCAAATCCTTTTTCAAGTCGCCGTAACCCTTGCCGGCGTAGCGCTCCTCCAGCTCGGGAATCGACTCCCCGGCCAGCGCAGAGTAGATGCGCAGGAGGTTCGCGATGCCGGGCTTGGCCTCCTCGTCGAACCGGATCTCGCGCTCGGTGTCGGTGACCGCCGACCTGATCCGCTTGGCCACCACCTTGGGGTCGGCGAGCATGTCGATGACCCCGTTCTGGCTCTCGGCCGACTTGCTCATCTTGGCCGTCGGCTCTTGCAGGTCGGTGATCTTGGCCGTCGCCTTGACGATGTACGGCTCGGGCACCACGAACGTCTGCCCGAAGCGGGAGTTGAACCGCTGCGCCAGATTGCGGGTCAACTCCAGGTGCTGGCGCTGGTCCTCCCCCACCGGCACCTTGGCCGCGTCGTAGAGCAGGATGTCGGCGGCCATGAGAATCGGATAGGTGAACAGGCCGACGTTCGCACCGTCCTGACCGTGGCGAGCCGACTTGTCCTTGAACTGGGTCATGCGGGCGGCCTCGCCGAAGCCCGTGATGCACGAGAGCACCCAGGCCAGCTGCGAGTGCCCAGCGACGTGGCTCTGCACGAAGACCGCCGAGCGCGCCGGGTCGATGCCGCCGGCCAGGTATTGCGCGGCGGTGACGCGGGTGCGCTGACGCAGCACCTTGGGGTCGGTGTCCAACGTCAGCGAGTGCAGGTCGACCACGCAGTAGATGGGGTCGAACTGCTCCTGCATCGCCACCCACTGCACCAACGCACCCAAGTAGTTGCCCAGGTGCAGCGAATCGCTCGTGGGCTGCATGCCGGAGAACAGACGGGGTCGGCCGGTGGAGGTGGAGGGCATGCTCGCCATTCTCGCACCAGAGGGTGGGTGACAGCGCCCGGCCCACCCTCTGGTGAGGCCCGCGGACGGTCGAGCTACTCGTGAGTACGCGTCTGCCGCAACTCGCCGACGAGCGGAACGACCTGCGCGATGGAGTCCAGCACCCGCGTCGCCTGATACGGGAACGTGTTGACCATGTCGGGCCGAGTGGAGCCCGTCATCACCAGGATCGTGCGCAGCCCCGCCTCCAGCCCGGAGACGACGTCGGTGTCCATACGGTCGCCCACCATGACCGTCGATTCGGAGTGCGCGTCGATCCGGTTCAGGGCCGTGCGCATCATCAGCGGATTGGGTTTGCCCAGGTAGTAGGGGGTGGCGCCGGTCGCGCGGGTGATCAGCGCGGCGACCGACCCGCAGCCCGGCAGGGTCCCCTCCGGAGAGGGGCCGCTGGGGTCGGGGTTGGTCGCGACGAACCGCGCGCCCGCTTCGATGAGCCGGATCGCGCGGGTGATCGTCTCGAAGGAGTAGGTGCGGGTCTCGCCGAGCACGACGTAATCGGGCTCGCGTTCGGTCAGCACGTAGCCGGCGTCGTGCAGCGCCGTCGTCATCCCGGCCTCGCCGATGACATACGCAGTGCCGCCCGGCCGCTGCTGCGCCAGGGAGGCCGCCGTGGCCATCGCGGAGGTCCAGATCGCCTCCTCCGGCACGTCGATGCCGCTGGCGCGCAGCCGGGCCCGCAGGTCGCGCGGGGTGTAGATCGAGTTGTTCGTCAGGATCTGAAACCGGCAGTCGTGCTCGATGAGCGCGGCGATGAACTCCGCCGCCCCGGGGATGGCCCGCTCCTCGTGCACGAGCACGCCGTCCATGTCCGTCAGCCAGCATTCCACCGGTCGGGGTCGCGTCATGAGGCCATTATCGAGGAGGCCGACGGCCCGGCCACCGCTTGGCGACCGGGCCGTTTGCGGGTGCTGCTCAGCTTTGCAGCGCGTCGATGATCTCGTTGAAGGTCTGGCTGGGGCGCATCGCCGCGGCGGCCTTCTCGGCATCCGGCTTGTAGTAGCCGCCGAGGTCGACCGGGTCGCCCTGGGCGCCGATGAGCTCTTCGGTGATCTTCGCCTCCTGTTCACCGAGCTTTTCGGCGACGGCGGTGAAGCGCTCCTTCAGCTCGGCGTCCTCGTCCTGCGCCGCCAGTGCCTGGGCCCAGTACAGCGCGAGGTAGAAGTGGCTGCCGCGGTTGTCGATCGAACCGAGCTTGCGGGACGGCGACTTGTTCTCCTCGAGGAACTTGGCGATCGCCTCGTCGAGGGTCGTCGCCAGCACCTTGGCCTTCTCGTTGCCGTAATGCTCGCCGAGGTGCTCCAGGCTCGCGCCGAGCGCGGAGAACTCACCGAGGGAATCCCAGCGCAGGTAGTCCTCCTTGACGAACTGCTGCACGTGCTTGGGGGCCGAGCCTCCCGCTCCGGTCTCGAAGAGCCCGCCGCCGTTGAGCAGCGGCACGACCGAGAGCATCTTGGCGCTCGTGCCGAGTTCGAGAATCGGAAACAGGTCCGTCAGGTAATCACGCAACACGTTTCCGGTCACGGAGATCGTGTCTTCGCCCTTGCGAATGCGCTCCAGGCAGTACCGCATGGCCTCGACCGGGGGCTTGATGACGATTTCGAGCCCTTCGGTGTCGTGGTCGGCCAGGTACTTGTGCACCTTGGTGATGACGTTGCGGTCGTGCGCGCGCTTGTCGTCCAGATAGAAGCAGGCCGGGGCGCCGGTGGCGCGGGCGCGGGTGACGGCGAGCTTGACCCAGTCCTGAATCGGGATGTCGCGCACCCGGCTCATCCGCCAGATGTCGCCCTTTTCGACGTTGTGCTCGGTGAGCACAGAGCCGTCGGACATGAGCACCTTGACCGTGCCGTCTGCCGGCATCACGAAGGTCGTCGGGTGCGAGCCGTACTCCTCGGCCTTCTGGGCCATGAGGCCGACGTTCGGCACCGAACCCATCGTGGCCGGGTCGAGCGCGCCATTGCGCTTGCAGTCCTCGATGACCTCGGCGTACATCGGGCCGTAGGAGCGGTCGGGCACCATCGCGAGCGTCTCACTCTGGCCACCTTCGGCATTCCACATCTGCCCCGAATCGCGCACGACGACCGGCATCGAGGCGTCGATGATGACGTCGCTGGGCACGTGCAGGTTGGTGATGCCGCGGTCGGAGTCGACCATCGCCAGCTGCGGGCGCTCGGCGTAGCAGGCCTCGAAGTCGGCCTCGATCTCCTTGCGCTTGTCCTCCGGCAGCTCCTTGAGTTGCTCAAGCACCGAGCCCAGACCGACGTTGGGGTTGACGGCCAACTCCTCGAACGTCTCCTTGTGCTTGGTGAAGACCGGCTCGAAGAAGGCCGTGACGCCGTAGCCGAAGAGCACCGGGTCAGAGACCTTCATCATCGTCGCCTTGAGGTGCAGCGACAGCAGTAGCTCTTCGGCCTTGGCGATCTCGATTTGCTTCTTGTAGAACGCCTGCAGCGCGGCGGCCGACATGAAGGTCGTGCTGACGATCTCGCCGTCGAGCACCTTGATGCCGTCCTTGAGCGTTTCGGTGCCTTGGCTGTTGGTGAGCACGATGCTCAAGGTGTCGCCCTTGGAGACGACGACCGACTTCTCGTTGCCGTAGAAGTCACCGGCGGTCATCGACGCGACGCGCGCCTTGTTGTCGGCCGACCATGCGCCGAGGCGGTGCGGGTGCTTCTTGGCGAAATTCTTCACCGACGCCGGAGCGCGGCGGTCGGAGTTGCCCTCGCGCAGCACCGGGTTGACGGCCGAGCCGAGCACCTTGGCGTAGGCCTCCTGGGCCTTCTTCTCATCGTCGGTGCTGGGGTTGTCGGGGTAATTCGGGATGTCGTAACCCTGCCCCTGCAGCTCCTTGATCGCGGCCTTGAGCTGCGGCACGGAGGCGGAGATATTCGGCAGCTTGATGATGTTGGCGTCGGGGCTCTGGGTGAGCTCGCCGAGCTTGGCCAGGTTGTCCTCGATCCGCTGATCCTCATCGAGGCGGTCGGGGAACTGGGCCAGGATGCGGCCGGCCAGCGAGATGTCGCTGCTGACCACGTCGATGCCCGTGCGGGCGGTGAAGGCCCGCACGATCGGCAGGAACGACCAGCTGGCCAGGGCCGGCGCCTCGTCGATCTGGGTCCAGACGATCTGCTGTGCTTTCGCTTCGGTCACCTGCGGGGCTCCTTCGTCTACGGCAGGACGGGTTCGCGCCCCAAGATACCTTGATATCGAGATACTTGGTGGCGGATCGCGGCGGCCACGGCTGGGTGCGTCACGCAGGGGCGCCCGGCGGTGGAGCGCCGGCGGTTGACTCGACCCTACCCACGATGGGCAAAGATGGGCACATGCCCAGCAACGCCTACCCGCACCTCGTCTTCGCCACGGACGCCGACACCCTGCCCCGCGCGGCGCTCGAGGAGGTCGTGGCCTCGGTGTTCGCCGGGCGCGAGCCCGCCCCCACGGTCGAGCAGGGCTCGCTGCAGGCCATCGTGCGGCTCGGCGACTACGCCTTCACCTTCTGGTACGACGACGAATCCGACGGCATGGGCGAGCACTACGCCGGCTACGCCCCCACGTTGAAGCGGCGCCGAATCTCGCGCTGCAGCACGATGATCGACGCTTCTGGCGATGCCGATGCCGATGGTTCGCACGCCTCGGAGGCGGCGGCGTTGTTCGGGGCGCTGTCGCAGCGGCCCGGCGTGTATGTGTTCAGTGAGGACGCCAAGGCGTTCGTTGGGCTCGATGAGGCCGACCCGTTCGCCGACGCTCCGGTTGCGGCTCCTCCCGTTGCGTCGTCGCCTGCTCCGGAGGCGGAGCGCGCGGCCGAGGCCGTCCCGATGCCGGTGGCCGAGCTGGCGGCCGAAGCCGTCCCCATGCCGGTGGCCGAGCCCGCGGCCGAGCCCGTCCCCATGCCGGTGGCCGAGCCCGCGGTCGAAGCCGTCCCGATGCCCGAGCCCGCTCCGATTCCCGAGCCGGAGCCCGCCACCGAGAGTGAGTCGGCCCCCGAGCCTGACGCGGCCCCCCTGCCCGAAGCGACTCCCGAGGCCGACGCGGCCCCCCTGCCGGAGCCGGTACTCACCCCTGTGCCCGCCGCCCCTGCGACCGCGCCGCCGGAGGCGGCGGTGGAGCAGCCGGCCCTGGAGGAGGAGCCTGCCGCGCCCGCGGAGTTCCAGCCCGCCGAACAGCCCGCACCGGCCGAGCCGGTGGTAGCCCCGGAGGAGCCGGTGGCAGCACCGGAGGAACCCGCCGCGCTGTCCGAGTTGGCGCCGCAGAGTCCGGCGACGGAGGCCGACACGCCCGAGACTCCCGCTCCGGCGCACCAGCCCGAAGCCGCCCCGCAGCCGTCGGAGGCGCCCGCCGAGCCGCAGCCGAGCACGCCGGAGCAGGCGCCGAGCGCCGAACCGACGCACCAGCCGCAGGGCGAGCCCGAACAGAAGGAAGGCGGCTTCCTCAAGCGCCTCTTCGGGCGTCGCCGCTGATCAACGCATCGCACGCCCTCCGCCCGGCCCGCCGTGCGCTTCGACGCGGGGCCGGACCTGGGCGTGCGGTAACTGGGCCGCCCGCCACAGTTACGGCCCGGGCGACCCAGATTCCCCTCCGCCGCGTCCGCGAATTCGAGGCAGGGAGTAGCCTTCTCGACCGTGCCCGGGGTCGCGAGGTCGGCTGCCCGGGCGTCCTCACGCCCCACAATGGAGTCGGCGCGTACACGAGTTCTATTGAGAAGCAAGGATTTTCCCCATGCAGACTCCCGCTCTAACCCATCGCCTGGGCGCCGAGGCGCTCGGCACGTTCTGGCTCGTCTTCGGTGGCTGCGGTAGCGCCATCTTCGCGGCCCACTTCATGCACGCCAGCGACCCGGTCAACATGGGCATCGGGTTCCTCGGTGTCGCCCTCGCGTTCGGGCTGACGGTGCTGACCATGGCCTACGCGGTGGGCCACGTCTCCGGTGGGCACTTCAACCCGGCCGTGACCATCGGCTGCGCGGTGGCCAAGCGGTTCCCGTGGAAGGACGTGCCGGCCTAAGTCATCACCCAGGTCGTCGCGGGCCTGATCGCCGGTGTGGCGCTGTTCGTCATCGCCACCGGTCGCGAGGGCTTCACCGCCGCAGGCAACTTCGCCGCCAACGGCTTTGGTGAGGCGTCGCCCGGCGGCTACGGTCTGGGCGCGGCGTTCCTCGCCGAGGCGCTGCTGACCGCGGTCTTCCTCTACATCATCCTGGGCGCCACCGACGGCCGCGCGCCCGTGGGCTTCGCGCCGATCGCCATCGGCCTGGGTCTCACGCTGATCCACCTCATCTCGATCCCGATCACCAACACCTCCGTGAACCCGGCCCGCTCCACCGCCGTCGCGTTCTTCAACGGCGGCGACGCGCCCGCGCAGCTGTGGCTGTTCTGGCTCGCGCCGATCATCGGTGCCGCGATCGCCGGTGCCACCTACGCCCTGATCACCGGCGAGCGTCGCGCCGGCGTCGACATCGAGGGCGAGACGGCCGCCTGAGGCAGCCAGCCTCCCGCGCGCACACGGCGGGCCACCCGAGCAAGGGTGGCCCGCCGTTCGTGTGCCCCGCCGCCACCCCTCCCCATTTGCCGACGGCTGCGGTCCCTGCCGACCGGA